>JOHN01000093.1 GCA_000719695.1 Streptomyces sp. NRRL F-6131
GCTCAGCGCGTAGCCCGTGCGGGGCGCGGGGCGGGGGCGGGGAGCGGGGGCGGGCCGGCCGGGGCGGGCGCCGCTCAGGGTCTGCCGACGCACTCCGGACAGAGCCCGCGGTAGGTGATCTCGGCGCCGGAGACGGTGAAGCCGAACCGTTCGGCCTCGGGCAGCGCGGAGAGCGGGTCGCCCTGCGGGTGGACGTCGCGGATGGCGCCGCAGCCCGAGCAGATCAGGTGCTGGTGGGCGTGGTGGGCGTTGGGGTCGTAGCGCTTGGCGCGGCCGTCGGTGGCGACCTCCATCACCTCGCCGAGGCAGACGAGTTCGCCGAGCGTGTTGTAGACGGTGGCGCGGCTGATCTCGGGCAGGCGCTCCGCCGCGCGGGCGTGCACCTCGTCGGCGGTCAGGTGCACGTGCTCGCCGTCGAGGACCTCGGCCACGACCCGGCGCTGCGAGGTCAGCCGCCATCCACGTCCGCGAAGCCGTTCCAGCAGGTCACTCATGGACTCAGGGTAAGTCACACTCCGAGATTGGTTCCAGTGTTGACTTAGACAAAGTCCAAGTTAGGATCGGTTCGTCACGACCGGATCACGCGGAGGCCCCTCACATGACTACCCAGGACGAGCTGCGCCCCACCCTCACCACGGAGGCGGGTGCCCCCGTCGCCGACAACCAGAACACCGAGACCGCCGGTGTCGGCGGTCCGGCGCTGATCCAGGACCAGCAGCTGTTCGAGAAGCTCGCGCACTTCAACCGCGAGCGCATCCCGGAGCGCGTGGTGCACGCCCGCGGCGCCGCCGCCTACGGGACCTTCACGGTGACGGCCGACGTCACCCGCTGGACGCGGGCCGCCTTCCTCTCCGAGGTCGGCAAGCAGACCGAGACCTTCCTGCGGTTCTCCACCGTGGCGGGCAACCTCGGCTCGGCGGACGCGGTGCGCGACCCGCGCGGCTTCGCGCTGAAGTTCTACACCGAGGAGGGCAACTACGACCTCGTCGGAAACAACACCCCGGTGTTCTTCATCAAGGACGCCACCAAGTTCCCGGACTTCATCCACACCCAGAAGCGCGACCCGTACACCGGCTCGCAGGAGGCCGACAACGTCTGGGACTTCTGGGGCCTGTCGCCCGAGTCCACCCACCAGGTGACCTGGCTGTTCGGCGACCGCGGCATCCCGGCCTCCTACCGCCACCTGGACGGCTTCGGCTCCCACACCTACCAGTGGCAGAACGAGGCCGGCGAGTACTTCTGGGTGAAGTACCACTTCAAGACCGACCAGGGCATCAAGAACCTGACCCAGGCCGAGGCCAACAAGCTGGCCGGCGAGGACCCGGACAGCCACCAGCGCGACCTGCGCGAGGCCATCGAGCGCGGCGAGTTCCCGAGCTGGACGGTCAGCGTGCAGATCATGCCGGCCGAGGACGCGGCGACCTACCGCTTCAACCCCTTCGACCTGACCAAGGTCTGGCCGCACGCCGACTACCCGCTGGTCGAGTTCGGCAAGCTCGAGCTGAACCGCAACCCCGACAACGTCTTCGCCGAGGTCGAGCAGTCGATCTTCTCCCCGGCGCACTTCGTGCCCGGCATCGGCCCGTCCCCGGACAAGATGCTGCAGGGCCGGCTGTTCGCCTACGCGGACGCCCACCGCTACCGCGTCGGCATCAACGCCGACCACCTGCCGGTCAACCGCCCGCACGCCACCGAGGCGCTCCACAACCACCGGGACGGCCACCTGTACGACGGCCGCCACGGCCGCCGCAAGAACTACGAGCCGAACAGCTTCGGCGGCCCGGTGCAGACCGGCCGCCCGCTCTGGGCCTCGATCCCGGTCGACGGTGCCACCGGCACCCACGAGGCGCCCGTGCACGCCGAGGACAACGACTTCGTGCAGGCCGGCAACCTCTACCGGCTGTTCTCCGAGGAGGAGAAGCAGCGGCTGATCGCCAACCTGGCCGGCTTCATCGCCAAGGTCTCGGCCGACCGCGACGACATCGTCGAGCGGGCGATCGAGAACTTCCGCAAGGCCGACGCCGACTACGGCCGGCGTCTCGAGGCCGAGGTGCGGGAGCTGCGCAAGCAGCGCTGACGCACCTCGACGCGCGGGGCCCGGTGAGGGGCCCCGACGAGCAGCGGGCCCCGAGTGCCGCCGGAGAACCGGCACTCGGGGCCCGCACCATTACTCGCCCGCTCGCCTCCGGGGCGCTCTCGTCCGGTGCCGACGGTCGGCGCTCCAACGCCGCTCGTACCTCGCGTCGTCCTCGCTTCTCCCTTTCGGCGCCGGCGCGCCCCTTCGGCTCGGGGCGGGAGTCGCCCGCTCGCCTCCGGGGTGGGGCTCGGGGCGGGAGTCGCCCGCTCGCCTCCGGGGTGGGGCTCGGGGCGGGAGTCGCCCGCTCGCCTCCGGGGCTCAGACGCTGAGCCGGTCCAGGGCCTCCTGGTGGAGCAGGCCGTTGGAGGCCACCGCGTCGGCGCCGCCCGGGCCCGGGATGCCGTCCAGCCCGGTGAAGCGGCCGCCGGCCTCCTCGACGATGACGCAGTTCGCCGCCATGTCCCACAGCGACAGCTCCGGCTCGGCCGCGATGTCCACCGCGCCCTCGGCGACCATCATGTAGGACCAGAAGTCGCCGTAGGCGCGGGTGCGCCAGCAGGCCCGGGTGAGGTCGAGGAACGGGTCCAGGCGGCCGCGCTCCTCCCAGCCGGAGAGCGAGGAGTAGGAGAACGAGGCGTCCTCGATCCGGGAGACGCCGGAGACGTGGATCCGGGAGGCCTTGGCGAGGCTGCGGCCGGCGAACGCGCCGAGGTCCTTGGCGGCCCACCAGCGGCGGTTCAACGCGGGGGCGGAGACGATGCCGACGACGGGGCGCTCGACGCCGTCCGGCCCGTCCTCCAGCAGGGCGATCAGGGTGGCCCAGACCGGGACGCCGCGGATGTAGTTCTTGGTGCCGTCGATCGGGTCGATCACCCACCGGCGCGGGCCCGTGCCCTGGAGGCCGAACTCCTCGCCGAGCACCGCGTCGCGCGGGCGGGCCCGCTGCAGGACGCTGCGCACCAGCTCCTCGGCGGCCTTGTCGGCGTCGCTGACCGGCGTCAGGTCGGGCTTGGTCTCGACCCGCAGGTCGAGTGCGCGGAAACGCTCCAGGGTGACCGAGTCGGCCGAGTCGGCGAGGACGTGGGCGAGTCGGAGGTCGTCGTGGTAGTCGGCCATGCCCGAAACCCTAGCGCGGCCCCGCCCCGCGTCCCACGATCCGGGCCGGGCGGGCCCGGCGGCCCGTCGCGCTAGTGGGCGGAACCGCTGAGCTGGAGGCCGATGACCCCGGCGATGACCAGGGAGATCGAGACCAGTTTGAGCACCGACGTGCTCTCGTCGAGGAAGAGCATGCCGTAGATCGCGGTGCCGGCGGCGCCGATGCCCGTCCACACCGCGTAGGCGGGGCCGACCGGGAGGGTCTTCAGGGAGATGGTCAGCAGGCCGAAGCTGCCGAGGGCGAAGACGCAGAAGCTGATGGTGGGCCAGAGCTTGGTGAATCCCTCACTGAGCTTGAGGTTGATCGCGAAGCCGGTCTCCAGCAGTCCGGCCAGGATCACCAGGGCCCATGCCATCGCGTGTTCTCCCTGTCGGTCGGCGGGACCGGTCGGCGGGCCGGGCCGTGGTCCGGCCCGACCTTCCTATGATCACCACGAGCGGGCGCTCCGACACCTCGAACGCGAAAACCGGGCCCCGCGCCGGCCCTCAGTCGCCCTCCCGGGCCTCCTTGCTGGCGAGCAGCCGGCGCAGCGAGTACAGCCGGGCCTGGTCGGCGTGGCCGTCGGCGACCCAGGCGTCCAGCGCGCAGTCCGGCTCGTCGTGGCTGCACGCGCGCGGGCAGTCGGCGGTGCCGGGCTCCAGGTCGGGGAAGGCGAGGATGACCCGGGACGGGTCGATGTGCGAGAGGCCGAAGGAGCGGAACCCGGGGGTGTCGATCACCCAGCCGGTGTCCAGCGCCTTCTTCGAGCCGGGCTTGGCCCCGGGCGGCGCCGGCAGCCGCAGCGCGAGCGCCGACACCGTGGTGTGCCGGCCGCGGCCGGTGACCGCGTTGACGTGGCCGGTGATCCGCTGCCGCTCCGGGACGAGGGCGTTGACCAGGGTGGTCTTGCCGACGCCGGAGTGGCCGATGAACACCGTGCGCAGCCCGCGCAGGTGCTCCCGGACGGCCTCCGCGCCGGCCGTCCCCAGCTCGTCGCGGCGGGTGACGACGTACTTGATGCCGAGCGGGGCGTAGGACTCCAGCAGCGGCCCGGCCGGGGCCAGGTCGGCCTTGGTGAGCACGAGCAGCGGCTCCATGCCCGCGTCGTAGGCGGCGACCAGGCAGCGGTCGATCAGCCGGGGCCGCGGCTCCGGGTCGGCCAGCGCGGTGACGATGGCGAGCTGCTCGGCGTTGGCGACCACGATCCGCTCGTACGGGTCGTCGTCGTCCGCGGTGCGCCGCAGCACCGAGGTGCGCTCCTCCACCCGGACGATCCGGGCGAGGGTGTCGGCGTCCCCGGAGAGGTCGCCGACCAGGGAGACGGTGTCGCCGACGACGACACCCTTGCGGCCCAGTTCGCGGGCCTTCATGGCGAGGACCTGGCGTTCCTGCTTCGTCCCCGGGTCGATCAGACAGGTCAGCCGGCCCCGGTCGACGGTGAGCACCATCGCCTCGGCGGCGTCCTCGTGCTTGGGCCGGATCCTGGTCCGCGGCCGGGAGCCCCGGCGTGCGGGGCGGTTGCGGATGTCGTCCTCGTCGGCGTCCTTGCCGTAGCGGCGCATGTCCCCAGTCCCCCGCTCAGCCGCCCGCCACCGGTCCGGCGAGCAGTTCGTCCCACATGGCCGGGAAGTCCGGCAGGGTCTTGGCGGTGGTGGCCACGTTCTCCACCTGGACGCCGGGCACGGCGAGGCCGATCACCGCGGCGGCGGTGGCCAGCCGGTGGTCCTCGTAGGTGTGGAAGACGCCGCCGGTGAGCTTCCGGGGGCGGATCCGCAGGCCGTCCTCGGTCTCGCTGACGTCGCCGCCGAGGCCGTTGATCTCCTTGGCGAGCGCGGCGAGCCGGTCTGTCTCGTGCAGCCGCAGGTGGGCGATGCCGTAGAGGTGGGACTCGGAGTCGGCGAGGGCGGCGACGGCGGCGATCACCGGGGTGAGCTCGCCGACGTCGTGCAGGTCGGCCTCGATGCCGTGGATCCGGTCGCCGCCGGTGAAGCGCAGGCCCTCGTCGGTGAACTCGCAGCTGCCGCCCATCCGGGTGTAGAGCTCGCGCAGCTGGTCGCCGGGCTGGGTGGTGTGCCGGGGCCAGTCGCGGACGGTGACCCGGCCGCCGGTGGCGAGGGCGGCGGCGAAGAACGGCGCGGCGTTGGAGAGGTCGGGCTCGACGACCAGGTCGCGACCGAGCAGGGCGCCGGGGGTGACCCGCCAGACGTCCTTCTCGCCGCCGTCCTCGGGGGCGTCGACCTGGACGCCGGCCAGGCGCAGCATGTCGACGGTCATCCGGATGTGCGGCAGCGAGGGGACGGGGCCGCCGACGTGCCGGACCTCGACGCCGTTGTTGTAGCGGGCGCCGGAGAGCAGCAGGGCGGAGACGAACTGGGAGGAGGCGGAGGCGTCCAGCTGGACGGTGCCGCCGTCGAGGGCGCCGGCGCCGTGCACGGTCAGCGGGAAGGTGCCGCGGCCGCCGTCCTCGATCCGGGCGCCGAGCGCGCGCAGGGCGTCGATCACGCCGTGCTGGGGGCGCTCGTGGCTGCGCGGGTCGCCGTCGAAGTGGACCGGGCCGTCGGCGAGGACGGCGAGCGGGGGCAGGAAGCGCATGACGGTGCCGGCGTTGCCGACGTCGACCGAGGCGGGGCCGCGCAGCACGGGGGCGGGGATGACCCGCCAGGCCTCGCCGCCGCCGGTGCCGCCGGTGTCGTTGTTGACCTGCTCCTCGATGGTGACGCCGAGCGCGCGCAGGCCGTCGGCCATCAGCTGGGAGTCGCGGCTGCGCAGCGGGCGGCGCACCCAGCCGGGTCCGTCGGCGAGTGCCGCCAGCACCAGGGCCCGGTTGGTGACCGACTTGGAGCCGGGGATGGTGACGGTGGCGTCCACGGGGGTGGTCGCGACGGGGGCGGGCCACAGGGTCTCGGTCATGGCGCCAAGTCTAGGGGCCGTGGTGGGGCTCGCCCGTTCGCCTCCGATGCGCGGGCCGGGCGGGCGGGCCGGGGGGGGAGCCGGTCCGGGCGGGGCCGGGGTCGGGGCGGGGCCGGGACTCGGCGGTCGGGACTCAGAGGAGGCGCAGCAGCCAGGTGGCGCCGAGGGCGAGGGCGGCCAGGGCGGTGACGAGGAAGAGCGTGATCCAGGCGAGGCCGGGGACGCCGGTGAGCCGGGCGAGCTGGTCGGCGTCGGAGTCGTGGGCCTCGCCGTACCGGCGCTGCCGCTGGAGCTCGAGGACCGGGCGGACCGCGCCGAACAGCAGGAACCAGGCGCCGAGGTAGGCGAAGCCGGCCTGGACCTGCGGGGTGCCGAACCAGCTGACCAGGAAGAAGGCGCCGCCGGTGAGCAGCACGCTGAGGAAGCCGAAGGCGTTGCGGATCCGCACCAGCAGGGCGAGCAGCAGCACGATGGCGAGCCAGAGCAGCAGGGTGATCCGGTCGGCGGCGAGCAGGGCGGCGCAGCCGAGGCCGAGCAGGGCGGGGGCGGGGTAGCCGGCCAGGACGGTGAGGATCATGCCGGGGCCGGTGGGGCGGCCCCAGGAGAGGGTGAGGCCGGAGGTGTCGGAGTGCAGCCGGATGCCGGTGAGCTTGCGGTTGGTGGCGATCGCGGCGAGGCCGTGGCCGCCCTCGTGGGCGATGGTGACGGCGTTGCGGGCGATCCGCCAGAGCGGCCGGGCGAGGACGGCGAGCAGGGCGGCGGCGCCGGTGGCGAGGGCGAGCCAGCTGGGCGGGTCGGGCTGGGTGCCGGTCACGGCGGTCCACAGCTCGTCGAGGGTCCTGGCGTCCATGGGTCTCCTCCGCCTCGGTTCGGCCGCACTCCAGGGGTGGCAGCCTGCCACGGGGTGGGACGGCGGGGTGGGGCCGGGTGGTTCTCCAGCGGTGCGGGGGGCGGTCCGGCGGGCGGTGCGCGGAGGTGCGGCCGGGGTCGGGGCGGCGGCCGGGGGCCCGGGGGCGGGCGGGGCCGTGGCAAGCTGACGGCATGTGTGGTCGCTTCGCCGCGAGTAGCCGTCCCGAGGACATCGTCGAGCTGTTCGGCGTGCAGCAGTGGGATCCGGAGGAGACGCCGGCCCCGAGCTGGAACGTCGCCCCCACCCAGCGCGCCCTGGTGGTGCTGGAACGGCTGCCGAAGGGGGCGGCGCGGCCGGTGCGGCAGCTGCGGGCGCTGCGCTGGGGGTTGGTGCCGCAGTGGGCGAAGTCGCCGGAGACGGCGGTGAAGATGATCAACGCGCGTGCGGACACGGTGCACGAGAAGCCCTCCTACCGGCAGGCGTTCGCGGCCCGCCGGTGCATCCTGCCGGTGGACGGCTACTACGAGTGGCAGACGGTGCCGGCGGAGCGGGGCAAGCCGCGGAAGAAGCCGTACTTCGTGTCCCGGGCGGACGGCGCGCCGCTGGCGCTGGCGGGGCTGTACGAGTTCTGGCGCAACCGGGCGGTGCCCTCGGACCACCCGGAGGGCTGGCTGGTGACGTTCACCGTGGTGACCACGGAGGCGGAGGAGCTGCTGGCGCCGATCCACGAGCGGATGCCGCTGTTCCTGGACCCGGGCTCGTTCGACGCCTGGCTGGACCCGGGGCTGGACGACGGGGAGGCGCCGGAGCTGCGCCGGCTGCTGATAGCCCCGCCGCCGGGCGCGCTGCGGGCGACGCCGGTGTCGCCGGACGTCGGCAGCATCCGCAACGACCACGCCGGGCTGACCGAGCCCTACGTCGAGGTCGAGTACGAGACCACGCTGTTCTGACCCCCGCGCGCACCTCGAGCGCGCCGCCGATCCGAGAGGACCCGAGCCGCCGTGACCGCGAAGCCCCTGCCCGCGAAGCCCCTGCCCGAGAAGCCCCTGCCCGCGAAGCCCCTGCCCGTGACCCGGGAGCCGGTGCCCACGCCCGCCGGGGACGCCCGGATCATCCTGCACGCGGCGGCCGCGCCGCGGGCGGTGCTGGCGCTGGGGCACGGCGCCGGGGGCGGGATCGAGGCGCGGGACCTGGCCGCGCTGGCCGCCGGGCTGCCGGCCCGCGGGGTGTCGGTGGCGCTGGTGGAGCAGCCGTGGCGGGTGGCGGGGAAGAAGGTGGCGCCCGCGCCGCGGACGCTGGACACCGGGTGGACGCCGGTGGCCGAGCGGCTGGCGGCGACGGGCCTGCCGCTGGTGGTGGGCGGGCGCAGCGCGGGCGCCCGGGTGGCCTGCCGGACCGCGGCGGCGACCGGGGCGGTCGGGGTGGTGGCGCTGGCGTTCCCGCTGCACCCGCCGGGGAAGCCGGAGCGCAGTCGGGCGGCGGAGCTGGTGGGCTCGGGGGTGCCGACGCTGGTGGTGCAGGGGGCGGCGGACCCGTTCGGGGGTCCGGCGGAGTTCCCGGAGCTGCCGCTCTCGCACGAGCTGGTGGCGCTGGAGTACGGGAACCACGGCTTCGAGGTGCCGAAGCGGGCACCGGTGGAGCCGGGGGAGCTGCTGGAGCTGATCGTCTCGGCGGTCGGGGACTGGGTGCTGCGGCTGCTGTGAGGCGGCGCCGCGGGGCGGGGTGCACGGCGGGCCGCGGGGCGGGTGGCCGCTCGCTCACCGGCCGGCGCGGATCCGCCGCCGTGACCCGGGAATGCGCGCGGGGCCGCCGTGGTTGGAACCCTCGTCAGCAGAGTCCCGGTGGAAGGCAGGGCAGATGGGTTCGATCGCGTGCCCCGAGCGACCCGAGGAGCGCGAGGCCGCATCGGCGTTCGTCCCCTCGTGGTCGGACTGGCTTGTCGCGGGCGAGAAGCCCGTCGGCCCGATATCCTCCCTTTCGGGGCGGCCCGCCGTGGGCCGTGTCCGTCATGCCGAGGAGGTGGGTCCGGTCGTCGGGACCGAGCACGAGGCCGAGCCGGGCCGGGGCCCGGAGGAGGGCCTGCCCGTGGGCGAGGCGCTCACCGGTGAGGAGCTGGCCGAGGCGATCGGTGAGGACACCTACCGGGTGTCGGCGGAGGAGAGCGAGGAGGCCCGGCGGGAGCGCTTCGAGCGCGACGCCCTGGGCTACCTGGACCCGATGTACTCGGCGGCGCTGCGGATGACCCGCAACCCGGCCGATGCGGAGGACCTCCTCCAGGAGGCGTTCGCGAAGGCGTACGCGTCCTTCCACCAGTTCCGTGAGGGCACCAACCTCAAGGCCTGGCTGTACCGCATCCTCACCAACACGTTCATCAACTCGTACCGCAAGAAGCAGCGGGAGCCGCAGCGCACCGCCGCCGAGGAGATCGAGGACTGGCAGCTGGCCCGGGCCGAGTCGCACATGTCGACCGGTCTGCGCTCGGCGGAGACCCAGGCCCTGGACCACCTGCCGGACAGCGATGTGAAGGACGCCCTCCAGGCCATCCCGGAGGAGTTCCGCATCGCCGTCTATCTCGCGGACGTCGAGGGCTTTGCGTACAAGGAGATCGCGGACATCATGGGTACTCCCATCGGTACGGTGATGTCCCGACTGCACCGCGGCCGCCGTCAGTTGCGCGGCATGCTGGAGGACTACGCCCGTGAGCGCGGGCTGGTCCCGGCCGGCAGCGGGGCAGGGCAGGAAGCGAAGGGCTCGGGCTCATGAGCTGCGGCGATCCGCACGACACCGAGTGTGGCGAGGTCCTCGACCACCTCTACGAATTCCTCGACAACGAGATGGCCGAGGGCGACTGCGCCAAGCTGCGCGTGCACTTCGAGGAGTGCTCGCCCTGCCTGAAGCAGTACGGGCTGGAGCAGGCGATCAAGGCGCTGATCAAGCGTTCCTGCGGCTGCGACGACACCCCGGCCGACCTGCGCGGCAAGGTGCTGGCCAGGATCGACTCGATCCGGGCCGGGCAGCGGTCGGGCGAGGCGGTGGTGGTCGCGGTCGAGACGACGCTGGAGGTGCACGCCGAGCCGGCCGTCGATCCGGGCCGTGCCGCGGAGGCACCGGCCGGGACCTGACGCCGGGACGACATCGACGGCGCACGCCCGCGCGCCGGACGGCGTACACCGAGCGGCCCCGGGAGCACACGCTCCCGGGGCCGCTCCGTGTCCGCATCCGTTCCACCCGGATGCGCCATCACTCGTTCGAGTGAGTTGGCGGTGTGCCAGCAGCGGCATTGCGCCATCATGCGTCCCCGCGCCGGAACGGCGCCCTATCCTCCTGACGGACGCTCACCGTCGCCCGTCCGCCGCCCCTCCGGCGTGCGACCGGCCGGCGGGCCAGGACGGCGCGGGCCAGGACGCGGGGAGGTCGAGATCGCTACCGACAGTGGGGACGCGGACCTGCCGCGGGGCGCCGCGGGCTACCTCGTGGCCGTCCCGGTGGTGGCGCTCTGCTGTCTGCTGCCGCTGCTGCCGGACCCCGTCCCGGTGACCGGGGCGCGCTGGCTGGGCGATCCGGTGGACTGGCCGAAGGTGGGGCTGCTGGCCTTCCTGCACGGCTGCTGGGAGTCGCTCGCGCAGGGCCTGCCCACCCCCTGTCTGCGCCTGGTCCGGCGGCTGCTGCGCCGTCCGCCGCCGCCGGGCCGGGCGCCGGCCCGGCCGGACGTCAACGCCTTCTTCCCGGTGCTTTTCGCCGGGGTGCTGATGCTGCCGCCGGCCGCCGCCGCGCTGGTCGCGGTCCCGGCCGCGCTGGTCGGCGCCGCCGATCCGAGCTGCCGGCGCCGGCAGGTGTGGAACGGCTCGCAGCTCGCGCTGTCGGCCTTCGCCGCCTCGGTGGTGTTCCACCTGCTGGCCGGGCCGCAGTTGCTGCTCGGCTCGCGCTTCCCCGCCGCGCTGCTGCCCGCCTGCGCCGCGCTCGGCGCGTTCTGCCTGGTCAACGGCGTACTGGTGGGCACCATGCGGAGGCTCGCGGAGGGCCCGCGGGGCACCGCCGCACGCCGCGGGGCGGCCGCCGCCCCCGGTCTGCCGGTCCTGGTGCACGCGGCCGGCGGGCTGATGGTCGCCGTGCTGTGGCAGGGGCCGTACGGCGCGTTCGCGGCGCTGCTGGCGCTGCTGCCGCTGTCCATCTCGGCATGGGTGTTCGCCCAGGGGCACCGGGAGCGCGACGCCCACCGGGCGACCGTCCGGGCGCTGGTCCAGGCGGTGGAGATCAAGGACGCCTACACCCGGGGCCACAGCGAACGGGTCGGCAAGGCCGCGGTGCTGATCGCCGGTCAGCTCGGCATGGAGGCCGAGCGGCTGCTGACCCTGCGGTACGCGGGCATCCTGCACGACGTCGGCAAGCTCGGCGTCGCCACCGAGCTGCTGCGCAGAAACGGTCCCCTCACCGAGACCGAGCGGCGGGCCGTCGAGGTGCACCCGGTGCACGGCTACGAGCTGGTGCGCGGGATCGCCTTCCTCGGCGAGGCGCACTCGGGGATCCTGCACCACCACGAGCGGATGGACGGCCGGGGCTACCCCGGCGGGCTGGCCGGGGAGCAGATCCCGGAGTTCGCCCGGATCATCTCGGTCGCCGACGCCTTCGACTCGATGACCTCCACCCGCTCCTACCGGCGCGGCCGGCCGGTCACCGAGGCGGTCGCCGAGCTGGAGCGCTGCTCGGGCAGCCAGTTCGACCCGGTGATGGTGCGGGCGCTGGTCGACGCGCTGGCCGTGCACGACTGGCAGCCGGTGCTGCCGCCGTCCCCCGACTGCATCCGGGCGGTGCCGGACATTCCGCTCGGTGTCCCCGAACCGGTCCGGGCGGCCCCCCGCGGGGTGCCCGCCCAGGGCGGCGGCGGTGTGCCGACGGCCGGGCCGTCGTGAACGCGCGCCGGGGTACGCGGCGGGGCGCGGGGCGGACGTTGGGCGCCGGGCGTGGTGGGGCGCCCGAGGGGTGCGCCGGGGTGGTGTGCGCGGTGCACGGTGCGGCGCTCGCGCTGCTGGCCGCGTCCCTCGGGGCGGTCGCGGTGCGCGGGCTGTCCGCGCCCGGCGTGGCCCTGGCCTTCACCGTGCTGATCGCGCTCGGCGAGTGCGTCCGGATCACCCTTCCGGGCGATCGCGAGCAGGCGCCGATCGGGGCGGCGGGGGCGCTGGCGTACGCGCTGCTCGGGCCGTTGCGCGGGCTGCCGACCGGGCACGGGGTGCTCCAGGTGGTGGCGGTGACCGGCGCCGGCCTGCTGCTGGCGCTGCTGCCGGGGGTGCTGCGGGCCGCCGCCCGGCCGCGGCGCGGGGGCCGCCGGCGCGGGCGGGCGCCCTGGCACGAGCGGGCCCGCCGGGACGGCGCGGCGCGGCGGCTGCTGGGCGCGGCGTTCGCGGCCGCGGTCTTCCAGCCGCTCTACAACAGCGGGGTGGTGGACCGGTTCTCCGCCGACGGCCCGGCGTACGGGGCGTTCCTGACCGCGGTGGCCGCGCTGGCCGCGCTGTGGGACGCGGTCCTGGCGGCGGTGCTGCGGCGGGCCCGCAGCGGGCTGCGGTTCCCGGCGGCGCTGGAGGACGAGCTGCGCTCGCTGTTCGGGATCGGCTCGGCGATCGCGGCCACCGGCATGCTGGTCAGCCTGGCCGCCGGGGAGGTGGGGCTGTGGGCACTGCCGCTGTTCTGCGCGCCGCTGCTGCTGGCGCAGGTGTCGTTCCGGCGGGCGGCGGCCGTGCGGGCCACCACCGGGCAGACCATCGCCAGCCTGGCCAAGGCCACCGAGGTGGCCGGCTACACGCCGCCCGGGCACGCCCGCCGGGTGGCCGACACGGCCTGCGCGGTCGGCCGGGAGCTGGGGCTCGGCACCCGGGAGCTGGCCCTGTTGGAGTACGCGGCGCTGATGCACGACGTCGGGCAGCTGTCGCTGGTGGAGCCGGTGCCGGGCGGGGCGACGGCGCTGCTGCCGGACGAGGAGCAGCAGCGGATCGCCCGGCTGGGCAGTGAGGTGATCCGGCGCACCGGCGTGCCCCGGCAGGTGGCCGAGCAGGTCGCCCGGCTGGCCGATCCGCATCCGGGCCCGGACGGCGGCGGGCGGGCGGTGCCGCTGGCGGCGCGGATCATCCGGGTGGCGAACGCGCACGACGACCTGCTGACGGCCGCCCGGGGGCGCGGGCTGGGTGAGGCGGTGGGCCGGCTGGAGGTCCTGGAGGCGCTGCGGCTGGGGCGGGGGCGGGTGTACGACGCCCGGGTGGTGGACGCGCTGGTCCGGGTGCGCGGCTGAGCGGCGCGGCGGCCGGGCAGGCGGTCGGGCCGGGGGCGGGCGGCCGCCGCGGACCGCCGCGGACCGGCGGGAACCCGGTGGGAACGGGGCGGGAACCGGGCGGCAACCGGGGCCGGTCCGGGGTTGAGACGGCGGGGTGGGGCGGGCAGGCTGGGGTAGGGGCCGGATACGGGCAACCTCGGCGGTGGGGAGCGCGGGCGGCGGCCGTCGTGGTTGGATGCGGTCGTAGCGTGGAACACCGACCCGGGGCACCGGGCCCGTGACGCGGGAGCGGACACGGGAGCGGACACGGGACTTGAGCGGACGACGACGGCAGGGACGAACGTGAGGATCTTCCACCGGGCACGGCACCGGCCGTCCGCCACCTGGCGGCAGACGACCGACCGGGCTTTCACGCTGATCGGCGACGGCCGCTACGAGGACGCCGGCGCCCTGCTGGTGATGGCGGCCGACCTGGAGCCGTGGCTCTCGGACTCGTGGTTCAACCTGGCGCTGCTGCACAAGTTCCGCCGCGACTGGGAGCAGGCGCGGGCGGCCGGCCTGCGGGCGGTGGCGCTGCTCGACCGCGAGCAGGGCGCCCCGGACTGGTGGAACCTCGGCATCACCGCGACCGCGCTGCAGGACTGGCCGCTGGCCCGCCGCGCCTGGCAGGCGTACGGGCTGCGGCTGCCCGGCGGTCAGGGCACCCGGGGGGACGGGCCGGTCAGCCTGGACCTGGGCACGACCCCGGTGCGGCTCTCCCCGGACGGCGAGTCCGAGGTGGTGTGGGGCCGCCGGCTGGACCCGGCGCGGATCGAGGTGCTGTCGATCCCGCTGCCGTCCTCCGGCAGACGCTGGGGCGAGGTGGTGCTGCACGACGGCGCCCCGCACGGCGAGCGGGTCACCGACGGGGTGGCCTACCCGGTGTTCGACGAGATCGAGCTGTGGGCGCCGTCGCCGGTGCCGACCTACGTGGTGCTGCTCCAGGCGGCGACCGAGGCGGACCGGGACGCGCTGGAACGGCTGGTCGCGGACGCCGGCTACGCCGCGGAGGACTGGACGTCCTCGGTGCGGCTGCTGTGCCGGGCCTGTTCGGAGAGCCGGATGGCCTCGGACGACGGGCACACCGCCCACCACGACCCGCACGACGACGGGGACGCCGCGCACCCGGGTCACCTGAGCCACCTCAGCCCCGGCGCGGGCGGGATGTCCTGGCTGGCCGAACGCGAGTGCGGGATCGCCGCGCCCGCCCACCTGGTGCGGACCCTGCTGGACCGCTGGGCGGCGGCCGCCCCCGGGACCCGGGCGTACCGGGATCTCGAAGAGGTGTGCTGAGTACCCTGGAGAGGTACGCGTAGACCTATGGAAGCGGAAGACATGGCGGAGCAGCACGACCACGAGCACGAGCACGACGTGGAGGGGGCGGCGCCCGAGGCGCCCGTGAAGGTGGTCGGAGCGGAGCCGGACCTCACCAAGGGCACCGCGCGCCCGATCACGGTCTTCGGCAACCCGGTGCTGCACCGCGAGGTGAAGGACGTGACCTCGTTCGACGGCGAGCTGTCCGCGCTGATCGACGACATGTTCCAGTCGATGTACGCCGCCGAGGGCGTGGGCCTGGCCGCCAACCAGATCGGCGTCGACCTCAAGGTCTTCGTCTACGACTGCCCGGACGACGAGGGCGTGCGCCACATCGGCCACGTGGTGAACCCGGTGCTGGAGGAGTTCCCGAAGGACCGCCGGCGGGTGCTGGACGACGGCAACGAGGGCTGCCTGTCGGTGCCGACCGCCTACGCCGAGCTGCCGCGGCCGGACTACGCCGCGGTGACCGGCCAGGACAAGGACGGCAACCCGGTCCGGGTCGAGGGCACCGGCTTCTTCGCCCGCTGCCTCCAGCACGAGACCGATCACCTGTTCGGCTTCCTCTACATCGACAAGCTGTCGAAGCGCGACCGCAAGGACGCGCTGAAGCAGATGGCCGAGGGCACCCCGCGCTACGCGACCGTCCCGAACGAGTAGTCGTCCGACGGGAAGGCCGGCACGGGCGCCCGCCCGTACCGGCCTTCTCGTTCGCGGTCGCTACGCCGGGACGAACAGCCACTCGGGGCCGTAGGTGAAGCGGGGGTCGGCGGGGAGCTTGACGCCGTTGATCTTCTGGGCGGTACGGCGCAGATCACCCATCAGACCGATGGCGGGGAAGATGTCCGCCGCGCTGGGGCTCCAGGCGTCCTCGAGGGCGCGCAGCATGTCGCTGTACTGCTGGTTGAAGGTGTGCAGGAGGTCGGCGGTGGTCGCGTCGGGCTCGTTGCCGGGGGAGTTGGCCCAGCCGCCCGCGGGGACGCGGCCGACCGGGGAGGTGTCCGGCAGCGGCACGTCGGGGCCGACGAAGTCGAACGTCCCGGTCTGCTCGTCCCGGACGAACTTCCTGCCGACGGCGATCTCCTTGAAGGCGTAGTAGTGGGCGAGTTCGCCCGGCGCGCCGGGGAACGGGTTCTCCGGGGAGGCGTCGGTGCCCTCGCCCTGGGTCTGGATGATGTGGATGGCTTTCAGGACGTCGTCGAGGGTGTTCATCGCGACGATGTCGTTGCCGGCCCCGTGGCTCGACCCGAGCGGGAAGGTCACCTGCCGCTGCCCGGTGAGCAGGTGGGCGAACTTCGGGAAGACATCGGCGATCCGCTGGTAGAAGGCGCCGATGGTGTTGCCGTCGGCGGCGAAGCCGAGCGGGTTCTCGGGCTTCTCGATCTCCGAGAAGAGCTTGGCGGAGTCCCGGGTGAGTCCGCTGAGGAACACCTCCAGCCCGGGGTTGACGCCGCCGGGCAGCTCGCCGGGGTACTTCGGGACGGTGAGCGGGTCGGTGAGGACGACCGTGCCGCCGATGCTGGTGAGCATGTTGCAGACCAGCCCGAAGTGCGACATCTCGTCGAAGACGATCTCGCGGACGGTGTGCCGCACCGGCTTGCTGTTGTCCGGGTCGGTGATCGACCAGAGCGCCGTGGCGTACGGCGGGACGGTCGACAGCTCCAGCATGATCGCCCGCTGGAGCGCCTGCTTGAGTTCCTCCTCGGTCCAGTCGTCCTCGGCGATGTTCATGAGCTGGACGATCGCGTCGCTCTCGTAGTCCAGGATTCCGCGCGTCACGGTGAGCCCCTTTCGTTCGGCTGTGCGCCGGACCGTAGCCGGGGCGGATCGTCTACGGACGCATGTCGCCGGTGCGGCCCGCGAGTTCATCCGGACGGGTGGCCTCGCCCGCGCCGGGGAGTTCCGGGCGCCCGGAACGACAGAGGTGCCCCGCCCGGCTTCACGCCGGGCGGGGCACCTCTTGGTCCTCTTCTGGTGTCTCTTCCTAGAAGTCGTCGTCGAAGGCGACCGAGCCCTCGACCGCGACCTGGTACGCCGACACCCGGCGCTCGAAGAAGTTGGTCAGCTCCTGGACGTTCTGGAGCTCCATGAAGCCGAACGGGTTGGTCGAGCCGTAGCGGATCGGCATGCCGAGGCGGGCGAGGCGCTGGTCGGCGACGGCCTGCAGGTACTCGCGCATCGAGGCGGTGTTCATGCCGGGCAGGCCGTCGCCGCACAGGTCCTGGGCGAACTGGAGCTCGGCCTCGACGGCCTCCTCCAGCATCTCCGTGACCTGCTTGGCCATCTCGTCGTCGAAGAGGTCGGGCTCCTCCTCGCGGACGGTGTCGACGACCGACATCGCGAAGTCCATGTGCATGGACTCGTCGCGGAACACCCAGTTGGTGCCGGTGGCCAGGCCGTGCAGCAGGCCGCGCGACCGGAACCAGTACACGTACGCGAACGCGCCGTAGAAGAACAGGCCCTCGACGCAGGCCGCGAAGCAGATCAGGTTGATGAGGAACGCGCGGCGGTCCTCCTTGGTCTGCAGCGAGTCGATGTGGTCGACCGCGTTCATGTACTTGAAGCAGAACTTCGCCTTCTGCGCGATGGAGGGGATGTTCTCCACCGCCGCGAACGCCGCCGCGCGGTCGTCCGGATCGGGCAGGTAGGTGTCGAGCAGCGTCAGGTAGAACTGGACGTGCACGGCCTCCTCGAACAGCTGCCGCGAGAGGTACAGCCGCGCCTCGGGCGAGTTGATGTGCTTGTAGAGGCTCAGCACGACGTTGTTCGAGACGATCGAGTCCCCGGTCGCGAAGAACGCGACCAGCCGGCCGATCATGTGCCGCTCGCCCTCGCTCAGCTTCGCCAGGTCGGCGACGTCCGAGTGCAGGTCCACCTCCTCCACCGTCCAGGTGTTCTTGATGGCGTCGCGGTACCGGTCGTAGAACGACGGGTAGCGCATCGGGCGCAGCGTCAGCTCGAAGCCGGGGTCGAGCAGCATCTTCTCGCGGTCGGGGGTGCTCACTGGCAGGCCTCGCAGGACTCGGGGTTCTCCAGGGAGCAGGCCAGCGCGGCCTCCTCCTCCGGGGTCATGGTCGGGGTGTTCACGGGCACCGGGGCGGCGGCGCGGGCGGTGCCCGAGGCGGCCTGGGCGATCCGGGTGGCCGGACGCGAACGCAGGTAGTAGGTGGTCTTCAGACCGACCTTCCAGGCGTAGGCGTACATCGAGCTGAGCTTGCCGATGGTCGGCGCGGCCATGAACAGGTTCAGCGACTGGCTCTGGTCGATGTAGGGCATGCGGGCGGCGGCCAGGTCGATCAGCGCGCGCTGCGGCAGCTCCCAGGCGGTGCGGTACAGCGAGCGGACCTCGGCGGGCAGCCAGCCGAGCTCCTGGACGGAGCCGTTGGCGTCGCGCAGCGCGTCGCGGGTCTGCTGGTCCCAGACGCCGAGCTCCTTGAGCTCGCGCACCAGGTACGGGTTGACCTGGAGGAACTCGCCGGAGAGGGTCTCGCGCTTGAACAGGTTGGAGACCTGCGGCTCGATGCACTCGTAGACGCCGGCGATCGAGGCGATGGTCGCGGTCGGGGCGATCGCGAGCAGCAGCGAGTTGCGCAGGCCGGTGGTGGCGACGCGGGTGCGCAGCGACTCCCAGCGGTCGGCCCACTCGGGCGCGGCGCTCGGGAAGTGGTCGATGTGCAGCTCGCCGCGGGCGGCGCGGGTCTCGCCGTACGCCTCGTGGCGGCCGAGCTGCTCGGCCAGGTCGGCGGAGCGCTCGTAGGCGGTGAGCATGATGCGCTCGGCGATCAGCGTGGAGAGGGTCTTGGCCTCGGCGGAGTCGAAGTCGATCCGCAGCTGGAAGAAGACGTCCTGCAGGCCCATCACGCCGAGGCCGACGGGGCGCCAGCGGTTGTTGGAGGCGCCGGCCTCGGGGGTCGGGTAGAAGTTGATGTCCACCACGCGGTCGAGGAAGGTGACGGCGGTGCGGACGGTCGCGTCCAGCCGGTCCCAGTCCATCGCGTTCAGCAGGTCGGCGGCGGTGGCACCGGCGGCGACGTGGGCGCCGAGGTTGACCGAGCCGAGGTTGCAGACGGCGGTCTCCGAGTCGTCGGTGACCTCCAGGATCTCGGTGCAGAGGTTGGAGCTGTGCACCGTGCGGCCCGGCAGCGCGGTCTGGTTGGCGGCGCGGTTGGAGGCGTCCTTGAAGGTCATCCAGCCGTTGCCGGTCTGCGCGAGGGTGCGCATCATCCGGGCGTAGAGGGTCTGCGCGGGGATGGTGCGTACGGCCTTGCCCGCCAGCTCGGCCTTCAGGTACGCCTCGTCGAACTCGGCGCCCCAGAGGTCGACCAGCTCGGGGACGTCGGCGGGGGAGAACAGCGACCAGTCCGCGTTGGCGTTGACCCGGCGCATGAACTCGTCCGGGATCCAGTGCGCCAGGTTGAGGTTGTGGGTGCGGCGCGCCTCCTCGCCGGTGTTGTCGCGCAGCTCGAGGAACTCCTCGATGTCCGCGTGCCAGGTCTCCAGGTAGACGCAGGCCGCGCCCTTGCGGCGGCCGCCCTGGTTGACGGCGGCGACGGAGGAGTCGAGGGTGCGCAGGAACGGCACGATGCCGTTGGACTTGCCGTTGGTGCCGCGGATCAGCGAGCCGCGGGAGCGGATCCGGGAGTAGGACAGGCCGATGCCGCCGGCGTGCTTGGACAGCCGGGCGATCTGCGCGTAGCGGGAGTAGATCGAGTCCAGGTTGTCCAGCGGGGAGTCCAGCAGGTAGCAGCTGGACATCTGCGGGTGCTTGGTGCCGGAGTTGAAGAGGGTCGGCGAGGAGGTCAGGTACTCCAGCCGGCTCATCAGGCGGTACAGCTCGGCGACCTCGCGGACCGACTGCTCGGTGTCGCCGACCGCCAGGCCACAGGCGACGCGGAGCAGGAAGTGCTGCGGGGTCTCGACGACCTTGCGGGTGATCGGGTGGCGCAGCAGGTAACGGCTCTGGACGGTGCGCAGGCCGAAGTACTCGAAGCGGTCGTCGCCGTTCGCGTCGACCAGCGCGTCCAGGGCGGTGGTGTGCTTGGCGACGAAGGCGGCGGTGGTGTCACCGATGAGGCCCTCGGCGTGGCCGACGGCGATCGAGGTGGAGAACGAGACCACGCCCTGGCTCGACGCCTCGTCGACGATCTCCAGCGCGAGCAGCCGGGCCGCGAGCTTGGAGTACTGCGGGTCCTCGGCGATCATCGACGCGGCGGCGTCGACGGCCAGCCCGCGCAGCTCGGCGAAGTCCGAGCCGGCGTGACGGCCGCGGAGCGCGGCGGCGGCGACATGACCGGGGTCCACCTGGGGGAGGTCGGCGCTGCGGTCGGTGAGAAGGCGCAGGAGCGCGCCGCCGGGGTCGGTGACCGTGGGGTCGGCGGGGGCGGAGCTGGAACCCTGGGCGGGCAGGGCGACTGAGGCAGCGGTGGTCAAGGCGCTCTCTCCTGGCGGCGATCGGCGGTGGCACGGGGACCGGGCCGTTCGGGGCAGGGGAGAACGCCGCGCGGGCCCGTGGGCGTCGCGCGCGTGTCGTCCCCGGCCCGCCCGCGAGGCCCGGAAGGTGGTGCTGGTGCGCGTGGCCTCTGCGGGGAGGCGGCGGCACGCCGTCGGCAGGTCATCGGACTCGCGGGACCCCCCGGAGGAGGCGCCGCACACCGCTGCGGGGCAGTCCCGGAATCGCACCGGGTTCCCCTGCTTCGACAGCAGGAGTGAGCATACATCTAGTGGCGCTCGTCCGACGAAGCCCCACATGTAGTGTCGCGAGGCTGCGTGTCGGGGGTCGGGTGCGATAAGCTGCGGGGGTTTTCGGCGCCCGTCAGACCGGTGCGTGCCACTCCTGCGCGGGCTTGACGGCGCAGAGCCGCATCCGCACCTGGGAGCCGCCGCCGGTGCCCGTGGGGCCGGTCGCCGGGTTCTCCACGCACTTTCCGCTGTCCTCGTTGAGCAGCTGCCCGGAGGCGTTGGCGCGCCAGCGCTGGTCGGGTCGGCGGGTGCAGCCGGTCAGGACCGGGAAGCCGATGTCCGGGTCCTCCAGACAGCGTCCGCCCTGGCCGACGGAGCCGTCCTCGCCCATGGTCCAGCTCTGCGCGGGGGAGCCGTCGCAGGTGGCGGCGCCGACCGCGGCCGGGTCGCCGGCCACCCGGCTGTCCAGGCAGTAGCCGGGCACCGCGGAGGTGATCGCGCCGCTGGGACGGCCCGCGGCGACCTCGAAGGAGAACGCGTCGGTGGTCAGGCCCGCGCCGCCCTCCCAGATCTCGAAGCCGGCCTGGACGGCGCACAGGAACGAGCCGGCCGGGACGTAGCCGCGCTGGACCGCGTCGCGGGTGAAGGCGCGCAGGTCGAGTCCGGTGACGACGTTGGTGGCGGAGGCCGCCTCGTAGGTGATCAGGGTGTGGCTGCTCTTCTTCGGCGCCTCGTACACCCGGTAGGCCTGGCCGCCGCTGCGCAGCTCGCCGGCCTGCTTGCCGAACGGCGAGGTGCCGTTGCCGCGCAGCCAGATCATCACCTCGGCGCTCTCGGTGAAGGAGCAGCTGCCCCGGGTGGTGCTGTACCAGAGGTCGTAGGAGGCGTTCCAGATGCCGCCGTCGACCTGGGTGGTGCGCCAGGTGCTGGTGGCGTACCGCAGGTTGTCGACGGCGATGGGCAGCGGGCTGACGCCGTCGCCGCCGACCGGGGTGCTGATGTGCGGGTACGCGCCGGGGCCGCGGACCGGGTCGGTGAGGTTGCCGCGGGCGACGGCGCTGCGGGTGACGGCGAAGGCGGCGCTGTCGGCGCTTCCGCGGATGCACAGGCCGCCGCCGGCGTTCCACTCGTTGGGGTTGATGATGTAGCGCCCGGAGTCCACCGGCTGCGAGGGGTAGCGGTTCTGCGCGGTGGAGCACAGCTCGCCGGGCTCGGCGGAGGTCAGCGGCGGCGGGGGCGGCGGCGGGGCGACCGCGGCGGTCGAGGGGGCGCTCTCGCGCGGGATCAGCACGGCGCACAGGCAGAGCACCAGGAGGGCGGTGGGGGCGATCCACCACCAGGCGCGCGGCCGGGGGCGCCCGGGGCCGGGCAGGAACGGGCGGACCATGGTCTTCGCCTCCCAACAAGGGGTACTGGTGTTCGGTGTGCGGGGCGGCCGGTGCTCCCGGCGGCCTCCCGCGGGCGCCCGGGCCCGCGGTCGGTCGAGGCTATCCGGCGCCGGTGGCCGGCGCGGTGCTCCGGGGCCTGGTGGCGGTCGGCTTCTTCGTCGGGCCGGTCGAGCCGGACGACGGCCGGGTGCCGGTGGAACCGGACGGCTTCGGGCTCGGCGAGGCCGACGGCGACGGCGCGGCGGACGGCGCGGCGGACGGCGGGGCGGGCGGCGGCGCCGTCCGGAGCGGCTGCGAGCGGACGGTCCACTGCCCGGCGTACCGGGGCGCGGCGGCACCGGCGGCGTACGCCGCGCTGGCCGGCCCGGAGGTGCTGACCCGCCAGTCGACCTCCTTGACGGCCTCGTACCAGATCAGGCCGATGATGTCCGGGTGCTGGGGGAGCTGGGTGAACATCTCGGTGATCCAGCGGGCCTTCTGGCCGGAGCTGTCGGTGGCGGCCGTCTCGGTGATGACCACGGGCTTCTGGCTGAAGGACCGCAGCTTCTTCAGCGTCGGGTCGAAGATCTGGTCGAAGGAGAGGTACTTCTCCAGGCCGACGGTGCCGTAGTAGCCGGACAGGCCGATCCAGTCGACGTAGTCGTCACCGGGGTAGAGCGAGTCGAGCGGAGTGGCGTTCTCGTAGTCGACGTTCGGGCTCCACACCCAGACCACCTTGTCGGCGCCGGCCTGCCGGAAGAGGTCGTGGACGTGCTTCCAGGCCTGCACGTACTGGCCGCGGCGGTTGCCGTTGGCCTGCTCGGCCCACGGGTACCAGTAGCCGTTCATCTCGTGGGCGAAGCGCAGCGCGATCGGGTAGCCGAGGTTCTTGACGCCCTCCGCCCACTGCTTGATGTAGCCGTCGAACTCGCCGCCGATGATGCGGTTCAGCGCGTACTCGGGCTGTTCGCCGCGGAGCTTGTCGACCTTGGACTCCTTGTGGAAGTCCCAGGGTTCCCAGGCGACCATCGGCATGATGCCGCGTTCGGCCACGGTGTCGAAGACCCGGCGGTCGAAGCGCTTGTCCCACCAGCCGACGGAGAACTCCAGCACGCTCGGCCGGTGCTGCACGGCGGTGGCGAACTCGTCGACCGGGTCGAGGTCGTAGGGGCCGGCCTTGGTCATGATGCCCATGAACGCGCCGCCGGGTGCCGGGAACGGCGCGGGGGCCGGCTCGGCGGGGACCGGGCTCGCCGGAGCGTCGCCGGCGGCCGGGGTGGGGGCGGGCG
>JOHN01000094.1 GCA_000719695.1 Streptomyces sp. NRRL F-6131
GCCGACCGTCGGCACCGGGTCAAAGCGCCCCGGAGGCGAGCCGAGCCCCCAAAAGAGGTGCGAGCGAGCCGAAGGGGCGCGCCGGTGCCGAAAGGGAGAGCGCGAGGGAGCGACGAAGGAGCGAGGGAGCGCCGACCGTCGGCACCGGACGAAAGCGCCCCGGAGGCGAGTTGAGCCCCCAAAATATGGGCAGTGGACGAAGGGTTGGAGTCAGGGGTAAACCGGACAAAGTAGTCATACCCGTCGACGACGTTGACACCGCGAAACGTAGCTGGTGGGCTGTGCCGCGATGTGGTTCCGGCCTGGCGAGGAGGCTCCTGTGCAAGCCCGAGTGTCCGAGGTGGCCGGGCGGCGGCTCCGTCAGCAGCTGGAGCAGAGCCCGGCGCTGCGCGAGGTCCTGCAGCACCCGACGGCGCTCGCGGCACGCCGGGCGACGGCGCGGACGTGTCGTCAACTGGCGCCCAGGACGGCGGATCGCCTGATCGCGGACCTCAAGGGCACCGCGCCGCTGCTGTCCTCGGTCCGGGCCGAGCGGGCGCTGGCCGCCCGCCCCGGGGCGCCGAGCCGGCGGACCCTCCAGGTGGCGGCCACCCTGTCGGCGGCCGCCGTGGTCGGCGGGCTGCTGGTGAGCGGCCCGGCGGCGTACGCCCAGGTGCCCGGCTACACGCCGGGCCCGGACGTGGTGAGCACCGCGAGCAGCGCCCCGCAGACCCCGCTCGGCAGTGTGAGCGACCCTCAGGTCTTCCCGCGTCCGCAGGAGCAGAGCGCGACCGGCAAGCCGGTCACCGTGCCCGCCGCCGTCACCCTGGTCGCTTCGACCCGGGCGGACCGGGGTGCGGTGGCCGCGGTGCGGGAGGTCCTCGGCATCGCGGGCGCGACCACCGTGACCCCGCGGTCGGAGCCCGGCCCGCCGGTCGCCGGTTCGCTGGTGGTGTACGTCGGCGGCCCCGCCGAGGGCGCGGGCGGCGACACCGACCGGGTGCTGCGCGAACTCACCGTGGCGGCCGGCGGCAAGGACACCGCGGCGCCCACCACCGCCGGGATGCCGGCCGGCGGCTACGTGCTGGCGGCCGGACAGCTGCCGGTGGCCGGCGGCGGCAGCTACGGCGCGGTCGTCCTGGCGGGCACCGACGCGACCGGCACCTTCTACGCCGCGCAGTCGCTGCGCCAGCTGCTGGCGGCCGTGCCGGCCGACCAGGGCCAGGCGCCGGGCGCGGCCGGCCTGGGCCTGCCCGGGATCACCCTGCGCGACTGGCCGTCCGGCGCGCCGGTGCGCGGCACCGCCGAGGCGTTCTACGGCACCCCGTGGACCCAGCAGCAGCGGCTCGACCAGCTGGACTTCCTCGGCCGGTCCAAGCAGAACTTCTACCTCTACGCGCCGGGCGACGACCCGTACCGGGTGGCCCGCTGGCGGGACGCCTATCCGAAGGCCCAGGCCGACGACCTGCGGGCGCTGGCCGAGCGCGCCGAGCGCGCCCACATCGCCCTCGGGTACGCGATCGACCCCGGGCAGTCCTTCTGCTTCAGCTCGGCGAAGGACGCGGACGCGCTGGTCGCCAAGCTGGACGGGCTGCGCAGGCTCGGCTTCACCGCGTTCCAGCTGCAGTTCCTGGACGTCTCCTACGACGAGTGGCACTGCTCCGACGACCGGGCGAAGTACGGCACGGGCCCGGCCGCGGCCGCCAAGGCGCAGGCCGAGCTGGCCGCCAGGGTGCAGGACCGGCTGATCGCTCGGAACCCGGGTCTGGCGCCGCTGTCGGTCGTCCCCACCGAGTACCACCAGCAGGGCACCTCGCCGTACCGGACGGCGCTGGCCGCCGCGCTGCCGTCCGGGGTGCAGGTGGCCTGGAGCGGTGTCGGGGTGATCCCGGAGCGGATCACCGGCACGCAGGTCGCCGACACCTCGGGCCTGTACGGGCACCCGCTGGTCACCATGGACAACTACCCGGTCAACGACGCCACCCCGGACCGGCTCTTCCTGGGCGCCTACACCGGCCGCGACACCGAGGTGGCGACCCGGTCGGCGGTGATGCTGACCGGCGCGATGCAGCAGCCGGTGGCGTCCCGGATCGCGCTCTCCACCGCCGGCGACTTCGCCTGGAACCCGGCCGCCTACAAGCCGGAGGACTCCTGGCAGGCGGCGCTGCGCTCGCTGGCCGGCCCGACCGGTGCGACGGCGACGCCCACCGGGGAGACCCTGGCGGCGGTCACCGCGCTGGCCGGGAACAGCGTCTCCTCGCCGCTGGCCAAGCAGGAGTCCGGCTATCTGCTGCCGATGCTGGACCGGTTCTGGGCCGCCGCCGAGCCGGTCTCGGGGGCCGCGCCGGACCTGGCGAAGCTGATAGACGCGGCCGCCCCGCTGCGGCAGGCGTTCACCGCGATGGCCGGCGCCCAGCAGACCCTGGCCGCCGCCCAGGCCACCGGCCCGCTGGCCGCCGAGACCGCGCCCTGGCTGGCGCCGCTGCGCGACTACGGTCTCGCCGGGCAGTCCGCCCTGGACATGCTGCTGGCCCAGCGCGGCGGCGACGGCGGGGCCGCCTGGAAGGCCCGGGTGGAGCTGAACAAGCTGCGCGAGCAGCTCGGTCAGAGCCCGGCGACGGTCGGCGCGGGCGTGCTCGGCCCGTTCCTGGAGCGCGCGCTGCGGGCCGCCGACACCTGGGCCGGTGTGCAGGGCGGCGGCATCACCGCGACCACCACGCTGGGCACCGCGCACGACCACCTGCCGGCGCTGATGGCGGACGGCGTCTCCGACACCTTCTACTGGAGCTCGGCGCCGCCGCAGCAGGGCGACGCGGTCGGCCTGGACCTCGGCGGCGGACGCCCGGTCGGCAGCGTGACCGTGCTGATGGGCTCCTGGGGCTCCGGCCCGGACGGCGGGAGCGCGCTGGACGACTACATCCGGGACGGCGTGCTGGAGTACTCCACCGGCGAGGGCGGCTGGAAGAAGCTGGCCTCGGTGAAGAACCAGAAGTCGGTCTCCGCGCAGGTGCCCGCCGGGACGATCGTCCGGGCGGTCCGGCTGCGGGCCACCGCGGCGCAGAAGACCGCGGTCGCGGTGCGCGAGTTCTCGGTGACCGCGCCGGACGAGCTGCCGGCGAGTGTCTCCGGCGGCCCGGCGGCGTTGCCCGGCTCCTCGGCCGCCGCCGTGCTGGACGGCAACCCGGACACCGCCTACCGGGCGGCCACCGCGCCGACCGCGCTGGACGAGCCGCTCACCGTCGAGCTGGGCGCCGCCCGGCCGCTGGACCGGCTGACCGTGCTGACCGACCCGGGGGTGCGCGCCTCGGCCACCGTCGCGGTGCGGCACCCGGACGGCAGCTGGAGCGAGATCGGCACCGTGCAGCCGGGCTGGAACGAGCTCGCGGCGGGCGGCCTGCCCGCCGACGCGTTCCGGCTGGCCTGGCGCCCGGGCGGGGAGCCGCCCGTGGTCAACCAGGTGATCCCCTGGTACGCGGACGCCCCGGCGGCCCGGCTGAGCCTGGCCGACCCCTCGGTGGACGCGGTGATCGGGGAGGCCGCTCCGGCGCAGGCCCGGGTGACCGTCGAGGCCGGCCGGCCGGAGGGCGTCACCGGCGAGCTGCGCACCGAGGTGCCGACCGTCGCCAAGGGGCTGACGGTGGCGCCGGTGACCGGGGTGAGCGTGCCGCGCGGCGGCAGGGTCGGCGTGCCGCTGCTGGTCACCGCCGGGCCGGAGACGCCGTCCGGGACGTACCAGGTGCCGGTGGTGTTCGTGGCCGGCCAGACCACCGTTCGCCAGGTGCTCCAGGTGCACGTGGTCCCGCCGACCGGCGGTCCCGACCTGGCGATCACCGCGCAGGCCACCTCCTCGGCCGACGAGACCCCGAACTTCCCCGCCTCGGCGGTGGCCGACCAGGACCCGAAGAGCCGGTGGTCCTCGCCGGCGGCCGACGACGCCTGGGTGCAGCTGGAGCTGCCGAAGGCCACCCACCTCGGTTCGGCGGTGCTGCACTGGCAGGCCGCGTACGCCGCCGCGTACAAGGTCCAGGCCTCGGCGGACGGCCGTTCCTGGACCACGGTCGCGACCGTGGGGGACGGCAGGGGCGGCAACGAGACGGTGCGCTTCGACGCGCCGGGGGCGAAGTTCCTGCGGATCCAGGGCGTGGCCCGGGGCACCAAGTACGGCTACTCGCTCTGGGGCGTCGAGCTGTACGCGGTCGCCCCGGCGGACGGGCCGGCGACGCCGCCGGTGACCCCGCCCGTCACCCCGCCGGTGACGCCGCCGACCGGGCAGCCGGGCGGCGGCCAGCAGTCGGGCGGCCAGGCCGGCGGCACCGGTGGTGGAACGGCGACCACCCCGCCGACGCCCGGGCCGACCCCCTCGGCCACCCCGACCGGTCCGACCGGTCCGGCGCCCGCCCCGAGCACCACCGGCACGCCGACCGGGACCCCGCCGAAGCCCAGGCCGTAGGGCCGCTCTCCTCGTACCGGGTCGGCCGGCCCTCCCCCGGGGCAGACGGCGGGCCGCCGCGCTCCCCGTGCGGGGTGCGCGGCGGCCCATGAGGCGTACCGGGAGATGTGACGGGCAAGCCCTTGTGGTGCGGAGGTCAGGCGGAGAGCGGTTCCGGGTGCTCACCGCGGCGGACGGGGGCGGAGTGGCCGGCGTGGGCCCGGCCGAGCGGGACCGGGTGGGCGGCCTCGGTATGGTCGTGGTGCTCGTACTCGCCCCACTGCGGGGCGCGCAGCTGGTCGGTCCCGCCGTACGGCTCCAGGTAGGGCCGCCAGCGCGGGTCCTTGATGCCGGTGCCGATGATCCGCCAGGCCAGGCCGGTGGGTGGCGCCGGTGGTCGTTTCATCCGCCAGCCCAGCTCGGTGAGGTGGCGGTCGGCCTTGGTGTGGTTGCAGCGCCGGCAGGCCGCCACCACGTTGTCCCAGCGGTGCTGGCCTCCCCGGCTGCGCGGGATGACGTGATCGACGCTGGTGGCGGCGGCCCCGCAGTAGACACAACGACCGTGGTCGCGGGCGAACAGCGCCCGGCGGGTGAGCGGGACGGGCCCGCAGAAGGGGACCCGGACGAAGCGGGTCAGTCGGACGACGGACGGCGCCGGAAGGGCGCTGGTGGCGCTGTGCAGAGTGACACCCGAGTCCTCCAGGCTGACGGCCTTGTGATTGAGGACGAGGATGAGTGCGCGGCGCATCGATACGACGCCGAGCGGCTCGTAGGATGCGTTGAGGACCAGGACATGCGGCACGGATGCCTCCTTGGACGCCTGCGGCGCGTGGCTCGCGCCGGGACGAGCGGTTCGATCGCGCAACGGGTGCGTGATCTCCCCCAGTGTCGCCTTACGCCGTTGTACGGCGCCACCACTCCTGTGTAACGGAGCTGACGTGAACTCCGGGTGTGGGTTCTGTCATACCCGGTATGCCCGGAGGGAGCGCGGGTTGCACTCCGGTGCCCCTCCGGGGTACCGCTGCGCCGGTCGGACCAGTGCGGACAGCGGCGCGCGGGGGCGTTGACGGGGCGTTCGCGGGGGTGCACGCGCCGTGCGACCGGGGGACGGATCGGGTTCGGCGTGTCAAGCCGTCGGCCGGGCGGCGGCTAGGGTAGTGCGGACGGTCCGCAGGTCGGGGGCGTCCCGCCCGGGTTCGCCGCGACTCGACGGACCGTGCCACGACCCCTGCAGGAAGGTCCCGCACGTGTTCCGGTCCGGTGCCGCCGGCCTCCTCGCCGACGCGTCCGCCACGACGTCGGCCTCGACGCCCGCCCCGTCCACCAGCCCCACGGCCCCGGCGCTGCCACCGCTCGACCTCAGAATCCCGACGAGCGCGCAGGAGGTCTCCGACACCACCCGGCAGGCCGCCGGCTGGTTCGACTCGCACTGGCAGGAGTGGCTGGCGAGCGGCGTCCGGATCGTCTTCATCATCGTGCTGGCCCTGGTGCTGCGGGCGATGGTGCGCAAGGTGATCACCCAGCTGATAACACGGATGGTCCGGCCGGGCGAGGGCGAGGAGGAGCCGAGCCGGCTGGGCGGGCTGCTGGCCAACACCGGGGTGGTCAACCCGGAGCGGCGCCAGCAGCGCGCGGAGGCGATCGGCTCGGTGCTGCGCAGCGTCGCGTCGTTCACGATCCTGGGCACGGCGGCGCTGATGGTGCTGTCGGCGCTCGGGGTGAACCTGGCGCCGCTGCTGGCGAGCGCCGGTGTGGCCGGTGTGGCGATCGGTTTCGGCGCCCGCAACCTGGTCACCGACTTCCTCTCCGGGGTCTTCATGATCATGGAGGACCAGTACGGCGTCGGCGACGAGATCGACACCGGGGTGGCCACCGGCACGGTGCTCGAGGTCGGCCTGCGGGTGACCAAGCTGCGCGGCGCGGGGGGCGAGATCTGGTACATCCGCAACGGCGAGGTGAAGCGGATCGCCAACATGAGCCAGGGCTGGGCGACCGCCTCGGTGGACGTCCAGGTCGGCTACAAGGAGGACCTGGAGCGGGTCGAGACGCTGATCCGGGAGACCGCGGAGGCGCTGGCCAAGGAGGCGCCGTTCGACGAGCTGGTCTGGGCGCCGTTCTCGGTGCTGGGCGTGGAGTCGGTCGCGGCGGACTCGGTGGTGCTGCGGGTCGAGGCGCGGACCGCCCCGGGCAAGTCGCTGAGCGTGGCGCGGGGGCTGCGCCAGCGGCTCAAGCAGGTCTTCGACGACGCGGGGATCAAGGTCAAGGAGGAGGTCGCGCCGGCCGTCGCCGCGGGTGCGGCCGCCGGGACGGCCGCCGCCGCGATGGTGCTGGGCACGACCGCGGCGCCCGCCCCCGGCACCGACCCGGCCCCGCCGTCCGCACTGGCCGACCCGGCCTCGGCGGGCTACAAGGCGGCGACGCCGATACCGGCTCCGGTGCGCCCGGTGGACGACGGCAGCAAGGCGCCCTGAGGGGGCCGTGCGTACGCCCGGGGCCCCGCTTCCGAACGGCTCGGAGGCGGGGCCCCGCGCTGTCCGGGGGCCGTCCGGTAACGAGTCGGCATCCTCCGTGCGAAGGCCCATTGACACTCCGCTTACGGGGCCCGTACGGTCCTGTCCCAAGCGACTGGAAAGTTTCCTAACAGTTCGCTCCGAACCCGACCGGAACCCCGGCCGCCCCGAGGAGGAGGATCGTCGCGTGACCACAGGCAACGCCAAGACCCCCCTCGCCGGCACCCCCAGCCTGCTGCGGGCCATCAACGACCGCGCGGCGCTCGAACTGCTGCTGGCGAACGGACCGCTCTCCCGCACCCAGATCGGCACCCTCACCGGGCTCTCCAAGCCCACCGCCTCCCAGCTGCTGGGCCGCCTGGAGGCGGCCGGGCTGGTGCTGCCGGTGGGCACCACGGCCGGTGGACCGGGCCCCAACGCGCAGCTGTACCAGGTGAATCCCGCGGCCGGGCACGTCGCCGGGCTGGACGTCACCACCAGCCAGGTGCGGGTCGCGGTCGCCGACATCACCGGCACCACGCTCGCCGAGCACGTCGTCCCCACCAAGGGCTGGCCGGCTGCCGGGACGGTGCCCCGGGTCGCCGGGGCGGTCGCCGAGACGGTCCGCGCCGCCGGGCTCGCCCCGGACGCCCTGCACACCGTGGTGATCGGCGTCGGCGGCGCGCCCGACCCGGTGACCGGCAAGCTGCGGTACGCCTCCCACCTGCCCGGCTGGCACACGCCGCGGCTGGTCGAGGGGCTCGCCGAGGCGATCGGCGCCCCGGTGACGATCGAGAACGACGTGAACCTCGCCGCCGTCGCGGAGCAGTCCGGGGGCGCGGCGGAGGGCTTCGAGGACTTCGTGCTGCTCTGGGCCGGCGAGGGCATCGGCGCCGCGATCGTGATCGCCGGCCGGCTGCACCGCGGCTTCACCGGCGGCGCCGGGGAGGTCGGCTACATGCCGGTGCCCGGCTCTCCGGTGGTCCGGGACGTCCGCCGCCGCAACTCGGGCGGGTTCCAGGAGCTGGTCGGCGCCCCCGCCGTCCGGGCCCTGGCCAAGGAGCACGGGCTCGCCGCGCCGACCGCCGAGGAGGCGGTCGCCCGGGCCCTCGCCACCCCGGGCGCGGGCGACGACTTCCTCGCCGAGCTGGCCGCCCGGCTGGCCGTCGGGCTGGCCGTGATCGTCGCCGTCGTCGACCCCCGGCTCGTGGTGGTCTCCGGCGGGGTGCCGACCGCCGGCGGCGAACGGCTGCGGGCCCTGGTCGAGGAGGAGCTGGCCCGGATCTCGGCCGCCCGGCCCGAGGTGCGCGGCAGTGCGCTGACCGGCTCGCCGGTCCTGCTCGGCGCGCTGGCCCGCGCGCTGGCGGCCGCCCGGGAGGCGGTCTTCTCCACCCACTGACGTCCGGCCCCCGACGCCCGACCCCGGATTCCTGACTTCAGACTCCTGACTTCAGACTCCAGACCCAGACTCCAGACGCAACAAGGACCAGACGCCCGACGCAGCACCGCACGCCCCCGCACCGACCGCCCCTGCACCCACCTCTCCCCAATCCCGCACGCGGGACCCGAGGCAATGACGCCTGCCCGCGCACCCCCAGGAGGACCTCGAAGTGCACCCCACCACCTCCCCCGCCCGCAGAAGCCGCCGGACGCTCGCCGCCGTCACCGGCAGCGCCGTCCTCGCCCTGCTCGCCACCGCCTGCACCGGCAGCAGCGACGGCGGTGGCAGCGACGACTCCGCCAGTGGCAAGGACGTCACCCTCACCTTCTGGCACGGCTGGAGCCAGGACTCCGAGGTGAAGGCGATCAACGACAACATCGCCGCCTTCGAGAAGGCCCACCCCAACATCCACGTCAAGGCCGTCGGCAACATCGCCGACGACAAGGTCAACCAGGCGCTGCGGGCCGGCGGCGACGACGCCCCCGACGTGGTCTCCTCCTTCACCACCAACAACGTCGGCATGTTCTGTTCGACCAAGTCCTTCGTCGACCTCAAGCCGCTGCTGGCCAAGGACAACATCGACGCCGCCAAGACCTTCCCGGCCGCGATGCTCAACTACACGCAGTTCCAGGGCAACCAGTGCTCCCTGCCGCTGCTCGGCGACGCCTTCGGCCTCTACTACAACAAGAAGGCGTTCGCCGACGCGGGCATCACCAACCCGCCGAAGACCTTCAGCGAGTTCGCCGACGTCGCCAAGCGGCTCACCGTCGCCGACGGCGACAGCTACAAGCGGCTCGGCTTCATGCCGCTGTACCACGGCTACGAGTCGACCACCGAGCACTTCCTCGGCCAGTACGGCCCCGGCTACTTCGACGCCGCCGGCAAGTCCACCCTCGCCACCGACCCCAAGGTCGCCGCGATGCTGAAGTGGCAGAAGGGCCTGGTCGACCAGCTCGGCGGCTACGACAAGCTCGACAAGTTCCGCTCCACCTTCGGCGAGGAGTTCAGCGCCAAGAACCCGTTCCACACCGGCCAGGTCGCGATGGCCATCGACGGCGAGTGGCGCACCGCCTCGCTCGCCACCGACAAGCCGGACTTCGACTGGGCGACCGCCCCGTTCCCGGTGCCGGACGACCAGCAGGACACCTACGGCCGCGGCTACCAGACCGGCACCATCGTCGGCATCGCGAGCACCAGCAAGAAGCAGGCCGCGGCCTGGGAGCTGGTCAAGTTCCTGACCACCGACACCGACGCGGTGGTGTCCTTCGCCAACGCGATCCACAACGTGCCGAGCACCTTCGCCGCGCTGGAGTCGCCCAAGCTGATCAGCGACGAGAACTTCAGGACCTTCGTGAACATCGCGAAGCACGCGAGCTCGTCCACCACCCCCGCCAGCGTCAACGGCGGCGGCTACATCGTGTCGCTGCAGAACCTCGGCTACGACTACGAGTCCGGCAAGCAGACCGACCTCCCGGCCGGCCTCGCCGCCACCGCCAAGGAGATCGACGCCGCGATCGCCCAGGCCAAGTAGCCCGACCGGTCCACGGAGCTCCCATGTCACTCGCGTCCGCCACCCGCAAGGGCGCCGGAACGACCGCCCCGGCGGCGCCCGAGGCGCAGCAGCTGCTGCGCCGCAAGCGCCGCCGGGCGTCGGCCCGCGCCCTGGTCTTCCTCTCCCCCTGGCTGATCGGTTTCGGCGTCTTCTTCCTGTACCCGCTGATATCGACGATCTACTTCTCGTTCACCAAGTACAACGGCTTCGGCTCGCCCACCTTCAGCGGGCTGAAGAACTGGGACTACGTCTTCAACGACCTCCCGTCCTTCTGGCAGGGCCTGCGCAACACCCTGTGGCTGGTCGTCGTCATGGTGAGCCTGCGGGTGGCGTTCGGCCTCGGCATCGGACTGCTGATCACCAAGATCAAGACCGGTGTCGGCTTCTTCCGCACGGCCTTCTACCTGCCGTACCTGGCCCCGCCGGTCGCCGCCACCGTGGCCTTCGCCTTCCTGCTCAACCCCGGCACCGGCCCGGTCAACCACTTCCTCGGTGAGATCGGGCTGCCGCAGCCCGGCTGGTTCGCCGACCCGGAGTGGTCCAAGCCCGCGCTCACCCTGCTCGCCATGTGGGGCATCGGCGACCTGATGGTCATCTTCATGGCCTCCCTGCTGGACGTCCCCCGGGAGCAGTACGAGGCCGCCGAGCTCGACGGCGCCGGCCCGTTCCAGCGCTTCCGCTTCGTCACCCTGCCGAACATCTCGCCGATCATCATGTTCGCGGTGGTCACCGGGGTCATCCAGACCATGCAGTACTACACGCAGGCGATCGTCGCCGGGAAGGTCGCCGGCGGCAACGCGGGCAACTCCGGCCAGCAGTTCGAGCCCGGCTACCCGTCCGGCTCGACCTGGACCCTGCCGCAGATGGTCTACAACCTCGGCTTCCAGCGCTTCAACTACGGTGCGGCGTGCGTCGTCGCCCTGGTGCTGTTCGCCATCTCGATGGCCGTCACCTCGGTGCTGCTGCGCCGCCGGTCCGGCTTCATGGCCAGCGACGACTAGGCGAGGACACGCTCATGACTCTCAGCTCGACCCTCACCGCCGAGGCACCCGGGAAGCCGCCCGCCCGCGGCCCCGCCCGCGGCTCCTCCGCCGCGGCCGCCCGCGCCGCCCGCCGTCGCGCCGCCCTCAACTGGGTGGCCGTGCACTCGCTGGCGATCGCCGCCACCCTGTTCTTCCTGCTGCCGTTCGTCTTCGCCTTCCTCACCTCGGTCATGTCGGACAGCCAGGCGCTCACCACCGACTACTGGCCCGGCTCCTGGCACTGGGACAACTACCTGAAGGTCTGGGAGACGCCCGGCTTCCTCACCTGGTGGCGCAACACCCTGCTGTACGCGCTGCTCGGGACCCTGTTCACCGTGGTCTCCAGCCTGCCGGTCGCCTACGCGCTCGCCAAGTTCCGCTTCCGCGGCCGCAACCTGGCGCTGATGGCGGTGATCGCGATGATGATGCTGCCGCCGCAGGTCACCGTCATCCCGATGTACCTGTTCTGGGCGAAGCAGCTGGGCCTCGGCGGCTCGCTCTGGCCGCTGATCATCCCGATGGCCTTCGGCGACGCGTTCTCGATCTTCCTGCTGCGGCAGTTCCTGCTGACCATCCCCAACGAGTACATCGAGGCCGCGAGGATCGACGGCTGCGGCGAATTCCGCACCCTGCTGCGGGTGGTGCTGCCGATGGCCAAGCCGGCCGTCGCCGCCGTCGCGCTGTTCCAGTTCTTCTACTGCTGGAACGACTACTTCGGCCCGCAGATCTACGCCAGCAACAACCACGACGCCTGGACCCTCTCCTACGGCCTGGAGTCCTTCAAGGGCGCCCACCACACCAACTGGAACCTCACCATGGCCGCCACCCTGCTGGTGATGGCCCCGGTGATCATCCTCTTCTTCTTCGCACAGAAGGCCTTCATCGAAGGCGTGACACTGACAGGGGTCAAGGGCTGATGTCCGCGCTCAAGCTGGCCATCGTAGGCGGCGGTTCGACGTACACCCCGGAGCTGATCGACGGCTTCGCCCGGCTGCGCGACACCCTGCCGATCGGCGAACTCGTCCTCGTCGACCCGGCCGCCGACCGGCTGGAGCTGATCGGCGGGCTGGCCCGGCGGATCTTCGCCAAGCAGGGCCACGGTGCGGTCGTCAGCACCACGACCGACCCGGCGGCGGGCGTCGCCGACGCCGACGCGGTGCTGCTGCAGCTGCGGGTCGGCGGGCAGGCGGCCCGCAACCAGGACGAGACGTGGCCGCTGGAGTGCGGCTGCGTCGGCCAGGAGACCACCGGCGCGGGCGGCCTCGCCAAGGCGCTGCGCACCGTCCCGGTGGTGCTCGACATCGCCGAACAGGTCCGGCGCGCCAACCCCGACGCCTGGATCGTCGACTTCACCAACCCGGTCGGCATCGTCACCCGCGCGCTGCAGGACGCCGGCCACAAGGCCGTCGGCCTGTGCAACGTGGCCATCGGCTTCCAGCGCCGCTTCGCCAAGCACCTCGGCGTCGACCCCGAGCTGGTCCGCCTCGACCACGTCGGCCTCAACCACCTCACCTGGGAGCGCGGCGTCACCCTGCTCGACGCGCCCGGCGCGGCCGGCGGCCGGGAGGTCCTGCCGGAGCTGCTGGCCGGCTTCGGCCAGGAGATCGCCGACGACCTGCTGCTGCCGCGGCGGGTGATCGAGCGGCTCGGCGTGGTGCCCTCCTACTACCTGCGGTACTTCTACCAGCACGACGCGGTGGTGGAGGAGCTGAAGGCCAAGGGCTCGCGGGCCGCCGAGGTCGCCGAGATCGAGCGGCAGCTGCTGGAGACGTACGCCGACCCGACCCTCGACACCAAGCCGGAGCTGCTCTCCAAGCGCGGCGGCGCGTTCTACTCCGAGGCCGCGGTGCAGCTCATCGCGGCGCTGCTCGGCACCGGCGGCGGCACCTCGGTGCAGGTGGTGAACACCCGCAACGACGGCGTGCTGCCGTTCCTGCCCGACGACGCCGTGATCGAGGTGCCGGCCGAGGTCGACGCGGCGGGCGTGCGCCCGCTGCCGCAGCGTCCGCTGGAGCCGCTGTACGCCGGCCTGGTCGCCGCCGTCACCGCGTACGAGCACCTGGCCCTGGACGCCGCGCTGCGCGGCGGTCGCGACCGGGTCTTCGACGCGCTGCTCGCCCACCCGCTGGTCGGCCAGATCGACCTCGCCGACCGGCTGACGGACCGGCTGCTCGCCCACAACCGCGAGCACCTCGCCTGGGCCTGACCCGCCCGGCCTCCGGTCCGGCCCCGTCCCGGCGCCCTCCCGGGCCCTCGGTCCCCCGGCCCGCACTCCGTGGGGGGAGTGCGGGCCGGGCCGCGAGCGGCCCCGGGTGCGGACGCCCGGCGGAGGCCGGCAGGAGAAGCCACCCCCGGCCGGGAAAGACCCCCGGCCGGGCCACGTACGACGAGCCGCGGGGACCCCGATGACCCACCAGCCCGAACCGCACCTGCCCGGCGTCCTCGCCATCGACGCCGGGAACTCCAAGACCGATGTCGCCCTCATCGGCGCCGACGGCAGTGTCCTCGGCTCCGCCCGGGGCGGCGGCTTCACCCCGCAGAAGACCGGTGGCGCCGCCGCCGTGGCGGGCCTCGCCCCGCTGGTCGAGGAGGCGGCCGCGGCCGCCGGGCTGACCGGCTGGACCGGCCCGCTGACCAGCCACGTCAGCGCCTGCCTCGCCAACGCCGACCTCCCGGTCGAGGAGGAGGCCCTGCGCGTCGCCCTGGAGTCGCACCCCTGGGGCGCCAGCAACACCGTGGTCAACGACACCTTCGGCCTGCTGCGGGCGGGCACCGACGGCCCGCGCGGCGTCGCCGTCGTCTGCGGCGCCGGCATCAACTGCGTCGGACTGCTGCCCGACGGACGCACCGCCCGGTTCCCCGCCCTCGGCGAGCTCACCGGCGACTGGGGCGGCGGCGCGGGCCTGGCCGTCAGCAGCATGTGGCACGCCGTCCGCGCGGAGGACGGGCGCGGCGGGCCGACCGCCCTCGCGGCCGCCATCGCCGAGCACTTCGGCCTGCCCAGCACCGGCGCCGTCGCCGAGGCCGTCCACCTCGGACACCTGCCGTTCGCCCGGCTGCACGAGATCGTGCGGGTGCTGTTCGCGGTCGCCGAGGACGGCGACGGCACGGCGCTGGAGCTGATCGACCGGCAGGCCGACGAGATCATCCGGCTCGCGGTCGTCGCCCTGCGCCGCCTCGACCTGCTGGACACGCCCACGCCGGTGGTGCTCGGCGGCGGGGTGCTGTCCTCCCGGCAGCCGCTGCTGCTCGACAACCTGACCGCCCGCCTGGCGCGGGAGGCACCGCTCGCCGAGCCGCGGGTCGTCGTGGCCCCGCCGGTGCTCGGCGCGGCGCTGCTCGGCCTGGACCACCTGAAGGCGGGCCCGCAGGCGCAGGAACGGGTGCGGCGGTCCTACGACCCGACGCACCAGGTGGCCGCCTAGGGCCTCGTAGCTCCGCGGCCGCGCTCCCCCCGACTTCCGCCCCCGCCGGGCCCGCACGCCCGGTGGGGGCGGTCGCAGCCCGCCGGCGGAACCGGCCGGACCGATTCCGCGTGTACGCGGATGTCTCGTCCGGTCACGTTCCTGGAAGACTCACCCCATGACCGCGCCCCGTCGTCTCCTCCTCGCCGTGCTGCTCTGCTGCGCCGTCACCGGCGGCCTCGCCGCCTGCACCCCGATCGACGAGGACCCGACGCTGGCGATGGCCTCGGACGACGTCGACGCCGCGGTGGACGCCGAGGAGGACGGGAGCGTGGACGCCGAGGAGTTCTGGGCCGACGCCGAGGTCGGGTCCGAGCTGGAGTTCGCCTCCCCCGCCTCCCCCGCCCGGCCGGCCTCCTCCCCCGCCGCCTGCGCGCCCCAGGCCGGGCACCGGGTGGTCCAGGTCATCGATGTGCTGGACGGCCGGCTGACCGTTCGCCCGGCGGCGCCCGGCTGCGACCCCGGCGCCCCCGCCGTCAGCCACCCGCTGGCGGCCCACGCCACCGCCACCCTGGTCGACCTCCCGCACGACGAGCCGGCCAAGGAGGTGCAGCTCCCCGTCCTCCTCGACCACCTCGACACCTGTCTGAACGGCGGCGAGCCCGAGCCCCCGTACGCCTGCTACGGCGACACCTACGACCTGGTCCTGGACGCCCGCGGCCGGATCACCCGGATCCGCGAGCTGCGGCCGGCCTCCTGACGGCGCGGACCGGCGGACCCGCCGCCGGTTGACCTGAAGTGCGGTTGATGGTGTCGGATGGGGTCGTGGCCGGTCGCAGCAGTGCGGTCGATGCCCGTCCGCAGGGTGAGTGACGACCGGCCCCGGACCGGGGGCCGCCTCCGATCGTCCGATCGTGCCAGGAGGCGGCCCCCTTCCGACGTCCGGGCGGGCCGGGCCGTCAGGGGGTGCCGAGGGTCCGGCGCCGGCGCCTGATCCGGCCGAGCACGACGGCACCGCCCGCGAGCGCGAGCGCCACGAGCGACCCGCCGGCGAGCAGCGGTGTGCGGACGGACGGGTCGGCCGCCCGGTCACCGGTCCCGTACCCGCTGGACAGGCCCCGGGTGTCGTAGTCGGAACCGGGCAGCTTGTCGGCGTAGCGCGCCTTGAGCACCTGCTGGTAGTCGGCCAGCGACATCGCCGCCCGGCCGCGGAGACCCTCCCTGGCCTGGTCGTTGAGCGGCTCCACGCTGGTGAGCGTCAACTTGTACCAGCCGCGGATCTGCGGCTCGGTGAAGACCAGGGAGCCCGGGGTCGCGCTGCCCGCGTACCCGGCGTCGCTGTCGCCGTCCCGCACCCCCGCCAGGTGCCAGCCGCCGCCCTCGGTCGGGGCGAGCAGCACGGTGGCGGTGCGGTCGTTGACGGCGGCGCCGAGCGAGGAGACCAGATTGCTCAGCCTGACCGCCGAGGTCGGCACCGGCAGTGCCGTGCCCGCGGCGAACTCCGGGGTGATCTCGTGCACCGCGAGCGGGTCGTTGAGGGTGAACGCGGGCAGGCCCGCGCACGGGTCCGGCGTGTCGGGGACCGTCACCGCGGAGCCGGCCCCGCCGTCGGGCCCGGCGGCGGGCAGCGGGGTGGCGAGGAAGCGGCAGACGGCGTCGTGGACGCCGGCCGACCGCACCAGGTCCAGAGCGGCCTGGTAGTCGGGGATGTCGACGGCCCGGGCCGGGCCGGCGGCGGACAGCAGCACGGACGCGCTCAGCGCCAGGACGAGGGGCAGCCGGGAGAACCGGGTGGCCTTCCGGCCGACGGGCTCGATTCGGTCACTCATGGGTCGTCCTCCTTCTCTGTCTAGCGGGAGATGCCGGTACGGGAGTGGGTCCACCGGAACGAGCTGTTGTTGACGTAGTCGTTGTAGTTCCACCAGGTGTAGGTGGTGGTGTCCGGCCACGGGTCGCCGACGGCGATGGTGTTGTTCGAGGTGTCGAAGCCGTAGACGACGTTCATGTGGCCGCCGCCGGCCTTCCAGCCGATCCGGGCGCCGATCGGCCGGGCGGCCTTGACGTCACTGGTGACCTCGGCGAACGTCGCCGCCCGGACGAGGCCGGTACCGGGGTTGGCCATGCCCAGGTCGTACCAGGCGTTGGCCATGTCCTCCAGCCGGGCGGGCTGGTTGTCGCAGCTGGGGCCGCCGACGTAGGAGGACGCGCGCTGGCAGAAGTCCGCCTGGGTGCTGCCGTACCCCTGGAACTTGGCGATGGTGAGCCCGGAGGCCGACCAGCACCACTGGCTCTTCTCCTGCTTCAGCATGGTGATCGTGTCGTAGCCGGCCTCCGCCCGGGCGGTGCCGCCCGCTGTCAGGAGAACCCCGGAGACCGCGAGTGCCAAGGCCGGTCCGGTGACCGCGCGTCTGAATCTGCTCATGTCCCTGCCTTCCCGTGGGGCGACTGGAGTGCCCGGGGACATGACAGCGCGGACCCGGGGCCGTTCCCCACGAGGCGCGTGGAAACCGGAGCCGAACGGGTGGTTAGCCGTACAAGATGGGGATGGCCGGAAATGTTCGCAGCCGGAGGGCCCTTGAAGGGCCTGGGCCGGCTCCGGCCGGGAGGTCCTCGACGCGTTCCCCGACCGGCAGCCGGGGGTCCTCGTAGGGCTCCGTGGCGCCGTCGTGGTGGAGGTCGCGGAACGGTGTGCCGTCCGGGTCGCGCAGCAGGGGCCTCATGCCGTCACCCCGACCGCGGCCTTGGCGCGGAAGGCCGCGACGGTCGCGGCGTCCACCCCACAGTGGGCGAGGAAGCCCTCGGTGCCGCCGTACCGGGCGTCGACCAGCTCCAGGAAGGCGGCCATCGCGCCGGCCGGGGCCTCCAGCAGCGGGCGGGGGACCACCAGCGAGCCCGCGTGGTAGTCGTTCAGGGCGTTGCGGTTGCGCTCGGCCAGGCCCTCGAAGATCTGCGGCAGTGCCTCGGTGGTGCGGGCGTAGTCGGCGACGATCTCCTCGACGGGGACGCCGAGCAGGTCGAGCAGGAGGCCGGTCAGCAGGCCGGTGCGGTCCTTGCCGGCGGCGCAGTGCAGCAGCACGCCGCCGGGGCGGGCGGCGGCCTCGACGGCGAGCTTGACGGCGCCGGGGGCGGACTCCGCCATCAACAGGTAGAAGGCGCCGAGGTCGGCGTCGGTGGTCATGGTCCGCACGGCCGCCTCCAGCGCGGGGCCGGTGGGCTGGATGCGGGCGGCGACCACCTCGACGCCGTCGGCCCGGGAGGCGGCCCAGTCGATGTCGTCCGCCTCGGCCTCGCCGCGCAGGTCGACGATCGTGCGGATGCCGGCGGCGCGCAGCTGCTCGACGATCGCGCCGTTGTCGGCCGGGAACGGCTGGGCGGAGCGGTGCAGCACGCCGCGCCGGACGCGCAGGCCCTCGGGGTCGGCGAGGACGGCGGGTTCGCGGAAGTTGACCAGGGTCATGGTGGAGCCTCTCGGTGGGTTCGGGGGACGGCCCCGGGGAGTCGGGCGGGACAGGAGCGCAGAGACATCTAGACATCTAGACATCTAGATGTCTACCTGGCGGATCGGGCCCGGGCAAGCGACGCCGGAGTGAACTTCCGGACAAGCCCGGACGGAAGCCACCGCCCCGCTCCGTAGGATCTGGCGCGTGGCAACGCACCGAAGCGACACCCCGCTGTACCGCCGGCTGGCCCGGCAGCTCCAGGAGCGCATCGACGCCGGGACGTACCCGGCGGGCTCCCGGCTGCCCAGCGAGCCGGAGCTGAGCGCCGACTTCGGCGTCAACCGGCTCACCGTCCGGCAGGCGGTCGCGGAGCTGGAGCGCGCCGCGGTGCTGGAGATCCGCCGGGGCGTGGGGACCTTCGTCCGCCCGCCGGCCGTACGGGTCTCGATCACCGTCGACCCGCGCAGCCAGCGCTTCGACCTCGGCAGCGTGCACCGCGCCCTGCCGCTCGACGCCGAGCTGCCGGGCGGGGCCGCGGGCACCGCCGAGGGCGACGGCGAGGTCGTGGTGGCCGCGCCGCCGGTGGGCGGCTCCGCCGAGGACGACGAGGCGGCCCGCCAGCTGGGACGCGCCACCGCGGAGCTGTCCCGGGTGGACACGGTGATCCGGATCGGCGGCCGGCCCCGGGTCGTGAACAGCTACTGGGTGCCGTCCGGGCCGCTGCCGGCCGAGCTGGTCCGCCCCGGACGGCCGGGCAACATGGTGCTCGACCTGGCCGGGGCGGCCGGGGTGGAGCTGGAGTACGACTGGCGGGCGTTCGGCGCGATCGGCGCGGACCTCGCCGACGCGGAGCTGCTCGGGGTGCCGCCGGGCACCCCGCTGCTGGTCCGCGAGGGCGTCAGCTGCACGCCGGACGGCGCGCCCGCGCTCTACGTGCGGCGGCGCATCGACGGCAGCAGCGCGCGGTTCGTGCTGCACTACCGCGAGCCGGGCGGGCCCGCGCCCACCCGGTAGCCGGTCGCGGTCACCCGGCGGCTCCGGCCGGCCCGGGCCCGGCCGCGGGCGTCCGACCCCGCTCCGGCTCGGGCGCGGACCGGCCGACCCGGTAGCATGCCCGGGCTGGGCGGCCGACCGGCCGGACAACGGCCCCACGGCCCGGCCGACCGGCGGACAGGCCGCTCGGCCGACCGGTCGGCCCGCCGGCCGGCCGCACCACACCGACGGGCCGGGGCGGGGCACGACGACATGACGGTGGCCAACGGAACCGGCACGCCCGACATCCCCGGCGAGCTGGCCGGCCACTGCCTCGACCTGTTCACCGACGTCTCCCGCACCGCCCGCCTGCTGCGCCGCACCGAACTGGAACGGCTGCGCGACCTCGGCGAACGCGGCGCCGAAGCCGGCCACGGACTGCGCGACCTGGTCGGCGCCTGCCTCGGCGCCACCCGGGCGTCCTGGCAGACCTTCCCCGGCCTCACCGCCGTCACCGCCGCCGAACTGCGCCGCACCGGCGACGCCGTGCTCGCCGCCACCCAGGCCGCCCTCGGCGCCGTCGCCGAGGGCCACGAGCGCGCCCAGCGGATGGCCGTCCGCCAGGAGGAGGCCAACCGGCGGGAACTCGTCAACGACCTGCTGCACGGCCGCACCGACCTCGGCCGGCTCGCCGAACGCGCCGAACGGTTCGGCCTGCGGCTCGCCGCCGGCTACACCGTCGCGGTCGCCGTCACCGACGAGCCCTACCTGGAGGGCGCGCCCGCCGCCCACCGGGTGCTGCGCGAGCTCACCGGTCGCTACGACGACCGCACCCTGCTGCTCGCCGTCCGCGACGGGCGACTGGTCTGCATCGCCTCCGACGGCGAACAGGCCGTCCTCACCGCCTTCACCGAACTCGCGCTGCGCCCCGGCGCCGGCTACCCGCCCGCCCTGCGGGTGGCGACCGGCCGCCGGCACGGCGGCACCGGCGGCGTCGTCCGCAGCTACGAGGAGGCGCTCGCCGCCCTGGAGTACGCGGAGCGGCTGGGACTGCCCGCGAAGCGGCTGCGGGCCGAGGAACTGCTGGTCTTCCCCGTCCTGATGCGGGACCGGGCCGCCATGGCCGACCTGGTGCGCACCGTGCTCGGCCCGCTCACCTCGGCGCGCGGCGGCGCCCGTCCGCTGATGGAGACCCTCACCGTCCAGGCCGAGGCCGGGTACGTGAACGCCGAGACCGCCCGACGGCTCGGCCTGAGCGTGCGGGCGCTCGGCTACCGGCTGGAACGCATCCGCGACCTGACCGGCTACGACCCGGCGGAGGCCCTGCACCGGTACACCCTGGAGACCGCCGTGATGGGCGCCCGGCTGCTCGACTGGCCGGACCAGCCGCTCTGACCGCCTCCCGCCGTCTGAACGTTTCGGACGGCCCCGCGTTGCTTGCGGTTTCCGGATATTTCCAGGTGTCAAAACACCGTCAAGATTGCCGGATCCTGGCAGTGTGCGGACGCTTGACGCCTGACAGGATCACCACGGCGCACGGGGGGTCCGGCGCCGCGCGGAAAGTCGGGGGGCGGGGCGGTTGCGGGGGAACTTCAAGGCCGCGCCGGGCTTTCCGACCCTGGTGGTGACTGCCGAGTACTGGCTGCTGGCCCTGCTCAGCGGCCTCCGTGCCGACGTCGTGTCCGGGGGACACGACGTCGGCCGCTCCACCGAGACCCGGAACGGGGGGTGCGGCGCCGATCCCCACATCGACGCCGCACCCGGGGTCCTCCCCGACGACCTGCCCGGAGACCTCCTCGCTTCCGAACCCTTCCCCCTGGTCGGCCGCGCCTGCCTCGTCCTCCCGGGCGACGCCACCGCCGCCGCCGGCTGGGCCGAGGCCATCACCGACGACGGCTCCCCCGCCCTCCTCGCCGTCCGCACCCCACCCGGCGACCCCACCGTCCCGGCCGGCCGCACCGCCCTCCTCCACGCCCACGACCCGGCCACCGACACCTACCTGATCACCCCCCTCGACCTGGGCAGCCTCTTCAGCTGACGGCCGTTCGGGACGAGGAACCACTCATGGACGAACCCACTCTTCGGATTCCGCTCGCCGAACTGCGGCGGGTGTTGGACGTGCTGGTGCGGCATGTCGAGAGCCAGGCTTCCGGGGGAGGGATCGCGGTCGGGGACACGTACTGGTCCGTGCCGCCGGCGGAGGCCGCCGATGTGTACGCGGGGCCGCCGGAGCTCACGGTGGGGATGGTCTCCGAAGCGTGGGAGCACCTGGAGCGGATGGTCGAGGACGAGTCGAGTGCCGTCGGGTACGGCTTCGTGTGGCTCGGCGACGTGTTGCGTGCCGTCGGGGCCGAGGTGGTGTGAGCGCAGCTCACCGGCGGGCGGCGGCCAGGAGGGCGGGGACGGTGGGGAGTTTGACGCGGGGGCGGCCGGTGGCCTCGCCGCGGGCGCGTTCGGCGCGGTCGATGGCGCGGAGGTGGCGCAGGCCGAGGGCGTCGGGGCGGCGGGCGCGGACCAGGCGGTCGAAGGCCCTGCGGTCGCCGGTGGGGTGGGGCAGGGTGCCGGCGAGGGCGTCGTCGAGGATGGCGTGCACGGTCTCCTCGGCGCAGGCGCGGTTGGCGCCGATGCCGCCGGAGGGCCCGCGTTTGGCCCAGCCGACGAGGTAGCTGCCGGGCAGCGGCCGGCCGGTCGCCGGGTCGAGGACGCGGCCGCCGAGGTGCGGGACGGTCGCGGTGGTCTCGTCGAAGGGCAGGCCGGGGAGCGGGACGCCGCGGTGGCCGATGGAGCGGATCACCAGGGCGGTGCGGAGGGGCTCGTCGGCGCCGGTCAGGCGGACCGCCGCGACCCGTTCGCCGCCGAGGAGTTCGACGGGCGCGGCGTGGAAGCGCAGCACGATCCGCCGGCCGGGCCGGGGCGGCGCGGCGGCCTCGACGCGTTCCAGCGGGAGGCCCGCGAGCAGGGCCGCGGCGGAGCCGTCGGGCGCGGCGGCCAGGGCGGCGCGGACCTCGGGGTGGTCGTCCACCACCACGTCGACGCCGGGGAGCCGGGTGAGGTCGAGGAATTCGGGTGCGGTCCAGGCGGCGTGTTCGGGGCCGCGGCGGGCGACCAGGACGACCTCGCGGACCGGGCTGCGGCGCAGGGCGGCGAGCGCGTGGTCGGCGATGTCGGTGGCGGCGAGCCGGTCGGGGTCGGTGAGCAGGATCCGGGCGATGTCGATCGCGACGTTGCCGTTGCCGATCACCACGGCCCGTTCGGCGCCCGGCGCGGAGCGGGGGGCGGCGTCGAGGGCGACGGCGTCGGCGGGGACCGTCGGTTCGGCGTTGTACCAGCGGACGAAGGTGGTGGCGGGCAGGCTGCCGGGGAGGTCCTCGCCGGGCACGTCGAGCCGGCGGTCGGCGGCGGCGCCGACCGCGTAGACCACCGCGTGGTGGTGGGCGGCGAGTTCGGCGTGGTCGAGGTCGGTGCCGACCTCGACGTTGAGGTGGACCCGCAGGCGGGGGTCGTGGAAGACGGACGCGAAGCTCTCGGCGATCCGCTTGGTCGACTGGTGGTCCGGGGCGACGCCGTGCCGCAGCAGGCCGCCCGTGACGGGCAGCCGGTCCAGCATGGTGACCTCGGCGCCGGTGGAGCGCAGCAGGGCCTGCGCGGTGTAGCTCGCGGACGGGCCGGTGCCGACGACGGCGACCCGCAGCGGGCCGGCCCCGAGGTCGAGTCCGGTGGGCAGGCTGCGGGGGAAGACGGGCGCGCCCCAGGCGTGGTCGGTGGGGTGGTCGCGGTACCAGGCGCGGTTGAGTTCGCCGTAGACGGCGTCGGCGCCGGTCAGCCGGTCGACCGGGAAGATCGCGTCGACCGGGCAGGCGTCGGCGCAGGCGCCGCAGTCGATGCAGGCGGCCGGGTCGATGTAGAGCAGGTCGGTGCGGCCGAAGTCGGGCTCGTCCGGGGTGGGGTGGATGCAGTTGACCGGGCAGACGGAGACGCACGAGGCGTCGTTGCAGCAGGTCCGGGTGATCGCGTAGGCCATGGCGGGGGTGGGGTTCCTCGCTGCGCGGAGAAGGGGGA
>JOHN01000095.1 GCA_000719695.1 Streptomyces sp. NRRL F-6131
CCGGACCCCGACCGCCCAACCCCGCTGCTGCGCCGTGGCGGCGCACTGCGCAAGCTCGGCCGTCGGTTTCACGATCCCGGCCGAAACGGCGTAGAGCGCAGTCGTGGGGGTGTCCTTGCGGGTGTTGCTCGTCATGATCATGGTCGAACTCCGGAGGGGAACCACCCTCTGCAAGGGGTGTACGGATGCTGGGGGCCGGTCGGCTTGGCCAAGCTCGCCCAACTCTCCGTCGTGGCTGGCGGGATGCTGAACGAGCTGCGCGCGACTCGCGGCCGGTGTCCAGAGACATGGCTAGCTGCCCTTCCTCGGCGGAGCGAATCGAGTGGTCGGCGACCACCAGCAGTTGATTGGCGAGGCCGCAGACGGCGGCTACTCAGCGCCTGGCCGTAACGCAGGACGGCGGGCCAGGAAAATCGTGGCGCCCTCAACGGCCATGCCGCTAGCGACACAGCCGTGACATAGAGCGACACATGTTGACATTGCTCTGACATCGCCTCGGAGTTTGGCGATTGGCGCACCGCGGCGGGGCCTGTTCGGCGATCGTGGATCCGGAAGCACCCGGCTGCCCTACTCGCGTGACGGAGCTGTCATGGCGCCAGTTGACCAAACCCTGTTCCAAGCGCTCGTACGCAAGCGCGGCCTGATCGACTATCGCGTCTTCTATCGGCGGCTCCGGATCGCGGCGGCCGAGTTGGCCGCGCTGGAGCGCGAGCCAGCCCTCGCGCGAGTGACCATCGGCGCCCGCCAGTTCGGTCGGTGGATGGACGAGAGCCAGTGCGGACTGCCCAGGCCGCTCACCGGAAGGGTCCTGGAGCACATGTTCCAGAAGGAAGTTGCGATCCTGTTCGGCCCTGCCACCGCTGGGATCGCCGGGGCCATTGCTCGCGGTAACGGGGACTCTGGCGCACAATGCCTAGAGCCGAGCACGGGCTCGGACGCCCAAACCCGGGACTTGCTGATGACTGCTGCTAACGAATCGGCGGCGTTCGCGACCTATGCAGAGCAGAGCAACGTGGGACCGCACACCCTGGACCAGCTCGACGCGGACATCCGCCGGATCGTGGCCACCTATCCGAACCGGCCGGTCGTCCCGCTGTTCGCGGAAGTGAGAGAGCTCCGGGACCGGGCCTTCGAGCTGCTCGAAGGCCGGCAGCCGCCCTCCTACACCCGCGACCTCTACCTCGCGGCGGGAGTATTGTGCGGAATCCTGGCGAACGCCAGTTTCGACCTCGGCAACTACCGGGCTGCGGAGACCCAGGCCCGTACGGCGTTCCTCTGCGGTGAACAGGCCGAACACAACGGCTTGCGGTCCTGGATCCGCGGCACACAGGCACTCATCGCCTACTGGGACGATCGCGCCACCGACGCCATCCGCCTCGCCGAATCCGGGCAGGAGTTCGTTCCTGAGCAGGGAACCGCTCACATCCGCCTCGCGAGCATCGCCGCTCGTGCCTACGGACGCCTCGGCCGGCATGGCGAGGCGCTGGAAGCGCTCAGCAGGGCGGATCAGTACCGGGAGCAGAGCGGTGACACCGAGGACCTTCCCGGCGGGATGATGGCCTTCCCCCCGGCCAAGCAGATGTTCTACGCCAGTACCGCCCACCTGTGGCTCGGAGGCTCCACCCACGTCGAGCTGGCCGCCGGGCTGGCCGAGGAGTCCGTCGCCCTCTACGAACTGGACCCCGTCGAGCGCCGGCGACTGGGCGAGCTGTCCCTTGCCCGCATGGATCTCGCGCTCGCCGAGCTCGGGGCGGGTGAGCTCGAAGGCGCCGCCGACCAGATCCAAGCCGTGCTCGGAGTCGCCGCCCGGCGGCCGACCGAATCCGTCAACCGACGACTCGACCAGTTCTCACGCAGACTCGCGGCACTGCCGGCAGCCCGCTCGCCACTCGGACTCGACCTGCAGGACGGAATCATCCACCACCAGAGGAAGCAACTGGGACTCCCGGCAGGGGAAGGCCGATGAGCAGCACCATCACCGTCCTGCACCCTGGACAAATGGGTGCCGCCATCGCCTGCCAGGCCGCTCGGTCCGGGCACCGGGTGCTCTGGATCCCGGCAGGCCGCAGCGACCGCACCAGAGGCCGCGCGGCGACCGCTGGTCTCGTCGAGGCGGAGAGCCTGATCGCCGCTCTGGGGCAGAGCTCGGTCGTGCTGTCGATCTGCCCACCCGTGGCGGCCGAGGACGTCGCCCGACAGGTCTGCGAGACCGGCGTCTTCAGCGGGATCTTCGTGGATGCGAACGCCATCAGTCCTCAGCGGGCGGAGAGCCTCAGCCTCCAGTGCTCCGAGGCCGGCCTCCGGATGGTCGACGGAGCCATCATCGGCCCGCCGCCTTCCGGCTCCACCCGCGCCCGGCTCTACCTCTCCGGGGGCGCCGAGGCCGTGCTCCAGGTTGCGGGCCTGTTCGCCGACGGTCTCGTACAGCCCCGCCCCCTCGACCAGCCGGTCGGAGCAGCCTCGGCGTTGAAGATGGCGTTCGCCAGCTACCAGAAGGCGGCACGCACACTCGTCGGCGTGGCCCACGCCCTCGCGGACCGGTACGGAGTCGCGAGCGAACTCATCAACGAGGGCACCTCCATGGCGGGACCGCTGCTCGCAGATCGGGAGTACCTCACAACCGTGGCGCCGCGCGCCTGGCGTTGGGAGCCGGAACTTCGCGACGTGGCGGCCACCCTGGAAGGCGCGGGCTTGCCCACGGAACTCGCCCTGGCGACAGCCACGGTCCTGGGCAAGTGGGAAGCGTTCAAGGATGAGTCGAACCTGTCCGTTGAGAAGGTCCTCGCAGCCCTGCAGAACCCGGCCTGAGCTGCGCTGCATTGCCCGGAAGGCGAGCCCAAGCAGCTCTCCTCCGAGGACGCCGCTGGCATCCTCAACGAGAGTGCGCGCGGGACCGACGACCTAAGGGCTTGCAGAGGAACAAGGTGTTGCTTCCCACTCTGCAGCTCGTTGGTCTGGTATGGGTGTATCGGAGGGGATGCGGTCTCAACTCGCCGCCAAGTTGGAGGTGTTGCTGCCACATCTGGACGAGCGGCAGCGCCGTCTGCTGATGGGCGCGGAGGCCCGCACGCTTGGGCACGGCGGAATCCGGGCTGTGGCCCAGGCGGCGGGCGTCAGCGAGGTGACCGTGTCGAAAGGTGTGGCCGAGCTCGAGTCGGGCCAGGATCCGCTGGGGCGGGTGCGCCGGGCCGGCGGGGGCCGCAGGCGGCTGGCCGATCTGAACCCCGGACTGCGACCGGCACTGTTGGCCCTGGTGGAGCCGGATGTCCGTGGTGATCCGATGTCTCCGCTGCGGTGGACAACGAAGTCCACCCGCCACCTGGCCGCAGAACTCACCCGGCAGGGCCACCGGATCTCGGCCGACACGGTCGCCGACCTGCTGCGGGAGGAGGGCTTCAGCCTGCAGGCCAACGCCAAGACACTGGAAGGAAAGCAGCACCCCGACCGCGACGAGCAGTTCCGCTACCTCAACGAACAAGTCCGCGAGCACCGGGACACCGGCCAACCCGTGATCAGCGTCGACACCAAGAAGAAGGAACTCGTCGGCGAGTTCAAGAACAGCGGCCGCGAGTGGCAGCCCGCCCGGGAGCCCGTCAGGGTGAGCGTCCACGACTTCGCCGATCCCGCGCTGGGCAAGGCGATCCCGTACGGGATCTACGATCTCGCGGCGAACGCCGGCTGGGTGAACGTCGGCTGCGACCACGACACCGCCGCCTTCGCCGTAACCTCGATCCGCCGATGGTGGCACGGCCTGGGCAAGACGACCTACCCGCGGGCGACGCGGCTGCTGATCACCGCGGACGCCGGGGGCTCCAACGGCTACCGCACCCGGGCCTGGAAGATCGAACTGGCCATGCTGGCCGCCAAGACCGGCCTTGAGATCACCGTGTGCCACCTCCCGCCGAGCACCTCGAAGTGGAACAAGATCGAGCACCGGCTGTTCTCCCACATCACCATGAACTGGCGCGGCCGCCCGCTGACCAGCCACGAAGTCGTCGTGCAGACCATCGCCGCCACCACCAACCGCGGCGGACTGCGCGTCCACGCCGAACTCGACACCGGCACCTACCCCATCGGCATCCAGATCGGTGACGCCGACATGGCCGCCCTGCCCTTGACCCGCCACACCTTCCACGGCGACTGGAACTACGTCCTGCACCCGGCACTGGTCGACACGTCCCCGGACGGCCACCCCACGCCGGCCGACGACCGCGAGCCGACCACGGCCTGGGACGAGGGCAGGCTGTCCGATCCCGCCCTGACCGGCATGCCCAGGCAGCAACTGGACGCACTGACCGCGGCCTTGGCCGCCCTGCACGAGGCACAGCCCGGCGCAGGTCTGGGCCGTCCGCCTCGGCTTCCCTTCGACGAACAGGTCCTGGCCACCGTGCTCCACCTGCGGCTCGGCCTACCCGCGGAGCCCCTCGCCGTACTGTTCGACAGCAGCAGAAGCGCGGTGCACCGCACCTTCCACAAGATCAGGCGGCTACTCGACCAGCACGGGACCGCCATCTCACCCGCAGCATCCCCACCCTCAGCACTGGCCGCCCTCCACGCTCGCGTCGTCGCCCAAGGAAGCCACCCCAACTCGGAGATCAAACCAGCGTGTTAATGATCGGCAAGCCCTAAGGGCTGTCCCGTAACCCCGAGGAGATGGCCACGGCCCTCTGGCCGCGAGGGTCTCAGGTTTGGCCTTGGCCGTCGGAGGCGCTGGACGACTCCAGCCACTGGTCCACCACGTCATCGGCTTCGTCCAGGGCCGTATTGCGTTTCCCGTTGGGCGCGTGGGCCGGTGACCGGTCAGCGCGTAGTGGCAGATGCGCGCAGTACCAGGCCCGCCGGGCGCCTGCTCGTTCCGCGGTCGTGCCTGTGCGGAGGTAGTCGAGCAATGCTGTCAGCACCCTGCGGCGCCCAAAGGCGTAGAGCGCCGGCTCGACGAACCAGCGGCAATGGCTCGGGTCCGGGTCGTAGATCGCAGCAGCCATCAGTGGATCGAAGAACTCCTCAGGCAGACTGGCGCGTTCCAGCAGCGGCCTTCGTGCGGCTCCGGCCAGGTGCCGCGCGCGCTGGTCTTCGGGCACGTCGGGCGCGACGCCAGGGTCCAGCAGGCGGGCCACCTCGGCTGCGCATGTAAGGAATGAACGTGTTGATGCCTCATGGCGGTCACCTTCGGTCATGGCAGGATTCTCGACTACTGGCCATACCGGGGGTGACCGCTTTGGGTGGGATGATCTTGATGTGGCTGGTGTGATCACGGCGTCGGAGCCTTCCTGGATAGCCCCGTTCAGTGGGCTGAGCCCGCGCGACTTCCGCAAGCTGATTACGATGCTGCGTCGCGAGGGCGCTGACACGGGCCGCCCCGGCCGGCCATGGAGCCTGCCCTTGGAAGACCGGGTCCTGCTGGTCGCGGCCTACTGGCGGACCAACCTGACACTGCGGCAGCTCGCGCCGTTGTTCGGGGTGTCCAAGTCGGCGGCCGACCGCATCATCGATCACATCGGCCCGCTGCTCGGGCTCAAGCCGCGGCAACGCTTCCGCAAGGGCACCGTGCTGATCGTCGACGGCACCCTGGTCCCCACCCGCGACCACGCGATCGCCGAGCAGTCCAAGAACTACCGGTACTCCACCAACCACCAGGTCGTCATCGACGCCCACACCCGCCTCGTCGTCGCCGTCGGCAAGCCCCTGCCCGGCAATCGGAACGACTGCAAGGCCTGGGAGGAGTCCGGCGCGAAGGCCGCGGTCGGCCGGACCACGACCATTGCCGACGGCGGCTACCCGGGCACCGGCCTGGTCATCCCGCACCGCCGGACCAAGGGCGGCGAGCTCTCCGAGTGGCAGGCCGAGCACAACCGCGACCACAAGCAGGTCCGCGCCCGTGTCGAGCACGTCTTCACCCGGATGAAGACCTGGAAGATCCTGCGCGACTGCCGCCTCAAGGGCGAGGGAGTGCACCACGCCATGCTCGGCATCGCCCGCCTGCACAACCTCCAGGCCGCGTGAGACGGGCGACCGTCGAGCCTCGACCCTCGCCCGGGACGCCCGAAGATCAATTACGGGACAGCCCTTAGGGCTTCATGGTGGCGTCGTCGGCCACGGTGAAGACGCTATACGGGCCGTCACCGCAGTCATCGACCTCTGCGGCCTCCTTGCCGTTGATGTAGATCTTCCCGTCCTTCCTCTCGACGTTGTTGATCACCTTCGGCGGGCCGTCGGGGGCCTCGCTGCTCGTCGAGAGCGAGGGCTTGCCATTGTCGCCCTTGCCGCCCGCGTCCGAGCCCTGGGTAGGTGCGGGGGTGACGATGCACCTGACCTTGATCTTCTCCGGCTTGGGCGTGGAAGGGCTGCTGGCCTGGGCCGCTCCGGTCAGCGTGATGAGACCGCATGCCAGCACGGCCGCGGTGATGATCTGCTTCTTCATGTTTCCTCCGATCGGTGGGTTGTGACCGCAGCCTTGCAGGGCCTGCCTGAAGCGAAGATGAAGGCGGATGAATGATCTTCATGTTGGCTTTAGGCAGGCCCTGCAAGCTGTGCGACGTGCGCGTACTCGTGGTGGGAGACGAACTCCGGCTGGCCGAGCTGATCATGGACGGCCTGGCCAGGGAGGGTTTCGCGGTCGATCTCGCCCGGGACGGGGCGGAGGGCCTGTGGCTGGCCTCCGAGAATCCCTATGACGTGGTCGTCCTGGACGTGATGCTCCCCGGCGTGAACGGCTACGAGATCTGCGCGAAGCTCAGGGAGGCCGGGAATTGGACGCCGATCCTGATGCTCACCGCGAAGAACGGCGAGCATGACGAGGCCGAGGCCCTCGACACCGGGGCCGACGACTTCCTGTCCAAGCCGTTCTCGTTCGTCGTCCTGCTGGCCCGGCTGCGGGCGCTGGTCCGGCGGGGCGGCGCGGAGCGTCCCGCGGTGTTGTCGGTGGGGGAGCTGAAGGTCGACCCGGGCGGGATGAGATGCAGCCTCGGGGGCATGCAGATCGCGCTGACGCCCAAGGAGTTCGCGATCCTGCACTGCCTGGCCAGGCACCAGGGCGAGGTGGTCAGCCGCGCAGACCTGCTGGCCAGGGCGTGGGACTTCGCCTTCGACGGCGACTCCAACGTGGTGGACGTCTACATCAGCGCGCTCCGCCGGAAGATCGACAAGCCGTTCGGACGGTCGTCGCTGGTGACCGTCCGAGGCGCCGGCTACCGGCTGGAGGCGTGAGCATGGGCATGCGGATGCGGGCGACCCTCACCGCGACCCTGGTCGTCGCGGTGGCGCTGGGCCTGGCGGCGGCTGCGCTGATGGCCGGGCTGAACTCGAGCCTGGAGCAGAGCGCGCGGGCCGAGGCGGCGACCAGGGCCACTCTCGCCGCAGTCACCGTCGCGGCGGGCGGGGAGCCGGCGCTGACCATAGCGGAAGACACGCAGGTGCTGGACGAGGCCAACGGCGTGATCGCCTGGGTCGACAGCGGCGACTACACCGTCGAACAGTCGCTGGTGCAGACCGCCGACGGGCGGTTCATCGTCCAGGGACGGGCCTCGCTGGCCCCCGCGGAGCACGCGCTGGCCACGCTGCGGACCCTGCTGATCCCCGGGATTCCGGCACTGCTGGTCCTGGTGGCCCTGTTGACCTGGGCGTCCGTCGGGCGGGCGCTGCGGCCGGTCTCGGCGATCCGTGCCAAGGTCGCCGACATCACCGCCCATGACCTGCACGAACGGGTCCCCGTCCCAGACGCCCGCGACGAGATCGGCGCGCTGGCCCGCACCGTCAACGCCACTCTCGACCGCCTCCAGACGGCCGTCGAGGCGCACAAGCAGTTCGTCGCCGACACCGCCCACGAACTCCGCAGCCCGCTGACGATCCTGCGCACCCGCCTCGAACTCTCCGGAGACAGCGCCCAAGCCCTGGCCGACGTGGAACGCCTCCAGGCCCTCACCACCGACCTGCTCCTCCTGGCCCGGCTCGACGCGGGCGAACCATGCCGCGACGAAGAGGTCGACCTCGCCCAGGTCGTGGCCGAGGAGGCGGCCCAGAAGCGGCCGCGTCCCGAGGTGAAGGTGACGATGGCCTTGACGCCCGACCTGCTCGTCCAGGGCTCATCCGGCCAGCTGCGAAGACTCGTCGCGAGCCTGGTGGACAACGCCGTCCGGCACGCGGACACCTCCGTCGCGGTCACTCTTGACGCCGCTGACGACTCGGCCGTACTCGAGGTCTCCGACGACGGCCCAGGCATCCCGCCCCACCACCGCGAGACGGTCTTCGACCGCTTCGCCCGCCTCGATCACGCCCGCACCCGCGACACCGGCGGCTCCGGCCCGGGCCTCGCCATCGCCCGCGACATCACGACCGCGCACGAAGGCACCCTTCGCCTGGCCGACCAGGCGAAGGGCACCAGGATGCGGGCCGTCCTACTGCTCGCCGACGGCTAGGGGTAATAGGGCTGGCCTGCAGAGAGCCACTGTGGAAGCCAGAGCTGCTGCGCGGCGAGACGCCGCCGGACACCGGCACCGTCGGCCTGTTCGAAGCAGCCCTAAAGTTCACTTTCCCCTTCGAGGAGGGGCAGGAGTGGCTAGCACAGGCCGACTCTCCGGGGGCCGACGGTGAAGCAGGCCGCGGGTCGGCAAGCGGAAGGGCCCGGGTGTAGCCCGAGGGCTACACCCGGGCTCACCTCTGGGCGGGAGGTCCGTCGTGTAGTGGGCGAGGCTGGAGTTGAACCGGCAGTCGGCGCCGCTATTCGGAGAGTTCCGATACCCGACTGCACCATTAGGCGTGTCCGACGACTACCGCACTCGTTTGGTGCAGCGTGCCCTCAACGAGCGGCATGCCGGGTTGTGGGAGGTCGGTACGTGAGCAGGAAGATGGGCTTCCGTTGGCACTTGCGGCAGTTGATGGCCGGCCAGGGGATATTCCAGACCGCTGAGCTGGTCCCCAAGCTGGCCGAGCGCGGTGTCCACCTCTCGCGTGAACAGGTCTTCCGGCTGGTCACCCCGCCACCGCAGCGGCTTTCGATGGACACCCTGGCCGCGCTGTGCGACATCCTGGGCTGCGGGGTCCAGGACCTCATCGAAGTGGTCGTCGTCGACGAGCAGATCCGCAAGACCGCTACCGGCGGTGCCGAGCCGGCGGCGCCCGCACCCGTGGCGCGGCGGACCACGATCCGCCGCCCCGGCCAGGCGTGAACGGCACCGCCGCCTTCGGCGAGGTCGTGCAACTCGTCCGCACGGCAGTCCCGTTGCTCGACGACCACGTGGTTGAGCGGGCGGTGGCCGGCGCGGTGGCACCGCGCACCGCCCGCTCCACCCTCACCTACCTGACCGGACACCGCGACTGGCTCACCGCCGGCGACCCGCGCCTGCCCACCGGGGTGCTGCGGCTGCTGGACGGACTGCGCGCGGCCGGCGTCACCGAGGCTGTGGTCCCGGGGTGCGCCGACTGCTCCCGGCCCATGGCCCTGACCCGCCGCGGCGAGGACGGCTCCCGGATCTGCCGGCCCTGCGCGTCCGCCCGCTCAGCCGCCACCTGCCAGCGCTGCAACCGCCACCGCCCGGTCGCCGCCCGCCAGGCCGACGCGAGCGCCCTGTGCGGCGACTGCTACGACCGCCCCACCACAGTCTGCTCGGGTTGCGGCGAGATGCGTCCCGTCAAGGCACACACGGCCAACGGCCCTGTGTGCAAAGGCTGTTACAGCCGTAGCCCGCGTACCTGCGGCCACTGCCGGCAGGAGCGCCAGATCGTCATCAAGGCAGGCCAGGGCAACCCGGACCTCTGCGCCAGCTGCTACAACGGCCCGCGAAAGCCGTGCTCGCGCTGCGGCAAGATCCGCACCTGCCGCGGAGTGCGCACCGGCATCTTCCTGTGCCTGTCGTGCACCCCGCGCCCCCAGGCCGGCGCCCGGTGCGCCAAGGTCCGCGACGTAAAGACCCGCTGGCCCATCGGCCCCGTCTGCAGCTCCTGCTACGGATACATCCGCCGCCACCCCATGCCCTGCCCAGGCTGCGGCGACCACCAGCCCATGATCGGCGCCACCCCGGACGGAGCGCCACGGTGCGCTCCCTGCAGCGGAGTTGACCGCCGCTACGCCTGCCCGCGCTGCGGCGGCCCCGACGGACCCGGGCGTCGCGGCGAGTGCGTCCGCTGCCAGGCCGCCGACGAACTGCGCCGCTACTTCGGCACCGGCGACCTCCTCGCCCCGCTGGTCGCCGCTCTCGAAGGCAGCGAGCGCCCGGACAACGTCCTCCACTGGCTGCAGTGCCCCGACAGCTCCGCGGCCCTCCTACTCCAACTGCTCGCCAGCGGACACCAACCCACCCACGAACTCCTCGACGCGTTCCCCCGCCGCACCGCCGCCGTCCACCTGCGCCAGCTCCTCGTGGCCCACCGCATCCTGCCCGCACGCAACGAACGCCTCGCCCGCACCGAAACCTGGATGCACCGCCTCCTGGCAGACGCCGACCCCCTGAGCACCGCCACCTCCTCCAGCCCTACACCACCTGGCTCGTCCTGCGACGGCTGCGCCAGCGCGCCGACACCCACGGCCTCACCGACTCCAGCGTCACCTACGCCCGCGAACAAGCCCGCTGCGCACTCGCCTTCCTGCGCTGGCTTGCTGAGTCTCGCTTCCGCGCGCTGGTCGTTCTCGCGGAGTGCCCACGGACCGTCTCACCACGTGCGGAGACAACGCCAGCTCAGCGGCAGACCTCGCTCTCATCGGGCGTGGGCAACCACTGGTTCTACTTGGCCAGCGAGGGCAGCGGCAGCAAGACCGTCAACGGCGTCACCTGCAACAGCCCGACCTGCAACGGCTCGACCGTGACCGGCATCGGCAACCAGAAGGTGGCCGCGGTCTGGTACCGCGCGCTGACCGTCTACATGACCTCCACCACGGACTACAAGGGCGCGCGCACCGCGTCCCTGAACGCCGCGAAGGACCTGTACGGCACCGGCAGCACCGAGTACAACGCGGTGGCCGCGGCCTGGAGCGCCGTCAGCGTCGGCTGACCCGACGGGGCCTGAGACCACGACAGCCCCTGCGGGCCGAGCCTCCGGGCCCGGCCCGCAGGGGCTCCGTCATGCCGCGTCGAAGGTGACCCGGGGCAGCTGCTCGCGGGCCGAGCGGTCGAGCAGGGTGACGGAGGCGGACTCCGGAGCGGCGGCGGCGCCGTGCGCGCGCAGGGCGCCGACCAGCCGGCCGAGGCCGCGGTCGTGCCGTGCGAAGGTGCGGCGCGGGGCCGAGCGGCCCCGGGCGTGCTGGCCGGTGAGGGCCTCGGTGGTGCCCACGTCGAGTATGACCAGGTGGAGTTCGCGGCCCTGGGGCGCGAGCAGCCGGGCCAGGTGATGGCGCAGCCAGGACCGGCTGCCGCAGTCGTGGACCAGGAGTTCGGCGCCGTCGCGCGCGCTGGTGTGCAGCCGGCGGAAGTGCCGCAGCCGGGCCCAGGGGCGGTAGACGGAGTAGGGGAGCCAGGCGGGCATCACGGCCTCGCAGGCCAGGTGGGTGGTGCGCGGGTCCATCACCGGGGCGGCGGCCGCCCACTGCGCGAGCGCGGTGCTCTTGCCGCTGCCCGGCAGGCCAGAGACGACCACCACCGCGCCGGGCGGGTAGCTGAGGGTGCGGGGGACGGCCGCGCCGCCGCGCAGGTCGACGAGGCCGCGCGGGCGCAGACCGGCCGGTGCGGTCCGGGCGGTCGCGGTGGTCCGGGGGTCCTCGAGGTCATGCGGCACGGGGATCCGTCCTGTTGGGCGGGCGTATCGGGCATCTACAGCGACGTAAATTAGCACGGGGCGGTTGCGGTGCTCCGGGCGTCCGGGTGGTGCCGCCGCGTTTCGATCTACAGTGTTGTAGATTCGCAGGAACGTGGTGCCCGTGGGTCGACCTGCGGGTAGGACACACCTGGAGGGGCGACGTGGGAGTCACGCTGGCCAAGGGCGGCAACGTCTCACTGACGAAGGAGGCGCCCGGCCTGACCTCGGTCATCGTCGGACTGGGCTGGGACGTGCGCACCACCACGGGCGCCGACTGCTGAGTCTCGCTTCCGCGCGCTGGTCGTTCTCGCGGAGTGCCCACGGACCGTCTCACCACGTGCGGAGACAACGCCAGCTCAGCGGCAGACCTCGCTCGCGGAGAAGGAGCGGCGGAACCTGGCAGCGGCGGCGCAGTACCGGGAGCGGGAGGGCCACTTGAACGTCCCCCGCAAGCACCCCGAACGCCTGGTGCTGGACGACGGGACCGTGGTCGAGGTGAGCCTGGGCCTGTTCATCGCCAACAGCCGCCTCCGACGCGCCACCATCCCGGCCGAGCGGGCTGCCCGGCTGACCGAGCTCGGGATCCGCTGGGAGTAGGCCGGTCGGCGGGACGGGGCCCGGGGTGGCAGGCGGTTGGTCTGTTGCTGAGTCTCGCAGCGGTGCACGGGGCTGTCTCATGGCGATGTCAGTGAGGCGGGCTGCTGAGTTGGTGCTTTCTGTTCACGCAGCGAGACGGCCCCTGGGCACCGCTGCGAGACCAACGAGTACACGGGGATGATAGTCAGCAGGTTTCCGAGGTCATCGACGGCCTCCAGCCACATGAACGCTGGGGGACCGGACGGCGAGGCGGGTTCGAGGTCGTCGGCCAGCGGCGGCGTGATCGCGCAGGCTAGAGCGTGCTACCCACCAGGCCGGCCACCAGGCCGAAACCGGTCGGCAAAGCGTACGCAACGTTGGCCGGCGGCCGCCCGTGGAGGCGCTCGACAAGTGCGGCCGTGACGATGCCGAACGTCGCGGCATACAGCAGGATGTCGTTGCTGTTGAGGCTGGACCAACCGTGGGCAGTCAGTGCAGTGATAGTCATGACACCACCGAAGATGGCCCCCGCCGTGAGGACGTCGGTCGGCCGCACCACCAGCCGAGTGTGGCCGGTGTTCGAGCGCTGGCGTGAGCTGGTACACCAGCACTGCAACGACGGTGATCTCTACCACGGTGGCGGCGGCGAACGAGATCATGAAGAAGGTCTTCAACCTGATGCCCTTTCCGGCGGCTGAGACCGCAGGTAGTCGATCCGGGTCAGTAGCAGTTGTTGGCAACGGTGGCGAGTCCGGTGATCTCGCCGAATATCGCGGTCAATGCCTTCATCCGTTCCTGGACATTGCCAGCCCTGACAACCAGACGGGCTCCCCGGTAGATGCCTCCAAGCTTGGTCAGCTTGGAGGCGAGCACGGCATTGCCAGCGATGAAGACGCCGATCGAGCCGACACACCTGGCAATCTGCCAGGTCGTGTGCCAGTCGAAGGCGAGGAAACTCTGAAACGCGGCACCATCGACCGGCAAGCCCTTGGTGATGGCGCCGACAGCGGATCCGGGGGCTGGGGCGGCGAGATCCCCGAATGCCTCCAGCGCCTGCCGCTGGGCGGACTCGTTGCCCGGGTACATGCCTCGACGATCTGCTGGATGGTCGGCGCCGGACCGAGAGCGACGAAGCGCTCCTCCAGGCCCTCGTACACAATCTCCGGGGCCTCGACCTCCTGGAATACCTCAGCGGAGGCCACGGCCTGGACCTTCACGGCCTCCGTTGCCTGGTTTCCGCGCTGACTCGCCTGGGCCACACCCGATACTGCCCCCAGGGTCAGGGCGGTCGCGACGGCTATGGCGGTGATGCGGAGCGGAGCGGCTGAACGAGATGTCACAACGGCGCTGCACATGCGGGAATTACCCCTTCGTTGACAGTGATCGCACATGCTCTGTCGCCGCCGGAGGCTGTCACCCCGGACCCCGCTCCAGCAGCGGCGTGTGGATCAGAATGCATCAATTACTCATTACTGAAAGGAAGTTGACCGATGCCAAGACGGACTGAAAAGGGAGATGACAGTGAACACCAGACACGCGGCCAGTGGATACGGCCGCGCTGAAGCACAGCCGTATCCCGAAGTCGCGATCACGCCTTCATGACCAACCCACCTGCATGAGACCTGTCTTGACTAGTCGTCAGTATGCCTGCGAAAAGATGAGGTTTGGATGAGGTGGGTCACCGTCTCCCTGGACCGATGCGTAGACCGCCCGTGGTTCCTCAGCGCTCGTTGCTGAGTCTCGCTTCCGCGCGCTGGTTGTTCTCGCGGAGCGCCCACGGGCCGTCTCGCCACGTGCGGAGACAACACCAGCTCAGCGGCAGACCTCGTTGACACTACAACGAGACAGCCCCCGGACACCGCAGTGAGAGTCAGCAGGCCCCGGGTGCCAGCCGCGGCGCGGTCCGTACACCGAACTCGCGGCGCAGCGCCGAGCGGGCCGCCAGGTAGCCGGCCATGCCGTGCACGCCCGGTCCGGGCGGGGTGGACGCCGAGCAGAGGTAGACGCCCTTGAGCGGGGTCCGGTACGGGTCCCAGGCGGGGGTGGGGCGCAGCAGCGCCTGACGGAAGGTCACCGCACCGGCCGCGATGTCGCCGCCGACGTAGTTCGGGTTGTACGCCTCCAGCGCCGCGGCGCTGACCGAGCGGCGGTCCACCACCGTCGCGGCGAAGCCGGGCGCGTACTGCTCGATCCGGGCGGTGACCAGCTCAGCCGGGTCCCGCCGGTCCCCGTTGGGGACGTGCGCGTAGGCCCAGACCGGCCGGTGGCCGTCGGCGGCCACCCGGCCCGGATCGGCCGCGGCCGGGTCCACCACCAGGACGAACGGGGCGCCGCCGGGCCGGCCGCGGGCGACCAGGCTCTCCTGCCGGAACACCTCCCGCTGGGTGCCGCCCAGGTGCACCGTCCCGGCCCGGCCGACCAGCGGCTCGGCCCACGGGACGGGGCCGTTCACCAGGAAGTCCACCTTGGCCGCGCCCGGGCCGTACCGGTAGCGGCCGAGGCTGCGGCGGTACCCGGCGGGCAGCAGCGGCCCGGCGACCCGGAGGAACTCCTTGGGGCCGAGGTCGAGCAGCACCGCCCGGGCGCCGCGCAGCTCGCGCAGGTCGTCCAGCCGGGCGCCGGTGCGCAGGCTGCCGCCGTGCGCGGTGAGGTCCTCGGCCAGCGCCTCGGCGATCCGCACGCTGCCGCCGCGCGGCACCGGCCAGCCGCCCGCGTGGGCGAGGTGACCGAGCATCAGGGCGACCGAGGCGGCCGACGGGGTCGGCATCCGGCCGACCACGTGGGCGGCCACCCCGGCCAGCAGGGCGGCGGCCTCCGGGCCGGCGAACTGCCGGGCGGCCAGCGGGGTGCCGTGCGTGAGCAGCCCCTTGGCGAGCAGGAACGGGGCGGCCAGGTCGGCGGGCAGGGTGCGCTGGCCGGAGAGCATGAAGTCGACCAGGCCCTGACTGTGCCTCAGCAGCGGCTCCATCAGGGCCCGCCAGCGCGGGCCGTCCGGGCCGAGCCGCTCGCAGGTGGCGTCCAGGCTGCGGTACGCCAGCCCGGCCCGGCCGCCGTCCAGCGGGTGGGCGTAGCTGATCTCCGGGCGGAGCAGCTCGACGCCGCGGGCGGCCAGGTCGAACTCCCGGAAGAACCCGGAGGCGGTGGCCATCGGGTGCACCGCCGCGCAGATGTCGTGCAGCACGTCCGGGCGGAACAGCGGCTTGGTCCGCAGCCCGCCGCCCAGGTCCTCGGCGGCCTCCCGGACCTCGACCTCGAGCCCGGCCCGGGCCAGGGTGACGGCGGCGGCGAGGCCGTTCGGCCCGCTGCCCACCACGACGACTTCGGCGACCACCGCGTGCTCCCCTTCCCGGGGTTCTGGATTCTCGGTACGGTGCTGAGTCTCGCTTCCGCGCGCTGGTTGTTCTCGCGGAGCGCCCACCGGCCGTCTCGCCACGTGCGGAGACAACACCAGCTCAGCGGCAGACCTCGCTGACACTACAACGAGACAGCCCCCGGACACCGCAGCGAGAGTCAGCATCGAGGCAATCGAGTGCTCGGGGTTGGGCAGCATGCCGCGAACAGTCCGGGTGACGTCCGCCGTGGCCACGGTCGTCCAGCCCTCCGCCGCAGGCCGCGAGGCCGGCGGGCGGCCCGCGTGGCTCGGCCAGGTCAACGACCCCGCAGCAGCCGCCGACATCACTGCCTGGGTGAGGCATGGCGGACCCCGCCTTGTCCGGCCCGCGCCATGCTCGACCTCTCCACCTTCCAGCCCTCACGCCGGGCCAGGGCCGAACTCCATGACGACTAGTGCTGCGTTCCTCAAAGCAGGTACACGTAGCGGTGTCGCAGTTGTCGGGTCGGCGGGGCGGGTCGGCCCCAGATCCAGGGTCTGGCTCTGGCGTTGAGCTGGGCGGTTGCGAGTCGGGTGGCCCGGGTGATCTCGTCGGGGTCGGCGAAGGACTGGCCGGTGAGGGCGGCCTTGCGGAAGAGTCTCCACCAGGCTTCCTGGAGGTTGAGCCAGCAGGCGCCGACCGGGATGAAGACATGTCGGATCCGGGGGTGGTCCTCCAGCCAGGTGCGGGTGGAGACGCTGTTGTGGGAGGACAGGTTGTCGGTCACCACGTAGATGTCGCCTGTGGGATTGGCGTCCTCGAGAAGCTGCAGGAACTGCTGGTAGAAGGCGCTGTTGCGGGACGAGGCACACATCGTGACCTGCTGCCCGTCGCGGACGCGCAGGCCGCCGTAGACCCAGGTCTTCTCCGGCCCGCGCGAGTAGTCGATCTCGTTCTTGATGCGGTGTCCGTCCGGCGACCAGCCCGGCGCCGGCGGGAACGTGCGTGGGATCACCGGCCCGAGCTCGTCGGCGCACACGACCGTCGCGCCGTCGGGCGGGCAGGTGTAGAGGCCGATGATCCGCGTTCTTTTCCCTCGAAGTCCCGGTCCTTCGAACGGGTCCGCGAGCGGGTGCGGCGCCACCTGGCCCCCTCGACCAGAAGGATCCGCCGCACCTGCGAGCGGCCGACCTCGATCCCCAGCCGCCTGGCCTCGGTGGCCAGTGCGTCCAGCGTCCACTCCGGCGGGCCGGCCTCGTCGGCAGGAACCAGTTCCCCGTCCGCCTGCCGGGCCGGCCGTCCGGGCGGCACCTGCTTGACCAGGGCGGTGATCCGGGAGCGCTCGAGCTCGGTGAGCCGCCTGGGCCGGCCGGTGATCGGCCGGTCCTCCAGCCCCTCCAGGCCGAGATCGTTGAACCGATGCAGCCACCACCGCACCGTCTTCGCATGGCAGCCCAGCTCGCCGGCGATCGCCGCCACCCGCAAGCCGTCCCAGCTCAGCGCGATGATCCGTGCCCGCATCACCAGATCCGCCGGCGCCTTCCGCGCACCCGCCAACCTGGCGATCACCCTCTCCTCGTCCGACCCCACTGCAGCCCGAGCCCGCAACAACCTCGGCACACCCCACCCCCAGCCACCCAAATATCCTCAACCCAGGCTCTATACCCATGATTTGAGGAATTCAGCATTAGTACTGCAACGGTGCTTACCGTGACAGTTGTCGGGTTCGCTCGTTGGGCTGTTCATGGGTGGGGACATATCTGAGGTCGATGCTCGTGGCTGGTCGGACGGGCTGGTCGGGTTGCATGGGCGGTTTGCTCACCGGTTCGCGCGGAGCGAGTCGCGGGAGTCGGCGCTGGCCTACATGCGCGGTCTGCTGGCGCCGCTGGAGCGTAAGAACGGCTGGACGGTGGCCGAAGAAGCCGGACATGACGGACCGGACCGGATCCAGCGTCTGCTGAACCGTATCGACTGGGACGCGGCCGGGGTGCTCGACGACGTGCGCCAGTACGTCGTCGAGCACCTGGCCGACCCGGGGGGTGTGCTGATCGTGGACGACACCGGGTTCCTCAAGAAGGGCGTGCGGTCGGCCGGCGTCCAAATGCAATACTCCGGTACCGCGGGGGCCTGTATCTGAATAACTGTCAGGTTTGATCTTCCTGGTCGTTCTCGTCGGGCAAGTGAACTTGAAGCTGTTCGAGGGTCCGGGCGGGCGACCCGGGCAGTGGCGTGACGATCACGCGGTGCAGGTCCAGGAGCCGGTGTCCGTCCTGGAACTGGTTGGAGAGGTTGGTGCGGGTGACACCCAGCAACTGGGCCAGGAGTGTGCTGGTGATCGCCCTGCGTCGACGTAGAAGGGCCGCCAGGAGCCGGTGGTAGTGGTCGATGCTGCTTGTCTGCGGGTGGAGGTAGCTGCGCGGGCGGTGGAAGCGTCGCTGGAAGGCGGCCTCGGCGAGGGCGTCCCAGTACGGCTCCGAGACTGCCACCAGGCGCTCGAAGTCGGACCGTGGCATGCCCGTCAGGGCCGGATCGGTGAGCATCGCGGTCAGGCCGGGGTCAGTTCGCCGGGCGGTCGCCGGCGCTTCTGGGGGGTGTGGTGGAACGGGGGCCAGGGTGTAGTTCCAGTCGCCGTGGAACGCGTCGGGCGTGATCGGCAGGGCCTGGAACTCGGCAGCGCTCACGGTTGAACCCAGGGGATAGCTTCCGGTGTCCAGCTCCGCGCCGATGGTCAGCCCGGTCCGGGTGGTCGTCGCGGCGATCGTCCCGATGACGACCTCGTAGCTGGTCAGCGGCCGGCCGCGCCAGTTCGCGGTGATGTGGCAGAACATCCGGTGCTCGATCTTGTTCCACTTCGACGTGCCGGGTGGGAAGTGGCAGACCGTGACCTTCAGCCCACTCTCCAGGGCGAAGGCGGCCAGGTGTTTCTTCCAGGTCCAGCGGCGCGGATCGTTGGAGCCGCCGGCGTCGGCGGTGATCAGCAACCGGGTGGCGTTCGGATGGTGCATCTGCCCGCGGCGCTTCCTTGGCCTTGGTGTCGACGCTGATCACCGGCTGCCGGTCGTCGAGGAAGGCGGCGGCCGTGGCGTTCAGGTGGGCGAACTGGACATCGCGGTCCGGATGGCCGGCGCCCTCGGTGGTCTTGACGGTGCCCTGCAGGCTGTAGCCGAGGCCGTGCAGGAGGCGCCCGACGGTGGAAGCGCTGACCGTATGGCCCTGCGACGTGAGGGTCGCGGCCAGAACCCGCAGGGACAAGGTGGTCCATCGCAGCGGCGAGACCGGATCACCACGGGTGTGCGGCTCGATCAGCGCCTCGAGCGCTGGCACCAGGTCGGGGTCGGTGACCGTCAACGGCTTGCGGCCGGCTCCCGCGGCCCGGACCCTCCGCGTCGGCACCGGGTCCCCGGCCAGCTCGGTCACGCCACGCGCGACGGTGGCGGAGCTACTCCCAGACGCGGCAGCCACCAGGGCGATCCCGCCGCGGCTGATCGCAGTGGCCTCGCTGGCCAGGTAGAGCCGACGACGACGCTCGTCGAGATGAGGCAGGATCCGATCGAACTTGGCCCGCAGGGCGGCGACGGGCGGACGCACAGGCATGGTCCACCATCCCACCAAGTCCACCAGAACAAGCAGTAATTGAGATACAAGCCCCCGGGCAGGTGGAGAACTGCCAGGTGGCGGTGTTCGCCGCGTACTGCGCCGAGGCCGGGCAGGCGCTGGTGGACGTGGAGCTGTACCTGCCCAGGGCGTTCGCCGAGGACGCCGAGCGCTGCCGTGTGGCCGGGGTGCCCGCCGAGCGGGCCGGTACCGTGGTGACCAAGGGCGAGCTGGCGGCGGTGATGCTCACCCGGGCGATCGAGGCCGGGATACGGTTCGGGTTCGTGGCCGGCGACGAGGTGTACGGCCGCTCGCCGGCGCTGCGACAGGCGATCGAGGCCGCCGGGCGCGGCTACGTCCTGGGCGTCGGCGTCGACCGGATCGTCCACCGCAACAGCCAGGACAAGACCACCGCCGCGGCGGCGAAGGGGACGAGCTGCCCGCGGCGGCCTGGCAGCGGAAGGCCGCCGCGGCCGGGGCGAAGGGCCTGCGCGAGCACGCCTGGGCCTGGATCGCGCTGGACCCCGACGGCTGTCCCGACGGCTGGACCCGCAGCCTGCTGATCCGCCGGAACAAGGACGCCGACGCCGAACACGCCTACTACCTGTGCTATCACCGGGACACCGCCACCTTGGCCGACCTGGTGGCGGTCGCGACACGCCGCTGGGGCATCGAGGAGGCGTTCGCGATCTGCAAAAGCGAGGCCGGCCTGGACCAGCACCAGGTCCGCCGCTGGACGCCGTGGGACCGGCACACCATCCTGGCCATGCTCGCCGCCGCGTTCCTGACCGTGACCCGCGCCGCGATCCCGGCAAACCCCACCGCCTGCACGGCGGAGGAATCCCCTTCACCTGCAACGAGATCGCCACGCTGTTGGCCACCCTGGTATTCCACCCCGTTCGGGTGAACCGGTTCCACCTGCGGTGGAGCCGCTGGCGCCAGCTCCACCAAGCCCGCGCCGAATGGTCCCACTACCGGCGCCGCGGCGACCTCGTCCGCCATCCCGGCTACTCCATGATCCGACAGAACAAGATCCACTAATCAAAGTGCTGCTGTACTACAGGCAGCCCTGGCCACCGCCGCGGCCACCCGCGAGGCCGCCGCCCGCCGGGTCCCTGCATGGTTCCCCACCCTCGCAGCGGGTACTTACACCACCGCGATCACCCTTACGGGTACGTCATGGCTGATCCACGGAAGCGCCAGCATCGTCAGGTTCACAGCTCATCAAAACCTCAGGTTCCCGCTGCCATACTCCTGACCGTCGCGACGGCCAGGCATCACTTCGACCCCCACGGATGGGACGGCCGTCCTCGACATTGCCGGTTCGCGGTGCGGCCGCGAACCGGCTGCCTACAGCCCGCGGTGAATATCAACCTGACATCGCAACGGCATTCCATAATTCGGATTCAGGACAGGGGACCTATCATGCAGCGCCGGAAGTTTATGCGAAACAGCATTCTCACCGCGGTGGGCGCGGCAATTCCGTTGTCCTTCGCGCAATACGCGATGCGCAGATCGGGATGGGTGCAGCAGGCGCTGACGAGCGCTTCGGGATGGGTGGAGCATCCGCTGACGAGCACTTCGGGAGGCGCAGCGGAGCCGCTGTTGCCCAGAGGAGCGGAGGACTTCACTGTCGACGCGCCGAGGAACCCGAATGGCCCGGTCGTCCACCTCCGGGACTTCGGCGCGGTGGCGGATGGAGCGGAGCCGCCTTCCAGTGGTCCGGACCGCAACCTGGCCGCGCTCGAAGCCGCACTCCGCCATTGCCGCAAAGTGGGGGCATCTAAACTCGTCGCCGACAAGGGGGTATATCGCATCGCCTCCGGCGAAACGATTGTCTTCGACTCTCTCACCGACTTCACCTTCGATGGCGGCGGGGCGACGTTTCTCTTCCACCTGATCCAAGGTGGCGCCGCAGGCGTCTCGATCAAGAAATGCCAACGATCGGTGTTCTCCAACTTCAATCTGGACTGGGATTGCGCGATCGATCCGCCGGCTTGGGTAGGCAGAGTTATCGAACTGGCCGAAAATCAATCGAATTTCGTGATGAGATTCGAGACGGCTGCCCCGCTCGATCCCAAGGTTTGGGTCACGATGAACCCGCTCGATGAAGATCTGCGTGCGCCGGGCGCCGGCACGGAGTTCGACGGCTTCGCACCCACCAAGATTGAGAAGCGCGATGCGCAAACGGTGTGCGTGTGGCCAACCAATCGCATCAACCCCATCGTAGGGCAGCTTTACCTACTGCGCCATTACACCTACGAAAAGCACGCCGTTGTCATGAGCGACAATTCCCATCTCTCGTTCCGCAACGTGAACATCTACACGTTTCCTGGCGAGGGATTCGTCACTGGCGGCGATCAGCATCACTTCGAGCTGGTCAACTGCCGCATCGCTCCTCCAGCAAACGAGCGCCGCCCCATCACCACCACGGCCGACGGATTTCATGTCATGCAGTCGAAAGGCTTCATCCGGCTGGAGCAGTGCGAGTTCAGTTTCATGGGCGACGACTGCGTGAACATTCACGACAACATCCACATGGGTTTCCGCCGCGTGGATGACTACACCCTGGTCGCAACTGACTACGTCGCTTGGAGATGTCCTTTCTCGGATGGCGATCTAGTCGAGATCCGCAACGCCGATCTGTCGCCGACCGGCTTTACCGCCGAGCTGAAATCTGCCAAGCAGAAATCTTCCGATGCGGACTCCGAGAAGAGCGAAGTCACACTGATCTTCAGCCAGAAGATTCCCACGCACATCGCCGATGACGCCATTCTCTTCAATCTACGCTATAGTTCACACAATGTCATTGTTCGCGATTGCTACTTCCATGAGAATCGGGCACGAGGCATCTTGTGCAACAGCGCCGACTGGCTCGTCGAAGACAACCGTTTCATTCATAACCAGTACGCCGCCATGCTTCTGAAACCAGACGTGTCCCCGGGTCTCTGGGCAGAGGGCTTCGGCGCGTCCAACGTCATCATCCGGGGGAACAAGTTCGAGTCATCCAATTCCTACGGAGCCGACAATGGACCAGCCATTCAGTTGGGCGCGACGGTCCGTGGCGTCAACACTCCGTATCCTCTGCTCGATGGAGTGTTGCTTGAGGAGAACGAATTTACAGAAATGCCGGGCCCCGCAGTAGATGCCTCCTCGTTCAATAACCTGGTGATCAGGAAAAACCTCGTGACGAATCTCAAGGAGGCGCCGGTTGCGAAGGAGAAGCGCGGCAGCATTCGCGCCGAGCTAGGAACGGGCCTCTGGGTGGAAGGCAATGTCTGGACGACGCAGAAGGACATTGAAGCTCCCATCCTCTTCTACAATGCCGACACCACACACTCGATCGTGTGCCGTGACAACGAGCTAAAGAGCTAGTAGCTCTCCCTAGCTCATCACTTGGAACTCGTACAGCGAGTACCCCCATCCCGTTCCGCGCGCCGTCCCGTACATCCGGACATAGCGGCCAGTGCCGGTGAACCCGGTCAGCGTCTCGGTACCTCCGCTGCCGCCGGTACGGGTGTAGACCGTGGTCCAGTTCGTGCCGTCGTTGGAGGTCTGGATCTGGTAGTCCTTCCCGTAGGCCGTCTCCCAAGACAGCACCACCTTGGTGAACGTCTGCGGCGTGCCCAGGTCGATCTGCAGCCACTGCGGGTCGCTGAACTGGCTGGACCAGCGGGTCGAGGAGTTGCCGTCCACGGCGTTGGACGCCGGGAGGGACGAGTTCTCGACGCTGGATGCGGTCGCGGTGATCGGCGTGCCGCCGGGAACGGTGACTGTGAACGCTAGCGTGCTCTGGGCGCCGCTGGGGTTGGTGTGGGTGGCGTTGAAGACATTGCTGCCCGCGCGCAACGGGATATTTTGAACTTCCCGCGTATTGGCGGAATAGCCATTGGGGCCGCTCCAGCTCCAAGAACCGCCACTGGTCGGCCACGGGCCGAGATGCACCGCCGTGCCGGCCGAAGGCACCGTGATCGCGGCAGTTCTCTGCCAGCCGGAGGCCGCGGTCCACATGTAGGGAGTAATGGGGGTCCCCGTACCATTGACCGCCGCCTTCAGGGCCGTCATCTGGCTGTAGACAGTCGAGTTGTTGATCCTGCCCGATGTGTCCGTGAACGCCTCGAACATCAGGCTCCCCCCGGCTGCCAAGACGCTCATCGAGTAACTGATGAAATCGGAACCGCCGATGAACTGCTGCCCCATTGTCAGGTTCCACTGCACCCGGGTTCCATTGCTGTCGGTCCAGCGAGAGGTCGGAGCTGGCACCGAGGCAGGAGGTACATAGCCGGCGGTGAAGTCGTAATATGGGGCAGCAGTCGGGTTGTCGAACCGCCATTCGTTGTAGCCTATGACGGCATGCGGGTTTCCGGCATGGATGGCAGTGGCGTACTTTTGCGCTGTAGTGGTGGTGACCCCGAGATAGTGGCTGGTGACGGGGCCGAAGAAGCCGTCTATCCACCAGCCGGAGACCTTTGTTCCATAGTGGGTGGCCCAGCCCCGGAGAGCGGAGGCCCAATTCGTGTCGCCTGTCGCAGTGTGGTACCAGTCATGGCCGAAGTCGCCGCCGCTGCGGGTGGTGAACCCCAGGTTGTTGGCTACGACGGTGTCGTCGATCGCAGGACCTGCGGGGATATAGATGAACATCTTGATGCCCTTGGCGCTCAGGGCATTGGCGATGTCTGTCATCAAGTCCCTGCTCGTGAGGCGCGAACCCGGAGCCACCCCCGCGAGGGTTTCGTAATCCGGGTTCCCTCCAAAGTAGAAGCCCGTGTTCTGTCCGACATAAACCGCGACCCAGCTGGCGCCCGTATCGGCCATCTGAGTGGCGAAAGTGGTCACGTCGAAACTGTTCGCCACCGCATTCCAGCCGCCGACTGTGCCACCCTGGTCCACACCTGTGTTTAAGCGCGAATCTTCGATCTTGATGAACATGCCGTAATGCCCCGACATGAAATCCGTGTCAGGGTTTTGATCGGAAGCGCTTGCCACAGTGGGGCTCAGGACGCTCCAGCCGAGCGCGCCGGCCAGGGCCGCGCCGCTGCCGGCGGCCAGGAACCCGCGACGGCTAAGATCGGGGGCGGGGTTGGAATCTGCGGGGTCGTGGGACGGCATTTTCTTCTCCTCGGGGTGTCGGTGCTCGCCGGGCCCGCGCGCAGGCCGGACTGTCAGGGTGTGCGGCAGGAGCCGTCGAACCAGAGGACCTCGGGGTCGTAGTCGGTGATCAGCTCGCTGAGCCGGGCCTTCGGATGTTGTAGTCGTTGACCCGGGTAGGCCACATCGCGAAGCCGTCGTGGTGCTTGGCGGTGATCGCGCAGCGGCGCTAGATCCACTCGGCCTCCTGGCACGTCGTCCCGTCCGGCCTCGTGCATTCGCCTCGGACGGCCGAGTACCTTCCCCAGTGCAGGAACATGCCGAACCTCGAGCCACTCCACCACTGGGTGCGCGAGGACGACAGCGGGTCGCCGATGGCGAAGACAGCCTGTTCATTCAAAGGCTCCTCGGACGTGCCGGGTGGGGAGGGGGCTTGGATCAGAGGGCCTCTTTCCGGGTCCCGCCGGTACCGCACGCTTACAGGGCACCAGGCCCCCGTTGTCCGACCTGGTCTCGACGACGTCCTATAAGGCGATCATGTATAGCTCATAGATCCGATGCTTGAGGGATCGTCGCATTGGCCCAACCCCCTGTCAATCCCCACAGTTTGGGCCATCCCTTGCGCGATGAGATCGCCAGCCCAAAGGAATCATCCGATCTTCACTGTCTGAATCTGTAGGCCGCGGGGCTGACTCGGTGGCCGCCCCCAGGCAGGACAGGAGCGGCGCGAGGCGGCCGCACTCCTGCGGATCGGCGCCGAGCCGGTCTCCGACCGTCGAGCGGCTTGTCAGGTCGGCGGCCGTCGCGCCCCGGTTTCCGGCCGACGCGGACAACGGCCGGGCGAACACGGTGCGACGCCGGGAGCACTCGCGACAGCACAGCCCACTCGGCACCCGGACTGTCTGTCAGTCAGCCTTCAGTTCCAGGACGATGGCCTGCGCCGGGTCGAGCAGCGGCGCGGCCACGCCGACGTCGGCCAGCACCGAGCCGCGAAGCCGCACGCTCCCGCGGGTGAGCCAGGGGACGGGTCGCAGGGGGAAGCTGGTCGGGATGCCGATCTCCGGGCAGGGCGCCACGGTGTAGGTCAGGCCCGGGTCCAGGCCGGGGAATCGGAGCGGGGGCGGGACGGACTCGGTGGTACGGGTCAGTTGGGCCAGGCTGAAGACGGCATGTCGGCGGTCCTGGGAGACGACGCCCTGCAGCCAGGCGGCCGGATCGGGGTGGTCGGTGTGGACGGTGGTTCCGGTGTGCAGCAGGTGCCGGAGCCGCTTGTGCAACTGGATCCAGGCGGCCAGCTGGTCGAGTTCGTCCCTGCTGCAGGTGGTCAGGTCCCATTCGATGCCGGCGTGCCCGAACAGCGCGGTGGCCAGGCGGAAGGCGAGGCTGGTGGTGCGGCCGGTGGTGTGGGCGGTGGCGGCGCCGACGTGGCAGCCGAGCAGCTCGGGCGGCACCAGCAGCCCGGTCCAGCGCTGGATCGCCTGGCGTTCCAGTGGGTCGATGGTGTCGGAGGTCCAGACCCGGTCGGTGCGGTCCAGGATGCCGTAGTCCACCCGGGCGCCGCCGGAGGAGCAGGACTCGATCTCGAGCCCGGGGTGCCGGGAGCGGAGCTCGTCCAGCAGCCGGTAGACGGCCAGGGTCTGGGCGTGCACCCCGCTGGCGCCGTTGTGGACGGCCTCCAGCAGGTCGCGGTTGTGGTCCCACTTGAGGAAGTCGAGCCGGTACTCGCCGACCAGCGCGTCGAGTTGGGCCAGGATGTGGGTGAAGGCCTCCGGGCGGGCGAGGTCGAGCACCTGCTGGTCCCGGTGCGGCGCCGCGGTGCGGCCTGGCGCGACCAGGAGCCAGTCCGGGTGGGTGCGGGCCAGGTCGGAGTCGGGGTTCACCATCTCCGGCTCGACCCAGAGTCCGATCTGCATCCCCAGCGCTCGCACATGCTCGACGAGCGGGTGCAGCCCGTCCGGCCAGGTGTCCTGGTCCACCGTCCAGTCGCCGAGGCCCGCGGTGGAGTCGCGGCGCCCGCGGAACCAGCCGTCGTCCAGGACGAAGCGCTCCACCCCTATGTCTGTTGCGAGGTCGGCCAACTCGCGCAGCCTGTCCAGGCGATGGTCGAAGTAGACGGCCTCCCAGGTGTTGAGCACGACGGGCCGGGGTGTGCGGGGATGGCTGTCCCGAACGCGCAGAAAGCGGTGCAGCCGGTCGGTCAAGCCGTCCAGCCCCTGGTCCGACCAGGCGAAGTGGATCCACGGGCTCTGGTACGACTGGCCTGCGGCCAGCCGGATCTCGTCGCTCTCGAGCAGCTCGCCGGCGCCGAGGACCGGGCCGTGTTCGGGGAAGCGCTCGGCGTAGTGGACGTGGTTGCCGCTCCAGCCGGCGTGGACCGCCCAGACCTCACCGTGACGGAAGCCGAACCCGGGAACTCCGGCGATCAGGAGTCCGGTCGCGTCGTGGCCGGTGCGGCCTCGGCGGGATTCCCGGGCGGTCAGCCCGTGCTGCAGCGCGCGACGCTGGGGGGTGCGTTCGCCGGACCAGCGACCGGTAAAGTCGAGGACCTCGGCGGCCTGCGGGCCGACCGGGAGCAGGGCCGCCACGGTGCCCAGCGAGAAGCCCCCAGGCCCCTCGTTCACCACCTCGTGCCGCAGTCGCAGGACGCCGGAGTGCTCCATCCGGAGCTCGGTGCGAACGGTGATCCCCGCCTGGACGTCGCCGGCTTCGACCAGCACGGTGCCGCCGCCGTCGGGGTGGGTGTCCACGGTGACCGGCCTGGTCTGCCTCAGGCGAAGGTGCGGGAAGCCGCCGTCGCGATGGCCGGCGATGCCGGGCCGGCCAACCCAGCCGTCGGCCTGCTGGGGGATCAGGCGTGTCAGCACCGGGACCTCGACCGAGGCGACCGGGCTGGGCGGCGTCGTAGCCAGGGCCAGGTCGTCGAGTGAGTCGAGCGGCCCGGGGTCGGCGCCCCAGTGCAGCACCCGGGGGACGGCCGGGCTGACGGTCTCCAGGATCAGTGCCGTGCCAGCCGCACGGAGCACCACGATGTCGCAGTGCGCGTCGGCGGCGGTCATGCGTGCGCCCCGCTGGTCGAGTCGCGGATGACGATTTCGGTGGGCAGCACGATCGGCTGCGGTGCCTGCGCGCCGTCGATGATCGACAGCAGCGCCTCCATCGCCCTGGTGCCGATCGCCTCGGCGTCCTGCCGGACGGTGGTCAGCGGCGGGGCGGTGAACTGGGACAGGTCGATATCGTCGAAGCCGGTCACCGACACGTCCTGGGGCACCCGCAGGCCGTGCTCGTGCAGCGCGCGCAGGATGCCGATGGCCATCATGTCGCTCTCGGCGATCACGGCGGTGAAGTCGCGCTCGCGCTCCAGCAGATCGAGTGTCGCGCGGTAGGCGCCGTCGATGGACCAGTCCGATCGGCCGATCAGGCCGGGGTCCTCCGGGACGCCCCGGGCGGCCAGTGCCTGGCGGATCCCGGTGAGCCGGTCATGGCCCGATGGGTCGGTCTCGGTGCCGGTGACCCGGGCGATCCGCCGGTGGCCAAGGTCCAGCAGATGTTCGGTGATCCGCTTGGCGCCCTCGGTGTTGTCACTGGTCACGTAGGTGGCGTGCGAGCCGCTGCCGATCGAGTCGATGAAGACGGTGGGCAGCTGGGACTCGACCAGGGCCTGGATCCGGACGTCGTCGGGCGGGCAGGCGACCATGATGGTGCCGGCCACCCGGCGGGAGCGCAGCAGGCGGACATATCCGTCGCTGGAGGTACTGGTGGGGCGCGAGGGGAGCAGTAGATCGTAGCCGGCCTTCGCCGCGGCGGCCTCGATGTGGCGCAGCACGTCGAGGTGGAAGTGGTACTGCGGCCGGGTGAGCTGGGACAGCGCCCACATGTCGTTGGAGAAGAAGCCCAGGGCGATTGTCTTGGAGCGGGCACCGGAGAGGCTCTGCGCGGCTACGTCGGGCTGGTACCCAAGTCGGGCGGCGGCCTCCTCGACGCGTCGCCTGGTCGCCTCGCTGACCTTCACCGTGCCGGACAGTACGCGCGATACCGTCGCTCGGGAGACCCCCGCCAGTCGCGCCACTTCCTCACTCGTGGCCATCGTCCACCTTTCCGATTCGAGTCGCCGACTGGCCCCGCGAGACAGTGGCGACGAGCGTGCATCCATCAGATGTGAACGCGCGTACGTAATGACGAGATCAGTATCCGGTCGTCTGATCGGAATCGTCAACAGCCTTATTAACAGCATAGCTTCAACCGTTGACGACGGGATGCGGCCCGCGTAACATCGCCGACACGTCAGGGATGTACACGCGTTCATGCCCCTCGGGCAACACCTCCGGGGCCTCCGTGCTCACGGCCTGAACCGCAGGGATTCCATCCACTCCCGCTCCGCCGCCCCTCCCGGGCGGCCCCCCCCGAAGGATCACCATCATGCTCAGACGCTCGCGTCGTTCTGTGTTCCTCGCCGCGGCGACGGCCGCCATCATCGGGCTGACCAGCGCCTGCTCCGCGGGTGGCTCGTCCACGCCGAGTGGCGGCGCCTCGGGCGGCACCACGCTGACGTTCCTCACCTTCGAGACGCCGAACCTGAATGCCGCGTTCTGGGACGCGGCGATAGCACGGACCAGCGCCAAGGTCCCCGGCGTCACGATCAAGAAGCTGGTGTCGCCGACCACCGACCGCGCGTCGTACGCCAAGCAGCTGCTGGCCTCGGGCCAGCTTCCGGACCTGATGCTCGGCGTCTCGCCGTCCGACTTCGTCAAGGCCGGCGCCCTGGCCCCGTTCGCGGCCGACCAGCTGAACCAGTTCGAGTACCCGAGCGCCGGCGCGATCGACGGCAAGACCTACCAGCTGCCGTGGGCGACCCAGGGCGTGCCGTTCGTGTATTACAACAAGGACGACTTCGCCAAGGCCGGCATCGCGAACCCGCCTACCACCTGGGCGGAGTTCCTGGCCGCCTGCGCCAAGCTCAAGGCTGCCGGCATCACCCCGATCGAGATCGGCGGCGGCGGCACGGACACCTGGGCCGACCAGTACCCGCTCGTCGCCGCGGTCAGCACGGACCTGTACCCGGCGAACCCGACGTTCCTGGCGGACCTCGCCTCCGGCAAGGCCTCCTTCACGGATCCGCGGTTCGTGGCCGCCGCGCAGAAGGTGGCCACGCTCGCCTCGGAGGGCTACCTGGACAAGGCGGGGCTGAGCCGCAGCTACGCCAACACCGAGCAGGCCTTCCGCGACAACAAGGCCGCCATGTACCCGATGGGCACCTGGTTCCCGGCCTCCGCCGACACCAATCCGCCGTCGTTCGGCGTCGGGGTGTTCACCTGGCCCACTGACGGCGGGCAGCCCGCGGTGCCGGTCTTCACGGGCGGCGGCATGACGGTGAGTTCCAAGGCCCCCAACACGTCACTGGCGCAGAAGTGGGCCCTGGCATTCAGCACCGACAAGGACAACCTCGATGCCCAGGTCAAGGCCGACGGTCTGTTCATGGCGGTCAAGGGCTACACCCCGCCGAGCACCCTGGGCGCCAACTACATGGCCAGCTACCAGCTGTACCAGGAGGCCGCCACGAACAAGAAGACGGTCAACTCCTTCGGTAGCGAGCAGGGCAGCGGGGCCCTGCCCAGTGGCGTGACCAACGACATGCAGAAGGCGATCGTCGACCTGATCAACGGCAACAAGAGTGCGGCGCAGTTCGCGCAGGCGATGCAGGACTCCTACAGGAAGAACACCAACGGCGGCTGAGAGCTGGTCTCACGTCGTAGCGGCCGGTGGCCCGCCGAGGGGCGCCGCGCCGCACCGGTGGACCGTCCGTTGAACAGGAGGAGAACAGTGCCGAGCGCACTCAAGACAGCGTCACGAGGAAAACGGCTGCGGACCGGGGGTTTCTGGCTCGGCTTCGCCGGTCCCGGAGTCTTCCTCTACCTCGCCTTCGTCACGCTGCCCACCGTGATGGCACTGTGGCAGAGCTTCACGAACAAGAACGTGTTCAACCCGCCGACCCGCTGGGTCGGCGTGCAGAACTACCAGGACCTGCTCGGCGACCCGGCGTTCCACCACGCCCTGACCAACACGCTCACCCTCGCGGTGCTGACGATCGTCGTCCCCAACGCCCTGGGCCTGGCCATCGCGATGCTGATCGACCGCTCCAGCCGCTTCTACCGGGCCCTGCGCAGCGTGTTCTTCGTACCGGTCATCCTGTCCGGCGTGGTAGTCAGTGTCATCTGGCAGTCGATCCTGGCCGACGGTGGGATCCTGGACACCGCGCTGGCCCAGGTCGGGGTCCACCAGCCCCCCGGCTGGCTGACCGACCGTCACCTCGCCCTGTACAGCGTGGGAACGGTCGCCATCTGGCAGAGCCTGGGCTTCTGCATCGTGGTCTACCTCGCCGGACTCCAGACCATCCCGGCCGAACTCAACGAGGCATCCACCCTCGACGGCACCTCCGCGTGGCAGCGCTTCCGCCACATCACCTGGCCCCTGCTCGCACCGGCGATGACGATCAACACGGTCATGCTGCTGATCAACGCGTTCAAGACCTACGACCAGGTCCAGGTCATCACCAACGGCGGGCCCGGTACCGACGCGACCACGACCCTGGCCTACAACATCGTCACGATCGGGTTCAGCGAGAACCGCGTCGGCTACTCCTCGACCTATGCCGTGGTCATGCTCGTCCTGACCGCCGTGGTCTCGACCGTGACCCTTCGACTCCTGCAACGGCGAGAGCAGAACCTGTGAAACTCGACTCCCGACCCCAGGAAGCCGCGGCCGACCACGCCGGCCCCTCAACTCCCGCCCCCCGTCGGGGCAAGCGGCCCACACGCTGGGCCGACGACCGGATCCCCTGGCTGCGCCCGGTGCTTTCGCTGGTAGCCGCGACGATCTATGCCACACCCCTGTACCTCGTCGTCGCCAACGTGCTCAAGCCCAACCCCGAGATCGCCGCCACGCCGTGGACCCTGCCGCTGCACCCCACGCTGGCCAACCTGCGCCAGGTGCTCAGCGGCCCCGACCACCTGTTCTGGAGCGGCCTGCTCAACAGCGTCCAGATCACCGTCATCTCGATGGTCGCCGTCACCGTCACCTCCGCCATGCTCGGCTACGCCATCGCCCGCTCCCGCCACATCGGCGCCAAAGTGCTGCTGGTCTTCCTGCTCGCCGGCCTCATGGTCCCCGGCGTCGTCATCCTCAACCCGATGGTCCAGATCCTGCGCACCCTGGGCCTGATGAACACTCTGCCCGGACTCGTCCTGTGCAACATGGGTTACTACGTCCCCTTCGGTGTGTTCCTGTTCGCAGGGTTCATCCGCTCCGTACCCGTCGAACTCGAAGAGGCTGCCGCCATCGACGGCGCCAGCCGGTTCCGCACCTTCTGGCTCGTGGTCTTCCCACTCCTGCGACCCGCCACCGCCAGCGTGATGATCTTCCTCGGGGTCTACCTGTGGAGCGACTTCCTCACCCCCCTGATCATCCTCGGCCCGCAGAACGGCACCACCGTCACCGTCGGCGTCTACCGCGCCGTCGGCATGCACTCCACCGACTACGGGCAACTCTTCGCGTTCATGCTGCTGGCCTCCCTGCCCGTCCTCGTCCTCTTCCTCGCCTTCCAACGCCACTTCGTCAAGGGCCTTACCAGCGGAGCCTCCAAATGACCGTCGAAGGCGCCGAGCGCTACGGGTCGCAGTTCCTGGGCGCGCAGTCCGGGCAGGATCCGCTGCCGTCGACCCTGCCCTGGCGGGCGACGCCGGACGCGCTCGCGTGGTGGCGCACCGCACGGTTCGGCATGTTCGTCCACTTCGGTGTCGCGGCCTGCCGCGGCGTCGAACTGAGCTGGGGGCGGGATCTGCCGCGACCGTTCGACCTCCAGGTCTTGGTCCAGCACGACGGCGAGCCGAAACAACAGGTGTCCCACGCCGAATACGATTCGCTCTACCGCGAGTTCGATCCGAGCGGATTCGACGCGCAGGCCTGGGTCGCCACCGCGCTGGAGGCCGGCGCGGGCTATCTGGTGATCACTGCCAAGCACCACGACGGCTTCTGCCTGTGGAACACCGATGAGACCGATTACAAGATCACCTCGGTGGACAGTCCGTACGGCCGGGACATCGTCGCCGAGCTCGCCGAGGCCTGCCACCGATCGGGCCTGCGGTTCGGAATCTACTACTCGCAGAGGGACTGGCACCATCCCGACTATCTGCGGGACGGAAACCGAACCTACCAGTCGTACATGGACGCACAGTTGCGCGAACTGCTCACGCGCTACGGCACGGTGGACGTGCTCTGGTTCGACTCCTACGGGCAGAGCGACCTGCTGCACGACTGGGATGCGGCCGCCACCGTCACCATGGCTCGTGAGCTCCAGCCCGGCCTCTTGATCAACAACCGCCTGGCGATCCTCGCCGACTACAACACGGGGCCCGCCGAGCTGTGGGGCGACTTCGACACCCCGGAGCAACGCATCGGCGGCTTCCAGGACAGCCGGCCCTGGGAAAGCTGCATCACCATCGCCGGAAACCAGTGGAGCCACCGACCCGAGGCGGAACTGATGCCGCTGCGCGAGTGCGTGCACGCGCTGGTCCGCACGGCAGTCGGTGACGGCAACCTGCTGCTCAACGTCGGCCCGGATGCCCACGGAGTGATCGAGGATCGTCAGCGCACCCGCCTGGCCGAGGTCGGATCCTGGCTGAACCGCTACGGCCCCACGGTGCGCGGCACACGCGGGTACGAGGTACCCGGCGCCGGGTGGGGCGGGGCGACACAGACTGCCGACGCCCTCTACGTGCACGTCCTGGACTGGCCGGACGGGCCGGTGCAGTTGCCGGCCGACCCCACGTGGGACGGCACGGCCGAGGTTCTCACCGGTGGCACTGCTGACGTCACCGAACACGACGGCCACTTGGTCATCGACGTCCCCGAAAGCGACCGGGACCCGATCGACACGATCGTCATACTCAACCGAACCCGCTGACACTCTCAGGACGAAACAGATGAACGGCAGACCAGCACGAGGAAAGGAGTGAAGCGGCGCGGGTTCCTGCTCGTCGGCGGCGGCCTGGCCAGCCCGGTGCTCCAGTCGCACTCGTGATCTGATGGGGGCGACAGGGCGCATGGGGGTAGCGGAGTACGGGCGAGGCCACCTGTTGACCATGGTGTTGTGGCGCAACATGAAGATCAGGCGGCCCTGTGCTGTCAGAACAGATCCTTTGCTGTTCCAGGAGAAGTTCGACGAGCTCGCGGCCGATCTGGCCCCGTTCCTCGCTCGCCGTGAGCCGAGGGCGCACGCTCTGGACTGCATGCGCGACCTCTTGGCTGGCCTGCCGTGGACGAACTCCTGGGCGATGGCCGAGCCCACCGGCCGTAGCACGGCCCCCATGGCGGTCATCCACTCAACCATCGTCCGCCCGTGCCGGCCACCCCGTGGCCGCTACGGGCGGACGGCGAGGCCCTGTGCCCTTCCCCCCCACCCATGAAAGGACAGGTGGTGCCTCCGCACCACCCTTCGGCGACAGTCGGCAGCCTTCGCCGCAGCCGCCGCATTGGCCGCCACGACGCTGACCGGAATCGGTGCCGTCCCCGCCACGGCTTTCGCCAGCTCCGACGGTGCCAGCGGCGTCCTGGTGGACGCCGGCCACCTACACCCCCCCGCTGGTGGTGCATGGCTGTTACGCGGGACGATGCCGGGAACTGGAGGGCGATTCCGCGACGCCGGTCTCGTAGGTCTTGCGGCCCTGCGTGTCGGGCTCGCCGGGGCGCAGGGTGAGGTAGGCGAGGGAGCCGTCCCGAACGGTGGCCATGGCGCCCCAGCCGAACATCGGGGTGACGATGCCGCGCTCGCGGGCGGCACCTCGAAGACCCGGCCGCTGACCCGGCACCCCGGCCGAAGAGCGGCCGCGAACGTGTTGCTGACGACCATGCGCAGGGCATTCTCCGCCTCGGCGTCGAGCCGCACCCCCCAGGAGCGCACCATCGCGACCACCCGGTCCCGCAGGCGTCCCGCGCCCACCGGGTCGGCGGCCACCATCAGACTCACCATCACGGCCGCTGTCCTCCCGACGGCACGTGCCGG
>JOHN01000096.1 GCA_000719695.1 Streptomyces sp. NRRL F-6131
CGACGCCGCCTGGCGCCCCCTCTGGGAAAGCCGCACCGCCGGCCACCCCGGCGCCTACCTCGCCATCCAGAACGGCGGCAACCTCGTCGTCTACGCCGGCAAGACCCCCCTCTGGTGGTCCAACTACCGCCCCGCCGGGACCGGCCCCACCGACCCCGAGTGCCGCCCGGGCCGCCTCTGCCCGTGACCGCGCCGCCCGAACGCGACCGCCCCGCCCGGGCTCCCGGGCGGGGCGGTCGTGCAGCGGCGACCGTGTCCGGGGCGCGGACCTGCCGACCGGGCGTGACCTACCGGTCGCCGATGCGGCGGGAGGTCCAGACCGCGAGGTAGCAGGCCAGGGGCAGCACCACCAGCAGCGCCGCCCAGAACGCGGCGTGGCCCCAGGGGTCGGCGAGGGTGCGGAACAGGGGGGCGAGGACGGGGATGCGGAGGGCCTCCAGGGGGCCGAGGGGCGGGGGCCAGGCGCCGAGGACGACGGCGCCGACGGCGAACCAGGCCAGCAGGCGGCGGGCCGCCCGGGGGATCGCGGACGCGGCGAGGAAGGTGAGGAAGGCCAGCAGCAGGAGGTAGTCGGCCTGGTAGGCGGCGCCGACCTGGCCGGTGCCCCAGGACTCCGGGGTGGGGTGGTGGTCGCGGAGGACCACGGCCAGCCGGACCTCGACCGAGGCCCAGAGGAGGAGGGTCAGCACGACCGTCCCGCCGAGCCAGAACAGCAGCCGGTCCCGGTAGCCGGCCCGGCCCGGGCGCCAACGCCGGGCCGCCGCGCCGTCGGCGCCGCCGCGGGCGCGCCGTCGGGCATCGAGCCGGCGGCGGTCACCGGCGGCCCGTCGGTCGGCCTCGTGGGCCGGGGTGAGCAGCCAGCGCACCGAGCGGTCGTTGAGGACCAGGGCCAGGACGACGGCCGCCGCGGCGCCCACCCCCGACCAGCTCCCCAGCCCGCCCTCGAACATCACCACGCGGTCGATCACCGGCTGCGGCGGCTCGAGCACCGTCATCGGCGGTCCGAGGTGCAGGTAGCCGACGGTGAAGGAGGCGGCACAGGCGAGGAACAGCATCCGTCGCCCGACCCGGCCCGGGAACGCCGCCACCGCGACGGCGGCCGCCAGGGCCGCGCCGAGCTGGCCGACGGTGCCGCGCGCGGCCAGCTCCCCGGCCGTCCGGAGCGGTCCGTCGAACGCGCCGCCGGGCGCCACGGCCGCGCCCTCCCCGGCGTCGACGGAGATCCGCCAGACGGCGCCCGCCCAGAGGGTGATACCGAGGGCGAGGAACAGCAGCACACCCGCGACCGCACGCCGGGGCAGCGCGCTGCGGGCGCCGCTCCACCAGGCGCGCAGGTCGGCCTTCCACGCCCCCCGGTTCCGGCCGGTCCGTGCACCACCGGCCCGCACGCTCCGCACCTGGAGCACGGCCGCCGCGGCCAGCACGCCCCGGCCGTCCGTCGTCGCCGGGTCTGCGGTGAGGGCCCGGCGGCGCAGGTCGGACCAGCTGCGGCGGAACCGCTCCCGCCCGCCGCGGCGCACCCGGCCCGCCACCGCGCCCGCCCCGTCGGCGACGGCCGCGACCGTGGCGTGGACCGGCACGGGCAGTCCGCCCAGCGGTCCCGGCAGGGCGGAGAGCCGCCGGACGACGGCGCGCCGCTGCCCGTCCGGCTGGAGGGTGAGCAGCAGCACCCAGCGGCGGGCGGTCTTGCGCTCGGCGGCGGTCAGGCGCCCGTCGCCGTTCCCGCCGTCGCGTCCGCCGAGGGTGCGGGCCTCGCGCTCGACCGTGTTCAGCACGGCCGTCAGGTCGGTGAGCCCGAGCAGTCGGGCGCAGGCCCGCTCCGGGCAGGCCGGGTGACCGCAGTGGAAGCGGGCGGCCAGCGCGGCCAGCCCGGCCGTGGCCAGCTCCTCGACGAAGGTCAGGGTGTCCGGCTGCTCGGCCACCTGGGCCAGCCCGGCCGCGTCCACCCGCCGGTCCCGCACGTGGGGGACGGCGTCCGGGATGAACGCCGCGCCGAGGGCCAGCACCGCCCGGGAGGCCGCCGCCGACTTCTCCGCGGGGGTGCCGCGTTCGACGTCCTTGAGGTAGTGCAGATCGAGGACGGTGTCCTTGACCTCGTCCCGCAGCCAGTCGCGCAGCCGCCGCGCCCCGCCGCTGACCAGCCAGGCCGCCGCGTCCGCGGAGCGTCCGAGCATCGCCCCGGCGAGGGCCGCCGGATCGTGGAAGTCCTCGCCCCGGAGAGCGATCGGGCGGTGCGCGGGTCCGACCGGCGGGGTGGGCGCGGGCGGCGGCGGGGCGGACCGGCTGCGGACCACCTCCGGGCTCTCGCCGTTCAGCCAGGCGCGGACCTGCGGCGCCGTCCAGCGGTCGGCCGGGTCCTTGGTGAAGAGGCCCTGGAGCAGCAGGTTCTGGCGCGCGTCCTGGACCGCGTCGAGGTTCACCTCGTCGTCGATCACCAGCCGGACCTGCAGCGCCTCGTCGCTGACCAGCCCGCCGTCCGCGCGCCGGTAGCGGCTCTCGCCGCTGAACACCTCGTAGAGGATGGTGCCGAGCGCCCACCAGGGCCCCGCCCGGTGGTTGTGGCCCGCGAGCTGTTCCGGTGCCATGTAGGCGACGGTGACCTGCATGTCGGTGGAGAAGCGGCGGCTGGCGGTGAGCTTGGCGACGCCGCCGAAGTCGGCCACCACGAACTCGGTGGCGGAGCCGCCGTTCCGGCCGCCCTTGCGGACCAGGATGTTGGCGGGTTTGAAGTCGACCGGATTGCGCTCGATCGTGGTCTGCCAGAAGGCCAGCAGGTCGACCAGTTCGCGGATGATCCGGTCGGTCTCGCCCGGGCGGGCCAGGCGCTTCTGCGCGCGCAGCCCGGCGATGTGATCGGCCAGGGTGACGGGCAGGTACTCCATCGCCATCCAGTCGCAGAGCGCGCCCGCGTGCTCCACCTGGCCGTGGTCGAGGATCTCGGGGACGTGACGGCGGAACGCGGGGTCGCCGGCGAGGTGGGTGAGGAGTTCGGTGTCGGCCCGCACGCCCGGGTTGCCGACCTTCACGGCCGCTTCGCCACCGCCGTCGGCGCGCCGGACGTGCCAGACGGTGCCCTCGCTGCCGGAGCCGACCCGGCTGAGCGGGTGGTAGCGGTCGGTGAGGGCGGCGGGGAACTCGGCGGCGGGGTCGGTGGGCGAGGAGGACGGGCCGGGCGTGCCGGTGGCGCGGCGGGTGGCCGCGGAGGGGCTCCCTCCTGGCGACTGGAGGCGGGTGGGCGGGGTGGGGCCGGTGGGGCCGCCCGGTCGCTGGACGCGGGTGCGCGGGCCGGGGACGGTGCCGCCGGGACTGCCTGCACTGCCTGAACTGCCTGGACTGCCGGCTCCGCCGGGGCTGCCCGGGGTCGGGGGGCGGCCCGCGGCGGGCCTCTGGACGCGGGTGGGCGGGCCGGCCGGGCCGGCGGGGGTGCCGCCCGCCGTCGGGTCCGGGTCCGGCTTCGGGGGCTGCTGGGCCCGGTTCTTCCCCTGGCCCTGGCCCTGGCCCTTGGCCGGACCGCGCCCCTGCTTGCGGGTGGGCGGGCCCGGCTCCGGCGGTGTGTCGGCCATCGCGCCGTTCTCCTCCTCGCGGCCCCGGCTCACCGGGGAGCACCGAACTCGTCGATCTCGACCACCTGGACGTCGACGTCCATCGCGAACCGCAGCCGGTTCCCCGGCCCGATCCGGGTGGGCCGGTCGATCCGGCGGCCGTCGACGAAGGTGCCGTTGGTCGAACCCAGGTCCTCGACGTACAGCGCGCCGTCGATCCAGCGCAGCCGCGCGTGGTGCCGGGAGAGCTGGTCGAGGCCGGCCAGGCCGGGGATCGCGGCGCAGTCGGGCTCGTCGCGACCGATGGCCAGTCCGCCGCCCCCGCGCTGGTGTTCGCCGCGGACGGGCAGCAGGGCCCCGGCGACCACCAGGGCCAGCCGGACCACCGGCGGGCGGGCGGGCCCCGGCTGCACCGGTGTCCGCGGTTGCGCCTGCCGGCGGGGGTGGGTCTGCGGCCCGGGCCGCTCGGGTCGGCCGGGGCGTCGCACCGGCTGCGGCGGTTCGGTCGGTCGGGGCGGGCGGTCCGGGCGTGCCGGGCGGGTGGCGGCCTCCGGGTCGGTGGCCGGAGGGGGTCCGGCGGACGGTGCGTCGACGGCCGGTCGCGCGTCCTCGGGCGACGGTACGTGGTCGGCCGGCGGTGCGTCCTCGACCGGGTCGTGGCGCTCCAGTTGCTGGAACATGTGCACCTGGCAGTACCCCCGGGTGGCGGAGGTCGGACACTCCCCCGGCGCTCCCACCGGGCAGCGGTAGATCACGGTCGCCACGAGGTCTCCCGAAGGGTCACGCCGCGTCGGACCAGGTCGCGTTCGATCCGGCCCAGGTCGCCGGGGCGCGGCACCCCGATCACCCGGACCTCCCCCTCGCTCACCCGCACCTGGAGTTCGGGCCGCTCGGGCCGGTGCTCCAGGTACGGCGCGTACCGCTCGCGGCCGAGCGCGGTGCGGGTGATCAGACGCTGGTTGGCCGAGCCGCGCCAGGCGAGCCGGGTGGGCTGCCCGGCCCGGTAGCGGCCGGTGATCACCGCGTCGGCGCCGTCCAGCGCGGCGGCGGTGGCCGGGTCGGCGGCGAGTTCCTCCGGCTCCCAGCCCGTGTACACCAGCAGGTCGGCCTCCCGGCCGGCCCGGCGGCGTTCGGTGTCGGCGGCGGCGAGCAGCGCGGCGAGGGCGGCGGGCTGCTCCAGCGGTTCGCCGCCGCTGACGGTGAGGCCGTCGAGGCCGTCGGCGAGCGCGGCGCGCCACAGCCCGGCGAACCGCTCCACGGTCAACTCCCGTCCGCCGGTGGCCTCCCAGGTGTGCCGGGACATGCAGCCGGGGCAGGCCAGGGTGCACCCCTGGAACCAGACGCCGAGCCGTCGACCGGGCCCGAGGGAGGTCACCGGCCGGTAGACCTGTCCGACCCGGGCCGTGATCGGTCCGGCGGCCGGGCCGGTCGGGCCGACCCGGACGGCGGAGGGGTCGGCCCGGACGGCGCCGTCCGTGCTCGGCCCGGTCACCGCTCGACCTCCAGCCGGTAGCCCTCCCCGTCCCCGTCGCCCTCGATCGCGAGGACCTGGAGGCGTTCACCGCGGCGCGGCGGGGTCCGGAAGACCTCCTTGGCGAGCGGGTTGACCAGCGCCGACTCGACGGCGGTCAGCACGCCGCGACCGCCGTGGTCGAGCCGCCGGGTCGCCTCGACCCGCAGCACCTCCCAGGCGTCGTCGGCGAGGGTCAGCTCGGCGCCGTGGGTCTCCAGGACGCGGCCCGCGACGGAGGCGATGGCCTTGTCGAGGATCTGCGGCACCCACTTCTCCTGCATGAAGTCCATGGGGATGAAGTTGTCGCCGAAGCGGTTGCGCAGTTCGGGTCGTTTGATCGTGTCGTTGAAGAACAGGTCGAAGGCCTCGCGCAGGGCCTGACGCACCATCACCGGATCGTCGTGCCTGCTCAGCTGGCGCCGACTGCTCCGTGGCGCGTCGCCGGGGGCACCGGAGGCCGCTCCGGTCCGCCCGTCCGCCGGGCCGCCCTCCGCGCCTCCGGCCGTCCCCCCGGCGGTGTCCGCGCCGACCGGGGAACCGGCACCGGCGCCGTCGTTCGCCGCTCCGCCGACCGCGCTGACGGCGATGCCGAGGTTCGAGGTGAAGATCAGCACGCACTCGGTGAAGTAGACGGTGGCGCCGCGGCCGTCGGTGAGCCGGCCGTCCTCCAGGATCTGGAGGAAGAGGTCGAACAGTCGCGGGTTGGCCTTGTCGATCTCGTCGAAGAGCAGCACGCTCATCGGGTTGGCCCGGACGGCGTTGGTGAGTTCACCGCCCGCGTCGTGGCCGACGAAGCCCGGCGGGGCGCCGATCAGACGGTCCCGGGCGTGCTCCTCGGCGAACTCGCTCATGTCGAAGCGGATCGGTCGGGCGTCCTTGCCGAGGATCATCTCCGCGACGCCCTTGGCCAGTTCGGTCTTGCCGACACCGGTCGGGCCGGAGAGGAAGAGCGTGCCGCGCGGCCGGCTGGGCGAGCTGGACGCCTGGGCGCCGTTCAGCCCGGCCGCCGAACGCATGAAGATCTCCAGGGTGCGGCGCACGGCGTGCGGCTGCCCGATCACCTTGCCGTTGAGGAACTCCTCACCGGAGGCGATGCGTTCGCGCAGTTCGGCGGTGGCCCAGGGGTTGTCGAGCACGCCGATCCGGTAGAGCCGGGCGGCCTCGTCGAGCCGCTGCACCGGCAGGCTCCGGTCCAGGGCCATCCGGCCGATCGCCATCACCTCCGAACTCCCCATGCCGTGCGAGGAGTCGGCGAGCGCCTTGGCCGCCGTCACGGTCTCGGCCTCGGTGAGGGCCGGTCCGCCGGTGGCCGCCTGGTAGCGGGAGAGCCCGCCGACCACGTGCCGGGCGGCGGCGAGCCGCTGGTCGTGCGGCGGCTGCGGCACGTTGATCACCCGCACGGCGCGGCTGCCGACCGCGAACTCGCGCGGCAGGTCCTCCTGCCGTTCGACCACCCAGAACACCGTGTTGTACGGGGTGACGGCGCTCGCGCCCTGAACGGGCCGGGCGGTGTGGCCCAACTCCTCGGCGGCCGCGAACAGCCGGGCGGCCTCGCCCGCGACGGGCGCCTGCGGCGAGCCGAGCCGGCCGGCGTACGGGACGACCAGGCCGATCGGCGGGCCGGGGTGGTGGACCACGCCCACCATCGCGTCACGCAGGCGGTCCAGCATCTCCGGCTCGTCGTCGTCATCGCCGCCGCCCCCGTGGCCGCCGGGGCCGTTCGCGCCCGAACCCCCCTGGCTGCGGTGCCACTTCTCGTCGCGTTCGGCGAACTCGCGGATCACCTGGGGCACTTGGTCGAGGGTCGCGCTCAGCCGCATCAGGACGATGTGCTCGTGGACCTGGTCGAGGAAGGCCAGCGCGCCGTAGCCGCGCGCGCTGCAGATCGACTCGATCACCCCGCCGAGGGTGTACGGCGCGAGCGTCGTGCTGCTGCCGGCCGCGTGGTCGTCCGGCAGCAGGTACTGGTCCCGGACGTTCCCGGTGAGCAGCACCTGCGGGTAGACGGTGAGCGCCATGTCCAGTTCGCGGATCCAACTGGGCGTCACCGGCACCGGGTCGACCCGGTCGCCGGACTGCCCGGGCCCGGGCGGCGGCGCGTCCCCGGGCGGCGGCGCGTCCTTGCGCAGGCCGGCCGGCCCGTCGCCCCGGTGCTCAGCGCTCACGGCGACGCTCCTGCGGCTTGCGGACGGCGGCGGCCTGGTCGGCGGCGCGCTTGTTCCGGCGACGGTTCGGGGTGGCGGCGGACGGCGGTTGCGGCCATGAACCGCCGGGGACGACCCCGGCCGCCATCGCGCCGGGCGGCATCGCGGACGTCCGCTCCAACCGCACGCCCTGCTGTCGGACGCCCTCCTCGATGGCGGGCAACTGCTCGTCGCAGAACCACTGCTGGACGCTCTCGTCCTGCTCCTCGTCCTGCTCCTCGCCCAGCCACCCGGCACCGGCCGCGGAGGCGGTCCCGGCGTCGTCGCGGCGGACCACCGCCGTGGAGAGGGTGGCCCGGTCCGGCGCGAGCACCAGCCGCAGCCCGTACCCCGCGGCCGGCGGCTCCCCGGCGGCCGTCGCCGCCCCGGGCTGTGCGGGCCCGGGGTCGCCGAACGGCACCACCACCTCGCCCTCGGTGGCCAGCAGGTCCTCGAAGTCCTCGCCGACCAGGTAGTCCCGCCCGCGCAGCACCTCGGCGAGCGCCGCCGCCACCGGCACCCGGTTCCGGCGGGCGTCGGCCCGGGCGACGGCCTCCTCCACGGCGGGCCGCAGACAGGCCGGGTCCTCGGCGGCGGCGAGATCGGCGAGCAGCCGGTCGCGCTCGGCGGGCTCGGCCTCCCGGGCCAGCTCAGCCAGGGCGGCGCGCAGTTCGGCCCGCTCCTCGTCGCGGGCGCGGCGTTGCACCGAGTGCTGGACGAGCGCGGCGAGGTCGGTGAGCGTCGTCCGCACGTCGGAGACGGTCCCGGCCGCCTTCAGCGAGCGCACCAGACCCGCCACCCGTTCGAGGTCGGCCGGGTCGCAGCGGGGCACGTCGCGCTCGAGGACCGCCTGCGCCTCGACGAGCGCGGCGGAGCGGACCCGCTCGGTCCGTTCGGCCTGTTCGGCCCGTGCCTGCTCGGCGGCCCCGGCGGCTGCGGCCGCGGCGGTGGCGGCCGCCGTGGCCGCGCTCCGGCGGGTGTCCGCGCGGGCCGGACGCGGACGTTCGGGTTCGACCACCGCCTCCGGCAGCACGGCCGACCACACGTCCTGCACCGCCTCCGCCAGCTCCCGGGCGGCCCGCGCGTTCGCCGCCTGCGCCCGCTCGACCGCCCGCGCCAGCTCGGCCTCGTCCGCCCCGGCCCCGACGGTCACCGTCTCCAGCGTGACCCGGGCCGTCCGGTACGCGCGCCGCAACTGCCCGGCCTCGCCGCGCAACCCCTGGGCCTGCTCGTTCAGCTCACCCAGCCGGGAGCGCAGCTCCGCCCGCCGCTCCTCGGCCCGCCGCAGGTTCTCGGCCCGCTGGGCCTCGGCGGCCAGTCGGGCGCGCAACTGCCGGCGGCGCTCGGCCTCCCGGTCGACATAGGACCACCCGTATCCCGCGGAACTGCTCACCGGCCGCCTTCCGAAGCGCGAGTCATGACCTGCGGCGCGCACCGGCCGGGAGCTCGGCACCGGTCCGGTTACACCCTGCGCGCGCCATGGAGGCCGGTGCGGGTCGTGTACGAGACGTCTCGACCGCGCGCGAACCGGCACCGCCCCCGAGGTGCTGCTGAGCCCCCATCATGCCGCAGATCACGCAGGGGCGTTCCGCCTTTGCGAATCCGGGATCACCCCCCGTGGCACACCCCGGCACGCTACATTGGCGCACGACCGGCAGGCACGGGACGCGAGAGGGATGAGGGCGATGGCGCTGACCGATGTCCTCGACGTCCTGCGCGAGCACTGGGACGAAGTCCAGGAGCATCTCGACGAATCCGCCCGGACCTCCCTCCTGGCGCTGCTGGACGCACCGTCCGCCGACCCCGAACGAACCGCCCGGAAGATCGCCCGGCTCGTGCTGGCGGCCGTCCCGGACGGGCACCCGGTGCGCGCCGCACTGGAGGATTCGGTCCGCTACTCGCAGGCCGTGCGCGCCGAACTCACCGACCGTGAGGCCGTGCTGCGGGCACTCGCCCTGTTCCGCGGGGCGGCGGACCCGGCGCCCGCCCCCGCCGCCGCCACGCCCTCGCCCCCCGAGGACGCCGACGACTGGCTGCTCGCCGCGGACTCCGTCAGCGCCGCCGATTACCGGGCCGGCGGCCACGACCCCGCCGATCCCGACCTCATCCGGCTGACCGACCGCCAGGGCGCCGTCCGCCTCCCGGCGTTCCAGTTCGACGGCGCCTCCGGCCGGCCGCTGCCCGTCGTGGTGGCCGTCAACCGCCTGCTGGACGCCGACGACGACCCGTGGGGCGTCGCCGACTGGTGGCTGGGCGCCAACGCCTGGCTGGACGCCGTCCCCGCCCGCCTGCTGGGCACCCCCGGGGAGCAGGCCTTGCTCGCCGCCGCCCGCGCCGAGATCGCGGAGTGGTGACCGCATGCCCGACGTGAAGGTCCCCGCCCCGACCGTGCGCGCCACCCCGCACGTCGACGTGCTGCCCGCCGGCACCGTGCTGCACCGCGTGCACCTGGCCGCCTACCCGGTCACCTCGTTCAACCCGAACCCGTCCGACACCCACTACGAGGGCGGCCGGTTCTGCTCCTACCAGGGCGACGGCACCCACCTGCCGTACCTGTACGCCGGCTTCGCGGAGCGCACGGCGGTGATGGAGACGCTGGTCCGCGGCATCCCGTTCGACGAGCGCGGCTGGCGGCGCGTCCGGCGCGCCGCGGTGCGGGGCCGGGTGCTGTCCCGGATCGAGACCACCTGTGACATCCCGCTCGTCGGCCTGATGACGCTCGACCAGCTCGCGGCCGTCCACCAGGACGAGTGGCTGATCCACTCCACCCCCGACGCCTACCCGCGCACCCGCCGCTGGGCCTCCTGGATCCGCGGCCAGGCACCGCAGGCGCTCGGCCTGCGGTGGCCGTCCAAGCGCGACCTGGGCGGCAGCGCCTGCATCCTCTACGAGCACGACCCCGCCACCCCCCTGGTCAAGCCGGTCGGCCCCGCCCCCGTCCCCCTGGACACCGCCGAGGGCGCCGCCTTCCTCAACGAGCTGCTCGCCCCGGCCCGCACCCGGATCGAACCCCCACGCCGGTAGGACTGCCCGATCGCGCGGCCGTGCGGGCGATTCCGGTCGGGAGCGGTCCGCGGCCGGGTAGCCTCGCGCCCATGGCGGAGGAGGAACGGTACGCGCTGTACCGGGAGGAAGCGAAGGTGCTGGCCGCGATCGGGGAGCAGGTCCACGCCCAGGCCGGCAAGGTGACGGTACGGCTGCCGAGGGCGGTGGCCCGGGCCGCGGTGGACGCCTGGGAGCGCGACGACCCGGACGACGAGCTCGGCGAGGAGACCATCGAGCAGTACGAACTGCGGCGCCAGGCCGGTGACCTGGCCCTGGCCGGCCTGACGATCTCGGAGCACGGGCGCTGGGAGGGCGAGGAGGTCGTCGTCGACCTGCACGTCTCCTACGCGGGGTCGGCCGTCCTCGCGTACCTCGAGGCCGCGGGGCCGGACTTCCGCCCGGCGGACTGACCGTCAGGGCCCGACCGGGGGGTGCCGAGGCACTGGATCCCGGTGCGGGTCGCGCGGTAGACGGTGGACCCGGCTGCGGACCCCGTGCTGGACGCGGTGGTGGACCCGGTGGTGGCCAGGGCGACGCGGGTGTACGGGGTGTCGGCGGCGAGGTGGTCCGGTTCGTCGCGCCAGCGGAGGTGGCCCCTCGCCAGGTCGTGGGCGAAGAGCCGGTCGTCGTTCGTCCCCGTGTACACCGTGCCGGCGGCGGCCGTCATGGCGCTCATGCCGCGGCCCAGCCCCGAGGGCACGGTCTCCGTCCAGCGGGTGTCCCCCGTGCCGGCGTCCAGGGCGGTGAGCTCGTTGCCGCTCAGCAGGCAGACCGCCCCTCCGGTGGCCACGAGCGGCCCCGGGGCGCGGCGCCGCCGCCGCTGCCACAGGGACCGGCCGTCGGCCGCGTCCAGGGCGTGCACGGTGGCGCCGCCGGACTCCCGGTCGTTGCTCGCCAGGTGGAGCACGCCCTGGTGGAGGGTGGGCGCGAAGTCCGCCGGGCCGACGGCCTCTTGCGACCAGCGCCGGGTACCGTCGCGCAGATCGAGGGCGAGCAGCCCGCGCGTGCGGCCGGGGACGTACACGGTGTCGCCGACCACGAGCGGCACGGCCGAGACGTCCGCCGGGCTGCTCCAGCGGACCTCGCCGGTGGCGAGGTCGTGGCAGCGCAGCGCGGTGCCGCAGCCCGCCAGCACGTGCTCGCCGGCCACCACGAGGCCCGGCTCCTGCGGCAGATCGCGCCAGTCCGGCACCGGGAGTTCCCACCGCACCTCCCCCGACGCCGCGTCCAGGGCCCGGACGGCGGTCGGGAGGTTGACGCACACGGCGCCGCTCCCGGCCGCCAGCGGCCAGCCGCCCCAGGAGTCGACGTCGTCGGCCGTCCCCACCGTCGTGCTCCAGCGGACGGCGCCGGTCCGCGGGTCGTGGGCCCGGACGGCGCCGTCGTAGCCGCAGACGTAGAGCTCGCCCCGCCCGTCGTCGGACAGGACGATCCGCCCACCGGCGGCCGTCGTGCCCCAGATCCGGGGCCCGCGGGCCGGCACGCGGTCCGCCCACCAGCGGGCCCCGGCCGGGACGCCGAGAGCACCCAGACCGCCCACGGCGCTCAACAGCAGCCGCCGGTGGATCCGGGGACGGCCGGGCTCGTACGGCGGTGCGGTGTCGGCGGTGTCGGCGGTGTCGGCGGCGGCGTTCATGCCGGAGACGACTTCGTGTACGGCCCGGCCGGTTCCGCCGCCGGGCGGTGACGGCCCTTTCGGGCAATCCGCGGGCGCGGCGCGGGCGACCAGCTGCGCGGGCGACCAGCTGCGCGGCCGGTGCGGGAGGAAAACCGCTCGCGATGCCCACGGGACGGATGGCAGGGTGCGGCGCATGGCCCCCCAGTATCAGATCCGTGCCGACTACGACGCTCACACGATCGTGGTCCACCAGGCGTACTCGCCCGCCATCGCCGACGCGGCACTGCAGGCGGGCCGCTTCGTCGCACCGTTCTCGTTCCACCGGATGACGTGGATCAAGCCGTCGTTCCTGTGGCTGATGCACCGCAGCAACTGGGCCCGCAAACCCGGCCAGGAGCGCGTTCTCGCGGTACGGATCACGCGCGAAGGCTGGGAGGAGGCCCTGTCCCGGGCCGTCCTCACCACGTCGGACCCGGCGGCCGTGGCCCGGGCGGCCGTGCACGTCCAGTGGGACCCGGAGCGCTCGCCGCGCGGGGCGGCGCTCAACCACTACAGCATCCAGGTCGGCATCGGCCGCCAGCTGATCCGCACGTTCACCGACGACTGGATCGTCAACCTCACCGACCTCACCCCGCAGGTCCGCAAGGCCGCCGCACTGATCCAGACGGGGCACGCCGACAAGGCCCAGCGCCTGTTCCCCACCGAACGCGCCTACCCGCTGCCCCGCCCCCTGGAGAACCGGCTCTCCCCGGGCCGGTGAGTGCCGCCTGGTGGTCACCGGCAGCCGCCCGTGGGTGGTGGTGACGGCGGGAACGGCTGCCGGTGCCGGTGGGCCCGGGGGCGGGGCCACCCGGCGCGTGTCAGCCCTCGTCGGGCTCCGCCGGTTCGTCGGCGCGCTGGTCCTCGGTGCTGCCGAGGCGCCAGTAGCCCATGAAGCAGACGGCGCGGCGGTCGTAGCCGCGTTCGCCGACCAGGTGGCGGCGGAGGGCGCGGACGTCGGCGGCCTCGCCGGCGATCCACGCGTAGGGCGTGCCGGGGGGCAGGTCGGCGGCGCGGACGGCGTCGGGGAGCGCCGGGGTGCCCGGTTCGGTGCGGTGGAGCCAGGTGATGGTGGTGCCGGGCCGGTCGGTGGGGAGGTAGCCGTGTTCGGTCGGCCCCTCGACCTCGGCGAAGACCCGGACCGGCAGGCTCGCGGGCAGTTCGTCGAGGATCGCGGCGACGGCGGGCAGGGTCGACTCGTCCCCCGCCAGCAGCACCCAGTCCGCCCCGTCGGGCAGCTGGAACTCCACGCCGCCGGCCTCCTCGACCGCCGGCCCGCAGACGATCACCTTGTCGCCGGGCGCCGCCGACTCCGCCCAGCGGGAGCCGGGGCCGTGGTCGCCGTTGACGGCGATGTCGATGTCGACCTCGTCGGGGTCGTGGCGCTGGGCCCGCACGGTGTAGGTGCGCAGCACCGGGCGGACGGCGGGGTCCATGCCCCGCCACGTGCGGTACCAGCCGAACTCGTCCTCGCCCTCGGGCATCAGCGGTTCGGCCTGCCCGGGGAGGGGCAGCAGGAGCTTGACCCGCTGGTCGAGCCCGCCGTTGACGAACCCGGTGAGGCTGGGGCCGCCGAGGGTGATCCGGGCCATGTGCGGGGTGATCCGGGCGGTCCGGACCACCTCGAGCGGGAAGAGCAGGAAGCGCGCGGGGGCGGTGGTGCTGGTCAGGGCCGTCTCCTCTCACCTGAATTTAGGTAAGGCTAACCTATCTGAGGAGGTGTTCGCCCCCGTACGGCCCCGGGGATCTACGGGGCCGACTCGGAGCGGGAAGTCGGCGGGGTCGACTTTCCGCACCGAGCGGGTGCGGCGGGGGCCCTGCGGGCACCCGTGCCCGCCCGGACGGTGCCGGTCCGGCCGGAACTGGTCGTCGAGGTCGCCTCGGACGGCCTCCGGGGCAGGCCCCGCCACCCCGCCGGGCCGGCCCCGCGGTTCGCCCGGGCGGTGCGCCACCGGCCGGACAGGAGCGCCGCCGAGGCCGACACCGCGGCCCCCGCAGGGGAGTTGACCACCGCCGACGGCTTGTGAGGCCGTCCGCACGGCCGGGTCCGCCGAGCCGTCCGGCGAAGTGGCGCGGGCTGAAACGTATTGCGCCGCAACGGGGGTTCACGCACAGGGGCCGAACCGGCCATTCTCGATCCGGCCACCGTACTCCTCCGTGAACGGACCAGCGACGGCTAGGTTGACCGTGACAACGAGAGGCGGCCGCCGGGCAGCCGGGGCCGCCCTGGCGAAAGGTGCCCGACATGCAGGTGAGCGTCGACCGGGACCGTTGCTGCAGCTCCGGCATGTGCGTGACGAACGCCCCCGAGGTCTTCGACCAGGACGACCGGGACAGTCTTGTGATGCTCCGTCAGACCGTTCTGCTGCCCGAACAGTTCGAGGACGTCAGACTCGCCTCCGAGCTCTGCCCGGGCCGGGCGATCACCGTCACCGGGGACGAGCCCGCGCGGACCGGGGCCTGACGGACCCCAGCCGCCGGCGCCGCAGGCCCCGCAGGCCACCGGAAACCTTCCCGGGCCCCGAACCCCACGAGAACACCCGCGACGTGAGGAGACCCCCGCCTTGACCACCGCACCCACCGCACCCACCGCACCCGTCCTCCCACTGCCGGCGCGGCACTCCGGCAGCTGCCCGTTCGGCCCGCCGCCCGCGTACGCCGAGGCCGCCGCCACCGGGCCGGTGACCAGGGCCGAACTGCCCGACGGCGACCTCTGCTGGCTGGTCACCGGCTTCGCCGAGGTCCGCACCGTGCTGTCCGACCGCCGGTTCAGTGCCGACATTCGCCACCCGGCCTTCCCGCTGCTGGTCGCCGGCGCTCGCGAGCTGATCACCGACAATCCGGACTTCCTGCGGCTCGACGACCCCGAGCACGCCCGCCAACGTCGCATGATCACCGGGGAGTTCCTGGTCAAGCGGGTGGAGACGCTGCGCCCGGAGATCCAGCGGATCGTGGACGAGGCGCTGGACCGGATGACCGCGGGCCGGACCACGGCCGACCTGGTCACCGACTTCGCGCTGCCGGTGCCCTCGCTGGTGATCTGCCTGCTGCTCGGCGTGCCGTACGAGGACCACGACCGCTTCCAGAGTCTGAGCCGCACCATGCTCAGCCGGGAGAGCACCGTGGAGCAGCTCCGGGAGGCGCAGGAGGGGGTCCTGGAGTACCTGCGCGACCTGACGGAGCGCAAGCGCGCACAGCCGGAGGACGACGTCCTCAGCCGGCTCGCGGCGCGGGACGACCTGACCCCGGACGACGTGGCCGCCACGGGCGTGCTGCTGCTGGTCGCCGGGCACGAGACGACCGCGAACATGATCGCGCTGTCGACCGCGCTGCTGCTGGAGCACCCCGAGCAGATCCCCGGCCTGGCCGACCCGGCCACCCTGCCGGGCGCGGTGGAGGAGCTGCTGCGGCTGCTGACCATCGTGCACACCGGCCTGCCCCGGGTGGCGCTGGAGGACGTGGAGCTGGGCGGCGTCACCGTCCGGGCCGGGGAGGGCGTGATGGCGATGCTCTCCACCGCCAACCGGGACGAGGCGGTGTTCGGCGGCGCCGGGCGTCGGGCGACGGACGAGCTGGACCTGGGCCGGGACGCCCGGCGGCACGTGGCGTTCGGCTTCGGCGTGCACCAGTGCCTGGGCCAGCCGCTGGCCCGCGCCGAACTCCAGATCGCCCTGGAGACGCTGTTCCGCCGGCTGCCGGGGCTGCGGCCGGCCGGCGAGCGCGAGTTCCGTACCGAGTCGTTCATCTACGGGATGCGGTCACTGCCCGTGACCTGGTGAGCGGGACCGGAACCGGGGCCGGGGCACTGATCTTCCCCGGTACCGGCCCGAACCGCGTGCAGCCCGCCCGCCGGCCCGGCCGGAATGGGAAGTCGGAATCGCCGACTTCCCGCTCCGAGCACCGTCCACCGGTCGTGCCGCGCCGGGCGGGCTCACGTCCGGGACCGCAGGACGTCCACCTCGCAGCCCGGTGCGAAGGGGTCGAAGCCGTGCTCCACCAGCCAGCGGACGGCCAGCAGGCTGCGTAGCGACCACCACCCGTGGAGCACGTCGAGGTCGATGGCGGTGCCGTAGCCCGCGATGACGTCGGCGAGGTGCTCCTCGTGGCCGAGGGTGAAGGTGGCGAGGTCGTACAGGGCGTCGCCGCGGCCCGCTTCGGACCAGTCGATGATGCCCGTCACTTCGTCATCGACGAGGAAGACGTGGGCGATCTGCAGGTCGCCGTGCGTGAACGCCGGGGTCCAGGGCCGGAGGGCGGCTTCGGCGACCCGGCGATTGCGGGTGACCAGGTCGGCGGGCAGGAGGCCGGTCGTCACGAGCAGCTCGCACTCGTCGTCGAGTTCCGCCGTCAGCGCGGCGGTGCTCCGGCCGGGGTGGCAGGGGCGCTTCGTGCAGGTTCCGGATGGCGGCGCCCGCCGCGGCCCACGCCGCCGGTGACCCGGTCGACGGCCCGCCGAGGCGTCCGAGCGTCGTCCCCGGGACTGCGGCGATCGCGAGGACGGGCGGCTTGCGCCAGAGGACCTCCGGGGTCGGGACCGGCACCAGGGACATCGCCTCGACCTCGGCGTCGACGCGCGCCTGATCGGCGTCCACCTTCAGGAACACGTCGCCGACGCGCAGGGTCGCGCGCTCGCGGTGGGCGACGACGACCTCGACCTCGTCCATGGCGGCCAGTATCCCGGGGCGGCCGGGGACAGTCGCGCGATTATCGGCCGACGATCGGAGTGGGAAGTCGGCGCCACCGACTTCCCACTCAGGGTCAGCGCACCGCCTGCCCGACCGTCAGGTGCAGGACGGCGTCGGCGCCGGGGCGAGGGGTCTCGGGGGTGGTCTCCGGGGCGGTCTCGGGGGCGGTCTCGGGGGGCGGGGTCAGGTCCCAGGGGGGTGTTTCCCGCTGGGGGAGGTCGCCGTGGTGGCCGAGGCTTCCGGCGACGAAGAAGTACTCCTCGCCGCCGACCAGGGCGGCCACGATCCGGCCTGCGCCGTTCCATGTCACGTCCGTCTCTCCCATCGTCCAGAGGGCCGGGTTGCGTTGCAGGTGGGCGTTGTGGGCGAAGACGAACGTCCCGCCGCGTCGTGCTTCCACGGAGTGGACGTCGAAGGTGACCGGCCGCCGGTTCGGCTCCTGGGCGCCGAAGCCGTGCGAGAAGCCCTCGCCCATCACCTCGTCCAGCGATCCGGCGCCGTCCCGGACGAAGGCGTCCACGGCGGGGGCCGCCACCCGGTCGATCTCCAGGGCGACCGACCGGAAGCCCCGGTGACCAGCCGGGTGAACAGTTCGTTGCGGACCGGCCCGAAGGCCGGTTCCTGGTGCGTCGGCTCGCCGAAGGCCACCAGGCCGCACGACGCGGGCCCGAAGTCTCGGATGTCCTGTGTCATGAGCCTCAATCGTATCCCTGATACACCCGTTGAGACTTTTCCGGTCTCGACCCGGGGAATCCGCTGTAAAGTCTCAAAGTGCCATCCGACCCCAGGAAGAGACTGCGACCGGCCGACCTCGCACGCGAGCACGGCCTCTCCGCCCAGGCCGTCCGCAACTACGAGCAGGACGGGTTCCTCCCCCGCGCCGCGCGGACGGCGAACGGGTACCGGATCTACACCGAGCTGCACGCGGCGGCGCTGCGCACCTTCCTCGCGCTCGTCCGCGCCCACGGGCACGCGACCGCCGGAGTGATCATGAACGCCGTGCACGACGGGCGGATCGACCTCGCCCTGACCGCCGTGGACCAGGGCCACGGCCAGCTGCTCCGCGACCGGGAGACCCTCGCCTCGGTGCGCGGAGCCGTGGACCACCTGACGACGGCGACGGCGACGGCGGCGGCGACTACGGCCGCCGCCGAGGACGCACCGCTCCCCCACCACGATCCGTGCCCGCTCAGCATCGGCGAACTCGCCCACCGCCTCCGGCTGACGCCCGCCACCCTGCGCACCTGGGAGGCCGCCGGCATCCTCCACCCGGCCCGCGACCCGGCGACCGGCCACCGCGTCTTCCACCCGGGCGACGTCCGCGACGCCGAACTCGCCCACCTGCTGCGCCGCGGCGGCTACCGCCTGGAGAGCATCGCGACCGTCGTCCGGCAGATCCGCACGGCCGGCGGCACGGGCGCGCTCGCCGCCGCGCTCGCCGACTGGCAGGAGCGGCTCACCGGCCGGGGCCTGGCCATGCTCGGCGCCGCCGCCCGACTGGACTCCTACCTGGCGGCCGTCGCCGCCGAGGCGCCCAGGTAGGGCGCGAACTGCTCGCCCACCAGGGCCGCCACCGCCGCAGCGTCCCGGGTGCCGTCGACCTCGACGACCCGGATCCCGAGGCGGCGGGCGTTGCGGACCGCGTCCTCGGCCACCAGGCGGTCACGGGCGACCCGATTGGCCTGGGCGCGCGCCGGGTCGCCGACCGCGACGCCGAGCGTGCCCGCCCGGGGCAGGTTCCGGAGCTGGTGCTGCCGGAACTCCTCGGTGGGGACGAGCAGAACCATCCGCCGCGGCGAGTCGATCAGCGGCGCGACCAGCTCGGGCCGCAGCCCCCAGCCCTCGGCGACCGCCGGGCGGGCGGTGAACAGCGCCCGCAGATCGTCCAGCGCCCACTCGAAACGGGCCGGGAACCCGGCCAGGGTCTCGGCCGCCATCTCCTGCGGGCTCCGGCCCACCCACACCTCCTCGGCGGTCGGATCCGCCACCGGCACACCCTCCGCCACCCGCCGGGCGATCCGACGGTCCTGGTGGCCGCGCGCGTCATGGAAGTCGTAGTGGTACACCGTCAGTCCGTACTGCCGGGCGAGGTGTTCGGCGACGGTGCTCTTGCCCGCCCACTGCGCGCCGCCGATCCAGAGCACGCGGCGCAGGCTGCCGTGCGGATCCAGGATGTCCATCGTGAGAGTCCTCCCGTTCCCGGGCGGCGCGATCGGCGGCCCGGGCTTCGAGTGTCCTGGTTTGAGGGGAAAAATTGCAGTCTTGTCCTGGTGAGGGTGGTCGCAGGACAATGGAGAGGGACAAAAATCGCCGCCGGCGGCCGAGTTGCGGAAACCCGCCGGCCAGGTCTGCTCCGGTGCGCCAGCATGGCGTGCCATGACGTCGCTCCTGCTGCTCGCACCCCGGATCAACGAGACCGGGCTGGACCTGCTCACCTGCGCCCGGCGGCGCGGGGTACGGGCGCACACCGCCGTGCGCTGGGAGGTGCCGGCGGAGCTGGCCGGGCTGCGGCCGGCGCACCTGTACGGCGGGCCGCTGTTCGCCGATGTGGCGGCCGGGCGGTTGGGCGTCGCGCCGCTGGAGCCTGCCGTCGACTGGCTGGCCGGGTTGCCCGGGGAGCTGCTGGGCCGTCAGGTGGAGTGCGCCACGCTGGCCGAGGCACGTCGGCTGCGTCGGCCGGCCTTCCTCAAACCGGCGGCCGACAAGCTCTTCGCGGCCGCCGTCCACACCGACGGCAGCGGGCTGCCCGGCCCGGACGCCCTGGAGGACGACACCCCGGTGCTGATCAGCGACGTGGTCGCGTTCGCCCGGGAGTACCGCCTGTTCGTGCTGGACGGGACGGTGCGCGCGGCGAGCCGGTACGCCGTGGACGGCGGGCTCGCGGTGTCGCCGGAGGTCCCGCCGGACGCGCTCGCGTTCGCGGCGGACGTCCTCGCCGCGGGCGGTCTGCCGAGCGCCGTGGTCGTCGACGTCGGACGGCTCGCCGACGGCACCTGGGCGGTGGTCGAGACCAACCCGGCCTGGGCGAGCGGCGGTTACGCCTGCGACTCGAACGCGGTGCTGGACGTGGTGCTCCGCGCCGCCGGCCCGCGCGACGCGCTCGCCCCCGGGGACGCCGGCTTCGCCCGCCCGGTCCCCGAGGTCGTCCGGTAGGGCCCGGGTGTCGCGCGCCGTCCGCTCAGACGCGTTCGAGCGGACGGTGCGGGCCCGTCGGCAGTTCGGCCTCGATCGCGTCGCCGGGCCGGATCACGCCGCCCGCCCGGACCACGCCCATGATCCCGGCCTTGCGCACCACCCGGCCCGCCTCGTCGCGCCCGACGACCTGCTTGAGCAGGCCGTCCTGGAAGGCGTCGATCTGCACGCACGGGTTGCGCAGGCCGGTGATCTCCACCACCGCCTCGGCGCCGATCCGCAGCAGCGTGCCGACCGGCAGGCCGAGCAGGTCGATGCCCCGCGTGGTGACGTTCTCACCCAGCTCGCCGGGCGCCACTGCGAACCCGCGCTCCGCCACCTCCGCGAACAACTCCTCGTGGATGAGGTGCACTTGCCGCAGGTTCGGCTGCGTCGGGTCCTGCGCGACGCGCGAGCGGTGCTTGACCGTCACCCCCGCGTGCACGTCACCCTCCACACCGAGGCCGACGAGCAGGGTGATGCTCTCCCGGTTCGGCTTGGTGAAGGAGTACTCCCCGTTGCTGCTGACCGCCGCGACCGTCCCACTCATCCGTGCGCCCCCTCCTGTTCGGCACCCATCCGCTCCTACCCTAGACCCGGCGGTCGACGGTGCAGCGGCGGGAGAGTTCATGGGGGCACACACGAACGGGCCGCGCGACGCCGCCGCCCACACGGTCCGGCAGCGGCTGCGGGCCGCGCTGGAACGGCACGGCAATGCCGCCGACGACGTGGAACTGCGCATGCTGTACGAGCAGTTGGGACGACCACGGGTGGCGGCGCCGGGGCTTCCGGAGGACGTCCGGGCGGCCGTCGTGCACGCCTACGCGCCGGGCTGCGGGGCGAGCAGCGATCCGCTCTGGCGGGCGGAGGCGCTCTGCACCGAACCGCCCCCGCCCGTCGACAGCGCCGAGCGGCTCGGCCGGGCCACGGCCGCGCTCGTCGCCCTCGGGGCGGTCCCGCAGCCGCCGATGCCGTGCGGGCTCTACCACGACGGGGGCGGCGGCAACTTCGACGTGATCCTCTACGACGACGGCCGCGGTGACCCCGACCGCCCGGGCGAGTTGTTCGTCTCCCGGCTCGGCCTCTTCGTGAACGGCAACGACGACGACGAGGACGTCCGCGCGGCCCTGACCGCCGCCGGCTTCCACTGGATCGACGAGCACGCCGGCGGCACCGCGGTCCCCGCCCTCGACGTCCTCTACTTCGGCGAGTGGACGTCGCTCTGCGTCGACCTCCTGCTGTTCCAGTGGCAGGACTGAGCGCGAGTCGGCCCGCGGAGGCGGGGAATGCCCGACAAGCTCAACCTTTCACCCCCGGGGTCGAACTCGACCACACAGTGGAGCACTTGGCGCAGTGGCCGGCGCCGGCCGCCGTGAGCCGCTCGGCCGCCCCCCGGCCGTTCCCCTCGGCCGTTCTCCCCGACCGGCCCCGTCGGCTACCCGGCGGGGTCCTCGGCGTGGTCGCCGAGGGTGAGGAGGACGCGGCGCAGCAGGTCGGTGAGGTGACCGCGTTCGGTGGGGGTGAGGCCGGCGAGCTGGCGCTCCTCCCCGGCGAGGTGGTGTTCGACGAGCCGGTCGGTCAGCTCCCGGCCGGCGTCGGTGAGGGAGATCAGCACCCGGCGCCGGTGTGCGGGGTCGACGGTCCGGTGGACGAGGTCCTTCTCCACCAGGTGGTCGATGCGGTTGGTGAGCGCCGCGGAGCTGACCATCGCCGCGGAGCTGAGTTCGCCGGCGGTGAGGACGTACGGCGGGCCGGAGCGCAGCAGGGTGGCCAGGACGTCGAACTCCCAGGGTTCGACGCCGTGGACGGCCAGGTTCTCCTTGATCCCGCGCTCCAGCAGGCGCGAGGCGCGGGAGAGGCGGCCGATCACGGCCATCGGGGAGGTGTCCAGATCGGGGCGGGCCGCGCGCCACTGGGCGGTGATGCGGTCGACGCCGTCGTGCTGCGGTTGCTGTTCCGTCATGGCCCGAGTCTAACATTTCGACGTGGAAGTGTTTGACACCTGGGATCGTGGCTGCCTATAGTTTCGACATCGAAATGTTCGACAGAGGGGGAAGAACGTCATGAAGGTTCTGCTCACCGGTGCCACCGGTTACATCGGCTCCGCCGTCACCGAGCACCTCACCGCCGCCGGCCACCAGGTCGTCGCGCTCACCCGCAGCGCCGAGCCGCAGCCCGGCCGCGGCTGGGACGCCCAGGTGGTCGGCGACACCGCCGACCCGGCCTCGCTGGCCGGTGCCGTGACCCCCGACATCGAGGCCGTGATCCACCTCGCTCCCCCGAGCGGCGACGCCGAGGTCGACACCGCCGTCATCGCGGCGCTGGCC
>JOHN01000097.1 GCA_000719695.1 Streptomyces sp. NRRL F-6131
CCCCGGGGGTCGCCGGGGGAGGCGGCGCGGTGCTCGGGCCCGCGGTGGGGGTGCCGGGCCCGGGGGTGCCGGGCTTGGGCGCGGTGGCCGGCGGGGTCGTCGGCCCGGGAGTGGAGGGCTTCGCGGGCGTCGGTGACGGGGCGGTCGGCGAGGAGGACGTGGACGGGGAGGACACCGCGGGGTCCGAGACGGCCGGCGCGGACGGCGCGGGGACGACGGCCGGCGGTGAGGTGCTGGTCGTGGTGCCCGTGCCCGTGCCGGTGCTCGGCTCGGGCTGGAGCGCGCCGTTCGCGGTGCCGCAGGCGGTGAGGGCGAGTGAGGCGAGTACCGCGACGCAGCCCGCGAGCAGCGGTCGGCGGCGTCGGCCGGGGGCGGCGGAGGGGCGCTGCGCGGCGGCGGGCTCGGACATGGCGGCGGCTCCTGAGGTGCTGAGGCGACTGCCGATCCTCGGTCAGGATGACTGTCCGACAAGACGCCCTGCGCACCGCGCCCGGTTCCCGCCGCGCCCCCGGCCCGAGCCTCGACCGACCCCCGCGCGACCCCCGCCCGACCCCCGCTCAGAACGGGTACCAGCGCACCTCCGTCGCCCCCGTCCGCAGCGAGTCCACCCGCCGCCGGAACTCGGCGAGCGCCGCCGGGTTGCCCGGTGCCTGCTGCGCGACCCAGGAGGCGCTCGCCGTCTCCCGGGCGCCGCGCAGCACCGCGAAGCCGGGCCACTCGCGCACGTCCCAGCCGTACGCCCCGGTGAACTCGCGGTAGTCCTCGTCCGGCACGCCGTAGCGGTCGTGGCTGAGCGCGAGCACCACCAGGTCGTGCTCGCGCAGGTCGTCCGCGACGAACTCCAGGTCGAGCAGGACGGGCCCGTCCGGGCCGACGTGGACGTTGCGCGGCAGCGCGTCGCCGTGGATCGTCCCGGTCGGCAGGTGCGGGACGAGTTCGGCCGCCTCCGCGGCGAAGGCGTCCCGGCGCCGGCGCAGGAAGTCGACGTCGGCCGGGTCGACGTGGCCCTCGGCGGAGGCGAGCCAGCGTTCGACGGGGGCGAGCAGGTCGCGCCGGCCGAGGGCGAACGGCGGGTCGGGCAGCCGGTGCAGGGCCTGCAGCAGCGGGGCGAGGTCCACCGGGCGGGCGGGCCGTACGGCGGGGGCGAGGCGGTGCCAGAACGTGACGGGGTGTCCGTGGGCGAGCTGCGGCTCGGTGGGCAGCGCGTCGTACGGGCGGACCACCGGCACGCCGTGGCCGGCCAGCCAGCCGGCGACGGCGAGTTCGCGGCGGGCGCGGTCGGACAGCTCGGGTCCGCGGCCGACCTTGGCGACCACGGCCGGGTCGCCGAGGTCGAAGACGGCGTTCTCGCCGAGGGCGAGCAGCCGGGCGTCGCCGGGGTCGGGCAGGCCGGCGGACTCGCAGGCGCGGGCGAGCAGCAGCCGGGCCCGCCCCTCGTCGAAGGGGAGCATGGGGGTGTCGGTTTCCTTCGTGGCAGCCGGGCGGAGGGTGGGCGATCATTCTGGCAAACGGGTGCCGGGCCCCGCGTGACGCGGGGCCCGGCGGATGTCCGAGGCCTGCGGCCCGGGGGCCGTCGGGGAAGTGTCAGACCTCGATCCGGCGGTGCCGGGCTTGGTGGGGCTGCTCCTGGGGGAGCCGCGGCGCGGCGCCGGGAGCGGCGGTGGCGAGCGGGGCGCCGGTGCCGAGCGGCGGGACGGTCTCGCGGTGCGAGAGGTCGGGCAGCCAGGCGAGCCAGCGCGGCAGGTACCAGTTGCGCTCGTCGAGCAGGGTCATCACCGCGGGCAGCAGCACCGCGCGGATGATCGTCGCGTCGATCAGCACCGCGACCGCGAGGCCGACGCCCATCTGCTTCATGGCCTGCATGGAGAGGGTGCCGAAGACCGCGAACACCGCCACCATGATCACCGCGGCGCTGGTGACCACCCCGGCCGTCGAGCGGATGCCGTGGGCGATCGCGGCCCGGGTGGGCAGGCCCCGGTCGCGGCCCTCCTTGATCCGGGAGACCACGAAGACGTGGTAGTCCATCGAGAGGCCGAAGAGGATCACGAAGAGGAACAGCGGGACCCAGGACTCCACCGCGCCGACCCCGGCGGTGCCGAGCAGCGAGGCCCCGACGCCGTGCTGGAAGACCAGGGTCAGCACCCCGTACGCGGCGCCGACCGAGAGCAGGTTGAGCACCACGGCGGTGCCGGCGACGGCCAGCGAGCGGAAGGAGGTGAGCATGAGCAGGAAGGCGAAGGCGACCACGAAGCCGAAGACCACCGGCATCGACCCGGTCATCTTGGCGTTGAAGTCGTAGGAGCCGGCGGTGCGGCCGGTGACCGGGGCCTCGGTGCCGGGCACGGTGAGCACGGTGGCGGGCACCAGCTCCTCGCGCAGGGTCCGCAGGGCGGCGTTGCTGACCTCGTCGTTGCCGCTGCCGTTCAGCGGGATGTCGACGGTGGCGACGTTCTGCCGCGGGTGGACGGTGACGTCGACCGGGCCGTGCATCCGTCCGCTGGCCAGGGCGCGGGTCCTGAGGTCGGCGATCGCGGCGGTCATCGCGGGGGAGTCGATGTCGGTGGCCCTGATCACCACGGAGGCGGGTGCGGGGCTGCCGGGGAAGGCCGCCTCGATCTTCTGCGAGACGGCGACCAGCTCGTTGCCCGCGGGCAGCTGCTGCTGGAAGGTGAGGTTGGCGGTGTGCATGGTGAGCAGCGGCGCGGCCAGGCCGATCAGGACGGCGCCGGACAGCACGGTGGCGGCCAGCGGGCGGCGCAGCACCGGGGTGAGCACGGCGTTCCAGAACCGGCCGCCGGTGGTGGCGGCGTCGGGGCGGCGCAGCCGGCCCAGGAAGGGCACCCGGCCCCTGTCGACCCGGTCGCCGAGCATCGAGAGCAGGGCGGGCAGCACGGTGAGCGAGCCGAGCACGGCGGTGACGACGACCAGGATGGTGGCGTAGGCCATGGCCTTGAACTCGGCGATGCCGGTGAGGAACATGCCGGCCATGGCGATCACCACGGTGACGCCGGAGACCAGCACGGCCCGGCCGCTGGTGGCGGCGGCGATCCGCAGGGAGGTGTCGAGGTCGCGTCCGGCGGCCCGCTCCTCGCGCTCGCGGCGCAGGTAGAAGAGGCAGTAGTCGACGCCGACGGCGAGGCCGACCAGCAGCATCACCGAGCTGGCGCTGTTGCTGGTGTGCAGGAGTCCGCTGCTGAGCGCGACGAGTCCGCCGGCGGCGACGAAGGCGGTGAGGGCGAGGACGACGGGGAGCACGGCGGCGACCAGCGCGCCGAAGGCGACCAGCAGGATGCCGAGGGCCAGCGGGACGGCCGTCCACTCGGCGCGGGCGAAGTCGTCGGCGAACTGCTCGTCCATCCACTTGCCGGAGCTGGCGTCGCCGAGTTCGACCACGGTGAGGTCGGGGTGCTGCTTCTGGACGGCGGCGACGGCGTCGACCACCGCGGTGACGTGCTGGGTCGCCTCGTCGTGGTCGCCCTTGACGGTGAGCTGGACGAGGGCGGAGCGGCCGTCGGCGGAGACGGCCCCAGTGTCGTAGGGGGAGCGGACGTCGGTGGCCACGCCGGTGCCCTCGACCCCGGCGATCACCTGTGCGACGACGGCCCGGAAGGCGGGGGCGTCGGTGGAGAGGCCGGCGCTCTGGACCAGGACGGTCTCGGTGGAGGGGGAGGCGAGGCCGGCCCGGTCGAGGATCTCGGCGGCCCGGGAGACCTGGCCGGGCATCGCCTCGGAGTCGCGGACCTCGGTGCTGCCGTGCATGCCGCCGAGGACGGTGGCGAGGACGACGAAGAGCAGCCAGCCGAAGACGGCGGTCTTTCTGTGCCGGGCGCTCCAGGCGCCCATGGCCGCGGCCGTGCCGGGCTTGGTCTTCACGGTTCCCCCTGGGAGTACGGCCGGCGCCGGGACAGCTGGTGGGCGCGGGCCGGGCGTACGGCGGTGGTCGGCCGCCGGATTCGGTCGCCGGGTGCGGTCCGGCGTCGCAATCGACAGTAGGCAGGCCGCTGTTGACGGGGTATCCGGCTGGCGGGGGAGTTCGCCCTGTGGTCTTCCTGGGGGGCGGGGTGGGGTTTTCCCTACCCGGCAACCCTGAGATCTCCTCCCTGGGATCGGGGAGCAAGCTCCACCCTGAGGGGGAGCTGTCTCCACCCGGAGCACGAGGTCAAGAGGGTCGTCGGCGCGCGAAGATGGGTCGGGGCCGCTTCCGGGCGTCCCCGAGGGGGTCGGACTGCGGCAACGGGGTCACGGGGAAAATCGCTTGCCGGTCGGCAAGCAAGTGACCGTAGGATGGGTCCCTCTGAGTACTTACCTGCCGACCGGCTTGGCCTGTGCCCCCGCACGGGTCGGGGCCGATCCGATCCGTCGCCCGGCGTCCCGTCCCCCAAGGGCTGCGGTGAACCATGCCCAGGAGGCATTACGAGCATGTTCCACCGACTAGGACATTTCGTCGTCCGTCGCGCCTGGTGGGTGATCGCGGCGTGGGTCGTCGCGATGATCGCCATCGCGGTTTCGGCCCCGAAGATCACTGCCCAGACCGACGAGGCCGCGTTCCTCCCCAAGCACTACGAGTCCATCCAGGCCGCTCAGGTGCAGGAGAAGGCCTTCCCGGCGAACTTCACGCCCTCGGCCCTCGCGCTGTTCGAGCGCAACGACGGCGCCCCGATGGGCGAAGCCGACAAGGCCGCCGCGGCGAAGATCATCCAGGGTCTCACCGACAAGAAGATCGAGCACGTCGAGCAGATCGTCCCGCTCAGCGACCAGACGACGTCCAAGGACGGCAAGTACGCGCTGGCCCCGATCGCCATCGACAAGTCGACCCAGCAGTCCGACGCGTTCGGCGAGACCGCCAAGAAGCTCCGTGACGAGGGCAAGTCGCTCGCCAACGGGACCGACCTGAAGTTCCAGCTCGGCGGTGCCGCCGCCCAGCAGCTGGACCAGAAGGAGGCCTCCGGCGCGGCCGACGCGATCATCGCGCTCAGCAGCGTCGTGCTGGTGGCGCTGATCGTCGGCATCATCTTCCGCAGCGTGCTGGCCGGCATCCTGCCGGTCCTGCTGTCGCTGATGGTCGCCATGCCGACCTCCAACGGCCTGATCGCCTACGCCACCAAGGCCTTCGACCTGGAGAGCACGCCGGTCCTGTCGGCGATCCTCATCGTCGTCGTGCTGGGCGTCGGCACCGACTACTTCCTGTTCCTCGCCTTCCGCTACCGCGAGCGGCTGCGGGCCGGCGACACCCGTCAGGAGGCCGTGGCCAACGCCGTCGGCCGGGTCGGCGAGGCCATCGCCTCCGCGGCCGGCGCGGTCACCGTCGCCTTCGCGGTGCTGATCCTCTCCAGCCTCGGCATGTTCAAGGCGCTCGGCCCGGCGCTGGCCATCGCGGTCGTCGTCACCGCCTTCGCCTCGCTCACCCTGGCCCCGGCCGTGCTCGCGGTCATCCCGGCCCGCAGGGTGTTCTGGCCCGGCAAGAAGTGGATGCACGAGCCGAGCAACGCCCGGTTCGCCTCGCTCGGCCGCACCGTCCAGAAGCGTCCGGCGCTGGTCGCCGTCGCCTCCGGCGGCGTGCTGCTGGCGCTGACCGCCGGCGCCCTCGGCTACAACGGCACCTTCGACCTCGCGGGCAGCTCCATGCCCAAGGACAAGGAGTCGATGGTCGTCCAGGACAAGCTGGTCAACGGCTTCTCGGCCGGCGCCGCCGACCCGACGCACATCTACCTGAGCAGCACCGGCGGCGGCAAGCTCGACCAGGCCTCCTTCGACGGCTACGTCGCCAAGCTCGGCGCCGTCCCCGGCGTGGCCGAGGCCGCGAAGAAGCCCCAGGTCAGCCAGGACGGTACGACCGCCGACTTCACGGTCCTGCTCAAGAACGAGCCGTCCAGCAACGAGGCGATCGACACCGTCACCGAGCTCCGCGAGGTGGCCCACGCCCAGGCGCCGTCCGGCACCGAGGCCAAGGTCGGCGGTCTGACCGCGATCTACAAGGACATCAACCTGGCGATGTCCCACGACTACAAGCTGGTGTTCCCGATAGCGGGTCTGCTGATCCTGCTGATCCTGGGCCTCCAGCTGCGCAGCGTGGTCGCGCCCTGGTACCTGATGGCCTCGGTCGGCCTCGGCTTCACCGCCACCCTCGGCTCCTCGACCCTGCTGTTCCAGAACATCAAGGGCGAGCACGGCATGATGTTCATGCTGCCGATCCTCATCTACCTCTTCGTGGTGGCGATCGGTACCGACTACAACATCCTGATCATCGCCCGACTGCGGGAAGAGGCCCGGGCGGGCCGCAGCCCGCGCGAGGCGGCCCGCGAGGCGGTGCGCCACGGTGGCCCGACCGTCGCGGCGGCCGGCTTCATCCTGGCGGTGTCGTTCGCGACCTTCATGCTCGCGGGCAACATCTTCATGCTGGAGTTCGGCTTCGCCATGGCCTTCGGCATCTTCCTGGCGGCCTTCGTGATGGCGATGTTCTTCACCCCGGCGCTCACCGCGCTGGTCGGCAAGGCGGCCTGGTGGCCCGGCCACGGCGGCGACGCCGTGGAGGGTCACGGCGGCCCGGCCGCGGCCGCGGCCGGCCCGCACGCCGCGCACGGCCTGCCGGAGTCGGCCGGACGGCGCTGACCGCCCGCCCGCCCCGGTGACGACACGGACGGCGCCCGCCTCACGGCGGGCGCCGTCTGCCCGTTCCGCGGATCCCGCAAACGTGATCTGTACGGCAGAAAATCCCCGGTCAATCGGGGTGCGGGCGTGCTACAGTCGAGTCAGTTGCAGTTTTGGTTCCCATGAACGTATGTGTGCGCCTGCTGGTTCCAACCAACAGGCGCATTTGTTTTGTCCGGTGTTTCAGCCTCCGGATGGGGATCGCGGCTACTTGGGGTCCACGAGGTGTGGGCTCCGATGCCCCAGTTAGAGGAGACGGTTATGGCTACCGGCACCGTGAAGTGGTTCAACAGCGAAAAGGGCTTCGGCTTCATCGAGCAGGAGACCGGCGGCCCGGACGTGTTCGCCCACTACTCGAACATCGCCGCTCAGGGCTTCCGTGAGCTGCTCGAGGGCCAGAAGGTCGAGTTCGACGTCACCCAGGGCCAGAAGGGCCCGCAGGCCGAGAACATCCGCGTCATCGGCTGACGTCAGCCTCCGCTGACGCGCGATATCGCGTAGCGAGGGCCCGCACCGCACGGTGCGGGCCCTCGTCCATGCCGCCGAACGGCCGGGGCGGCGAACTCCTTCCCGACGGCCGACCCAGTCCCCCACCGGGGACTGTCACGCTACGGACGGAGATCCCGTGACCACCCCTGCCCAGCCGCACCGCGACGGCGGTCGCTCCCGCAAGCCCCGCAACGGCACCGGTGCCCCGCGCACCGGCGGTGCCCCCCGTACCGGCGCCCCGCGCTCCGGTGCCCCCCGCACCGGCGCCTCCTCGCGGCCGCCGCGCCGCACCAACACCCCGAAGGTGGCCGAGTCCGTCGACTTCACCGTCGTCGAGGGCACCCCGGCCCGTCCGCCGGCGGCGAGCTTCGCCGAGCTGGACCTCCCCAAGGGCATCCTGAGCACGCTCACCCGTGAGGGCGTCACCGAGCCCTTCCCGATCCAGGCCGCCACGCTGCCCGACTCGATCGCCGGTCGCGACGTGCTCGGCCGCGGCCGTACCGGCTCCGGCAAGACCCTCGCCTTCGGCCTGTCGCTGCTCGCCCGCACCGCCGGCCGGCGTGCCGACGCCCGCCACCCGCTGGCGCTGGTCCTCACGCCCACCCGCGAGCTGGCCCAGCAGGTCACCGAGGCCCTCACCCCGTACGCCACCGCCGTCAACCTGCGGATCGCCACCGTCGTCGGCGGCATGTCGATCACCCGGCAGGCCAACGCGGTCCGTCGCGGCGCCGAGGTCCTGGTCGCCACTCCCGGCCGCCTGGACGACCTGATCGGACGCGGCGACGTCAACCTCTCCGACGTCGCGATCACCGTGCTCGACGAGGCCGACCAGATGGCCGACATGGGCTTCCTGCCGCAGGTCACCAAGCTGCTGGAGCAGGTCGCCGAGGGCGGGCAGCGGATGCTGTTCTCCGCCACCCTGGACCGCAACGTCGACCGGCTGGTCAAGCGCTTCCTGACCGACCCGGTGACCCACTCCGTCGACCCCTCGGCCGGCGCGGTCACCACCATGGACCACCACCTGCTCCAGCTGGAGCCGGCGGACAAGGCCTCCACCACCGCGCACATCGCCTCCCGCGACGGCCGCGTGATCATGTTCGTGCACACCAAGCACGGCGCGGACCGGCTCGCCAAGCAGCTGCTCGCCAACGGCGTGAAGGCCGCCGCCCTGCACGGCGGCAAGTCCCAGCCGCAGCGCAACCGGGTGCTCGACCAGTTCCGGGACGGCCTCGTCACCGCGCTGATCGCCACCAACGTCGCGGCCCGCGGCATCCACATCGACGGCCTCGACCTGGTCGTCAACGTCGACCCGCCGATCGACCACAAGGACTACCTGCACCGCGGCGGCCGCACCGCCCGGGCCGGCGAGTCCGGCACCGTGGTCACGCTCGTGCTGCCGGACCAGCGGCGCGAGGTCAGCCGACTGATGACGGTGGCCGGGATCCGTCCGACCACGACCAAGATCCGCCCCGGCGACGTCGAGCTCACCCGGATCACCGGTGCCCGCACCCCGAGCGGCGTGCCGGTCACCGTGGCCGTGCCCGCTCCGGCGGCGCCGCCGGCCCAGGCCGGTGCCGAGGGCGGCGCGCCGAAGGGTTCGTCCGGCCCGCGCCGCCGCTCCGGCAAGCGCTCCGGGCTGCCGACGGACGTCGACATGAACGGCAACCCGCGCCGTCCCCGGCCGAAGCAGCGCATGGGCGCTGCGGGCGGCGGGCAGGGCGGTGGCGCGTCGCGCCAGGCGGCCGGCTTCATCGGCCGCTCCGCGGGCCGCCCGGCGCCCGGCAGCGGCTCCAAGTCCGGCTCCAACTACGGCACCGGCCGCCAGCGTCGCAAGAGCGACTGACCGTACGAGGCCCCGACGGCCCGGCTCCCCCCACGCGGGGGAGCCGGGCCGTTCGCGTGTACCCCCGTGGGGGAAATCCACGGATCCCGTGAGTGGCGCACAGCCGCCGCGCCCGGTTGACCGTGCGCATGCGACGACCGGACCCTGCGCGCGACCTGCACGTCCGTTGCGCCGCCCCGCCGCGACCCGTGCGGGGAGTACGGGCCCACCGGCGCACCCGTCCCGGCGTCTGGGACTGCAACGGTCCGGAGAACCAGATCTGGCACGTGCCCGCCCGAGCCCGACCCGATCGCCGGCCCTGCGGCAGGCCGGTGGTTTCCGGACGATCCGTCCGGGGCCCCGGCCTGCTGTCGCGTTCGGGCGTCCGTTCGTACCGGCTCCCGTCCGTGGACGGACCGTTGGCGTGATCACTTCCCCCGGTGGTTGACCGTGGCCGTACATCCCCCCGAGGCTTTCACGCGCCCCGCACAACTGGTGCACCGTCATCACGGTTCACAGTCCGCGGGCCCACCGGTTCACCGTCTTCGGAAGGATCTTCCCGATGCGTCGTACCGCCGCGCTCCTGAGCAGTGCCGTGCTGCTCGGCGGAGCCGCCGCCCTCGCCTCGCCCGCCACCGCCGCCCCGGCCGCCGGGAGCTGTTGGGCCTACGCCGGCGGCTGGAACGCCTACGCCGTCTGCAGTGGTGGCACCGACCCGCTGCAGGGCTGGTTCGTCTCCGCCAACTGCCTGTACTGGAACGCCAACCACACCGCGCAGTTCTCCCGTCCGGTCAACGGCTTCGCGGTGTTCGGCGACGGCACCTCGGTCGCCTCCTGCGGGGTCAACGAGACCGTCAGCTTCCCGCGCGTCGTCTACGGCGGCCGGATCCCCACCCAGCCCGCCGGGCCGGTCGGCCCGATCACCGGCTACGCCGACAAGTGCGTGGACGTGAAGGGCGCCAGCGGCTCGGACCGCACCCCCGTGCAGATCTACGACTGCAACGGCACCAATGCCCAGCAGTGGAAGATCGGCGTGGACGGCACCGTCCGCGCCTTCTACAAGTGCCTGGACGTGGCCGGGGCCGGCACCGCCAACGGCACCAAGGTGCAGCTCTACACCTGCAACGGCACCGGCGCCCAGCAGTGGCAGGTCCGGGCCGACGGCTCGATCCTCAACCCGGCGTCCGGCCGCTGCCTGGACGACCTGGGCTTCTCCACCGAGAACGGCAACCAGCTCGGCATCTGGGACTGCAACGGCGCCGCCAACCAGGTCTGGCACGTCCCCGCCTGACCGGACCACCACCCGCACCCCCTTCGAGGAGCTTCCCCGTGCGTCGAATCACCACCCTGCTCGCCACCGCCCTGCTGGCCGGGGCCGCCGCGCTCACCACCGCCCCGGCCGCTGTCGCCGGGGCCACGCCGACCGCGCAGGCCACGCCGACCGTGCAGGCCGCCAGTCCGAACGAGAACTGCTCCGTCAAGCCCGACGGCGCGGGTTGGCGCGGCACCTGTTCGGGCCTCGACCCGATGCAGAGCTGGATGCTCTCGATCTCCTGTTACAGCTACGACTGGAACAACCCCGGGACCATCATCCCCGGTGCGAGCTGGGGCAGTTGGGCGGCCGGGAACACCAGTACCACCGTCCCCGGGTGCCCGGTGTTCTCGTGGGGAGCGGGGATCACGTTCGGCCCCGCGCCCGCGGCCGGGCCGACGGGTCAGATCACCGGTTTCGTGAACAAGTGCCTGGACGTGCGCGGCGGTTCCAGCAACAACGGCACCCCCGTCCAGATGTGGGACTGCCTGGGCAACGTCAACCAGACCTGGCGGATCGCCTCCGACGGCACCATCCGCGCCGTCGGCAAGTGCCTCGACCCGCAGAGCGGGAACACCGGCAACGGCACGCCGGTGTGGATGTGGGACTGCAACGGCGCCATCAGCCAGCAGTGGCGGGTCCGGCCCGACGGCGCGATCGTCAACGTCAAGTCCGGCCGGGCCCTGGACGTCCGGGGCTGGGACACCGCTAACGGTGCGATCGCGCAGATCTGGGACTTCAACAACACCGCCAACCAGCTCTGGCACGCGCCCGCGTGACGCCCTGCACGCCCGTCGACCGGATCACCCTCGACCCAAGGACATTCCCCATGCGCCGCACCACCGCCCTGCTCGCCACCGCCCTGCTCGCCGGGGCCGCCGCGCTCACCACCGCCCCGGCCGCCGGTGCCGCCGAAGCCGCGATGCCCGCGTCGTCCGCGCCCGCCGGTGCGCAGGCCGCCGTTCCGGCGGGCTGCACCCTCGACGCCGGCCTGCGGGACGCCACCGGCACCTGCACGAGCATCGACCCGCAGCAGACCTGGAGGGTCACCGCCATGTGCCAGAGCTGGGACGCCAACGGCTTCCCCACCTGGAGCGGGGCCTACAGCAGCGGGTGGGTGACCGGCAACGGCACCGGCAGCGCGTGGTGCGACTACATGGAGACGATCACGCAGGCGGGGATCGCTCTCGGCCCCACGCCTCCGGCCGGGCCGACCGGTCCGATCACCGGTTTCGTGAACAAGTGTCTGGACGTGCGCGGCGGTTCCAGCAACAACGGCACCCCGATCCAGATGTGGGACTGCCTGGGCAACGTCAACCAGAGCTGGCGGATAGCCTCCGACGGCACCGTCCGCGCCGTCGGCAAGTGCCTGGACGTCAAGGACGGTGCCACCGGCAACGGTACGCCGCTGCAGATCTGGGACTGCAACGGCACCGGCGCGCAGAAGTGGGTGGTCCGGGCCGACGGCGCGATCGTCAACCCGCAGTCCGGCCGGGCCCTGGACGTCCGGGGCTACGACACCGCCAACGGCGCGCTGGTGCAGATCTGGGACTTCAACAACACCGCCAACCAGCTCTGGCACGCGCCCGCGTGACGCCCCGCACGCCCGTCGACCGGATCACCCTCAACCCAAGGACGTTCCCCATGCGCCGCACCACCGCCCTGCTCGCCACCGCCCTGCTCGCCGGGGCCGCCGCGCTGACCGCGCCCGCCGCCAACGCCGCCGGGAGCGGCCCGCAGGGCACCCCGCCCGCACCGGTCGCGGACGCCGTGGCCGCCGAGAACTGTTCGATCACCAACGTGGTCTACGGCGCCACCGGGACGTGCACCGGCCTCGACCCCAACCAGACCTGGAGCGTCGGCGGCTGGTGCCAGGCCTGGGAGAACGGCTTCCCGGCCATGAAGCCGCTCTGGGGTCCGACGACCGCCGGTGACGGCACCGTCGGCGCGTCCTGCATCCAGGGCGGGACGGTGTCCTTCACCCAGATCGTGTTCGGGCCCAAGCCCCCGGCCGGGCCGAGCGGGCGGATCACCGGGTACGCGGACAAGTGCGTCGACGTCCGGGGCCAGAACCAGGCCAACAGCACGCCCGTACAGATCTGGGACTGCCTCGGCAACGCCGGCCAGACCTGGAAGGTCGGCACCGACGGCACCGTCCGCGCCCTCGGCAAGTGCCTGGACGTCCAGGGCGGCCGGACCGGCAACGCGACCCTGGTGCAGATCTACGACTGCAACGGCACCGGCGCCCAGCAGTGGCGGGCCCGGCCGGACGGTTCGCTGCTCAACCCGCAGTCCGGCCGCTGCCTGGACGACCTCGGCTTCTCCACCACCAACGGCAACCAGCTCGGCATCTGGGACTGCAACGGCGCCGCCAACCAGGTCTGGCACCTGCCGGTGTGACCTGGGGTCAGCCCCGGTCCAGCACCCCGTGGGCCAGGGCGGCGAGTCCGGCCGTGATCCGTTCGGGGGTGACGCCGCTCTCGCGCTGGTGACGGAACAGCTCGGGCGCGAGCGGCGCGAGCAGCTGGTCGGCGAGGACCTCCGGGTCAGGCCGGCCGGCCTCGCGCACCAGGTGGGCGACGTGCAGCCGCCAGAAGGCGTGGGCGCCGGTCCGGTAACGGGCCTCGCCGGTCTCGGCGCCGAGCACCAGGTGGACGTGGGTCTCCAGCAGCTCGACCATCGCCGCGTAGAAGGCGGCCAACCGCTCCGCCGGGGTCGGCGGCTCGGCCCCGGCCCCGGCCCCGGTGCCGGTGCCGGGGCCGAGCGGTGCGGCGCCGCGCAGCAGCCGCTCCTGGAGGGCGCGTTCGTGCTCGTCGAGCAGGGCGCGGGCGATCGAGGCGCGGTCGGGGTAGCGGCGGTAGAGCGTGCCGCGGCCGATGCCGGCGGCCCGGGCGATGTCGTCCATGGTGACGGCGGCCGGGTCGCCCGCGGCGAAGAGCCGTTCGGCGGCGGCGAGCACCTTGGCGCGGTTCCGGGCGGCGTCGGCCCGTTCGCGGGGCGGCGGGCCGTCGGCCAGGGGGAGCTCGGTCGTCATGGGCAGCAACGGTAGAGGGAAACGCACGCCCGAGGGAAGTGGACACGCTGTCCACTTCCCTCTACCGTGGGGGGTGCCGACAAGTGGACGCCGTGTCCGCTTGATCTCGGCCGTTCCGTTCCGCCCAGACCGCCCCGGGGGTTCACCGTGTCCCACCTCTTGCACCTCGACAGCAGCGCGCGCAGTGACTCCTTCACCCGCCGCCTCGGTGCGGCCTTCGCCGACGCCTGGCGGGCCGGCGGCGGCGAGGTCACCCACCGCGACCTCGCCGCCGACCCCGTCCCGCCGATCCGCGAGGGCTGGACCCGGATCTGCGACACCCTGCAGCGCGAGGAGATCACCGACATCGCCCGCTACGCCGAGGCGGTCCGCACCGAGCAGGAGCGGGAGGCCTGGGCGGTCGTCCGGCCGCTGCTCGACGAGCTGGTGGCGGCGGACGCCGTGCTGATCGGCGCGCCGATGTACAACTTCGGCATCCCCTCCGCGCTCAAGGCCTGGATCGACCAGGTCACCTTCCCGAAGATGGTGCTCGCCCCGCGGAAGTTCGTGGTCGTGGCCGCCCGCGGCGGCGCCTACGGCCCCGGCACCCCGCGCGAGCCCTACGACCACAACGGGCGCTACCTGACCGACTTCTTCCGCGGCCACTACGCGGTGGAGGACGCCGAGGTGATCGCCGCCGAACTCGTCAACTCCCTGGTCGACCCCGCCCTGGCCGGCCGGGCGGCCCAGCACCGCGAGTCCGTCGCCGACGCGCTGTACCGGGCCGGCGAGCTCGGCACCAAGCTGGTCGGTTTCCGCATCCCGAGGGAGGACTGAGCGCCGTGCCGTGGATCTGGCTGCTGCTGGCCGGGGTGGTCGAGGTCGCCTGGGCGCAGTCGATCAAGCCGACCGAGGGCTTCACCCGCCTCCCGCAGACCGCTCTTTGCTTCGTCCTCATGCTGGGCGCGGTGCTGCTGCTCTCCCGCGCCCTCCGGGACCTCCCGGTCGGCACCGGCTACGCCGTCTTCACCGGCATCGGCGCCGTCGGCACCGTGCTGACCTCCCTCGCCGTCCGCCACGAGGTCCCGTCCCCCACCACCTTCGCCGGCCTCGCCCTGATCACCACCGGCCTCGTCACGGTCCACCTGGGGTCGGGGGGCTGAACGCCGCCCGCCGGCAATGTTGGTGGAATACAATGGCTTGTCCATCGCCAACATCGGCCGTCGGAGGCGCGCATGTCCGTGACGCAGATCGACATCGACGAAGAAGCCCTGGAACGGGCCATGGCCCTGGCTGGGGTGCGGACCAAGAAAGAGGCGGTCAACCTCGCCCTGCGCTACTACGCGGAGCGACAGGAACGCGCGGCCCGGATCGGCCGGCACTTCGAAAGGGCCCGCCGCTGGGGAGCCGTGGAGCACGCCGAGCGCCTGCACCGGGTGGAGAAGGACGCCCGGTGATCTACCTGCTCGACACCTCGGCCCTCGTGCGGTTGCTGAGTGACCCGAAACTGCAGGCAGCCTGGTACGACGCGATCGACGCCCAGTCGATCGCGTCGTGCTATCCGCAGCGTGCCGAGTTCCTCTACAGCGCGCGTGACGGTCGGGAGTACGACGAGATCGCCGAGATGTTCGCCGACCTCTACCCGGATGTCTCGGTCCCGAAGAGCGCCGGGCGCTGGATCGACACCGTGCAGCGCAGGATGGCCCTCGTGGGCCAGCACCGAAGTGCCTCCGCGGTGGATCTGATGATCGCGGCCACGGCCGCGCACCACGGGCTCACGGTGCTTCACGACGACGCGGACTATCGCACGGTGGCCCGCCACGCCCCTGACCTGGCCGAGCAGGGCATCCTGGACCACGCCTGAGCGCAGCGCGTGCTCAGGCCGTGAGGGCCGGGGCCGTCTCCGCCGTCGTCCGGGTCTCGTCGTAGCGGGTGAGGAGGAGGCGGGCGAGTTCGGGGGTAGGGGCGAGGACGTCGGCGAGGTGGTCGGCGGCGGCGCCGGTGGCGGCCTCGGCGATGCGGTCGGGGAGCAGGCCCGGGGCGAGCAGGTAGGGGGAGACCGCGACCCGGTCGACGGCGCGGGTGCGGCGCAGGGCGGCGACGGCGTCGGGGACCCGCGGGCCGTCGGCGGAGGCGTAGGCGACCTCGACGGCGGCCCAGCCGCGGGTGCGGCGCCACTCGGCGGCGACCGCCCGGGTGGCGGCGTCGGCGGCCGGGTCGGAGGAGCCGGCGGCGGCGAGCACGAGGCCGGTGCGGGCGCGCACGGCGGGGGAGGCGAGCTCCGGCGCGGCCTCGGCGAGCCGGCGGTCGAGGGCCGCGAGCAGCAGCGGGGACGGCCCCAGCACCTCGGCCACCGGCAGGGTGGCGCCGGCCGCGCGCAGTGCTGCGGGGATGTCGTGCTTGGCGTGGAAGGCCCGGTTGAGCAGCAGCGGGACGGCGATCGCGGACCGGTCGAGCCGCGCCGTCACCTGCGGGATGCGCGGCGCGCAGTGGTCGAGGTAGGCGGTGGCGACGTCCAGGCCGGGCCGCAGCCGGCGCAGCCGGGAGACCAGGGCGGCGACCGCCGCGGCGTGCCGGGGGTCGCGGCTGCCGTGGGCGATCAGGAGCAGGGCGGGGCTGCCCGCCGCCACCGGGGTGGCGGGGGCGGCGGACAGCCGGCGGTCGGTCATCCGGAGTGCCTCACTTGACCGCGGCCAGCAGGCCGCGGTTGCGCAGCACCCGGCGCTCGACCGGGGTGAAGACGAGCAGTTCGATGGCGATGCCGACGAACAGGATGAGGATGATGCCGAGCAGCACGCCCGCCATGTCGGAGAACTCGCGCTGGTTCTCCAGGTACCGGCCGAGGCCGAGGCCCAGGTCGGGGGAGGAGGCGACGAGTTCGGCGGCCATCAGCGAGCGCCAGGAGAACGCCCAGCCCTGCTTGAGTCCGGCGAGGTAGCCGGGCAGCGCGGCCGGCAGCAGGATGTGCCGCGCCCCGGTCAGGCCGGTGGCGCCGATGGTGCGGCCGGCCCGCAGGAACAGCGGCGGCACCTGGTCGATGCCCGCGACCAGGCCGTTGGCGATGGAGGGGACGGCGCCGAGCAGGATGACCGCGTACATCATCGAGTCGTTGATGCCGAGCCAGATGACGGCGGCGGGCACCCAGGCGACCGAGGGCAGCGACTGGAGGCCGGAGAGGACCGGGCCGAGCGCGGCGCGCACCGGCTTGACCCGGGCGACGAGCAGGCCGATCGGGGTGCCGATGGCGAGGGCGACGAGGAAGCCGGACAGGCCGCGCCAGACGCTGGTCCAGATGATCGAGAACAGCGTGCCCTGGTACCAGAGGTCCTCGCCGGCGTGCCAGACGTCCAGCGGGCTGGGGAGCTTGTACGAGCTGGTGACGTGCAGGCTGTAGGCGCCCTGCCAGAGGACGAGCACCAGCACGACGCCGAGCAGCGGCGGCAGTACCTTCTGCCGCAGGGTCACGGCGACGGAGTTGCGCTGGGTGACCACGGCGTCCAGCGCGTCCAGCCCCGCCTCGACGCCGGCGAAGTCGGCGACGGTGCCGCCGTGGGCCGGCCCGGCCTTGGTGGTGGTGTCAGTGCTGGCCATGGCGGCGGATCTCCCCACGCAGTTCTTCGGTGATCTCGATGGACAGGTCGGCCACGCCGGCGGACTCGATCCGGCGCGGCTGCGGGAGGTCGATCGTCCACTCCCGGGCGACCCGGCCGGGGCGGGAGGAGAGCAGCACCACGCGCTGGGCGAGCCGGACGGCCTCCCGCACGTTGTGGGTGACGAAGAGGACGGAGAGCTTGCGCTCGGCCCAGATCCGGGTGATCTCGTTGTGCAGGACGTCGCGGGTGATGGCGTCGAGGGCGGCGAACGGTTCGTCCATGAGCAGCACCCGGCTGCCCTGGGCGAGGGCGCGGGCCAACGCGACGCGCTGGCGCATGCCGCCGGACAGCTCGTGCACCCGCTTGCCGTAGGAGTCCTGGAGCCGGACGAGCTCGAGCAGGCGCTCGGCCTCGGGGCGGCGTTCGGGGCGGGGCACGCCGGCGAGCTTGAGGGCGAGTTCGATGTTCTTGCCGGCGGTGAGCCAGGGGAAGAGCGCGTGCTCCTGGAACATCAGCGCGGGGCGTCCGCCGGTCACCTCGATGCTGCCCGCGGAGGGCTGGTCGAGGCCGGCGACCAGGTTGAGCAGGGTGGACTTGCCGCAGCCCGAGGCGCCGAGCAGCGTGACGAACTCGCCGGGGGCGACGTCGAGGGTGATGTCGTCCAGGACGTGGGTCTGCGCGCCGGGGCGGCCGAAGGACTTGTGCACGTGCGAGATCCGGACGGCGGGGGCACCGTCGAGGGTGCCGACGCCGGTGGCGTCGTTCGAGGTGGTCAGTGCCGGGCTCATTCCGGGCACCTCCTGCGTGGTGTGGTCTGGCATCTGGCGTCGGGGGGAGCTGTACCGGGGTCCGGCCCCGCCCACCGGTGCTCGGGGCATCGAGCGGGCATCGGACGGGTGGGCGGGGCCGGACCGCGGGGTTTCGAGCGGGGTACCGCGGTCCTTCGGGCGCTACTTGGCGCCGAGACCGGCGTCCGCGACGGGGCTCTGCCCCTTCTCCTTCAGCACCTTGTTGAGCAGGCTGAGGTCGTAGATGCCGTTGAGGTTCGGCTTCTTGAGCAGACCCGCGGTGACGGCGTTGTCGGCCTCGGTCTGCAGGGTGGCGGCCAGCGGGTCGTCCAGGAAGTCGATGTCGGCCCAGGCCGGGTCGAGGACCGCCGGCTCCAGGGCGTTGCCGGCCTCCTTCTTGATGGCCTCGTTGGCGGTGGCCTTGGCCTTGTTCGGGTCGGCCTTGATGGCGGCGTTGGTGTTCACCGAGCCGCGCAGCACGGCCTCGACCACGTCGGGGTGTTCGGTGAGGAACTTCTGCGAGACGATGATGTTGGTGATCACGAACTTCTTGTCCGGCCAGATGTCCTTCTCGTTGAGCAGGACCTTCGCACCGAGGGTGACCAGCTTGGAGGCGGTCGGCTCGGGCACCCAGGCGGCGTCGATGGAGCCCTGCTTGTAGGCGTCCGGGGTGACCTTGTTGTCGCTGCGGACCACGCTGACGTCGCCGGCGCCGGACTGGGCGTCGACCTTGAAGCCCTTGCCGGCCAGGTAGTTGAGCAGCGCCACGTCCTGGGTGTTGCCCAGCTGCGGGGTGGCGATCTTCTTGCCCTTGAGGTCGTCCAGCGAGGTGACCTTGTCCGGGTTGGCCACCAGCTTGACCCCGCCGGAGGCCGAGCCGCCGATGATCCGCAGCGACTTGCCCTCGGACTTGGTGAAGCCGTTGATCGCCGGGGAGGGGCCGATCCAGCCGATGTCGATGGAGCCCGCGTTGAGCGCCTCGATCTCGGCCGGTCCGGCGTTGAAGACCTGGGTCTTGATCTGGGTGGAGCCGAGCTCCTTCTGGAATATGCCGTCCTGGAGGCCGACCAGCGGGGTGCCGTGGGTCAGGTTGGCGAAGTAGCCGATCCGCACCGTGTCGGCGGAGAGCTTGGCGGCGGACGCGCCGGAGGAGGAATTCCCGGCGGGGGCGGCGGTGTTGGTCTTCTTGTCGTCGTTCTTCGCGCCGTAGCTGCAGGCCGAGAGCAGCGTGACGGCGGTCAGGCCGGCGACGGCGGCCACGGCGGAGCGTCTGATCCGGCCGGCGCCGGGGCGTGCCGGGGTATGCCGGTCGTGGCCGTGGGGGAGTGCCTGGTGCAGTGCCATGGTGAGTCCTGTTCGCGGACGGACCGTCAGGAGGCGGTCTCGGGCGGAAGTTCGGTCAGGGTGGCGCTTGCGGCACCGCGTGGGTGCCGGGCAAGCCGGGCCGGCCCGCGGATGGCAGCGGTCGGCCCGGTGACAGGGCGCTTCTCAGCCCTGTCGGCCCGCACATCGCGTCAGGCCGCCCTGGCCGCTGCCGAGGACGCCGCTGCCGATGCGGCCGCCTTCCTTGTCCATGCCCGAGAACGCCTCGCTGGGCATCAGACCCAGTCCTCCTCGTCGGGTGTTCCGTTGGCGTCGGTGGTGCGTACGGTCTCGAAGGCCTCGCCCGCCATGCCGGCGGTGAGGGTGGTGCCGTCGGCCGGGTCGATCAGCAGGAACGAGCCGGTCCGCCGGTTGTCGCGGTAGTCGTCGAGGGCCAGCGGCTCGGCGGTGCGCAGCACCACGTGGCCGATGTCGTTGACGTTGAGGCCCTCGGCGCCGGAGCGCTGTTCGAGGGTGTCGATGTCGATCCGGTAGGTGATCTCCTTGACCAGCGCGCGGACCGTGCGGGTGGTGTGCTTGAGCAGCACCTTGTCACCGGCCCGCAGCGGGCGCTCGTTGAGGTGGCTGACGGTGGCCTCGATGTCCTTGGTGGGGACGGGGGCCGGGCCGGCCGCGATGAGGTCGCCGCGGGAGATGTCGATGTCGTCGGCGAGGCGCACGGTGACCGACTGGGGGGCCCAGGCGATGTCGGTGGCCCGGCCGAGGGCGTCGATGCCGGTGACGGTGGTGGTGTGGCCGGAGGGCAGCACGGTGACCGGGTCGCCGACCCGCAGCACGCCGGAGGCCAGTTGGCCCGCGTAGCCGCGGTAGTCCGGGTGCTCCTCGGTCTGCGGGCGGATCACGTACTGGACGGGGAAGCGGGCCGGTTCGGCGCTCGGGTCGTTGCCGACCGGCACGCCCTCCAGGTGCTCCAGCAGGGTCGGGCCGCCGTACCAGTCCATGTGCGCGGACGGCTCGACGACGTTGTCCCCGGCGAGGGCGGAGATCGGGACCGCGACGACGTCCTCGACGCCGAGGGAGGCCGCGTAGGCGGTGAACTCGGCGGCGATGGCGGCGAAGACCGGCTCGGCGTACTCGACGAGGTCCATCTTGTTGACCGCCAGGACGACGTGCGGCACCCGCAGCAGGGCGGCGACGGCGGCGTGCCGGCGGGTCTGTTCGACGACGCCGTTGCGGGCGTCGACCAGGACGACGGCCAGCTCGGCGGTGGAGGCGCCGGTCACCATGTTGCGGGTGTACTGCACGTGCCCGGGGGTGTCGGCGAGGATGAACCGCCGCCGGGGGGTGGCGAAGTAGCGGTAGGCGACGTCGATGGTGATGCCCTGCTCGCGCTCGGCGCGCAGGCCGTCGGTGAGCAGCGCGAGGTCGGGCGCCTCCTGGCCGCGGTTGCGCGAGGCGTGCTCGACGGCCTCCAGCTGGTCGGCGAGCACGGACTTGGAGTCGTGCAGCAGCCGGCCCACCAGGGTGGACTTGCCGTCGTCGACGGAGCCGGCGGTGGCGAAGCGCAGCAGCGAGGTGGCGGTGCCGGTCGGGGGCGTGCCGGTCGGGGTGGTGCTCATTAGAAGTATCCCTCGCGCTTGCGGTCTTCCATCGCGGCCTCGGAGAGCTTGTCGTCGGCGCGGGTGGCGCCGCGCTCGGTGAGGCGGGAGGCGGCGATCTCGGCGATGACGCTGCGGGCGAAGACGTCGCGCTCGTGGGCGTAGTAGATGGCGGGGAGCTCGATCTTCTCCCGCTCGATGTACTGCCAGACGTCCAGCTCGGTCCAGTTGGAGAGCGGGAAGACGCGCACGTGCTCGCCGACGGCGTGCCGGCCGTTGTAGAGCGACCACAGCTCGGGGCGCTGGCGGCGCGGGTCCCAGGCGCCGAACTCGTCGCGCAGGGAGAAGACGCGCTCCTTGGCGCGGGCCTTCTCCTCGTCGCGGCGGCCGCCGCCGAAGACGGCGTCGAAGCGGTGGGACTCGATGGCGTCGAGCAGCGGGACGGTCTGCAGCGGGTTGCGGGTGCCGTCGGGGCGCTCGCGCAGCACGCCGCGGTCGATGAAGTCCTGGACCGAGGCGACGTGCAGGCGCAGGTTGTGCTCGGCGGCGACGCGGTCCCGGTAGGCGATGACCTCGGGGAAGTTGTGGCCGGTGTCGACGTGCAGCAGCGAGAACGGGATCGCGGCCGGCCGGAAGGCCTTGAGCGCCAGGTGCAGCATGACGATGGAGTCCTTGCCGCCGGAGAACAGGATCACCGGGCGCTCGAACTCCCCCGCGACCTCGCGGAAGATGTGGACCGATTCGGCCTCCAGCGCGTCCAGGTGGGACAGCGCGAAGGGGGTGTCCTCGGTACGGAGCAGGCTGTCCGTCGCGGTGGTCATGCCAGGCCCCTCTCGGTCAGGAAGGTGTGCAGCTCGGCGGCGGACTCGGCGACCGCGCGCCCCTGGGTCTGCAGGCGCAGCTCGGGGTCCACCGGTGCCTCGTACGGGTCGTCGACGCCGGTCAGGCCGGAGAGTTCGCCGGCCGCCTGCTTCGCGTACAGCCCCTTGACGTCGCGCTCGGCGCACAGCTCGACCGGGGTGGCGACGTGGATCTCCAGGAACGCGGTGCCGTGCTCGGCGTGGCGCTCGCGCACGGCGGCGCGGGAGTCGGCGTAGGGGGCGATCACCGGGGCGAGCACCTTGACGCCGTTGGCGGCGAGCTTCTCGGCGACGAAGCCGATCCGGGTGACGTTGGTGTGGCGGTCCTCGCGGCTGAAGCCGAGGCCCTTGGAGAGGAACTCGCGGATCTCGTCGCCGTCCAGGACCTCGACCTTGTGGCCCTCGGCGCGCAGCCGTTCGGCCAGGGCGAAGGCGAGCGTGGTCTTGCCCGCGCTCGGGAGCCCGGTCAGCCACACGGTGGCGCCGCGCTCGCAGGGGCCGGCCGCGGGGGCCGCCTCTGCGGCTCCGGTGGCGGCCAGGGTGTCGGCTGTGGTCACGTTGGCGGTCCTTCGAACGGGGTGGACGGTGGGGGCGGGGGTGGTGCGGGTGGTGACAGCGGCGGGCGCTTAGAGGTGGATGCCGCACTCGGTCTTGCCGGAGCCGGACCAGCGGCCGGCCCGGGCGTCCTCGCCCTCGCCCGGCTTGCGGGTGCAGGAGAGCGGGGAGCAGCCGATCGAGGTGTAGCCCTCCCACAGCAGCGGGTTGAGCAGCACGCCGTTGGCGTTGACGTAGGCGTCCACGTCGTCCTGCGTCCAGCGGGCGATCGGGGCGATCTTGACCTTGCGGCGCCGGGCGTCCCAGGCGACCACCGGGGTGTTCGCGCGGGTCGGCGACTCGTCGCGGCGCAGCCCGGTGGCCCAGGCGTCGTAGCCGCCGAGGCCGCGGTTGAGGGGCTCGACCTTCCGGAGCGCGCAGCACCGGTCGGGGTCGCGGTCGTGCAGCCGCGGCCCGTACTCGGCGTCCTGCTCGGCCACCGTCAGCGTCGGAGTGAGCGTGATGACGTTGACCCGCATGGTCGCGGCCACCGCGTCACGGGTGCCGATGGTCTCGGGGAAGTGGTAGCCGGTGTCCAGGAAGACCACGTCCACGCCGGGGAAGACCGAGGAGGCCAGGTGGGCGACGACCGCGTCCTCCATCGAGGAGGTGACGCAGAAGCGCTCGCCGAAGGTGTCGGCGGCCCACCGCAGGATCTCCTGCGGGGTGGCCTCCTCCAGCTCCAGGGCGGCCCTGGTGGCCAGCGCCTCGTGGTCAGTCGTCGTGCCGGTCACTCCGGTCACCCCCGTTGGTCGGCGACAGCAGGCCGAGGAACTTCAACTGGAAAGCCCGGCGGCACCCGTGGCATTCCCAGGCGCCGTGGCCGGCCTCGGACGGACGCAGGTCCTCGTCCCCGCAGTAGGGGCAGAAGAACGGGGCGGCACGCTCGCTCATGCGTCCACCTCGCTGCGCTCGGCGGTCGCTTCGCGAGACGCGCACCGGTTCACGGTTCTCCCGCTCCGGTCGTTCACGACAGCTGCTCCTCGCTGGCCCGGGCCGCCCACTGGGCGAAGCGCTCGCCCTCGGCGCGGTCCTCGCGGTACCGGGTCAGCACGCGCTCGACGTAGTCGGGCAGGCCGTCCTTGGTGACCTTGAGGCCGCGGACCTTGCGGCCGAAGCCGGCCTGCAGCCCGAGCGCGCCGCCCAGGTGCACCTGGTAGCCCTCGACCTGGTTGCCCTGCTCGTCCGTCACCAGCTGGCCCTTGAGACCGATGTCCGCGACCTGGATGCGGGCGCAGGCGTTCGGGCAGCCGTTGATGTTGATGGTCAGCGGCTCGGCGAAGTCCGGCAGCCGCTTCTCCAGCTCGTCGATGAGCGTGCGGCCGCGCTCCTTGGTCTCGACGATGGCGAGCTTGCAGTACTCGATGCCGGTGCAGGCCATGGTGCCGCGGCGGAACGGCGAGGGGGTGACCCGCAGGTCCAGCGCCTCCAGGCCGGCCACCAGCGACTCGACCCGCTCCTCGGCGATGTCGAGGACGAGCATCTTCTGCTCGGCGGTGGTGCGCAGGCGGTCGCTGCCGTGCGCCTCGGCGAGGTCGGCGATCTGCCCGAGCAGCTTGCCGTCGACCCGGCCGACCCGCGGCGCGAAGCCGACGTAGTAGCGGCCGTCCTTCTGCCGGTGCACACCGACGTGGTCGCGCCAGCGGCCGCCGGGCTCCTGCGGGGCGGGGCCGTCGACCAGCTTGTACTTGAGGTACTCGTCCTCCAGCACCTGACGGAACTTCTCGGTGCCCCAGTCGGCGACCAGGAACTTCAACCGGGCGCGGTTGCGCAGCCGGCGGTAGCCGTAGTCGCGGAAGATGCCGATCACGCCGCCGTAGACGTCGGCGACCTCGTCGAGCGGGACCCAGGCGCCGAGCCGGACGCCGAGCTTCGGGTTGGTGGAGAGGCCGCCGCCGACCCAGAGGTCGAAGCCGGGGCCGTGTTCGGGGTGGACCACGCCGACGAAGGCGATGTCGTTGATCTCGTGGGCGACGTCCAGCAGCGGGGAGCCGGAGACGGCGGACTTGAACTTGCGCGGCAGGTTGGAGAAGTCCTTGTTGCCGATGAAGCGGCGCTGGATCTCGTCGATGGCGGGGGTGCCGTCGATGATCTCGTCCTCGGCGATGCCGGCCACCGGGGAGCCGAGGATGACGCGCGGGGTGTCACCGCAGGCCTCGGTGGTGGACAGGCCGACGGCCTCGAGCTTCTGCCAGATCGCCGGGACGTCCTCGATCCGGATCCAGTGGTACTGGACGTTCTGCCGGTCGGTCAGGTCGGCGGTGTTGCGGCCGTACTCCTCGGAGACCTCGGCGATGGCGCGCAGCTGGGCGACCGTCAGCCGGCCGCCGTCGATCCGGACGCGGAGCATGAAGTACTCGGCGTCGAGCTCGTGCGGCTCCAGGATCGCGGTCTTGCCGCCGTCGATGCCCTCCTTGCGCTGGGTGTACAGCCCCCACCAGCGCATCCGGCCCCGCAGGTCGGCCGGGTCGATCGAGTCGAAGCCCCGCTTCGAGTAGATCGTCTCAATACGTGTCCGCACATTGAGACCGTCGTCGTCCTTCTTGAACTGCTCGTTGGCGTTCAGAGGAGTGAAGTGGCCCATGCCCCACTGGCCCTCGCCGCGGTGACGGGTCACCTTGCGAACCGCGGCGGTGCGGCGCGCGGGGGCGCGGTCGGCCGTGGGTTCGGCGGTCTCGGGGGTGGTGGCCATGGTGAAGTCCTTCGGGGCAGGTGGCTCTGACGCCGGGTTGGTCGCGGGGCGTTCCCGATCGGGCGAGGCTGCTGTGACCTGCGGGTTTCTCAGGACCGGGAGAGCAGTCGCGGCGGCCGGGCGGGCGCCTGCGCATCCGCTTCGACGGGGACGGCGGTGAGGTGGCGCCGGGTGCGGTGGGAGGCGGCGGGGTAGGGCTCAGGTCACCGGACAGATGGCGCTGGACACGCGAAGGAGATCGACGTGAAGTCGACCTACTAGGGTGGTTCCGGCGCTCGGCATGGCAAGAGATTCGCACGGAGCGCGACTCGCGGTCCACTAACGTCCGTATTTTGGACGTCAGGGTTTCGAATCGCGAGATGCCGGAGCGTTTCCGCCGCTCCCGCCGACCGGGCCTCCCGGACCCCTCTTTTCCGCCCCGCCGCGAGGTCGCCGCGGTGCCGGCGCGGGGTCCGCGCGGGGCGGGTGCCGCGCCCGTGCCCCGGGAGAGCGGCCGACCGGCCCCGGCCCGATAACGTTGGCCCTGTGCAAGCAGCAGGCGAAACCACCCGATCGAACCCCGAGCGGTCCTCCCGTCGCCGGGGCAAGGGATCCCGGCGGGCGGCCAAACGGGCCACCTGGCGGACCACCGCCTGGGGGTTGGTCAAGGACACCACCAACACCTGCGTCGAGTACCGGGTCACCGGCCTCGCCGCGGAGGCGGCGTTCTTCACCCTCCTCTCCATCCCGCCGCTGCTGCTCTGCCTGGCCGGCACGCTCGGCTACCTCGACGACTTCCTCGGCGCGGGCACCATCGACAAGCTGAAGGCCGACATCGTCAAGGCCGCCGGCACGGTGCTCTCGGACTCCTCCATCACCCAGGTCGTCCAGCCGCTGCTCCGGCAGGTCTTCGACCAGACCAGGCCCGACCTGGTGTCGATCGGCTTCCTGCTGTCGCTCTGGTCCGGCTCCCGGGCGCTCTACATCTTCATCGACACCATCACCGTGATGTACGGGCTCGACGGGAAGCGCGGCATCGTCAAGACCCGGCTGATGTCGCTCGGCCTCTACCTCGGCGCGCTGGTGATCGGCTCGCTGGTGCTGCCGCTGCTGATGGCCGGCCCCGGACTGGTGACCAACGCGGTGCCGGAGAGCGCCGCGCTGATCAACGCCGCGTACTGGCCGTTCGCGATCCTGCTGCTGATCGTCTCGCTGACCACCCTCTACCACCTCGCGGTGCCGGTCTCCACGCCCTGGCGCGAGGACATCCCCGGCGCGCTGGTCGCGCTGGTGGTGCTGGTCTTCTGCAGCGTCGCGCTCCGCCTCTACCTGGTCAGCTCGATCGAGGGCCACTCGGTCTACGGCTCGCTGGCCGCGCCGGTGGCCGTGCTGCTGTGGATCTTCGTGGTGGCGCTCGCGGTGCTCATCGGCGCCGCCATGAACGCGGCCATAGACCGCCGCTGGCCCACCCTGGAGACCGCCGACGCCCGCGCCGAGAACGAGCGCGCGCACGAGGAGGCGGCCGCCGCCGTGGTCCGCGAGGTGGCCGCCCGGCGCGCCGTCGAGCGGGCCCGCCGGGCGCGCGAGCTGGGCCTCGCCGAGGGCGGCGAGGAGGAGTACTGGGAGGACGAGGGCGAGGACGCCGACGCGCCCTCCGAGTACCCCGAGCGGTGGGCCGACGTGCTCGCCGCCGAGAACGTCCGCGGTCGGATCACCGCGCGCGGCGGCGGCCCGCACCACCGCCCCTCCCCGCCGCCGCCGGACAGCGACCGGCCGACCGCGCCGCCGCCCGAGTACCCGCTGCCGAGCCGCCCGCCGCGTCCGCCGTGGGACCAGCGGTGAGACCGGCGGTGGGACCAGTGGTGGGACCGGCCGTGGGACCGGCGGTGAGTCCCGGGGCGCACGGAACCGCAGGTGAAAAACCGGTTGGCAGGGTCGGCGGGGGCCGCTAGCGTGTGAGCGTCCGGTTCGGGCGGCGTGGGCGCCGTCCGAGGAGAGAAAGCAGGAGGTGAGTCTCGTGGCCACGACTGCCATGACGGCTGCCCTGGGCAGCACCCGCATCCCTCTCTCCCTGCCGGCCGCCGGCTGACGTAGCCCTTCGCGCACGCAGCCGCAGCAGCCCGCGGGATCACTTTCCTCCCGAAGGGCCCACTGCGTTGTTCAACGCTGCCTCCGTTCCGTCTTCTTCTTCCTCCCCTGCGTTGCCCACCGAGTTCCCCACCGGGATCTCCGCGGCCTTCGACGGCTCCGACCGTTCCGACGCCGACGCGTCGCTGGCCGGGTACGGCTGGACCGCCGAGCTCGACGAGCTGTTCGCACCGCTCGCCGAAGCCGGCCTGGTCCCGGCCCGGATCGTCCGGATCGACCGCGGCCGGTGCGACGCCGTCCTCGTCGACCCCGCGGGCGGCGGGCTGCGCACCGTCCGGGCCGACACCCGGCAGGTCGGCGACGCCGACATGATCAACTGCCCGTGCACCGGGGACTGGGTCGCCGTCGACCTCTCGCCCGGGCTGCCCATGCCCACGGTCGCGGCGCTGCTGCCGCGCTCCACCGCGATCATCCGCAAGGTCGCCGGCAAGCGCTCCGACGGCCAGGTGCTCGCCGCCAACGTCGACACGGTGGTGGTCGCCGCCTCGCTCGCCGCCGAGCCCGACCTCGGGCGGATCGAGCGCTTCCTCGCCCTCGCCTGGGAGTCCGGCGCGGAGCCGCTGGTCGTCCTCACCAAGGCCGACCTGGTCGACGACGCCGACTTCATCCGGGCCGACGTCGAGGCCGCCGCGCCCGGCGTCACCGTCCTGGTGGTCAGCGCCGAGACGGGCGAGGGGATGGACGTGCTGCGCGCCTGCACGCCCGGCACCACCGCGGTGCTCGGACAGTCCGGCGTCGGCAAGTCCACCCTCACCAATGTGCTCGCCGGGGCGGACGTGATGGCCGTCCAGGCCGCCCGGTCGGGCGACCAGAAGGGCCGGCACACCACGACCACCCGTGAGCTCGTGCTGCTGCCCGGCGGTGGGGTGCTGATCGACACCCCCGGTCTGCGCGAGGTCGGCCTCTACGGCGGCGAGGGCGTGGCGCTCGCCTTCGCCGACATCGAGGAGCTGGCCGAGGAGTGCCGCTTCCAGGACTGCCACCACGCCGGTGAGCCCGGCTGCGCGGTGCGGGCCGCCCTGGAGGACGGCTCGCTGCCCGAGCGCCGGATGGAGAGCTACCTCAAGCTCCAGCGGGAGAACGAGTGGATCGCCTCCCGCTCGGACGCCCGGCTCGCCGCCGAGCGGCTGAAGAAGTGGAAGACCATCACCAAGTCGATGCGCGCCTCGGGCGGTCCTGTGAAGCGGTGACTCCGGGGGCGCGCGCCGTCCGCCGCCCGCCGTTCACCACGCACGGCGGGCGGTCGGGCGGCGGTCGGTCGGTCCGTGGTGGCCGGTCGGTCGATCCGTGGTGGTCGGTCGGCGGCGGGCGTCCCGCTCAGCGGAGGTCGGCCACCAGCCGGAACCGCTCCAGCACGACCCGGGTGGTGTCGTCCACCGTGAAGCCCGGGTCGCCGAGCGCCGCGCGCAGCTCCTCGCCGTGCCAGAACCGCTCGTGCCCGGCCCGCCACTCGGCGACCGTGGCGTACCCCTCGCCCTCGTCCAGCGCATGCCGCAGGTCGACCTCGGCGAGCGGGACGACCCGGACGTCGGTGAGCTCGGTCACCGCGACGATCCGGCCGGCCGAGTCCACCACGGCGCCGCGCCTCCCGGGCTCCGGCAGCGGCTCGCCCTCGATCTCGTACTGGGTGAGCAGACCGGTGGTGCTGGTCTTGGCACCGGACAGCACGGCACCGACCAGTCGGTCCCGCAGCGGGCCGGGGAAGGCGAACTCCTCGACGGGCAGGGCGGCGACCCGCGGGTCCTCCGGACCGGTGTAGGGCTGCTCGGACACGGGATCTCCTGTCGGTGGGGGCACGGGGGCCGGGGGCGGTTCGCTGCGCAGGCTAACCGGCCGGGCCGCGCCGGGGCTCCTGGTTTTCCGCCCGCCCCGGGGGCCCGCCCGGCTCACCGCTCGAGGCGCCCGCCCCGGGCGCCGACGCCCATGTCCGATTCCCGCCAGTCGAGGCCCGCCGAGTGCCGCAGACTGGACAACGTGATCGACGACGACATCCGGTACCGCGCCGTGGACAGCCGGGACGCCCGCTTCGACGGCGTCTTCTTCACGGCCGTCACCTCGACCGGCATCTACTGCCGGCCGAGCTGCCCGGCCGTGACCCCGAAGCGCGTCAACTGCACCTTCTACCCCAGCGCCGCCGCCGCGCAGCACGCCGGCTTCCGGGCCTGCCGACGCTGCCGCCCCGACTCCGTCCCCGGCTCGCCCGAGTGGAACCACCGCGCCGACCTGGTCGGCCGGGCCATGCGGCTGATCGGCGACGGCGTCGTGGACCGCGAGGGCGTCGCCGGCCTGGCCGACCGCCTCGGCTACAGCTCCCGCCAGCTCCAGCGCCAGCTCACCGCCGAACTCGGCGCCGGCCCGATCGCGCTGGCCCGCGCCCGCCGCGCCCAGACCGCCCGGCTGCTGCTCCAGACCACCGAGCTGCCGGTCACCGAGATCGCGTTCGCCGCCGGCTTCGCCTCCGTCCGGCAGTTCAACGACACCGTCCGCGAGGTCTACGACCGCACCCCGAGCGGGCTGCGCGCCGAGGTCGCCGCCGGACGCCGCACCGCCACCCCGGCCGGCGGGCTCGCCCTGCGGCTCGCCTACCGGGGCGCCCTGGACAGCGGCCACCTGATCGACTTCCTCGCCCTGCGCGCCGTCCCCGGCGTGGAGGAGGTCGTGCCCGGCCCGCGCCCCGGCGTCCGGACCTACCGCCGCACCCTCGCGCTCCCCTACGGCCACGGCATCGCCGAGGTGGACGGCCTCGCCGCCGACGAGCCGGCCACCCGGGGCTGGCTCGACTGCCGGCTGCTGCTCACCGACCTGCGGGACCTGCCGACCGCCGTCCAGCGACTGCGGATCCTGTTCGACCTGGACGCCGACCCGCTCGCCGTCGACGAGCAGCTCGGCGCCGACCCGCTGCTCGGCCCGCTGGTCCGGGCCCGCCCCGGGCTGCGCTCGCCCGGCCACGTCGACCCGCACGAACTGGCCGTGCGCGCCGTCCTCGGCCAGCAGATCACCGTCGGCGCGGCCCGCACCCTGGCCGGCCGGCTCGCCGAGAAGTACGGCACCGCGCTGCCCGAGCCCAACGGCGGGCTGCGGCTGCTCTTCCCGACCTCGGCGGCCCTGGCCACCGCCGACCCGGAGGACTTCGCGATGCCGACCGCCCGGCGCCGCGCGCTCACCGGCCTGTGCGCCGCCCTCGCCGAGGGCGTCGTCCGGCTCGACGGCGGGGTCGACCGGGAGGAGGCGGCCGCCCGGCTGCTCGCCCTGCCGGGCATCGGCCCGTGGACGGTCGGCTACCTGCGGATGCGCGCGCTCGGCGACCCCGACGTCTTCCTCCCGAGCGACATCGGCGTCAAGCACGGACTGCTCCGGCTCGGCGCCCCCGGGGACCCGAAGTCCGCCGCCCTCGCGGCCGAGGCCTGGGCCCCCTGGCGCTCCTACGCCGTGCACCGCCTCTGGGCGGGCCCGGCCGACGACCCCAGCACCGGAACGGAGAACACCGCAGCATGAGCACCACCGTCTTCACCCACCTGGACAGCCCCTTCGGCCGGATGATGCTCAGCGGCGTCCTGCCGGAGGACGGCGGGCCGGCCGGGCTCGCCACCGTCACCGCCCCCGGCCAGAAGTACGCGCTCGCCGAGCCCCTCGACGACTGGCGGTACGACCCGGAGGCCCTCGCGGTCGCGGCCACCCAGCTCACCGAGTACTTCGCGGGCGAGCGCACCGTCTTCGACCTGCCGCTCGCCCCGATCGGCACCGAGTTCCGGCGGCGGGTCTGGGCCGCCCTCGACCGCATCCCGTACGGAGTGACGATCACCTACGGCCGGCTCGCCGAACTGGCCGGCGAGTCCCCCCGCGCCGTCCGCGCGGTCGGCGGCGCGGTCGGCGCCAACCCGCTGCTCATCGTCCGCCCCTGCCACCGCGTCCTCGGCGCCAACGGTGCCCTCACCGGCTTCGCCGCCGGCGTCGACCGCAAGCGCTGGCTCCTCGACCTGGAGGGCGGCACCTCGCTCTTCTGAACCCGTCGTGACGGGGTGACGACCACGGGGAGCCGGGCCAGCACCCCGTGGTCGTGGGCGGTCCGGCCCCGTTCAGGCGGCCGGCAGCGCCCGCAGGTCCACCCGCCAGTCGTTGCTGCGCATCGGGCGGCCGGGCGGGAACTCGAAGTCGGTCTCGCCGAGGAGGGTGAAGCCGGCCTTGCGGCAGACCGCGTTGGAGGCGGGGTGGTCGACCGCGGGGAAGGCGTGCAGATGGCGGTGGCGGGCGGTGCGGACGGCGGCCTCGACGGCGGCCCGTGCCGCGACCGCGGCGATGCCCCGGCCCTGGAAGGGCGGCAGGACGTTCCACCCCATCTCGTAGACGGTCTCGCCCTGCCGGCTCCGCTCGGCGTAGCCGACGCTGCCGACGTCCACCCCCTCGGCGGCCAGCACCACGCGGTACATGCAGCCGACGCCGGAGGGGACGAAGTCCAGGTAGCGGCGGTGGCGGACGAGCATCCGCTCCTCGCTCTCCGGGCCGCCGACGTGCCGGCGCATCTGCGGGGTGTTGATCAGCCGGAGCAGGGCGAGGTCGGCGTCGGTCCAGGGTTCGAGGCGCAGTGCCGAGGTGTCCATCCCCGGACGCTAGTGTCCCGACCCGCCCCGGCGGTACCCGTTTTCGCGGCTCAGACCGGGGGTTCGGCGAGCGCGCGGGCGAGGTTCTCCAGGGCGGGCAGCGCGTGCATCACGGCGTCGCGGTCGGCGGTGGAGAGGGTGTCGAGCGCGCCGGCGATCCGGCGTTCGTGGGCGCGCTGCCAGTCGTCGAGCTGGCGGCGGCCGGCCGGGGTGAGCGCGATCCGGGCGGTGCGGCGGTCCCCGGGGTCGGCCTGGCGGTCGACGAATCCGGCGTCCAGCAGCTTGCCGACCAGGCCGCTGACGGTGTTCGGGGCGAGGCGCTGCCGGGCGGCCAGTTCGCCGACCCGCAGCGGGGCGGCGGCGAGCGTCTGGAGGAGTTCGACCTGCGCCATCGGCAGGGACTCCCACGGGTAGTCGGTCCGGATGCTGCTGCGCAGCGCGCGGCGGAGCCGGGTGACCGCGTCGGTGAGCCGCCGGGCGCGTTCGATCGTCGTCGGTTCCGTGGCCCCGGGCGCGACGCCCTGCGGGTCGGCGGAGGGCTCGGGAACGGGCGGTGACGACGGCATGGCCGACAGCGTAGCGCCTGGTTCCGGCGCCTTCCGACGGCCGCGGACCGGTCGGGGACGACCGGTCCAAGTCGCCGGCGGTCCGGTCGCAGGCAGATCAGCTCGTAGAGAGAACATATCTGCATCCGATATATTTCTTCGTATGAACGCCGCGTCGCTCCTCACCGCCAGGCTGCTCACCGAGCACCCCCGGCCGCGCGGCGTGGCCGACTGGCGGTACGCCCACTGGCTCGCCGTCGGCACCGTCTGCCTCGGCGCGTTCCTCGGCCAGTTGACGGCCGGCGTCACGGCGCTCGTCTACCCGGCGCTCCAGCGCCACTTCGACACCGGGTTCGCGGCCGTCGAGTGGGTCGCCCTCGCGTATCTGCTGGTGCTGGTCGCGCTGCTGGCGCCGATCGGCCGGCTGTCCGACCTGGTCGGCCGCAAGACCGTGTACCTCGGCGGCTTCGCCGTCTTCGGCCTCGCCTCGCTGGGCGCCGGGTTCGCCGGCGGCCTCGGCACCCTGGTCGCCTGCCGGGCCGTCCAGGCCGTCGGCGGCGCGATGATGCAGGCCAACAGCGTCGCCCTGGTCGCCCGCGGCGTCCCCGGGCACGCGATGCGCCGGGCGCTCGGGGTGCAGGCCGCCGCCCAGGGCCTCGGGCTGGCGCTCGGGCCCAGCCTCGGCGGACTGCTGGTGGCGCACGCCTCCTGGCGCTGGGTGTTCTGGATCAATGTGCCGGTCGCCGTGGTGGGCCTGGTGGCCGGCCGCTTCCTGCTGCCCCGGACCCACCCCGAAGGCCCGGGGGTGGACCCGCGGGCGGACCCGGACCCGCGAACGCAGAGCCGGACGCCGCTGTCGACGCGGCCGCCGGCCCGGGCCGCGCGGCCGGACCCGGACGGCGGGCGCTTCGACCTGGCCGGTCTGCTGCTGCTCGCGGGCTCCACCACCGCGCTGCTGCTCGCGCTGTCCGCGGCCTCCGGCCTGCCGTTGCCCGGTTGGGCGGTCGGCGGGCTGCTGGTCGCCACCGTCCTGTGCGCGCTCGGCCTGGTCCGCCAGGAACGCCGCGCCACCCGGCCGATCCTCGCCCCCGGTCTGGTCAACACCCCCGGCGTCCGCCCCGGCCTCGCCGTCTCGCTGATCGGCTACCTGCTGCTGTTCTGTCCGCTGGTGCTCGGCCCGGTGCTGCTCGCCGAGGCGGGCCTGTCGACCACCCGCTCCGGCCTGGTGATCACCGTGCTCCCGGCCGCGTTCGCGGTGGCCGCGACGGCCGGCGGCGCGCTGCTGCCGCGCGGTTGGTCGGACCTCGCCCGCTGCCGGATCGGCGCGGCCCTCGCCGGGGCCGGCATGCTCGGCTGCGCGCTGCTGCCCGTGCCGGGCCCGCCCGGCCCGCTGCTCGCCGGCCCGCTGCTGGTGGCCGGCGGCGGACTCGGCCTGCTGCTGCCGGCCAACAACGCGCTGGTGATGCGGGCGATCCCGGCGGAGTGCTCCGCGGTGGGCGGCGGCATGGTCAACATGGCCCGCAGCCTCGGTACGGCGCTCGGCACCGCGCTGCCGGTGCTCGGCGTCCACCTGGCCGGTCCGGTGCCGGGCGGGCGGGCGGTACTGCTGGCGCTGGCCGCCGTCGCGGGCCTCGCCGTGCTGCTCGCCCGGCCGTGGTGTGTGCCGTGCTGTGTCGTGCACTGTGCGGTACCGAGGTACCGAGGTGCCGCGGTGCCTCAGGAGGCGGGCACGCCCGGTACCGCGCCGCGGTCCTTGAGCATGTCGGTGATCAGGTCGATCTCCGAGGTCTGGCCGACCACCATCGACTGCGCGAGCCGCTTCTCCGGCGCGTTGCGCGCCATGTCGACGTAGCCCCGGGCCATCTCCACCCCGCCCTTGTGGTGCTCCAGCATCAGCTGCAGGTAGAACACCTCGGCCTCCCGCCCGCTCAGCGAACGGAGCTTGGCGAGCTGCGTGGTGGTGGCCATGCCGGGCATCAGCGAACCGTCGTGCGCCTGGTAGTCGGCGCCGTGCCCGTGACCGCCCATCGCCATCCAGGCCATCGGCTTGGCCGTGGAGTGCTGGGTGAGGCCCCACTGGTCCAGCCAGCCCATCATCATCCCGCGTTGGTTGGCCTGGGTGTTGATGATGTCGAAGGCCAGCGTGCGGGTGGGCTCGTCGGAGGTCCGGTCGCGGACGATGAACGACAGGTCCACCGCCTGCTGGTGGTGGGTCGCCATGTCACGGGCGAAGCCGGCCTCCGGGGAGTCGTCCGCCGGTGCGGCGACCGAGGAGGTGCCGGAGGCCGCCGTGCCGCCGGCCACCAGGGCCGGCACGCCGAGCGCGAGCGCGAGCGCGGCGGCCAGCGCGGCCGGCCACCAGATCCGTCGGCGCGAGGGCGTCGGTGCGGCGTCCTCCGCGTCCTCGAACGCGTGGTCGTCGCCCTCGGCGGCGGTCGCCCCGGGGGTCACATCGCCCCCATCGAGCAGGAGGCGCCCGGCTCCTGGGTCTGCTTGCCCTGGACGTACTTGGTGAAGAACTGGTTCACCCGGGGGTCGCCGGCGCTCTCCACGACGAGCTGGGTCGACCAGGCGTTCAGGGTGATGGTGCCCTTCTCGTCCGGGTACGGGCTCATCAACGAGTACGGGGTGGCCTTCACCTTGTCCGAGAGCGCCTTGATGTCCTCGGGGGTGGCCTTGCCGTTGTACGTCACCCAGACCGCGCCGTGCTCCAGGGAGTGGACGGCGCGCTCGTTCTCGACCGGCTGGTCGTAGACGGTGCCCATGCAGTCCAGCCAGACGGCGTTGTGGTCACCGCCGACCGGCGGGGTCTGCGCGTAGGTGACCTTCTCCTTGACGTGGTTGCGGGTCAGGTCGCCGAAGGTCTGGACGCCGTCGATCGGGGCGGCGGCAGCGGCCTCCTTGGCCTTCTTGTCCTTGTTGGCGTCGACCACGATCCAGGTGCCGGTGGCTATCGCGGCGATCACCAGGACGCCCGCGACCGAGCCCGCGAGGATCTTGTTGCGGCGGTCGCGGCGCTGCTCGGCGGCGCGCAGCTCGGCGATCCGGGCGCGGCGGTCGTTGCTCGCCTGCTTGGCGTTCGGCTTGTTGCTCTGCGCCTTGTTGGACTGCTTGGAGGCGGAACCCATGAGGTGTCCTTGTCCCCGCCGCGCATCGGGTGCGGCGGTCTGAAGAGGGGCTGGGAGGGGGCGGATCCGTCGGTCCGGCCCGCCCGGCGCGAGGAGCGGCGGGGGAGGGCCCGGGGCCGGCGGCGGGTTCCGCTCAGGACCGGTGTACTTGGAGTGCGTGCAGGTCGGGCGCGGGGTGCGGCCCGATCAGCAGTCCGGCGGGCACCACCCGGGGCTGTGCCTCGAGGGTGTCCGGCCGGGGTGCCGCGGCGGGTTGCGGGTGCGGCGGCGGGTTGGGGAGCTGGGCGTCCTGGGCGCAGTACGGGTGGCCGGAACAGCCGTTGTTGCGGTGCGGCGGGTCGCCGTCGACGGAGCACCACGTCCAGTGCCGGTGGCTCTCCGCGCGGATCCGGTCGCCGAGGGTCTGCGGCGCGGTGGCCGGACCGGTGGCGGCGGTGCCGAGGAGGTGCGCGGGGGCGTCGGCCGCGGGTCCGGCCGTGAACGCGGTGACGAGTCCGGTCGGCGGGCCCACCGGGGGGTCGGCCGGGACGGCGGCCGGGAGCCCCGGTCGCTCGGCCGTGGCCGCCTTGGCGTGCGCCGCGCACGGGAGCGACGTCAGCAGTCCGACCAGCAGCAGGATCCACAGCGCGCCCACCGGGCGGACCGCGAGAACGGCCCTCCCCGGTCGGGGTGTGCTGGGGGCCGACGCGGTCATGCGGACATTTAATCAGCCGAACGAGTGAAGCGAGCCCCCTCCTCGGTCCTCATTTTCGCGGGCGGAGCCGCCGGAATACCCCGGAAACGCCCTGGTCCGGGCGGTTCGGTCGACTGCGGGAGGAACGGAAGCGAAACGGGCGCCAAACCCGGTGATCGTTATCGGCCGATGTGTGCGTGGTTGTCGCCGAAACCCGGACAGCGTCGTTGCACTTGGGGACAATGACGTCGAGCCCGGCCCGCCCGGGGGCGGCGCCAGAAGCAGCGAGCAACGCGCAGCAGCGACCAGGAGCCGCCAGATGACCAAACAGGGTGCACCCGCGCAGCAGCCCCGGCCGGACGACGGCTGGTGGGACACGGTCTACGCGGGCCCGGCCGGCACCCTCCCCGACACCCCGGACGCGAGGCCGGGGGAGGGCAGCGTCGACGACTGGTTCGAGACCGCGGCGGGACTCATCGGGCAGCAGCGGAGCGCATCCGGGGACGCCGGGGACTCCGGGGAGCCGGCGACGGAGGTCGGGGGGACGGGCGGGACGGCCGAGGTGCCCGGGACGGCCGAGGCGGTCGACGAGGGAGTGCTGGAGCGGGACAGCATCGACGACTGGTTCGACACCGCCGTCGGCGTGATCACTCCCCGGACCCCGGCCGAGCCGACCGCGCGGACCGAGCCCGCCACCCCGGCCGTCGACGTTCCGGTGGACGCCGACCCCGCGGACGAGGCTCCTGCCGCCGACGACACCCGCCGCTTCCCCGCCCCCGCCTGGGCGGCGGCCGGGCCCGCGGCTCTGGTCGAGCTGCCGGAGGCGACGGACCCCGGCCCCCGGGTGCCCGAGCCCCGCCCCAAGCCCGCGTCCGGGACCGCCTCGGCCCCGGTCCAGGCCGCGGCCCCGGAGCCGCAGCCGGAGCCGGAGCCTGCGCCCGAACCGGAGCCGGCCGCCACGGAAGCCGCCGTCCCCGCCGCCGAACCCGTCCCCGCCCCCGAACCCGAAGCCGTCCCCGCCCCCGAACCCGAACCGGTCGCCGTGGAGCCGCCCGCGCCGCGTCCGAACCCCCGCCCCGGGCGGGCCGGGGTCGCGCCCGCCGTGCCGCACGTCGGCGAACGCCCGCCCACCTACGGTCCCGAGCCGACCGCCCTCCCCGAGGCCGACCCGGGTGCGCTGGGCGGCATCGTCGCCGACACCGTGCTGGAGGGCGCCCAGTACGCCGCCACCACCCTGCGGGCGGTCTCCGTCCGCGGCGACTCCGCCCGCTACCGGGGCGAGCCCCGACGGGACTCGCTGCTGGTCACCCGCTTCGGTACGGGCACGGACGGGCTGCTGCTCGCGGTGCTCGGGGGCTTCGACCACGCCGGCCCGGCCGCCGAGGAGGTCTCCACCGCGACCGCCGAGGCCTGCCGCCAGCTGGCCGGTGCGGTCGGCCGCAGCCGCGAGGGCCTCGCCGCCGATCTGCGCGACGGCGCCCGCGACCGGCTCCGCTACGGTCTCCAGCGGCTCGCGCTGAGCGCCGTCGCCCCGCTCCGCGCCCTGGACCGGGCCGGCGCGACGGTCGGCCCGACGACCGCCGGAACGACCGCCGGAACGATCGACGGAACGCCCGCCGAGCGGTCCGGCGAGGGCGAGGCCGACGGCGAGAGCGGTCCGTCGTCCGCCTCGCTGCACTGCCTGCTGGCCCCGCTCGACCCGGCGGCCGGCTACCGGGCGGCGTTCGGGGTCGGCCCGGGCGGGCTCTACCTGCTGCGCTCCGGCCACTGGATCGACGCGTACGCGGCCCGGCTGCTGCACCACCCGGACGGTCAGCCGCCGGTGCCCGAGGCCCCGGCGCCGGGCCTGCGCCCGTTCCGCTTCCGGATGGTCCCGGCGACCCCGGGCGACATCCTGCTGCTCTGCACCCCGGGTCTGGCCCGTCCGATCGCCGACGAGCCCGCCGTCGCGCACTTCCTGGCCTCGCACTGGGCGCACCCGCACCCCCCGGGCACCGTCGACTTCCTGCGCCAGGTCCAGGTCCGCGCGAAGGGCTACACCGACGACCGCACCGCCGCCGCGATCTGGACCGGGTGACCCGCGGCTCGGCGCGCCCGCGGGCCCGTCCGCACCCACGTGCGGCGGGTCAGGGCGCGGCGGGGCCGAGGAGGGTGGCGCAGGCGGTGGTGGCGAGGTGGTGCGCGCGGAGGCGGTCGGCGCCGGGCAGTCCCAGGGCGAGCGGGACGGCGAGGCCGTCGAGCAGGGCGCGGATCTGGACGGCGCGTTCGGTGGGGTCCCCGGGCGCGAAGCGGGCGGCGGCCGTGCCCTCCTCGATCAGCGCGACCAGGTCGGCCTGCCAGGGCGCCTCGATCTCCAGCTGTCCCTGCCGGAGCTCCTCGCTGGCGGGGGAGCGGCCCCACACCTCGACCCAGAGGATCCAGCGCGGGTCCCCCGGGCCCTCCGGCAGGTACAGGGCGGTGTACTCGGCGAGCCGCTGCCGGGCGTCGCGGCCGCCGTCGGCGAGCATCTCCCGGCGGCGGGCGCCGAGCTGGTCCTCGCTCCAGCGGAGGGTCTCCAGCAGCAGCTGGTCCTTGCTGCCGAAGTAGTAGAGCAGGTGTCCGGCGCTCATCCGGAGCTGTTTGCCGAGGCCGGCCATGGTGAGTTTGGCGAGCCCGTGCTCGGCGATCGCGGCGCGCGCGGTGGCGAAGACCTCCTCGCGCGGGCGGGCCGGTCGGCGCGGGCGGGCGTCGGCCATCGGTCCTGGTCCTCCGTGGTTCAAGGGGGCTTCACGATACCGGCCGTGCCCGGCGGGCCACGGAGCGGGAGGTCGGCCGGTTCGACCTCCCGCTCCTGCGGGTACGTACCGCTCAGGACGCCCTCGACCCGAGGAGGTGGCCCCATGGCCACCCTGATCGCCCTGTTCGCCGGCCTGTCGGCCGTGGTGGCCGGGCTCGCGACCCATCTGCACCGGCGCCGCAGCGGCCCGACCGAGAACCTGGACGGCGTGCTGGCCGAGCAGGAGCGGCTGGCCCAGGCCCGGGCCCTGCGCTCCTCCTACAGCTCGATCGCGATGCACAGCTCCCACGGGCTCACCACCGACGACCTGGGGAGGTACCACCGGCAGTGAGCGGCCCGGACCGCGCCGGATCCGGGCCGCCTCCGGCCGGCCCGGGCCGGTTCAGGCCTTCGGCTGCTGCTGGGTGATGCAGTGGATGCCGCCGCCGTTGGCGAAGATCTCCCGGGCGTCGACCAGCTCGACCGTGCGGCCGGGGTAGGCCTCGGCCAGGACGGCGGCGGCCTCCTGGTCGCGCGGGTCGTCGAAGGCGCACAGCACCACGGCGCCGTTGGCGACGTAGTGGTTGATGTACGAGTAGTCGACCGGCTCGCCCTCCTCGTCCAGCAGGACGGTGGGGGCGGCCAGTTCGATGACCTCCAGCTGTCGGCCCTGCGCGTCCGTGGAGGCCCGCAGGATCGCCACCAGCTCCTGGCAGACCGCGTGGTCGGGGTGGGCCGGGTCCGGCTGGACGTGGGCGACGACGACGCCGGGGCGGACGAACGAGGCCACGATGTCGATGTGGCCGCGGGTGCCGAACTCGTCGTAGTCGCGGGTGAGTCCGCGCGGCAGCCAGATCGCCTTGGTGGTGCCGAGGAAGGCGTGCAGCTCGGCCTCGACCTCCTCGCGGCTCCAGTCGGCGTTGCGGCCCTCGCCGAGCTGGACGGTGTCGGTGACGAGCACGGTGCCCTCGCCGTCGACGTGGATGCCGCCGCCCTCGTTGATGAGCTTCGAGGCGAACCGGCGGACCTCGGTCAGCTCGCTGATGTGCTCGGCGATGTGCTGGTCCTTGTCCCAGCGGGCCCAGCCCTGGGCGCCCCAGCCGTTGAAGATCCAGTCGGCGGCGGCGAGGCCGCCCTCGCCGTCGATCAGGAAGGACGGGCCGATGTCGCGCATCCAGGCGTCGTTGAGCGGGCGCTCGACGATCTCGACCTGCTCGGCGACGTACTTGCGGGCCTCGGCGGTCTCGCCGGTGTTCACGACCAGGGTGACCGGCTCGTACCGGACGACGGTGTTCGCGACGTTCGCCCAGGCCTCGCGCGCCGCGTGCAGGTGCTCGGGCGTGTCGAAGGTTGGGTTGTCGGTCGGGAAGGCCATCCAGGTGCGGTCGTGCGGGTGCCACTCGGCGGGCATCCGGTAGCCGAGCGAGGCGGGGGTGGGGCTGGTCATCGTGAGGTCCTTCGGTGGCGCCGGGGTGAGGGGCGACGGGGTGGGTGGGGGTCAGAGGAAGTAGAGGCGGCTGAGCGAGACGCTGTCGGCCGGTTCGGAGCGCAGCGGGGAGCCGTCGAGCGAGACCAGGCCGGTCTCGGTGACCTCCACGCGGCCGGTTCGGGCGTTGCGGACCATGTCCCGCGGGCCGATGCCGCGGGTGTTCCGGACGCCGACGCGCCGACGCCGGGTGGGCAGGCAGTCGGCGGGGCGGTCGAGGTAGGCGCCGTCGGCGGCGGCCTGCGCGACGAAGGCGACCGAGATGTCGGCGGCGGTGGCGCCGTGCGCGCCGAACTGCGGTCCCAGGACGAGGGGTTCGCAGCGGTCGGTGGAGGCGTTGGGGTCGCCGACCACGCCGTAGGCGGGGAAGCCGGACTTGAGGACGAGCTGCGGCTTGGCACCGAAGTGGTCGGGGCGCCACAGCACGATGTCGGCGAGCTTGCCGATCTCGATCGAGCCGACCTCGTGCGCCAGGCCGTGGGCGATGGCCGGGTTGATGGTGAGCTTGGCGATGTAGCGCAGCACGCGCTCGTTGTCGTCGCCGCCCTCGGTGGTTCCGTAGCCGCCGTCCAGCGGCCCGAGCTCGGCCTTCATCTTGCCGGCCATGGCGAAGGTGCGGCGCACGGTCTCACCGGCCCGGCCCATGCCCTGGGCGTCGGAGGAGGTGATGCCGATGACGCCGAGGTCGTGCAGCACGTCCTCGGCGCCCATGGTGCCGGCGCGGATCCGGTCGCGGGCCATGGCGGCGTCGCCGGGCAGGTCGACCTTGAGGTCGTGCGCGGAGACGATCATGCCGAAGTGCTCGCCGAGCGCGTCCCGGCCGAAGGGCAGGGTGGGGTTGGTGGAGGAGCCGATGACGTTCGGCACGCCGGCCATCTTCAGCACGTTGGGCACGTGGCCGCCGCCGCAGCCCTCGATGTGGAAGGCGTGGATGGTCCGGCCCTCGAGCACCTTGAGGGTGTCCTCCACGGACAGGCACTCGTTGAGGCCGTCGGTGTGCAGGGCGACCTGGACGTCGTACTCCTCGGCGACCCGCAGCGCGGTGTCCAGGGCACGGGTGTGGGCGCCCATGTCCTCGTGCACCTTGAAGCCGGAGGCGCCGCCCTCGGCGAGGGCCTCGATCAGCGGCGCCTCGTCGGAGGAGGAGCCGCGGCCGAGGAAGCCGATGTTGACCGGCCAGGCGTCGAAGGCGTTGAAGGCGTGCCGCAGGGCCCAGGGGGAGTTGACGCCGACGCCCCAGACCGGGCCGAACTCCTGGCCGATGATCGTGGTGACGCCGGAGGCGAGCGAGGCCTCCATGATCCGCGGCGAGAGCAGGTGGACGTGGGTGTCGATGGCGCCGGCGGTGGCGATCATGCCCTCGCCGGAGACGATCGTGGTGCCGGTGCCGACCACGACGTCCACGCCGTCCAGGGTGTCGGGGTTGCCGGCCCTGCCGATCGAGGCGATCCGGCCGCCGATCAGGCCGATCGAGGTCTTGCGGACGCCCTGGACGGCGTCGATCACCAGGACGTTGCTGATCACCACGTCGCAGGTGTCGCGGACGGCGGCGGGCTTGAGGTGCAGGCCGTCGCGGGCGGTCTTGCCGAAGCCGGCCAGGAACTCGTCGCCCGGGGCCTGCGAGTCGGACTCGACCCGGACGATCAGCCCGGAGTCGCCGAGCCGGATCCGGTCCCCGGCGCGCGGGCCGTGCACGGCGATGTAGTCGTGGGGGGTGATGGACGTCACGACTCGACCTCCGCGTCGTCGAAGGTGGTCAGGTAGCCGGTGGCGCGGGCCTTGGCCAGGGCGGCCTCCTTGGCGCCGGCGGCGTCGAGCGGGCCGTCCACCAGGCCGGCGAAGCCGATCGCGACGCGCGCGCCGCCGATCGGGACGAGGCCGACCTCGACGGTGGCGCCCGGGTCGAACCGCACCGAGGAGCCGGCGGGCACCGCGAGGTGGGTGCCGTAGGCGGCGGCCCGGTCGAAGGCGAGCCGCGGGTTGGACTCGAAGAAGTGGAAGTGCGAGGTGACCGAGATCGGCACGTCCGAGGTGTTGTGGACGGGCAGGACGACGGTCTCCTCGACCGGGTCGTAGCCGGCGCCGTCGCCGAGCAGCGCGCCGCCGGGGGCCTCGTCGCCGAGCGAGCCGGCGCCCTTGAAGGGGTCGTTGACCACGGCCAGGCGGGTGCCGTCGTCGAAGACCGCCTCGACCTGGACCACGGTGACCACGTCCGCCACGCCGGGCAGCACGTCGTCCGCGGTGAGGACGGAGCGGCCGGCCTCGATTGCCTCGGCGAGGCGCCGGCCGTCCCGGGCGGCCTCGCAGACGGTGTCGGCGATGAGCGCGGTGGCCTCGGGGACGTTGAGGCGGACGCCCCGGGCGCGGCGGGCGCGGGCCAGCTCGGCTGCTGTGAAGATCAGCAGCCGGTCCCGCTCGGTGGGGGTCAGTCGCACGGTTCCTCGCTCGCGGTCGCCGGGAGAGGGGGAGGGGAGGGGAGGGGTGGGCTGGGGT
>JOHN01000098.1 GCA_000719695.1 Streptomyces sp. NRRL F-6131
GCCGGCGCGGACAGAGGCTGGTGGCGGGACGCGGTCATCTACCAGGTGTACCCGCGCAGTTTCGCGGACTCCAACGGCGACGGCATGGGCGACCTGCCCGGCATCCGCAGCCGCCTGCCCTACCTGCGCGACCTCGGCGTGGACGCCGTCTGGCTCTCGCCGTTCTACGCCTCCCCGCAGGCCGACGCCGGTTACGACGTGGCCGACTACCGGGCGGTGGACCCGATGTTCGGCACCCTGCTGGACGCACCTCGTCCCCAACCACTCCTCCGACCAGCACGAGTGGTTCCAGCGTGCTCTGCGCGAGGGTCCTGCGTCCCCGCTGCGCGACCGCTACCACTTCCGCCCCGGCAAGGGCGAGAACGGCGAACTGCCGCCCAACGATTGGGAGTCCATCTTCGGCGGCCCGGCCTGGACCCGCACCGAGGACCCGGACGGCACCCCCGGCGACTGGTACCTGCACCTGTTCGCCCCGGAGCAGCCCTCGACGTCGCCCACGGCATGGTCAAGGCCCCCGGCCTGCCCGACCTCGGCGGCTCCGACCAGCTCAAGCTGCTCGGCAACGACGTCATGCCGTTCTTCGACCAGGACGGCGTGCACGAGATCTACCGCAGCTGGCGGAAGATCCTCGACGAGTACCCGGGGCAGCGGATCGGCGTCGCCGAGGCCTGGACCCCGACCGTCCAGCGCACCGCCAACTACGTCCGCCCCGACGAGCTGCACCAGGCCTTCAACTTCCAGTACCTGGGCACCTCCTGGGACGCCGCCGAACTGCGTCAGGTGATCGACCTGTCGCTCGACTCGATGCGCCCGGTCGACGCCCCCACCACCTGGGTGCTCTCCAACCACGACGTCACCCGGCACGCCACCCGGTTCGCCAACCCGCCCGGCCTGGGCACCCAGATCCGCACCCCCGGCGACCGCGCGCTCGGTCTGCGCCGCGCCCAGCGTCGAGGCGCAGACCGGCGACCCGACCTCCACCCTGGAGCTGTACCGCTCCGCGCTGGCCCTCCGCCGGGCCACCGCCGACCTCGGCGCCGGCCGCGAGGTCGAGTGGCTGGACGGCCCCGAGGGCACCCTGGTGTTCCGCCGCGGCTCCTTCGTCTGCACCGTCAACACCACCGGCGCCCCGGTCCGGATACCGGTGCCCGGCCGACTGCTGCTCACCTCCGCCGGCGCCGACCCCCAGGTGGTCGACGGCGAGGCGGTGCTGGCGGCGGACAGCACCGACTGGTGGGCGGTCTGACGTGGTTGCAATAGGCTCTGGGACCGTGACTACGGCGCGACTCTCAGACATCGCGGCGCAGGCGGGGGTCAGCGAGGCCACCGTCTCCCGCGTGCTCAACGGCAAGGCGAACGTCTCGGCCGCCACCCGGCAGACCGTGCTGGCGGCCCTGGACGTGCTCGGCTACGAGCGGCCGACCCGGCTGCGCCAGCGCAGCGCCGGGCTGATCGGGCTGATCACCCCGGAGCTCAGCAATCCGATCTTCCCCGCGCTGGCCCAGGTCATCGAGCAGGTGCTGAGCCGGCACGGCTTCACGCCGGTGCTCTGCACCCAGACCCCGGGCGGCTCCACCGAGGACGAACTGGTGGAGATGCTGGTCGACCGGGGCGTGGCGGGCATCGTCTTCGTCTCCGGCCTGCACGCCGACAGCACCGCCGACCACGACCGCTACGCCCGGCTGGCCGGGCGCGGGGTGCCGTTCGTGCTGATCAACGGTTACAGCGAGAAGATCGACGCGCCGTTCATCTCGCCGGACGACCGGTCCGCGATGTGGATGGCCGTCCAGCACCTGGCCGAACTCGGCCACGAGCGGATCGGCCTGGCCGTCGGGCAGCGGCGGTACGTGCCGGTGCTGCGCAAGATCGAGGGCTTCACCGCGGCCCTGCGGGAGGTGCTCGGGCACACGCCGGAGGAGGCCGAGGAGCTCGTCCACCACACGCTGTTCAGCGTGGAGGGCGGGCACGCGGCGGCCGGGGCGCTGCTCGACAAGGGCTGCACGGCGATCGTCTGCGGCAGCGACATGATGGCGCTCGGCGCGATCCGGGCGGTCCGCCAGCGGGGCCTGGCGGTGCCGCAGGACGTCTCGGTGGTCGGCTTCGACGACTCGCCGCTCATAGCCTTCACCGAGCCGCCGCTGACCACCGTCCGCCAGCCCGTGGAGGCGATGGCCACCGCGGCGGTGGACGCCCTGCTGGAGGAGGTCGGCGGGAACGCCGTCCAGCGCGGGGAGTTCATGTTCCAGCCGGAACTGGTGATGCGCGGCTCGACCGGCGCGCGCGCCCGCTGAGGACGGACCACGAGGGGCCCGGGGAGCGATGTGCTCCCCGGGCCCCTCGTGACGTCCGCGCGGGCCCGCTCAGCCCTCCTGGACGCTCGGGCGGTCCTGGGTGACCCGGTGGCCGTCGGCGGCGTCACCGGTGCGGGTCTCGGTGCGCCGGCCCCGCTCCAGGTAGTCGCGCAGGATCAGTTCGACGGCGTCCTGCGGGTTCTTGGTGCCGGACAGCATCATCGCGTCGATCGCGAGATTGGCGTCCAGCGTGACGGTGACCTGGGCCATGGTGACTCCTCCTCGGGTGCAGAGCAGCAGCATGCCCGCCGGGGCCCGCTTTGACCACGGTCGTCCGGAGCCCGGACCGGGCCGCCGCGCGCCCGGGGCCCGCGCCCGGTGTCCGGGTACGCCGCGGCCCCCGGGGAGCGAGCGGCTGCTCCCCGGGGGCGCGGTACTACCGGTGCTGTGCTGTCCGGTGCTGTCCTACCGGTGTTGCGTCGGTCAGACCCGGCCGGCGAAGTCCGGCGCCCAGTTGGCGACGGTCTGCACCCGGACGCCCGAGCTCGGGTTGGCGGCCTCGACGTACTTGCCGTCGCCGATGTAGAGCGCGACGTGGTAGACGCCGGAGTCCTGGCCGTTGTTGGACCAGAACAGCAGGTCGCCGGCCTTGAGCGCGTCCAGCGAGACGTGGGTGGACGCGGCGGCCTGGTCGGCGGCGACGCGCGGGACGGAGACGCCCGCGGCGCGCAGCGCGGCCTGGGTCAGGCCGGAGCAGTCCCAGCCGCCGTTGCCGGTGCCGCCGTAGACGTAGGCCTGGCCGACCTTCGACTGGGCGAAGGAGACGGCCGCGGCCATGCTGCCGGTGACGGCCGGGGCCGGCGCCGGGGTCTCGGCCTGCGCGGCGGGCTTGGCGGCGGGCTTGGCGGCCGTCTGGCCCTGGGCCTTGCCCTGGGTCGGCGCGGCCGCGCCGGTGGCCGTGCCGGTGCCGTTCTGCGCGCCCTTGGCACGGTTGAACCAGTCGAAGCCCTGGCCGGACTGCTCGGTCGAGGCCTGGCCCTTGGCACGGTCGCCCAGGGTCAGGTGCTGGCCCGGGTAGATGGTGTGCGGGCCGTCGGTCAGGGTGGCGCGGTTGAGCTCGTACAGCCGCTCCCAGCCGCCCTGGACGTCGTTCTTGTCGGCGATGGAGGACAGCCAGTCGCCGGAGACCACGGTGTAGTCACCGGTGGTCTCCTGGCCGCCCTGGCGGTGCCACTGCTGCCGGTCCTGGCCGCCGGTCCACTGCTGGGCGGCGTCGGCGGAGGGGGCCTGGGCGGGGGCCTCGGCGGCGGGCTTGGCGGCCTGCGGCTTCTCGGCCGGCTTGGCGGCGGGCTTGGCGGCCGGGGCCGGGGTCTGGGCGGCGGGCTTGGCGGCGGTGGTGGTGTCCACCGCGGCCGGGGTGCCGCCCTTGGTCAGACCGGCCTGGACCGAGCAGACCGGCCAGGCGCCGGGGCCCTGGACCGCGAGCACCTTCTCGGCGATCGCGATCTGCTGGTCCTTGGTGGCGAGGTCGGCGCGCGCGGCGAACGAGGTGCCGCCGAACTCGGCCCAGGTGGAGTTGGTGAACTGGAGACCGCCGTAGAAGCCGTTGCCGGTGTTGATGCTCCAGTTGCCGGTGCTCTCGCACTGGGCGACCTTGTCCCAGGTGGCGACGGAGGCGGCCGAGGCGGTGCCGGCGGTGAGGCAGGGGACGGTGAGGCCGATGCCCGCGACGCCGAGGGCGGCGATCGCGCGACGGGTACGGCCGGACAGACGGGTGCCGTTGGTGGGCAGCATGAAGACGTGGTCCTCTCCCACGCCTGCGAGGTGAGCTGTCGGATTCGGGCCGGAGTTGCCCGGCCGCGCTGTGGACGCGGCTTCACCCCTAGCCCGGGTCCGGTCCGAGGACCGGTCCTGGGCGAACTACCTGTGGTTCCCCCGCTCCTGCCGTGGTGCATTGCACTGCCAGCACGCCCGACGGCAGGACTCGGCGTTGCGAACGAGCTGGGTCCGTGTGGCCACGAACGGGGAGCACGTTAAGCAGAGGCGGCTTCAAACCGCAAACATGTGTGACGCTCGTCACGGTTTACGAAATCCGTGCTGAGAGGCTGTCCTTCATGATCAGAAATGACCGATTTCCGGCAACGCCCGTCATGGCCAACACAACTGCCTATGCTTCAGGACGTCGGCAGGCCGCCGACGCCGCCGCAGCCGTCCGGAGAGAGGGCTACGCACCGATGGGCAGTGACGAGGAGCCGGACGCCGCTCGTCCGGCCGCCCGGCCGCGCGGAGTGCATCGCCGGGCAAAGCACCGCAGAGTGGACATCCCACCCGAACCACCCCGAACTCCCGTGAGCCGACGCGGACTACTGCGCTGGCTGGCCGTCGGCACCGCCTTCGCGGCGATCAGCGGCGAGGAGATCCTGCGCCGCTCGCTGACCGGGGAGACCAGGCTCGTCACCCCGGCCGCCGTGGTCGGGACGACCCCGACCGGGGCCGTCGGCCCGATGGGCCCGGACGGCGGCCACGGCGCGGCCCCGCCGGACGGCACCGGAGCCCCCGGCACCGGACCCCCCGAGCAGCCCGCCCCCGCACCCACCGTCGACCAGGGCGGCCGCCGCTGGTCCGACCGGGCCGGCTGGAAGGGCGGCCCGCCCGGTCCGCGCAGCGCCGTGCGGATCACCGACAAGGTCCTGCTCGACACCGACGCCGAGGTCGGTTCCCTGCTGGTCGAGCCGGGCGGCTCGCTCACCTTCGCCGCCGACCGCACCCTCACCCTCGCCGCCGCCGGCAACGTCGAGGTCCGCGGCACCCTCGCCCTCGCCCCCGACGGCGACCGCACCCACACCCTGCGCTTCCCCGGCGTCGACGAGCGGCGCTTCCAGGGCGACGGCATGACGGTGGTCGCCACCGACGTCGGCCTCTGGGTCACCGGCGCCGGCTACCTCCGGCTGGACGGCGCCGCCAAGACCGCCTGGGTCCGCGCCGACCGCGACCTCAGGGCCGGTGACACCGTCGTCAACCTGGCCGCCCCGCCCGCCGGCTGGCTCCCTGGCGACGAACTGGCCGTCACCCCGACCGGCCCGCCCGACCAGGACGGCTTCGCCGCCCGGTACGACCTCGTCACCCTCCGGTCCGTCAGCGGAACCACCGTCACCCTGGAGACCCCGCTCACCTACCCGCACCCCCGGGTCGCCGCCGGAGGGGGCGTCACCGTCGGCGCCGAGCTGCTCAACCTGACCCGCAGCGTCCGGGTCGAGGGCACCGCCGAGGGGCGCGCCCACGTCCACCTCACCAGCGCCCGCCGGGCCGACGTGCGGCACGCCGCGCTGCGCTGGCTCGGCCCGCGCGCCGACACCAAGGAGACCTGGCGGGGCCCGGACGGCACCGCCCCGGTCACCACACCGGTGCTCGGCCGGTACGGGCTGCACTTCCACCGGCTCGGCGACGCCGCCCGGGGCACCGTCGTCGAGGGCGTGGTAGTCCGCGACACCGGCAGCCACGCCTTCGTGCCGCACGCCAGCCACGGCATCACCTTCCGCGGCTGCATCAGCCACGAGACCTGGGAGGACGCCTACTGGTGGGACGGCCCGCTGGACACCCGCACCCCCCAGCAGCCCTCCGACGACATCGTCTACGAGTCCTGCGTGGCCTCCCGCACCCTGCTCGAACCCAACCCCCGCGCCTACCGGCTGACCGGCTTCAACCTCGGCGCGGGCACCGGTGGCAAGGCCCTGGACTGCGTCGCGGTCGGCGTCCAGGGCGCCAACGGCGCCTCCGGATTCGAGTGGCCGGAGAACAGCGAGGGCGTCTGGACCTTCCAGCGCTGCCTGGCCCACAACAACCTGCAGGACGGCATCTTCGTCTGGCTCAACGCCCAGCGGCACCACGTGGTCACCGAGTTCGCGGCCTACCACAACGGCGGCTGGGGCATCGAGCACGGTGCCTACCTCAACGACTTCGACTACACCGCGAGCGTGCTGTACGGCAACGCGGGCGGGGGAGTGGCGCTGCACGCGCTCGGCCGGGACAAGGGCAGCGTCTTCGACGGGCTGCTGATCGACGCGGCCGGGCGCAGCGACTTCGCCGTCTCCACCGCCCGGCACGAACTCGCCGGGGAGTCCGTCACCTTCAGCCGCACCCGGTTCACCGGCTACCGCCGGGCCGGGATCGCCTTCCGCGCCGGGGCCGACGGCAAGCCGGACGACATCCTGGTGCTGGACTGCGAGTTCGGTGGCAACGAGCTCTGGCTGGACCCGGAGGCGGGGGAGCCCAAGAACATCCTGCTGCGCCGGACCGGATCGACCGAGGTGCTCAAGGTCCGCCGGGCGGGCGAGGAGGGCACCGCGCAGCCGCAGTGGAACGCCGCCTCCCTGCCGGTGCCGACCCTGGCCGGCCAGTCCCGGCCGGTGCAGGTCCCCGCGCTGCGGCTGAAGGACGCGGCCGTGACCACCACCAGGGTGGGGCGGTAGCCGTGTCGCCGGGCCGCGCGGAGGCGGCCGTACTGGGCGAGCGCGGGTCGGCGGCCGTACTCGGCGAGCGCGGGCCGGCGGCCGTACTCGGCGAGCGCGGGCCGACGGGCGTCCGCGGGGAGTGCGGGCGCCGGCGGTCGGCAGCCGGACGCCTGCCGTGCGTCCTGCCGTGCGTCCTGCCGGACGAGGGTGCCGGAAGGGCCCGGAACGGCGTGTCCGTTCCGGGCCCTCGGGTGCGGTGTCCGTTACTGGGCGGCGTGCCGACCGCTGCCGCGCGGGCCGGTCTCCTCGGCGTCCTCGGCGTCCTCGACGGCGAGCGCCGGGGCGACGGCGGGCAGCGCGGCCAGGTAGGTGGAGGCGACCAGCTGGCCCACCGCCTGGTACGCGCCCAGCGGCGCGGCCGACGGGCAGCCGGACTCCTCGGCGGCCGTGGCGAGCAGCTCGGCGTCCGCCTCGGGGCCGATCACCAGCGGGGCCAGCGCCGGGTTCTGGGCGCCCATCTCCTTGAGGTGGGCGACGGCCTCGGCGACCGAGCCGGGCACGTCCAGCGCGGCCGGGACGACCGGCACGGCGAGCCGGGCGGCCAGCAGCATGCCGGTGATGCCGGCGGCGTCGGCCGCGGCCTGTCCGCCGACGGTGGTGAGCACCACGCCGTCGGCCGCGGTCGCGATGGCGAACAGCCGGGCGCGGTCGGCCCGGGCCAGACCGGCCTCGGAGAGGCGGACGTGGACGGCCTCGGCGAGCAGCGGGTGCGGGCCCAGCGCGTCGGTGACGGGGGCGCCGTACTCGGCGGCGAGGGCGTGCAGTTCGGGGAGGAAGTCGTGCGGGCCAGGCGCCAGCGGCACCACGATCGGGGTCGGCAGGCCGGCCTCGGCCGCCTCGGCCAGCAGCTCGGCGACGGTGCGCTCACCGCCGGTCCCGCCGGTGTGCTCGCCGTCGGTCCCACCGGCCGGGAGGTAGCCGGCGACGGTCAGGACGCCGTTCTGCTCGCTGCGGACGATGGACAGCAGCTCCTCGACCACGGACCGGGATTCCGGCCCGGCGGCCGCGGGGACGGCGAGCAGCAGGGCCGGGGAACCGGCCGGGATCTCGGGGCGCTCGGGACGGCGGTGGCGCCCCCGCGCACGGGAGCCTGGAGTGCGGACGGGCAGTGGCGCGCCCGGGATGGCTGCGGTGCTCATGGCGGAGATCGTAGGACATCGACCCGCCCGGCCCGCAGTCGGCTGCCGTACCGAGGGGGACCACCAGTCCGAAAACCGGACATAACCGGCCTCCGGTCGGCAGTTCTCCCGGTACCCACGCAGATGCGCTGGAACGGGTCTTCCGTTGCCGGGGTGGCGCGTGAGATGTCTCACAGCATACGACTCGCCTGACGGAGGGTCACGAAAGCGCGACTCCCGGCGTCCGAAGATCAACATTCAGCGGGGGGTCGCCTACGGGCGGTTATCGATGGCTTGCCGATTCAGTCGGCTATGTCCGCTTACGTGCCGCCGGGGGGGCACTTCACGAAGAGTTCCGGTTCGGTGTCGAAAACGCCGTGCACCTGCAACGTCCCGTGCTGATGCACGTGCACTGGAGCTATCATCGCGTCAAGTGAGGCGTTGTGCCGGGCCGGTACGGGGCCGGTCCGGTCGTTCGGCCGGGGCCGGGGCGCCGAGCTGAACGACCCACTCCGGAGCTCTTCGGGAGATTTCTATGCACGACGCGCACGACACGTACGACCCGTACAACGGGATGGCCGCTACGGACCTCGAGGGCGTGGTCTGGCAGAAGAGCCTGCACAGCAACTCTCAGGGCAACTGCGTCGAGTTCGCCGCCCTCCCGGGGGGCGAGGTGGCGATGCGCAATTCGCGCTTCCCGGACGGTCCCGCGCTGATCTACACGCGGGCCGAGATCGCCGCACTCCTGCTGGGGGCCAAGGACGGGGAGTTCGACCACCTGGCGGTCTGAACGGCCGTCGGCTTCACCATCGGGGGGCCGTCGTGGGTGCTGACACCACGACGGCCTTTGTCTTTTCCGGCGCCCCTCCCGGGTGGCCGTGGTCGCGTGCGGTCCGGGTCGGGGAGCCGTCCCGGAGGTACCGGGACCCGTGACGGCACCCGGTCGTCGCCGCTGTCCCGCCGCTGTCCCGTCGCCGCTGTCCGGCCGTCGTCGTCCCGCCGTCACCGTGCCGAGCCGCCGCACGCGGATCGGAGGGACACCACCACCGGAAGGCTGCCGGGCCCGCTGCCCGTGGGTCGCCGGTCGCCGTTGCCGGGGTGGGTGGGTGGTCGCCGGGTCGTGGCCGGCCGGGGTGTGGTGTGCCGCGGTGGGAGCCGTCGCCGGACGCGGGATCAGGCCGAACGTCGGTGCCGTCCGCCGAACTCGGCCACCGGGGCCGGTCGTCGGACCTCCTCCTCCGCCTCGAACAGCGCCCAGACGACCTTGCCGCCGCCCAACGGGTGCCAGCCCCAGGAACGGCTGAAGGAGTCGACCAGGTGCAGGCCGCGGCCGGACTCCGCCACGAAGTCCGCCTCCCGGGCCACCGGGCCGGTGCTGCTGGGGTCGCTCACCGCGCAGACCACCTGGGGCGCGCGGTGCACGAGGCTTATTCGGATCGGCAGCCTGCCCTCGGGCGTCGGCTGCGTGGGAAAGTCGTAGTCGCCCGCCGCGGTGGGGCACGCGCCGATCGCGTGCCGCAGCGCGTTGGTCACCAGCTCCGAGGCCACCAGCGCGACGTCGTCGAAGAGCTCGCCCAGCCCCCAGCGCTGCAGGGCGGTCCTGGCGAAGTCGCGCGCGGTTCTTACGGCTTCATAACGGGGAGCGAGCGTACAGGTGACCACATGGGGGTCGACTGCCAAGGCCGTTCCGGTGCTCATGAAGAGCTCCTCCCATAAGGGGGCGGACACGGCTGGACCCGCCGGGGTCATGCCGGTCACCTCCGACTCGCTCGGCCGCGCGGCCGCCCCTCGACCAGGCGCGCGCGCACGAGGGCCCGGAGGCGCGGGGGCGCTACCGGGCCGGTGCACGGAATCGCGCGTGGGGTCGACGCGGAGCCCGCGGGATTGCCAGGGATGTGCAGGTGCACGTGCACCATCGTGCTCTGCGCTCACTGCAGATGCAAGAGTCGATTCACGTGCAGTCGTTCAAATGGCATATGCAAGCGCCGGATGCACGTGCATCCTGGTGTGCGGAGTGCAGAACTGATAGGAACATCCGTCAGTATCGGCACCGTGAGCGCTCAACTGATGGCAGACTGTGCGCTGTTTGCCCTAGGTGGAGGTTAGGACCGCATGACCACAGTTCAGCCGGGCGGCGGCTCGATGGTCCGCCGGATCCTCCTCGGCTCCCAGCTGCGCCGGCTACGAGAGACGCGCGGCATCACCCGCGAGGACGCGGGCTACGCGATCCGGGCTTCCGAGTCCAAGATCAGCCGCATGGAACTCGGCCGTGTCAGTTTCAAGGAACGTGACGTCGCCGACCTGCTCAGCCTCTACGGCGTGGACGACGGCCTCGAACGCGAGGCGCTGCTCGGCCTGGTCCGCGAGGCCAACAAGTCGGGCTGGTGGCACAGCTTCAACGACGTCCTGCCGGGCTGGTTCCAGACGTACGTCGGCCTCGAGGAGGCCGCTGCCCTCATCCGCACCTACGAAGTCCAGTTCGTCCCCGGCCTGCTGCAGTCCGAGGAGTACGCACGGGCGGTTTTCGGCCAGAGTCGGCCGGTGATCAGCGAGGAGGAGGTCGAGCGCCGGGTCAGCCTGCGCATGCGTCGTCAGAAGCTGCTCACCGAGGGCGGCAGCCCGCGGCTCTGGGCGGTCATCGACGAGGCCGCGCTGCGCCGTCCGGTCGGCGGCCCCCAGGTGATGCGCGGTCAGGTCCAGTACCTGATCGACGCCGCCGAGCAGGCCAACGTGGTCATCCAGGTGATGCCGTTCCGCTTCGGTGCGCACGCCGGTGAGTCCGGTGCGTTCACCATCCTGCGCTTCCCCGAGCAGGACCTCGCGGACGTCGTCTACCTGGAGCAGCTGACCAGTGCGCTGTACCTCGACAAGCGCGACGACGTCGACGCCTACATCCAGGTCATGGAGCGGCTCTGCGTGGACAGCCTCACGCCCGAGCGCACCATCGACCTGCTGGCCTCGATCCTGAAGGAGCGCTGACCCGGGAGGGCGCCCGCCCCGGCCGGTGAATCCGGACCGGGTCGGGCGTCCGACCGGGGCACCACGGAGGAGCGGCCGCCGGCCGCCGCGGTTCAGCCGCGGGCCGGCGGCCGCTCCCTTTCCGGCGGCAGGGGCTGCGGCGGACGCCCCAGGTGCCAGGGCAGGTCGTAGCGGCGGAACAGGTCGGCGCGGATCGGGGCCAGCGGGAGCTCCGCCCCGGGCAGCAGCACGCCTATGCAGCCGCCCATCAGCGCGCTGCGCAGCACCGCGTGCTCGGCCGCCGGATCGGGCGCGCCCCAGTCGCGCAGCAGTCCCTGGAGGATCGAGCCGAGCCGCTGCTGCTCCGGGTCCTGGACGAAGGCGCCGGTGTCCGGGTCGAGGATCAGCGCGAGGTGCGAGCGCATCACCCGCGGGTGTTCCATGGCCAGGCTGAGCACCGCGTCGATGGCCCTGGCCAGCCGGTCCTCCGGGCCCGCGTCGGGCGTCAGCTCGTCGAGGGCGGTGGAGAGCGCCTGGTGCATCATCCGGTGCGTGGCCGACTGCATCAGCAGCCGTTTGCCGTCGAAGTAGTAGGAGAGCAGGCCGCGCGCGAGCCCGGCCCGCTCGGCGATGTCGGTCAGCGTGGTGCCGGCGTATCCGCGCTGGTCGACCAGCTCGACGGTGGCCCGCATGATGCGCCGCCGGGACCGCTGACGCATCTCCTCATTGACCGAATCCCCGCGAGGTGCCATCGTGTCTGCTCCGTACGTTCGTTGGCTGTCGGCCAATATACTGGCCGGGCCGGCGACCGAACCGAGGCGACCGGCATTCGGCCGGGCGGTCCGGTTCGGCTCGTACGGAGGCGCCGGCCCTACCAACACGGGGGTTTGGTAGAGCCGGCGCCTTGCCCGACGGTGAGGGCGTGATCCGGGCGTCGTGGAACCTCTGCCGCCGCTCAGCCCTTGCTGAGGATCCCGTCGCGTCGCTCGGCCAGGTCCTCCCGGCTTACTGACGGATAATCATAGTCAGGTACCGGCAGGGGAGTTGCCTTCTTCCGCCGGTCGAGCACGGCGCCCGCGACGGCGATCACCAGACCGAGCAGCGCGACCCCGGTGACGAACAGCAGCGCCGGCCGGTAGCCGTCCAGCTGCGCCTCGGCGCCGGTGCCGCCGCCGCTGCCGGCGGTGATGATCGCGGTGGCGCCGGCCAGCACGACCGCGGTGCCCACCTGGATCGCGGTGTTCACCAGGCCGGAGGCCAGGCCCTGCTCCTCGTCCGCCACCCCGTCGGTGGCCGCGATGTTCACCGAGGGGAAGGCGAGCGCGAAGCCGATGCCGAGCAGGACGATCGACGGGAGCACCAGCGCCGGGTACGAGCTGTGCGCGTCCAGCCGCAGGAACAGCGCGAACGCGCCGACCAGGGCGAGCAGGCCGATCGGCAGCAGCCGGCCGGTGCCGAAGCGGTCCACCACCGGGCCCATGAACGGCGCCGAGAGGGCGATCATCGCGCCGGCCGGGAGCAGTCCGAGCGCCATCGCCAGGGCCGACCAGCCGAGCAGGTCCTGGAGGTAGAGCGTGACCACGAACTGGAAGCCGCCGTACGCGCCGGCCATCGCGAAGGCGATCACATTGGCCCGGGCGACCGAGCCGTTGCGGAAGATGCCGAGTCGCACCAGCGGGTGCGCCGTCCGGCTCTCGATCACCAGGAAGGCCACGGCGAGCAGCACCACGACGGCGAGCGAGCCCAGGGTGCGCAGGCTGAGCCAGCCCGCGCCCTGCGCCTCGGTCGCGGTGAACACCAGCAGCAGGACGGCGGTGGTGCCGGTGATCGCGCCGAGCACGTCGTAGCGGCCGGCGGGCTTCTCCTCCACCTGGCGGGGGAGCAGCCGGGCGGCGAAGACCAGGGCGAGCAGCGCGATCGGGACGGGCATCAGGAAGGTCCAGCGCCAGCCGACCGCGGTGAGCAGACCGCTGAGCACCAGGCCGAGGGAGAAGCCGCTGGCGCCGCAGGTGGTGTAGATCGACAGCGCCCGGTTGCGGGCCGGGCCCTCGGGGAACGTCGTGGTGATGATCGACAGGCCGGCCGGCGCGGTGAACGCGGCCGCGACGCCCTTGAGGAAGCGGGCGGCGATCAGCAGGCCGCCGTCGTCGACCAGGCCGCCGAGCAGGGAGGCACCGGCGAACACGGCCAGTGCGGTCAGGAAGACCCGGCGGCGGCCGAGCAGGTCGGCGGTGCGGCCACCGAGCAGCAGCAGGCCGCCGTAGCCGAGCACGTAGCCGGAGACCACCCACTGGAGGGTGGAGGTGGACAGGTGCAGTTCGGAGCCGATCGACGGCAGGGCGATGCCCACCATCGAGATGTCCAGGGCGTCCAGGAAGAGCGCGGCGCAGAGCACGATCAGGGTGCCCCAGAGCCGGGGGGTCCAGTGGTCACCGGCATGTGACGGATCGTCGGGAGTCGTGGCGGTCGCTGTGGTCATGGGGCAAGAGACTACATGCACGTGCATTCAATGCAAGTGAATATGATGTTAACGCATAAGTTGTGGACGCTGTGATATCCTGGCGGGGTGGCTGAACTCGACTCCCCGGCGGAGGCCGGTCTGGTCGCCCAATGGCGCGACCTGCTCGCCCGGCATGCCCAGACCGCCTGCCTGCTCGACCGCGAGCTCGGTGAGAAACACGGGCTCGGCATGAGCGAGTTCGAAGTGCTGGAACGGCTCGTCGAGGGCTGCGAGGGCGGTGACAAGGGCCTGCGGGTGCAGGAGCTCGCCCACACCGTGCACCTCAGTCAGAGCGCGCTCTCCCGGCTGATCGGCCGGCTGGAGAAGGCCGGCCTGGTCACCCGCGCGATGTGCACCGCAGACCGGCGCGGCATCAAGGTCGCGCTCACCGAGGAGGGCCGCCGGCGGTACGCCGAGGCCCGGGGGCTGCACCGCGAGGTGCTCTCGCTCACCCTGGCCGACGATCCGGTCGGCACCTGCGGGCCGATCACCGACTGACGCGTCGTCACTGCCCGTGCGGGGCGGTGGTCGTGGCGGCCCCGCCGACTCGGTCGGTGCTCGCCCCGCCGACTCGGTCGGTGCTCGCCCCGGCGGCTCGGCGCAGGCCGAGCAGGCTCAGCGCAGGGCCAGCAGGCCCGGCGCCGCGGCCAGCAGGACCACCGCGGCGGGCGCCGCCAGGGCGGCCAGGGTCAGCTGCAGCCGGTGCGGCACGGAGAGCCGCGGGCGCCCCGCCAGCAGCCGGTCCACCCGCTTCGGGGACTGCGCCTGACCGGGCGGGCAACCGCCGAACACCCCGCGCCCCAGATTGATCTCCGCCAGCGCCAGGGCCGTGGTGTGCCGTCCGTGCCGGCGCGCCGCCCGGTCGTCCGCCGCCAGCTCCACCAACTCGCCCACCTGGTCGCGGAAGGCGCTGAACACCCCGACCCCGGGGAACCCGGAGGCGAGTGCCTGCGCGCCCTGCGCCAGCCAGTGGTGCCGGGCCCGGACGTGCCCGCGTTCGTGGCTGAGAACCGCCGCCAGCTCCCGGTCGGTCAGCTGCCGCAGCGCCCCCGTGGTGACCACCAGCCGGGAGTCGTGCCCGGGCAGCGACCACGCCTCGGGGCGGACGTTCTCCAGGACCACCAGCCGCTCCCGGCGCGGCCGGGCTCCCACGCCCGAGGCCGGCTCGATCGACTCCGGCAACGACGGTGACAACTCCGCCAGTTGGGCGTGCCGACGGGCGCGCAGCGCCTTTGCCGTACGGACCTCGCGGGTCAGCGCGACCACCGTCTGCAGCCCGCCCGCCGCCAGCACCGCCGCGCAGAGCCGGCCCCAGCCCTCGGCGTTGTGCAGCCCGTACGCGGCCTCGACGCCGGTCGGCGCGCAGGAGAAGAGCACCACGCGCAGGGCGGGGAGGGCCGCCATCGCGGCGAGCACCAGGCCCAGCGCGCAGCACAGCACCACCGCCACCACCAGGCACTGCCAGACCAGCAGCGCCACGACCGGTTCCCGCTCCACCCAGCGCGCCCTGGTCAGCAGCCGGGGCGCGACGGTCGCGAGCAGCAGTCCGAGCAGCAACAGGCCGAGCAGGGCCGTCATGGCATGGGCTCCCCGGGGACGCACGGAGCGCGACAGTGCGCTTCCCGTCAACCTATGCGCTACCGGGGCCCGGTGGAACGGCTTTCGGCCACCCAGTGACCAACGCCACGGCACCCCGTGGAGGGGGCGGCCGTCGGGCAGGGCCGTCGCCGGGCGCGGTCACATGGTCAGGAGCATCGCGAACATGCCGATGCCCGTCGAGAGCCGGCAGGCCCGGGGCAGTCCGGTCGAGACCACCGCCACCGCGCCGCCGGACCCGCTCAGCAGGCGGCTGCCGGACCAGAGCGCGTACCCGCCGAAGTAGGCGAGCAGGGCGCCGGTCAGCGCCGGTGAACCGGCCGCCGCGTGGTGCCCGGCGTGCCCGGACCCGGCCGTCATCGCCAGCGCCGTGTAGGTCATCGCCAGGGCCCCGACCGCGTGGTGCAGCCGGTGCGCCCGCCGGTCCGGGCGGCGGAGGGCGGCGAGCACCAGGAGCACCGCGGGCGGACCGTACACCCAGGCCCAGACCTCACCGGGCACGGCCGTCCCGGCGACCGCCATGGCCGCCATGCCGCAGCCCATCAGCCCCTCGGCGAGGTCCGACTCGTGGGCGTGCAGCCGACCAGGCGCGAGCAGCCGATCCGGGGCGTGCAGCCGATCCGGGGCGTGCAGCCGACCGGGCGCGGCGCCGGTCCGGGCCGGGACCGCCGCGGGTGCGCACGGGGCGCGGCGCAGTCGGGAGAGGCAGTAGCCGCCGGAGGCCGCGGTGAGCGCGGCGAGCAGCCAGCTGACCAGGTCTGGACCGTGCAACGGCGGCCTCCCGGGCGGCGCGGACGGGCGTCCCGTCCACGATCACGGCTCGGTGCCGCGCGCAGCAGGGCGCGCACGGGGGCGCACGGTGGTGCCCTCCGTGGTGCGGCCCGCCGACGGGCGCCGGGCCGGCCGGGCCTCCTGGACCGGTCGGTGTCAGGGGGCGAGCCGGCCCGAGGCGATCACCCGGCTCAGGAACCGCCGCGTCCGCTCCTCCGTCGGGTCCCCGAACACCCGCTCCGGCGGCCCCTGTTCGAGCACCACCCCGCCGTCCAGGAAACAGACCTGGTCGGCGACCTCGCGCGCGAAACCCATCTCGTGGGTGGCGAGCAGCATCGTCATGCCCCGCTCCTTCAGAGCGCGCACCACCGCCAGCACCTCGCCGACCAGCTCCGGATCGAGCGCCGCGGTGATCTCGTCGAGCAGCAGCAGCCGCGGTCCGGTGGCCAGCGCCCGGACGATGGCCACCCGCTGCTGCTGCCCGCCGGAGAGCCGGTCCGGGTAGGCGCGCGCCTTGGCCGCCAGCCCCAGCAGGTCCAGCAGCTCCAGCGCCCGTTCCTCCGCCTCGGCGCGCGGCACGCCGTGCACCCGGCGCGGGGCGAGCGTCACGTTCTCCAGCACGGTCAGGTGCGGGAAGAGGTTGTAGGCCTGGAAGACCACGCCGATCCGCCGCCGCACGGCGTCCTTGTCCACCCGCGGGTCGGTGATCTCGACGCCGTCCAGGAAGACCGCGCCGTCGTCGATCGGCTCCAGCAGGTTGACGCACCGCAGCAGCGTCGACTTGCCGGAGCCGGAGGCGCCGATCAGCGCCGTCACCGAGTGCTCCGGGACGCTCAGCCGGACGTCCCTGAGCACCACCTGACCGTCGCCGAAGGTCTTGCGCACGGCCTCCAGCCGCAGCACCGGCCCGTCACCGGTCACCGGATCCGTCACGGCACGCTCCCCTCGTACTGCCGGCGGTTCGCCCGCGCGGTCAGCCAGCCGGTGAACCGGGTCAGCGGGATCGTCAGCGCGACGAAGACGAGCGCCGCCACCAGGTAGGGGGTGGAGTTGAACGACCGGCCGTTGATGATCTTCGCCGCGTAGACCGCGTCGATCACCCCGCCGATCGACACCAGCCCGGTGTCCTTCTGGAGGCTGACCAGGTTGTTGAGCAGCGGCGGCACCACCCGGCGCACCGCCTGGGGCAGCACCACGAACCGCATGGCCTGCGCGTGGGACAGGCCCAGCGAGCGGGCGGCGGCCAGCTGGCTGGGGTGCACCGACTCGATCCCGGCCCGGAACACCTCGGACACGTACGCCGCGTACGTCAGCACCAGCGCCGCGCCGCCCAGCCACAGCGGATCGGTGGTGACCCCGGTCAGCCGCAGCGCCGGCACACCGGTGATCATCACGAGCAGGCAGATGATCATCGGCAGACCGAGGAAGAAGTCCACGTACACCGTGGCCAGCAGCCGCACCGGCAGGAAGACCGGCCCGCGCAGCGTCCGCAGCACCGCGAGCAGCAGACCGAGGACCAGGATCAGCACCCCGCAGACGGCCATCAGCTCCAGGTTGATCCGCAGGCCCCTGAGCACCTCGGGCAGGGCCTGCCGGGCGTACTCGGCACTGAGGAACGACCGCCGCACCGCCGGCCAGCCCGGCGAGCCGACCACCAGCGCCACCAGGGCGACGGCGGTCAGCAGGGTCGAGGCGGTGGCGATCAGGGCCGAGCGTCGGGCCCGGCGGCGCCGGAACGCCTCGTGGGCCAGCCGGCGCGCCGAGGGCCGGTAGCCCGCCGGGTCGGCGGCCGGGGCCGTGGCCTTCGCGACGGAGACGCCCGCCCCGTCCGTCCTGGCGTCCTCGACGCCCAGGTCCCCGGCGTCCGTTCCCCGCGCGCCCGCGTCCTCCGTACTCACCGCAGGACGGGGGCCGAGACGGCGTCGGACAGCCACTCCTTCTCCAGCCGCGCGAGGGTGCCGTCGGCCCGCAGCCCGTCCACCGCGGCCGAGACGCAGCCGGTCAGCCGGGACCCCTTGTCCAGCACCAGCCCGAACTGCTCGTCCCCGCCGCCACCCGCCAGCTGACCGACCACCTGGGCCTCGGTCACCTCGGCGCCGGTGATGTAGAACGCCGTCGGCAGGTCCACCACCAGCGCCTCGACCTGACCGTTCCTCAGCGCGGCCTTCGCGAGGTCGTTGGAGTCGAAGACGGCCGGCTGGACGGACGGCCGGACGGTGCCGGTGATCGCCTCCAGACTCGTGGTGCCCACCTGCGCGCCCAGTTTGACGCCCTTGAGGTCGGCCAGGCTCCGGGCCGAGGCGGCCCGGGAACTCTTCAGCGCGATCACCGCCTGCCGGACGTCGTAGTAGCCGGAGGAGAAGTCCACCGCCTCACGGCGTTCGGCGCTGATCGACACCTGGTTGACGTCGAAGTCGAAGTCCTTGGGGCCGGGCGCCGTCGCCTTCCCGAACGGCGTGACGACCCAGGACACCTTCTCCCGGGGATAGCCCAGCTTCGCCGCCACCGCGTACGCCACCGCGGACTCGAAGCCCTTGCCGTTCTCCGGCCGGTCGTCCGAGAACCACGGCTCGTAGGCGGGCTTGTCCGTGCCGACGGTGAGGGTCCCGGCCGTCCGGGTCGGCAGCGCCCCGGCCGCGCAGTCGGCGGGGCCCGGGGGCGTGGCACCGGAGCCGGACGCCGGGTCCTGGGCGGCGCAGCCGGCGACCGAGGCCAGCAGCGCACCGGCGAGCAGGGCGGCGACGGCGGATGTGCGGGGGAGGGGCATGGCGGTGCTCCTGGACGCGAAGGGGCGGACCGGTCGGGTGGGGACCTCCCCCGGTGGCGGGCCCCGGACACGCGCGGCATGGTCGCCTTGGGGCCTTCGTCCCGCGCCGTCCGGAAGATCCCCTCGGCTGTTCACACGCCCGTGACGCGCCCTCCACCCCAGGTCACCGCAGATCCGCCGCCGAGACCCCCCTTGAACAGAAGAACCTTTCGTACTTATGGTGGTCTCGTTGAAAACCCTCCTGTCGAAGTGAGTCCCCGATGCAGAATCTTTCGCCAAGGCTCGCCGTGGCGGCCGACGCCCCGGCCCAGAACCTCGCCGAGCACCCGGCCTGGCTGCGCCTGAAGGACGCCGTCGAGACCCTGCGGCCCCTGCAGTCCAAGGACGGCTCCATCGACCTGTCCGCCGTGCAGCGCCACACCGTCGACCCGCTGGTCGGCACCGTGCGCGCCGCCGTCGCCGAGCTGGCCCCGCTCTTCCCGCACGACGCCGCCTACCTGGCCGCCGTCGACACGGACCTCGCCAAGTGGGCCGACACCGGCTACCGGGAGCCCGACTTCCTGGACTCGCTGCTCGCCTTCCAGCCCGCCGACCAGCGCGAGGACGGCCTCCAGCACCTGGTCGTCTTCCCGATGTACACGCAGAACGGCAACCCGAACCGCAACCTCGAAGCCGTCCTGCTGAACGTCGTCTGGCCGGAGTGGCTCGCCGAGCTGGAGCGCACCCGCTTCGACAACCCGATGTTCGTGCCGATCACCTTCACCGACTTCACGGCCGGCTACGACACCAACTCCGCCGTGCTCTTCCCGGAGACCGTGGCCGTGCGCAAGGCGCCGGAGCGGTTCACCTGGGGCGGCATCTTCTGCGACCGCGAGGCCGCCCGCTTCCGCGTGGTCTCCACCAACGCCGTCGAGCTGCTCGGCCTGGAGATCCCCGCCGACGCGCAGAGCCTGCTGGAGGACCAGGAGCGCTCGCAGCAGACCTTCGTGCTCTGGGACCTCATCCACGACCGGACCCACAGCCACGGCGACCTGCCGTTCGACCCCTTCATGATCAAGCAGCGCAGCCCGTTCTGGATGTACGGCCTGGAGGAGCTCCGCTGCGACCTCACCACCTTCAAGGAGGCGGTGAAGCTGGAGACCGAGGGCAACGTGCACGCCCGCGACGTCCAGTACGCGATCCTCTTCGACCGCCTCTTCCGCTTCCCGGTCAGCGGCGACCGCGTCCGCAACTACGACGGCATGGGCGGCCAGCTGCTCTTCGCCTACCTGCACAAGCACGACGCGCTGCGCTGGCGCGACAACCGCCTCAGCATCGACTGGGAGCGCGCCCCGCAGGTCACCAACGCGCTCTGCGCCGAGATCGAGACCCTCTACCGGGACGGCATCGACCGCCCCAAGCCGGCCCACTGGATCGCCGCCTACGAGCTGGTCTCCCGCTACCTCACCCCGCACCCGGCCTCCACCTGGGCCAAGGGCACCGACGCGCTGCCGTTCGACATCACCGACGGCAAGGCGCTCAACAAGGCCCTGTGCGACGCTGTGGTGCCCGACGAGTTCCCGCTGAGCATGTTCTACGAGGCCCTCTCGAAGAAGCTCGGCGGCGTCATCGCCTCCACCGCCGGCATCACCGGCGCCGGCCTCCAGGGAGTCGCCGCGTGACCACCGCACCCACCGCACCCGTCGGGCCGCTGACCGGCAAGGTCATCGCCGTGGCCGGCGCCAGCGGCCCGGCCGGCCAGGCCGTGCTGCGCCGCCTCGCCTCCGACGGCGCCACCGTCATCGGCGCCGACATCGACGCCCAGCGACTGGAGGCGGCGCTCGACGCGGTCCGGATCGCCGTGCGCGGAGCGCGCGTCAGCGGCCAGGTCATCGACCTCCTCGACCCCCAGGAGGTCCACGACTGGGCCGACCACCTGGAGGCCGAGCACGGCCACGTCGACGGCGTCTTCCACCTCGTCGGCGGGTGGCGCGGCAGCAAGACCTTCTTCGACAGCCGGATCGACGACTGGGACTTCCTGCACGACACCGTCGTGCGCACCCTCCAGCACACCTCGCTGGCGTTCCAGCCCGCCCTGGTCCGCAGCGAGTCCGGCCGGTACGCGATGATCTCCGCCGCCGCCGCGCACAAGCCCACCGCGGGCGGTGCCGCCTACGCCGCCGCCAAGGCCGCCACCGAGGCCTGGACGCTCGCCATGGCGGACTCCTTCCGCAAGGAGACCACCGCCGAGGACGGCAAGCCCACCGCCGCGGCTGCCATCCTGGTGATCAAGGCGTTGGTCAGTCCCGAGATGCGGGCCGAGAAGCCGGAGGCGAAGTTCGCCGGCTTCACCGACACCGCCGACCTCGCCGCCCACCTGGCGGGCCTCTGGGACCGCCCCGCAGAAGACCTGAACGGACAGCACCTGTGGCTGACAGCCCGATGACCGACCACGCCGACCACGCCGACCTCTCCGCCGTCTCCGGGCTCTCCGGGCTCTCCGGGAAGACGGACGCTGAGCGGCGGCACGACCCCGCCGTCCGCGGCTTCGCCAGCGACAACTACGCCGGCGTGCACCCCGAGGTGCTCGCCGCGATAGCGCTCGCCAACGGCGGTCACCAGATCTCCTACGGCGAGGACGACTACACCGCCCACCTGCAGGACGTCTTCCGCCGCCACTTCGGCGAGAAGGCCGAGGCGTACCCCGTCTTCAACGGGACCGGTGCCAACGTCGTCGCCCTGCAGGCCCTGCTGCCGCGCTGGGGCGCGGTGGTCGCCGCCGAGAGCGCCCACATCAACGTGGACGAGGGCGGCGCGCCGGAGAAGATGGGCGGCATCAAGCTGCTCACCGTCCCCACCCCCGACGGCAAGCTCACCCCCGAACTCATCGACCAGCAGGCCTGGGGCTTCGGCGACGAGCACCGCGCGCAGCCGCTCGCGGTCTCGATCACCCAGAGCACCGAGCTCGGCACCCTCTACACCGTGGAGGAGATCCGGGCGATCGTCGACCACGCGCACCAGCTCGGCATGCTGGTCCACGTGGACGGCTCGCGCCTGGCGAACGCCGCCGCCTCGCTCGGCGTCCCGCTGCGCGCCTTCACCACCGACGTCGGCGTCGACGTGCTGTCCTTCGGCGGTACCAAGAACGGCCTGCTGCTCGGCGAGTGCGTGGTCGTGCTCAACCCCGAGAAGGTCCGGAACATCAAGTTCCTGCGCAAGACCTCGATGCAGCTGGCGTCGAAGATGCGCTTCGTCTCGGTCCAGTTCGAGGCGCTGCTCACCGGTGACCTCTACCTCCGCAACGCCGGCCACGCCAATGCCATGGCCACCCGGCTGGAGGCCGCGGTCCGCGAGATCGACGGCGTGACCGTGGTCCGCCCGGTCCAGGCGAACGCGGTGTTCGCGATCCTCCCGCGCGAGGTGAGCGAGCGACTGCAGAAGCGCTACCGCTTCTACTTCTGGAACGAGCACACCGGCGAGGTCCGCTGGATGTGCTCCTTCGACACCACGGAGGCCGACATCGACGCCTTCGCGGCGGCCATCGCCGAGGAGATGGGCCGCGCCTGACGCGCGCCCGGACCGCCGATCGTCCCGTCCTGCGCCAGCAGGGCGGGACGATTTGCATGTGGCGCACCGATTCCCCTAGAGTTCCGGAGTCGCCGCGAGAGAGCGGGGGCAAGTGGAAAGCGAAGTCGGTTGAATGAAACTCCGGAAAACGGAGCGGAAAACATCTGATAAGCTGGAAACACGAAAGAACGAAGCGCCCGGAGGGCCGGTGTGAAAGCCGCCTGAAGGAAGCGTCCGTTCCTTGAGAACTCAACAGCGTGC
>JOHN01000099.1 GCA_000719695.1 Streptomyces sp. NRRL F-6131
CACCCCCGCACCCCCGCAGACCAGCAGACCCGCACCCCCGATCCACGACACCGCACCGAGGAGACCCAGTGCCGCGCATGCTCGACGTCAGCGACGAGGTCCGATCCGAGATCGGCGACGACGAGGCCGACCGCCTGCTCGGCGGCGCCCACGCGCCCGACAGCTACGAATGCACCTCCTGCCGCACCCCCGGCGACGCCCTCCAGGAACCGACCAGCACCGTGCTGTTCGTCGGCGACGAGACGGCGGTCCTCGCCTTCGCCCACGCCCGCTGCATCCCGTCCCAGGTGGTCCCGGTCGCCGAGGAGCAGCTGGCCGGCGCCGTCCGCAGTATCAGCCAGTCCCAGGGCGACCCGTCCGCCGACAGCGCCGTCCGGCCGCAGCCGTCGGCCCCCGCCGCCGTCCCGGCCCCCGCCCCGGCGCCCGACGCGACGGCCGACCCGGCCGGACGGCCGGGCGCGCCCGGCCAGGCCGCGATCCTCGGCATCACCTGCGGGCTGGTCCTGCATGGCGACAGCGGTCACGCCTCACTGGTCGTCGAGCCGACCGGGCCGGTCGGCCGACCGGGCAACACCACCGGCGAGGACGAGTTCCTCGACCTGCTCCAGGACGCGGGCTTCCAGCCGGTCGCGGACCTCGACAAGACGCCGGACCAGCTGCCCGGCTGGTCGGTGCTGGTCGCGATGGGCAAGCTGCACGCGATCCTCCAGCCGGCGGCGGCCGGGGGCAGCACCGGCTGGTGGCAGGCCCACCAGCCGCTCCAGGTGACCGACGCCTGGCGGTTCGCCGCCAGCCAGCTCGGCGAGGTGACCATGTACGCGGTACCGGCGGGGATGGTCGGCCGGCAGCCGCGCGAGGACCTGCTGCGCCAGGCGCTGGAGCGGGCGGTGTCGCTGGGTCAGGTGGTCGCCGCCTCCCTCCCGCTCGCCGGCACCTGAGCCGCCCGGCCCGGGGAACGGCCTCCACCGGGTGGGCAGGGTCGGCCGAAAGGCGGCCCCGCCCACCCGCACGAGCCACCGACCACCCCGCCCGGCCACCGACCACCCCGCCCCGGCCGGCTCCGCCCGGGCCCGCACACCCCGCATCCCCCGGCGTCCTGGCTCGTTGGGCCCTGCGTGTACAGCTACGACGTCCCCGCAGCCCCCCGCCGGTCCACCACCGCCTCCCGCGCGATCCCGGGCATGCGCCCGTCGTACGACGCGGAGCACCCGCACTCGACGACGCCGATCTACGACGAGCTGTACTCCGAGTACCGGCGGCTCTTCCGCGCGCTGCCCGGCGACCGCTCCGGCGAGGAGGACCTGAAGTTCGCCGGCTTCGCCGTCCGGGACGGTTTTCCGGCGCGCGCCACCGACCACCGCTCGTACCCGCCGCAGCACCAGGCGTTCCAGACGTACGCGGGCCAGGCGATCGGCCTCCCCCAGTTCATGCCGAACCAGCCGGGCGGCCCCGACCACGCCGGTCCGGCGGAGCACCCCGGCCACCCTGGGCACCTCCAGCACACCGGACCGGCCGGACACCACGGACACGGCGGACACCACGGCCACACTGCGCACCCGGCCCTCCCGACTCAGGGCCAGAGCCAGCTCCAGAGCCACCCGCACGACCAGGGCCACACCCACGGCGGCCACACCGGCCACACCGGCCACACCGGCCACACCACGAGCCCGTACGCGACCGGCTTCCACCCCGTCCAGCCCCCGGCCGCCACCTCCCCGGCCCAGGGCGGCCCGGCCCACTCCCCGGCCCAGCCCCACTCCCAGGCCCAGTTCGGCACCGGTCAGGGCTGGGTGGCGGCCGGCTACCTGGGCTCGGTCCCCCACCCGATGGCGGCTCACGTGCCCGCCCCGGCGCCGGTGACGGTCCCGGTGCCGGCGCCCGTCGTGGGCACCGCCTACGGTCACGCCAACGGCCACGGCGGCCCGGGCGCGACCAGCGGGGGCCGCCACCGCAGCCTGCTCTCCCTCCCCCCGGGCCGCAGCGGCGAACACCACTGACCCGGTGCCCCCGCACCCGGGGCGGACACGGGGAAGGGCCCCGTCGGTCGGTCCCGGGACCGACCGACGGGGCCCTTCCCCGTGGCTCCGCTACTTGCGCTTGCGCTTCTCGCGCACCCGCACCGAGATCGAGATCGGCGTCCCGACGAAGCCGAACTCCTCCCGCAGACGACGCTCGATGAAGCGGCGGTAGCCCGCCTCCAGGAAGCCCGAGGCGAACAGCACGAACCGCGGCGGACGGGCGCCCGCCTGGGTGCCGAACAGGATGCGCGGCTGCTTGCCACCGCGGATCGGGTGCGGGTGGGCGGCCACCAGCTCGCCGAGGAAGGCGTTCAGGCGGGCGGTCGAGATGCGGGTCTCCCAGCCGGCCAGCGCCGTCTCGATCGCCGGGACGAGCTTCTCCATGTGCCGACCGGTCTTCGCCGAGACGTTGACCCGGGGCGCCCACTGCACCTGGACGAGGTCGCGCTCGATCTCGCGCTCCAGGTAGTAGCGGCGCTCCTCGTCGAGCTGGTCCCACTTGTTGTAGGCGATGACGACGGCGCGCCCGGCCTCGACGGCCATCGAGATGATCCGGGTGTCCTGCTCGGCGAGGGTCTCGCTGCAGTCGATCAGGACGACGGCGACCTCGGCCTTCTCCAGCGCGGAGGAGGTGCGCAGCGAGGCGTAGAAGTCGGCGCCGGCGGTCAGGTGGACCCGGCGGCGGATGCCGGCGGTGTCGACGAACTTCCAGGTCTTGCCGCCGAGCTCGATCAGCTCGTCGACCGGGTCGCGGGTGGTGCCGGCCAGCTCGTTGACGACCACCCGGTCCTCGCCGGCGACCTTGTTGAGCAGGCTGGACTTGCCGACGTTCGGCCGGCCGATCAGGGCGACGCGGCGCGGGCCACCGGGGGCGGGGCTGCCGAAGGTCTGCGGCGGGGCCTCGGGCAGGGCCGCCATCACGGCGTCGAGCAGGTCGCCGGAGCCGCGGCCGTGCAGGGCGGAGACGGGGTAGGGCTCGCCCAGGCCGAGCGACCAGAGGTAGGCGGCCTCGGCCTCGGTGGACTGGCCGTCGACCTTGTTGGCGCAGAGCACGGTCGGCTTGCCGGCCCGGCGGATGAGCTTGATCAGCGCCTCGTCGGTGTCGGTGGCGCCGACGGTGGCGTCGACCACGAACAGCACCGCGTCGGCCTGCTCGATGCCCAGCTCGGCCTGGGCGGCGACCATGGCGTCGATGCCGAGGACGTCGATCTCCCAGCCGCCGGTGTCGACGACCTTGAAGCGGCGGCCGTTCCAGGCGGCCTCGTAGGTGACGCGGTCGCGGGTGACGCCGGGCTTGTCCTCGACGACGGCCTCGCGACGGCCGATGATGCGGTTGACCAGGGTCGACTTGCCGACGTTCGGGCGGCCGACGACGGCCAGGACCGGCAGCGGGGCGTGGCTGCCGTCGCCGTCGACCTCGTCGAGGTCGAAGCCCTCCTCGGCGGCGAGGGCCATGAACTCGGCGTAGTCGGCGGCGTCCAGCTCGCCGTGGTCGGCGGTGTCGTGCTCTGCGGTCATGTTCGTACTGTCCGTTTCCCGGCCCGGCCCTTCCCAGGGGCGCGCCGTGCGTACCTGCCCCTCCGGGGCAGCGCGATTGGTTCCGGGTGCCACCACGGCACCCGTGTGTTCATCGGATGATCCGACCCGACGGGCCGGATCGGAGGCCCGTCGGAGCGGATCGCAGTCCCGCCGGTCGGGCTCCCGCGGTCGTCAGACCGTCGACGGCGCGGACCCGGCCCGCTCGGCGACCAACGCGGTGATCCGGTCGATCACCTGCTCCAGCGTGAGCTCGCTGGTGTCCACCAGGACGGCGTCCGCGGCCTGGGTGAGCGGGGCGGTCGCCCGCGAGGAGTCCGCCGCGTCCCGGCGGACCAGGTCGGCGGCCATCGCGGTGATGGTCGCCTCGTCCAGACCCTTGGCCCGCAGCTCGACGGCCCGGCGCTCGGCCCGGGCCGCCTCCGACGCGGTCAGGAAGACCTTGACGGTGGCGTCCGGGAAGACCACGCTCCCCATGTCCCGGCCCTCGGCGACGATGCCGCGCTCGGCGACCTCGGCGCAGCCGCGCTGCAGCTCGACCAGCCGGGTGCGCACCGCCGGCACCGCGGCGACGGCGCTGACCTGCGCGGTCACCTCGGGGCCGCGGATCGGGCCGGCGACGTCCTGGCCGTCGACCGTGATGGTCGGGCCGTCCGCGTCCGTGCCGGACACGATCACCGGCTTGCCGCACGCGACGGCCACCGCCTCCGGGTCCGTCACGTCGACGTCGTTGGCCAGCATCCACCAGGTCATCGCCCGGTACATGGCACCGGTGTCCAGGAAGCTCAGGCCGAGCCGGGCGGCGACCGCCCGGGAGACGGTCGACTTGCCGGAGCCGGAGGGTCCGTCGATGGCGACGACGACCGGGGCGTGCGCTCGGTCGGCAGTGTCCACGGGGCGAACCTCTCTCCAGATCGCTGAACGATCTTTGACCATGGCGACCCGGATCTACGGGGCGGCCGGGGATTGTCTCCCTCAAGGTTAATGGACCGGCGCCCGACCCGGCCCCGCCCGGTGAGCACCCCCCTACGCCCACCCCGAACCGGACCGCCGCCGCCCTCAGTCCCGCACGCTCCACCCGCTCGACCGCAGCGCCGCCGTCAGCGGGCGGACCGCGCCCGGCGCCACCGCCAGCTGGACGAAGCCCACCTGCTGGCCGGTCGAGTGCTCGATCACGACGTCCTCGATGTTGACGCCGGCCGCGCCGACCTCGCCGAAGAGCCGGCCCAGCTCGCCCGGCTGGTCGCCCAGCACCACGGCGACCGTCTCGTAGCGGGTGGGCGGTGCGCCGTGCTTGCCCGGGATCCGGGCCTGACCGGTGTTGCCGCGCCGCATGACCGCCTCGATGTCCGCGGCGCCGCCCCGTCGCTCCGCCTCCTCGGCCGCCTGGAGCGCGCGCAGCGCGGCGACCGTCTCCCCGAGGTCGGTGGCGAGCTCGGCGAGCACGTCGGCCACCGCGCCGGCGTTGGCGGAGAGGATGTCGACCCACATCGCGGGGTTGGAGGCGGCGATCCGGGTGACGTCCCGGACGCCCTGGCCGGAGAGCCTTATGGCGGTCTCGTCGGCGTGCTCCAGCCGGGCGGCGACCAGCGAGGAGAGCAGCTGGGGGGCGTGCGAGACCAGGGCGACGGCGCGGTCGTGGGCGGCGGCGTCCATGACGATCGGCACGGCCCCGCAGAGGGCGACCAGTTCGAGGACGGCGTTCAGCGTCTCGGTGTCGGTGTCGGCGGTGGGGGTGAGCACCCACGGCCGGCCCTCGAACAGGTCGGCGCGGGCGGCCAGCGGGCCGGACCGTTCCCGCCCGGCCATCGGGTGGCTGCCGATGTAGTGGACGGTGTCGCAGCCGAGCGCGGCTACCTCGGCCCGCGGGCCGGCCTTCACGCTGGCGACGTCGGTGTAGCAGCGGGCCAGGCCGCGGCGCTGGCAGTCGGCGAGCACCTTGCCGACCAGCGCGGGCGGGACGGCGATGATCGCGAGGTCGACCGGGCCGTCGGCCGGCTCCGTGGTGCCGGCGCCCAGCGAGGCGGCGGTGCGGGCGGCGTCCGGGTCCGCGTCCTCCAGATGGACGGTCAGACCCCGTCCGGTGAGGGCGAGCGCGGCGGAGGTGCCGATGAGTCCGGTACCGACGACGGCGGCTGTGCGCATGGCGGGGTGGCTCTCCTCACGGAACGGAACTGCGGAACGGAACAACGGGACGGGCTACGGGCCGAACGACGGTGCGGGCCCGCCCCATCCTCCCCCATCGCCGCCCGCCCGCGTGGCCGACGCCCGCAACCGCACCGGGCCCCCGACCGTCCCCCCTGACGCGGACCCGTTCCACCGCGTCGGCCGGACGCCACCGGGCGCACGCCACGCACGGTGGAAAACCGGAGACGCGGGCACCGGTACACGGCAGGATGGGGCCGCCCAGGGGGCGGCTCGGCGCGCTCGGCGCCGACGGTACGCGACGAAGGGGTTGGCCGGGTGAACGATCAGCACAGCAGCGACCAGCATCAACCGCAGGACACCGGTACCACCGGATCGGCCGGGGAGAACGCCGCCGGAACCGGTGGAACCACCACCGTCCCGCCCGTTCCTTCCACCCCTTCGGCCCCGTCGGTCCCGTCCGTCCTGGACTCCGTCGTCGTCCACGCCGCCGGCGCGGTCTGCCGCCGCCGGGCCCGGGTGGCCCTGCCCCCGGACGGGCGGCTCCGGCTGACCGGCCTGCCCCGACGGATCGACGAACGCTCGCTGCGCGCCCGGGTCCTCGCCGGCCCCGCCGGCACCGCCGTCACCGAGGCCCGGCTGGAGGCGGTCGCCGAACTCCGCGACCCCTCCGACCTGCCCGAGCTGCGCCGTCGCCTGGACGCGGCCCGCGAGCACGAGAGCGCCCTCCGGGAGCAGCACCGGCTGGTGCTCGCCGCCGTCGCCGAGACCGCCGCGCTGCGCGCCGTCCCGCCGTCGCGCCGGCCCGACGAGCCCCTGCGCCGGACGCCCGCCGACGCCTGGCTGGAGCTGGCCGACTTCGTCGACGAGCGCCTCGGCAGACTCCACGGACGGGCCGAGCAGCTCACCCGGGACATCGAGCTCGCCGAGCACGAGACCGAGTTGCTCGCCGACCAGGTCGCCCGCTCGACCACCGCCGAGCGGCCGGAGGCGGTCACCACCGCGATCACCGCCCTCCTCACCCTCACCACCACCCCGACCGCCGGCAGCACAGGAACCACCGAGGACCCCGCACCCGACCTCGACCTCGAACTCGAGTACACCGTCCAGGCCGCCCGCTGGGTGCCCTCCTACCGGCTCTCCTACCGCCAGGGCGCCGACACCGGCCACCTCGTCCTGCGCGCCTCGGTCGCCCAGCAGACCGGCGAGGACTGGACCGGCGTCCGCCTCGCCCTCTCCACCGCCGACCTGAACCGCCACACCGGCCTGCCCAAGCTGCGCTCGCTGCGGATCGGCCGCAGCCAGCCGGCCCCGCCGCCCTCCGGCTGGCGCGAGCCCCCGACCGGCCTGTCCGACCTGTTCACGGCGTACGACGCGACCGTCCCGCGCCCGGTCCCCGACCGCCCCCTGAGGTCCCCGGGGGCCCGCGGCGGCACCCAGCCGGTCGCCCGACTGTCGGCCCCGGTCAGCCCGACCGTCGCCGCACCGCCCCAGGTCCAGCCGTCGTTCCCCGCCCCGGCCCCGCAGGCCCCGGGCGGCCTCCCGCCCGCCGGCGGCGGCACCGGCGGTCTGCGCGGGGCCGACGAGCCGCCCGCCTTCGCCGGCTACGGCGCGCCACCGCCGGCCCCGGCGCCCGCTCCCCGTGCGGCCCGGGGCCGCCGCCGGGGCGCCGCCGAGGACGCGGCCGGCGAGGCGTTCGGCCGGTCGGCCTTCGTCGCCGAGAGCGCCGAGGGTGCCGAGAGCGCCGACTACCTCCTCGGCGCCCCCGCCCCCTCCGCGCCCCCGCCCGGCCCGCCGGTCCCGGACGAGCTGATGCTCGACTACCCCGCGCTGGAGCTGCACGGCCCGGACACCGACGCCGGACGCCGCGGCACCCTGCACCGCCCGTACCGCCCGGGCAGCATCAGCCGGACCGCCCCCGGTCCGCACGGCGCCAGGCTGCAGCGGCTCCCGCTGCCGCAGCACGCGGTGCACCCGCGGGTGTCCGCCGGCTCCTTCGACCACCGCTTCGACGCCGCCGCGCCCGCCGACATCCCGTCCGACGCCACCTGGCACACCGTCACGATCGACGAGATCGCGGTGAGCGTCCGGCCCGAGTACGTCACCGTGCCGGCGGTCGAGGAGCGGGTCTACGCGACCCTGGTGATCACCAACGGCACCGCCCGGGCGGTGCTCGCCGGCCCGGTCGAGGTGACCGTCGACGACGACTTCCTGCTCACCGCCGCACTGCCCACCCTCGCCCCCGGCGGTGTGCGCCGACTGGGCATCGGTGTCGCCGAGTCGGTCGAGGTGACGCGCCGTACCGAGCTGCGCGAGTCCACCGCGGGCATGCTGAACAACAGCACGGTGCTCGACCACCGGGTGCACGTCGAGCTGGCCAACCGGCTCGGCCGCCCGGTCACCGTCGAGGTCCGCGAACGGGTGCCGGTCAGCTCCGACGCCGACATCCGGATCGAGGAGCGGCCGGGCTGGCAGGCACCGGACGAACCGTCCCCCGAGTGCCCGCCCAGCACCCGGCTGCGGCGGGTCGAGCTGCCGCCGGGCGGCCGGGCCGAGCTGGACGGCGGCTACCAGATCAGAATCCCGGCCGGAAAGACCATCGTCGGCGGAAACCGGAGGAACTGAACGATGACCGTCACCCCCCTCCCGAGCGCCCCCGGCCCCGGCCCCGGCGCACCCGGCCCCGGCGCACCCGGCCCCGGCGCATCCGATCCCGCCGTGCCCGGTCCGGTGACCGCGCTCCCCGTCACCGCCGTCACCTGCCTGGAGGACCGCGCCCAGGTCGAGCGCACCGCCACCGTCGAGCTGACCGCCGGAGTCCGGCGGCTGCGGCTCGGCCCGCTCACCGCGCTCGCCGTCGACCGCACCCTGCGCGCCGAGTCGGACACCCCGGGCGTCCGCGTCCTGGACGCCCGGATCACCCGCACCTGGACGCCCCGCGCACCCCTGCCGCCCGGCCCGGACGACTCCGCGCTGCGCCACCGCCTGCACACCCTGGAAGGACGGATCCGCGAGGAGGAGCGGCTGACCGACCGGCTGGAGGCCCGCCTGGCGCTGCTCGCCCAGCTCACCGCCGACCTGCTGCGCGAGGTCGGCGAGGGCGCCGGTGCCGGTGAGGTCGAACGCACCCGCTGGCACCGCGAGCTGGACCGGGTGGACGCCGGCCGCGAGCAGCACGGCGAGGAGCTGCGCGCCGCGCGCGCCCGGCTGCGCCGGCTGGAGGTGGACCGGGCCGCCGCGCTCGGCGCCCTGGAGGAGGCCGAGGAGCGGCCCGCCGAGCTGGTCGCCCACCTCGACCTCACCGTGGAGGCCGCCGAGAACGGTCCCGCCCTGCTGACCGTGCACCACCTGGTGCCGTGCGCGCTGTGGCGGCCCTCCTACCGGGCCACCCTGGCCGACGGCGTGCTGCGACTCGAGTCCGAGGCGGTGGTCTGGCAGCGCACCGGCGAGGCGTGGACCGGGGCCCGGCTCACCTTCTCCACCGCCCGGTCCGCGCTGGCCACCGAACCGCCCTCGCTCACCGAGGACGTGCTGACGCTGCGCGAGCGCACCGCCGAGGAGAAGCGCACCGTCGAGGTCGAGCTGCGCGAGGAGGCGATCTCCGAGCTGGGCCCGGACGGGGTGGTGCCGGGCGTGGACGACGGCGGCGAGGTGCGGGTGCTGAGCGCCCCGGCCCCGGCCACCGTGCCGTCCGACGGCCGGGCGCACCGGGTCCCGCTGGCCTCCTTCGGCGGTCCGGCGCACAGCGAGTTCGCGTGCGCGCCGGAGCTGTCGCCGCTGGTGACCCAGGTGGTCCGGTTCCGCAACACGGCCGGGCACCCGCTGCTCGCCGGGCCGGTCGAGCTGGTCCGCGGCAGCGGCTTCACCGGGCGCGGACGGCTGTCGTTCACGGCGGCGGGCGCCGACGCCGAGCTGTCCTTCGGCAGCTCGGACGGCTACCGGGTGGTGCGGGAGACCGAGGAGCGGCAGTCCACCGCGGGCCTGAGCCAGCGTTCGGTGACGACCCGCACGGTGCGGCTGCACCTGTCCCGGTTCTCCGGCCCGGAGGAGCGGGACGAGCAGCTGGTCGCGGTGCGCGAACGGGTGCCGGTCTCCGAGGTGGCGGCCGTGGAGGTGCGGCTGCGCAAGGAGGACTGCTCACCCGCGCCGGACTCCGTCGACACCGAGGGCATCGTGCGCTGGGACGTCCCGCTCGGCCCGGGCGCCCGCCGCACGCTGACCCTGGTGTACGAGATCTCGGCCTCGGCGAAGGTGGCGGGCCTGTGAGCGGCGGCCGGGGCGTCCGTCCGGTCCCGGCCGGAGCGGGTACAACAGGAGCATGATCCTGCACCTCGCTCCCCTGGACGACTGGCTGGCCGATCCCGGCCGACCGTACGCGACCGCCTCGCTGCTCACCGACGGGTTCATCCACTGCTCGGCGGACGAGCGGACCGCGCTCGCCGTGGCCAACGCCTTCTTCGCCGACGCCCGCGAACCGCTGATGGTGCTGCTGATCGAGGAGTCGCTGGTGGAACCGATGGTCAAGTGGGAGGCCCCGCACGGCGCACCGCCGCCCGGGGCCGCCCCCGACGTGCTGTTCCCGCACATCTACGGGCGGCTCAACCGCACCGCGGTGGTCGGCCTGGAGAAGGTCGAGCGCGGCCCGGACGGCCGCTGGGCGTCGCTCTCCCCCTGGAGCTGACGCCCCACCGCGGCCGGACCGCGGGAGCCCGGCCCACCGGAGCCGGTCCCACCGGTCCCGCCGCAGCCGCCCCGCTACAGCCAGCCCCGCTCCCGGGCCGCCATGCCGGCCTGGAAGCGGGTGGTGGCGCCCAGCTCGCGCATCAGCGACTGGAGCCGGCGCTGGGTGGTCCGGGCGCTCCAGCCCAGCGAGCGGGCGATCGACTCGTCGGTCAGACCGGCCGCCAGCAGGCCGAGCAGCTTGCGGTGGTCGGTCTCCGGCTCCAGCGCGCCGTCGCCCGCGCCGATCGCCGCCTGCAGCTGGACGGCGCGCTCCCACTCCGCCTCGAACAGCGTGTCCAGCGCCTGGAGCAGCGCCGAGGGGTGGATCACGTAGGCCGCGTCGAGGACGCTGTCGCCGACGCTGATCGGGATGATCGCCATCCGGTCGTCCGACATGACCATCTTCATCGGGAGCACCGGCCGGACCCGGGCCTCCTCGCCGTCCGCGACGCCGACCAGGATGTTCTTCTCCAGCCGGCCCGGCCAGGCGACCGCCTCCCGGTCGTAGACGGTCCGGAACCGCACGCCCTCCCCCAGCCGCTGCCGCTGCAGCGGGATGTTGGCCACCGGGTCCTGGATGTAGGGCGGGCAGTCGAAGCCGCGGATCTGGTACTGGCTGGTCTCGGTGATGTGCTCCAGGCGCTGGGCTATCGCCTCGCCGCCGGTCAGCACCTCGACCGAGTGCGCCGGGTCGGTGTACCGCGAGGCCTCCCGGAAGGCGTCCATCAGCCGGTGCATCTCGGCGCGGGCGTGCCGCAGTTCGGACTCCCGGTGGCCGATCAGCGTGCCGATCGCGACGTCGGGGGCGACCGGCAGGAAGCGCTGCCGGTCCACCGGGGCGCGGGTGGCCATGCCCTGCTGGGCGAGCCGGTCCAGGGCCCGCACGCTCTGCTGGAGGGTCAGCTCGCAGAGCCCGGCGAGGTCCTCGGCGGTCGACTGCGGGTTGGCCACCAGCGCCGCGTAGACCCGCCCGTCCGGCGTGGCCAGTCCCAGCGCGCTGAGTGGTGCATCGGACACGGCGTCGCTCCCCGTTCGCCTCTCACCCCGCGCCGAGTGGCGCAGTCCCGCCACTCGGCGGGTCGTGGTCAGGTGGCCATGATCGGCCACGGATCACGGCGCTGACAAGGCGGACGGCCCGTGATGCGGTCCGCCTCACAGCAGGACCCGCCGAACGACGGAGGGCCTCCCCGCCGAGTGGCGGGGAGGCCCTTCCGAACCGGCACGACGTGCTGTTACAGCCCGACCTCGCGCATCAGCTGACCGACCTCGGGGTTGGTCAGCCGGCGCAGCCAGCCGGACTTCTGGTCGCCGAGCGCGATCGGCCCGAAGTGGGTGCGCACCAGCTTCTCGACCGGGAAGCCGGCCTCGGACAGCATCCGGCGGACGATGTGCTTGCGACCCTCGTGCAGGGTCACCTCGACCAGGTAGTTCTTGCCGACGTTCGAGACGACCTTGAAGCTGTCGGCGCGGGCGTAGCCGTCCTCCAGCTCGATGCCCTTGGCGAGCTGCTTGCCCAGGTCGCGCGGGATCGGCCCCTGGATGGCGGCCAGGTAGGTCTTGGTCACGCCGTACCGGGGGTGGGTGAGGCGGTGCGCCAGCTCGCCGTGGTTGGTGAGCAGGATGATGCCCTCGGTCTCGGTGTCCAGGCGGCCGACGTGGAACAGCCGGGTCTCCCGGTTGGTCACGTAGTCGCCGAGGCACTGGCGGCCGTCCGGGTCCTCCATGGTGGAGACCACGCCGGCCGGCTTGTTCAGCGCGAAGAACAGGTAGGACTGGGTGGCGACGGTGAGGCCGTCCACCTTGATCTCGTCGTTCTGCGGGTCGACCCGCTTGCCCTGCTCGGTGACCCGCTTGCCGTTGACCTCGACGCGGCCCTGATCGATCAGCTCCTCGCAGGCGCGGCGGCTGCCGATGCCGGCCCGGGCCAGCACCTTCTGCAGGCGCTCGCCCTCGGGCTCGCCGAAGGTCTTCGGCAGCTTCACGGCCGGCTTGTCGTGCCGGGCCAGCACCGCGTCCTCGATCCGGGCCTGGAGCTCGCGCGAGCGCTGCGGCTGGCGCCGCGGGTCGCCCGGGGCGCCCTGGCCCTCCCGGCGCGGGCGCGGGGCCGGGCCGGGCCGGCGCCCGGTGAAGCCGCCGCGGGCCGGGGTGGCGTTCGGGCCGCCGCCGTACTCGGGGCGGTCGTACCGGCGCTCCTCGGGCCGCAGCGGGCGGTCCGGGTAGCGCCGGTCGTCCCGGCGGTCGTCGCGACGGTCGTCCCGCCGGTCGTAGGAGCCCGAGCCGCCGCGGCCGGAACCGCCCCGGCCGGCGCCGGAGCCGCCGCCGTACGAACCCCCGCGCGCGCCGGAGCCGCCGGAGCCGCCGCGGCCCGCGCCGCCCCCGTAGGAGCCGCCGCCCCGGCCCCCGCCCTGTCCGCCGCGACCGCCGCCGCTGCCGCCGCCGCTGCTGTTCCTGCCGTTGCCACTGCTACGCATCAAAGTGTCCGTACGTCGTTACCGTCTGGGCTGTGCGGTCGTTTCGGCCGACCTCACCGCCCCCTACCGATCAGGCGCAGCCCGACCGGCCTCGCCACTGCCGTCCGCGGCCTGCGCGGCAGCGGCGGCGACCGCCTCCGCGATCATCGTGCCCTCCAGGGACTCCGCTTCCACGTCGTCGACCTCGGGCAGGAAGGGAGCGAGCTCCGGCAGCTCGTCCAGGCCGCGGAGCCCCATCCGTTCCAGGAAGTAGTTCGTCGTCCGATACAGGATCGCACCTGTTTCGGGCTCGGATCCGGCCTCTTCCGCCAGTCCTCGCTGTACCAGGGTACGCATCACACCGTCACAGTTCACACCGCGGACGGCGGAGACCCGCGATCTGGACACCGGTTGCCGGTAGGCGATCACCGCCAGGGTCTCCAGCGCCGCCTGGGTCAGCCGGGCCTGCTGACCGTCCAGGACGAAGCGGTCGACGGCCGGCGCGCAGGTCGCGCGGCTGTGGAAACGCCAGCCCCCGGCCACCTGCCGCAGGTCGAAGCCCCGCCCCTGGGCGGTGTACTCGGCGGACAGTTCGCGCAGCGCCGCCGCGACCTCCGCGCGCGGGCGCTCCAGCACGGCGGCCAGGTGCGCCTCGGCGGCCGGTTCGTCGACGATCATCAGGATCGCCTCCAGCTCCGCCCGCAGCCCGGGTCCGTCGTCGTCCACCGCGGGCGGCTCGTCCCGGGCGCGGTCCGCGGGAGCGGCCGGCGGGGCCGCCTTCTGGTGCACCACCGCGGGCGCCGGCCCGGGCTCCGCCACCGCCCCGGGCTCCGGCACCGCCTCCGGGACGGCCGTCAGCACGCCCGCGGCCCTGAGCGCGCCCGTGACCGCCGGGACGGCCCCGGGAAGCGCCTGCGGCCCCTCCTGGGCCTCCGCCGGCACGCCGGGCGCCGGCTCCTGCCACTCCTCGGCCCGCGGCCGCCCCGGCAGCCCGAGCGCCCGCCTGGCGGGCCGCCCGCCGCCCGTGTCACCGTTCCCGGCCGTCATCGCCCGTCCTCCTCGCCCTTGGCCGCCCCGGCCGCCGTCCCGCCCGCCGGCCCGTCGAACTCGCCCGTGACGTCGACCACGCCCCGGTCCGCCTCCGCCACCCAGCGCACCACCAGCTCGCCGAGCGCGTCCGGCTGCTCGAAGGCGAGCACCCGCTCCCGGTACAGCTCCAGCAGCGCCAGGAAGCGCGCGACCACCACCATGGTGTCCGCCGCGTCCGCGACCAGCTTCTGGAAGGTGGCCTCGCCCAGCTCGGTCAGCAGGCCGACCACCAGGCCCGCCTGCTCGCGCACGCTCACCGGCGGGGCGTGGATGTGGTCGACGTGGACGACCGGCGCGGGCTTCGGCGCCATCGCCCGGGCGGCGAGCTGCGCGAAGCGCTCGGTGCCGATCCCGATCACGACCTCCGGCAGCAGCGCGGCGTGCCGCGGTTCCAGGCCGACGGAGCGGGGCCGCCGCAGCAGCTCGGCCGCCCAGCGCTCGCCGAACAGCGCCGCCGCCCGCTTGTACGCCCGGTACTGCAGCAGCCGGGCGAAGAGCAGGTCACGCGCCTCCAGCAGGGCGAGGTCCTCCTCGTCCTCCACCTCGGCGGCGGGCAGCAGCCGGGCCGCCTTGAGGTCGAGCAGGGTGGCGGCGACCACCAGGAACTCGGTCGTGGCGTCCAGGTCCCAGTCCGGCCCCATGGCCCGGATGTGGGCCAGGAACTCGTCGGTGACCGTCGCCAGCGCCACCTCGGTGATTTCCATCCGGTGTCTGGCGATCAGGCTCAGCAGCAGGTCGAACGGGCCCTCGAAGTTGTCCAGCCGGACCCGGAAGCCGCCCTGCGGCCCGTCGGTGCCGGTGTCGGCGCCGGTGCCCACGGCGACCGGCGCGCCGGGCTCCCCCGCTGCGACGGCGGCGGCCTGGGCGACGACGGGACTCTCGGGCGTGCTCGGCATGACGGTCCATCTTCGCCCGGACCCGCCGCCCGCCCCGCACCGGGGCCGCCGACACGCCGGACCCCGCCCGGCCCCCCGGGCACCCGTCGGCGGCCGCTCAGCGCCCCCTCGGCGCCCGTACGGCACCCACCGGGGTGCGGCGCCCGCTCAGCGCCCGCGGAGCCGCCGCACCAGGATGCTGGCCTCGCCGCGCTGCTCCAGATCCGCGAGCACGACCGCGATGGCCTCCCGGACGATCCGGCCGCGGTCGACCGCCAGGCCGTGCTCACCGCGGAGCACCAGCCGGGTGTGCTCGAGGTCCATCAGTTCCTCGGCGGACACGTACACGGTGATCTTCTCGTCGTGCCGCTCGCGCCCGCTGGGGCGGCGGGGGGCACGGCCACGCGGACGGGGCCGCCCCGCGGCGCCCGTCTGGTCCTCCACCGCGCCGGCGTGCTGGCGCGGCGCGGGGGCCGCGGTCCGGCCGCCCGGCGCGGTCTTGGCGGCCGCCGTCGGGCCGGCGCCGCCCGGCTGCGCGGGGGCGGGCACGGCCGCGCCCGGCGCACCCGCCGTGCGGCGCGTGGTGCGCGGGTCCCCGGCGTCGCTCCCGGCGCGCTCGGACCCCTCACCGTCGGCCGGGCCCGGGCCGACGGTCGCGCCGGCGCCGTCGACGCCCTCGGCGCCGTCCGCGTCACCGGCGCCGTTGACCGCCCGGGCGGTCTCCGGTCTGGGCGCCTCGGCGGCCGAACGCGACGCGAGGGACGGCGACAGCGCCATCCCGCCGGTGGTTCGGAACAGCTCGTCGGCACCCGGGAGACTCACTCGGCGGGGCGGCACCGGTCGAGCACCTCCCTGGCCAGCTGACGGTAGGCGGCGGCACCGACCGAATTGGTCGCGTACGTCGTGATCGGTTCGCCGGCGACGGTGGTCTCCGGGAAACGCACGGTCCGGCCGATGACGGTGTGGAAGACGTGCTCGCCGAACGCCTCGACGACGCGCGCCAGCACCTCACGGCTGTGCACGGTGCGCGAGTCGTACATGGTGGCGAGGATGCCGTCCAGGCGCAGCTCGGGATTGAGCCGCTCGCAGACCTTCTCGATGGTCTCGGTGAGCAGCGCGACACCGCGCAGCGCGAAGAACTCGCACTCCAGCGGCACGATGACGCTGTGAGCGGCCGTCAGCGCATTGACCGTCAGCAGGCCCAGCGAGGGCTGGCAGTCGATGATGACGAAGTCGTAGTCGGGCAGCAGCGGCTTCAGGGCGCGGGCCAGCGCGGACTCCCGGGCCACCTCGCTGACCAGCTGCACCTCGGCGGCGGAGAGGTCGATGTTGGACGGCAGCAGGTCCATGCCCGGCACGGCCGTCTTCAGCAGGACCTCATCGGCCGTCAGCCCGCGCTCCATCAGCAGGTTGTAGACGGTGACGTCGAGTTCCATCGGGTTGACGCCGAGTCCGACGGAGAGGGCGCCCTGCGGGTCGAAGTCGACGAGCAGCACGCGGCGGCCGTACTCGGCGAGCGCCGCGCCCAGGTTGATGGTCGACGTGGTCTTGCCGACGCCGCCCTTCTGGTTGCACATCGCGATGATCTGCGCGGGGCCGTGCTCGGCCACCGGCGCGGGGATCGGGAAGTACGGCTGGGGGCGCCCGGTCGGGCCGATCCGCTCGCGGCGCTGCCGCGCGGCGTCGGGGGCGAGCGTGGCCGCGTACTCCGGGTCCGGCTCGTACTCGGCGTCGGGGTCGTCGTAGGCGCCGTAGGCGAACTCGCCGTAGGCCAGGCCGTGGGCCGGCAGTTCGGCGTCGTAGTCGGTCACCGTGGTCACCTGTGCTGTGTTCTGGCGTGCTTCGAAAGTACGGAGAGCGACCGAGCCGACCTCGGCCGAGCCCACGGAGGGCTGCCTGGCCCCGGACTCCTCACTCGGCTGGCCGGCGGTGTGCTCCGCCAGCCCTGGCTGACCACCCCCGGGAGCAAATGTCGACTCATTCACAAGTCGTCTTACCTCCTTGGGCATCCAGGACTCTATGTCGATTCGTCAGCGTGGCAGCATGCCGACGGTTTGCGACTCTAGGCCGTTCAAGGCGTTCGCAGCAACACAATCCACGGTAGTGGGCAGGATGTGTCGACTATCGGGCAACCCTCTGTCAAGGGATGTGAGGGCCCTTGACCCTAACGTTTCTGCGGTCGGGTGACGCGACCCACAGAAATTGACGACAGAGCGACCCACCCACTCCGCGCCCGATGTCATCACGGGGTTCACCCCGCGTTCACACCGCGCGCGGGGACGCAGCGTAACCCCGTTCACGGGCACGGCGAAGCCCCCGGCCCGAGAAATTCGGATCGGGGGCGACGCGGATCATGCTCAGGCGAGCACGGACTCCAGGGAGACCGACTCCAGGCCGAAGGCCTCGGCGACGGCGCCGAAGGTGATCTGGCCCTCGTGGACGTTCAGACCCTTGGCGAGCGCGGCGTCACGGCGCAGCGCGTCCTTCCAGCCGCGGTTGGCCAGCTCGACGACGTAGGGCAGCGTCGCGTTGGTCAGCGCGTAGGTGGAGGTGTTCGGGACGGCGCCCGGCATGTTCGCCACGCAGTAGAAGACCGAGTTGTGGACCTGGAAGGTCGGGTCGGCGTGCGTGGTCGGGTGCGAGTCCTCGAAGCAGCCGCCCTGGTCGATGGCGATGTCGACGAGCACGGAGCCCGGCTTCATGCGGGAGACCAGCTCGTTGGTGACGAGCTTCGGGGCCTTGGCACCCGGGATCAGCACGGCGCCGATGACCAGGTCGGCCTCGATGACGGCCTTCTCCAGCTCGAAGGCGTTGGACATGATGGCCTTGATCTTCGTGCCGAAGATCTTGTCGGCCTCGCGCAGCTTGTTGATGTCGCGGTCGAGCAGGGTCACCTCGTAGCCCATGCCGATGGCGATGGTGGCCGCGTGCCAGCCGGAGACGCCGCCGCCGATGACGACGGCCTTGGCCGGGTGGGTGCCGGGGACGCCGCCGGGGAGGGTGCCACGGCCGCCGGCCGGACGCATCAGGTGGTACGAGCCGACCTGCGGGGCCAGCCGGCCCGCGACCTCGGACATCGGGGCGAGCAGCGGCAGGGCGCCGTTGGCGAGCTGCACGGTCTCGTACGCGATGGCGGTGGTGCCGGAGGCGACCAGCGCGTCGGTACCGGCGCGGTCGGCCGCCAGGTGGAGGTAGGTGAAGAGCGTCTGGCCCTTGCGCAGGCGGTGGTACTCCTCCGCGATGGGCTCCTTGACCTTCAGCAGCAGGTCGGCGGTGGCCCACACCTCGTCGGCGGTGGGGAGGATGGTGGCGCCGGCGGCCACGTACTCCTCGTTCGGGATCGAGGAGCCGACACCGGCGTTGTCCTCGATGTAGACCTCGTGTCCGTTGCGGACCAGCTCATGCACGCCGGCGGGCGTGATGGCCACGCGGTACTCGTGGTTCTTGACCTCGCGGGGGATGCCGACCTTCACGGCTAAACACGTCCTCTTGCCATGGGGGTCCCTACCGGAGAAGACCGGCGGGCGGCGCGCACGGGGGGAAGCCTCCGGAAGGCACCGGGGCACGGATCGCTGCGCGACTAAGTCCGAGTGTAATGAAGCCCAGGCGGCCTGTCAGCCTTCCAAAGTGAATAAATCAGCCGGACACATTGGCAGGTTCGTAGGCTTCCCTCGCGATCTTCCTGCCAAAGCCGTGCCGACTGGGCATCTTCGACAATACTCCCGAACCCGCCCCTACCACCCGGTGGAGACCCGTTCCCGCAGCTCGGCGAGGGCGGCGCCGACGGCCTCCCGGCCGCGCTCGTCGCCGAGCCGGCGCAGCACCGCGAGGGACGCCCGGTACTCCCGCTCGGCCTCGTCGAACCTGCGCTGGGCCGCGTGCGCCTCGGCCACCCGGGCGAGCAGCCGGGCCTCGGCGGCCTGGTCGCCCATCGACTGGCGGACCCCCAGCGCCCGGCCGTACCAATCGGCGGCGCGCACGGCGTCGCCGAGCGCCCGGTGACAGCCCGCCGCGCCCTCCAGCGCGCGGGCACAGAGCGCCTCGTCGTCGGCCGACCGGGCGTGCTCCAGGGCCGCCCGGTAGTGCCCGGAGGCCTGCTCCCAACGACCGGCCGCGGCCTGGAGGTCGCCCAGGTTGAGCAGGGCGGCGGAGGCCCGGCGCGGCCGGCCATGGCGCTCGGCCACCGTCAGCACCAGCTGGTGCAGCTGGTAGAGGTCGGCCGGAGCGGCGGCGCCGGTCAGCGGCAGGGCCCGGAGCAGCGCGGTGACCAGCCGACCGGCCGAGCCGTCGAGATCGCCCTGACCGATCGCGTCGCCGACCGCGCCGAGCAGCTGGTCCCGCTCGCCGAGCAGCCACTCCCGGGCGTGCGCGGCGGACTTCAGCCGCAGCGGCGCGGGCAGCGGCTCGCCGCCGGGAGCGTCCGTCGGATCCAGCAGCACCCGGGCGGACTCGGTGAGCCGCACCAGCCGCTCCAGCAGCCGGGCCCGGGCCAGCTCGACCTCGGCGGGCCGGTCGTCCCGCTCGCGCAGCCGGACCAGCCGGGGGTGGAGCCGGCCGGGGACGCGGTAGCGGGCGGTGCCGTCGGCGGCCGGCGGCTCCTCGGCGAGCAGCTCCCGCTCGGCGAGCGCGGCCAGCGTCGCGGCGGCGTCCGGGGCCGGACAGCCGACCAGGGCGGAGGCGGTGCGCAGGTCCGCGCACTGGGCGGGGGCCAGGGTCAGCGCGCGCAGCATCCGGGCCTGCCCGGCGGTGAGACCGGCGTAGGCCAGGGTGAAGGCACCGACCAGCGGGTCGTTGTCCGGCACCGGGACGGGCTCGGCGGGCTCCGGCCCGGGCCGCACCCAGGCCGCCGGGTCACGGGCCGGCTCCACCGGGGGCGCCACCACGGGCGGAGGCCCGGGCCTCCGCTTCCCCTTGTCCTTCCGCTGCTCCGCACCCCCCGACGGCGTCGGGTCCTCGGCGACCTTCGCGTCCTTCACCCCCGGCGCGTCCTGAGCGTCCTTGCCGGCCCTGGCGACGTTCGCGTCCCCGGCCCCTTCCCCGGCCTCGGCGACGGCCCGCACCAGCTCCGTCGCCGCCTCCGTCACCGCCAGCTCGGGCCTGCCGCGCAGTCGGCCGGCCATCAGCCGCAGAGCGGCCGGCTGGGACCCGCACGCCTCCGCCAGAGCCGCCCCGCCGACCGGGTCGCAGCCGATCCTGGTCCCGCCGACCAGATCGCCGAGCAGCTCGACCGCCGCCGGCCGGTCCAGCCCGCCGAGGATGACCGGGTCGATGTCCTCGATCCCGGTGAGCGGTCCTGCGGTGGTGGCGAGCACCAGGCAGCCCGGTTCGTCCGCGAGCAGCGGCCACAGCTGCCCGGCGTCCCGGACGTCGTCCAGCACCAGCAGCACGCGCCGCCCGGCCAGCGCCTCGCGCAGCGCGACGCACGCCGGGTCGTCCCGACCGTCCTCGACGGCCCCGGGCAGCGGGACACCTGCGGTGTCCGCGCCGAACTGCTCCAACAGCCGGCGGGCGACCCGGGCGGGCGGCACCCGGCCGCCGTCGGATGCGGACAGCCGGGCGAACAGCACCCCGTCCGGGTACTGGGCGGCGACGGTGACGGCGAACCGGACGGCCAGCGCGGTCCGCCCCGAACCCGGCCGCCCGGCCAGCACCAGCACCGGACTCCGACCCTCGGCCGGACGCGCGGCGGCGGCCCGGAGCGCGGCCAGCTCGGTGCGCCGGCCGACGAACAGGGCGGGGCCGGCGGGCAGCCGGTCCAGCCCGGGAACGCGCTCGGCGGGCGCGCCGGCCCCGGCCTCCATGGTCGCCGTCTTCCTCGCCACCCGTGCACTCCCGACGTCACCCAGCGCTCACCGGAGGCCGCCCGCGACGGACGCCCCGTCTGCGAAGCGTAGTTCGGCCGTCCGCCCCGGCCGAGGTGACATCCGGTCGTACGAACCGGTAAATCACCCCCACGGCCCAAGCCCCCCAGGGAAGTGTCGGCACAGAAGCCGGGTACGGCACCGGTGCCGAACGAGAGAGCGGAAGAACGCCATGAGGCACCACCGCCCCCTCCCCGACCCCCCC
>JOHN01000100.1 GCA_000719695.1 Streptomyces sp. NRRL F-6131
TCGGACTCACCCACAACGGCACCACCTGGCAGATCCGGGCTGCCGCCTGAAGGCGGCAGCCCGGATCACACCAAGATCTTCATCAGTCTTCTAGGGCCTCTCTTTCGGATCTTGCCGGGCGGCGGCCGCCGGGGCACGCACCTCGCCGGCTTCTAGTCGGTCGCCGATGGCCCCCAGCCTCCGGCCGGGAGGTGCCCCCACCGCATGGACTCCCTCCTCGGCACCGCCGATGCACGCACCCCAACGACGCCCGCTGATCCGACCAGATCCGAAAGAGAGGCCCTAGCCGGCCGTGCCGAGGAAGGTCTCCCAGCCCCCGGCGGGCGCTTGTCCGACGTTGAGGGTGCGCAGCTTGCGGAGGGTGGACTGGTCCTGCACCTCCAGCCACTCGACGAGCTGCTTGAACGAGACCAGCCGGACGTCGGGCTTGCCCGCGACGGTCTTCAGGGTCTCCTCGACGGCGTCCATGTAGATGCCGCCGTTCCACTGCTCGAAGTGGTTGCCGATGAAGAACGGCGCGCGGTTGCCGTTGTAGGCGCGGTCGAACCCGGCCAGGTAGGAGTCCCGGGCCTGGGTGCGCCACTCGTTGAACCTGGCCGGGTCCCCGCTGGTGGTCTTCGACTGGTTGGCCAGGATGTTGTAGTCCATGGAGAGCACCTGGAAGGTGTGCCCGGGGAAGGGGATGCTCTGCAGCGGGAGGTCCCAGACCTTGCCGTCCTGCACCTTCTGGGGCCAGATCTGCTGGCCGCCCGAGGAGCTGGCGTCGTACTTCCACCCCAGGTTGGCGGCGGTCGGCAGCAGGGCCTTCTGGCCCTCCAGGCAGGGGGTGCGTCCGCCGATCAGCTCCTTCTTGTAGTCGAAGGGGAGCGGGTCGACGTCGGTGAAGCCGGTGTTGGTCCGCCACTGGGTGACGAAGCCGACGGCCTGGTCGATCTCGCTCTGCCAGTCCTCGGGGGTCCACTTGTTGACGCCGTTGCCGTCCGGGCGGGTCGAGCAGAAGTGGCCGTTGAAGTGGGTGCCTATCTCGTGGCCGGCGAGCCAGGCCTGGCTGATGAGCTTGAGGGTGTTCTTGACCGCGCCGTCCGAAAGGTAGGGGATGTCGGAGGCGCCGACCGTGTGCTTCGGCGGGTGGTAGAGGTCGGACCTGCTCTTGGGCAGGGCGTAGATGCCGGAGAGGAAGAAGGTCATCGAGGCCTTGTGCTCCTCGGCGAGCTTGAGGAACCGAGGGAACTGGCCGTCCTCGGTCGCTCCGGCGCCGTCCCAGGAGAACACCACGAACTGCGGCGGGCGCTCGCCCGGCTTGAGCTTCTCCGGCTTGGGCTGCTTCGGCTGGGGGCCGGTGTCGGAGGTCGAGCCGTCACCGATCGGGGTGCCCTTGGAGGGGGTGCCGGTCGGGGTGCCGCCCGCCCCGGTGCTCGCGCCGCCGGTCGTCGGAACGGGGGCGGGGCCCGAGGTGGAACCGGAGGCGGACGGCGACCCCGAGCCGCCCCCGGAACAGGCCGCCACCGCTCCGAGAGCCGCAGTCGCGGCGGTGGCTGTGAGCACGGTCCTGCGCGAGATGCTGCCCATCGTCTCCCCTGGTCCGGAGCGGCTGGCGGCCGTGGCCCCACCCGCGCCAGTCATATCGGACAATTGATTGATTATCCGTCGTTAGCATGGCATGCGGACGCAGGGGTCACCAAGGAGTGCCGGGGTCCGCCGGACATGAACACGCACGGCACGCCTGTACGGGATGCGAAGAAATGTCTTCTGTTGCCGTCCTGTGACGCTTCGCCCGATTCGGGAGGCGGTGCCGACAGGGCGGGTGCCGTCGGGGCGTCAGCCGAGGGAGAGTCGGCGGTTGCGGCGCACGATCCGCGCGATGGCGGTGCTCACCGCGGTGGCGGCCGTGCAGGAGACCGCGAGGCTCAGCCAGGCGGTGTCGAACCAGTGGCTGTTGAGCCAGCCCAGGGTCACGATGTAGGCCGCCCAGATCATCGCGGCCAGTGCCGACCACCGCAGGAAGCGGTGGGGGTGCGCGGGGGAGTGGCCGATGGCCAGGTCGAGGACGGTCCGCCCGGCGGGGACGAAGCGGGCGATCACGACCATGGCGCCCGCCGCCCGGGTGGTGCGCCCGTCCAGCGCCTGCTGGACCCGCGCCACGCTCGCCGCGAGCTTCGGGCGGTGCTCCAGACGCCTGTTGACCATGGGCGCGCCGCGCCGGGCCAGCTGGAGCAGCAGCAGATCGCCGAGGAAGGAGGCCACGGCCACCCCGAGCCCGAGCAGCACGGGGGCGCCGTCTATCTGTGCCGTCTTGAGCACGGCGAGGATGACGATCGTCCCGCTGGGGATGAAGGGGAGGAAGGCGTCGCCGAGGACGGCGCAGAGCGCCAGGGCGCAGATCCACGAGGATCCCACCAGCGTCGCGATGTCCATGTCCGTACTCCCTCCAGGCTGCCCGGGGGAGCAGTGGTTGCAAGGGACAACGCTAGCGCCTCGACTTTTCATGCCATGAAGCACCCCGGTTGTGCGACGGGTCACAGGTTGCGGGGATCACAGCGAAGGGCACGGCGCGGGGCGCGGCGGGGGGGCACGGCGGGGCCGCTCCGGGCCCCATGGCACGAGCCCCCGGGGCGGGGTGCCGCTCCGGGGGCTCGCGGGGATCGATCGGCGCTGGTCCAGCCCGACGATCTTGCTGGTGAGTGCGGATCCGGTTGGGTGATCCGCCTGGGCCCTAGCCTGCCGGACGCCGGAGGCCGGCCGCGAGCCCTGCGGCTGGCGACTTCCCGCGCTGGCGTGAAGTCGCCACGGGTGTTCGCCCGCTGGCTCTGCGTCAGCCCGGCCCCCGGGTGTCGGAGCCTCCCGCGGCGGGTGGGGCCCGCCGACCGGACGGGGCGGGCGGGGCACGGCCGGTCCCCGGGGCACCGGGAACAAGGGGGCCCGCGAACGGGGTTGTCGACTGTCGGCGCCGACGGCGGCACCGACCGCCCCGGTGGCGGGACGGTGGACCGCCGCCGGTGGACGGAACCGACCACGGCCAGGAGGACGGACGGCATGACGAGCGAGGACAGCCGGGCGGAGCAGCGGGAGGACGGGACCGGGGGACCCGCCCCGGACGCGGTCCGGGGCACCCCCCGGGGAGCGGCGCCCGCTCCGCTGTCGATTCTCGACCTGGCCACCGTCGGGGTCGGTTACACGCCCGCACAGGCCCTCGCCGCGACCACCACCCTGGCCCAGAGCGCCGAGCAGTGGGGCTACCACCGCTTCTGGGTCGCCGAGCACCACGGCATGCCCGGCGTCGCCAGCTCCACCCCGGCCGTCCTGCTGGCCCACCTCGGGGCCCGCACCACCACGCTGCGGCTCGGCTCGGGCGGCGTGATGCTGCCCAACCACGCCCCGCTGGCGATCGCCGAGCAGTTCGGCCTGCTGGAGGCGCTCCACCCCGGCCGGATCGACCTCGGCCTCGGGCGGGCCCCCGGCACCGACCCCGCCACCGCCCGCGCGCTGCGCCGCGGCCTCGGCGAGGGGGCCGACGACTTCCCGCACCAGCTCGCCGAGCTGACCCACTTCCTCGACGGCAGCTTCCCCGCCGAGCACCCGTACGCCCGGCTCACCGCCGTCCCGAAGGGCGAGGGCCGGCCGCCGGTCTGGCTGCTCGGCTCCTCCGGCTTCAGCGCCCGGCTGGCCGGCCGCCTCGGCCTGCCGTTCGCCTTCGCGCACCACTTCAGCAGCACCAACACGCTCCCGGCGCTCGACCTCTACCGCTCGGAGTTCCGCCCCTCGGCGGTCCTCGACGAGCCGTACGCGCTGATCGGGGTGAGCGCCGTCGCGGCCGACGGCGAGGCCGAGGCCCGCCGCCTCGCGCGCTCCGCCGCCCTCGGCATGCTCCGCCTGCGGCTGGGCAACCCGGGGCCGATCCCCACGCCCGAGGAGGCCGAGTCCCACCCGTACAGCCCGGCGGAGGCGGACTTCGTCGACGACTGGCTGGGCAACGTCGTGCTGGGCTCGCCGGGCGAGGTGGCCGACGGGCTGGAGGCGCTGCGCAAGCGCACCGGAGTGGACGAGCTGATGGTCACCTCGCACATCCACGGCCACGAGGCCCGGCTGCGGTCCTACGGGCTGATCGCCGGGGCGTACGGCCTGACCGGGGCGCCGGCCGCGGGCAGCTGATCCGATCCGACCCCGGTGGGGCGCGGGCCCGCGCGGCTCGCGCCCCGGCCGGCTCGGCGTCCCCGCTCAGTGACCGCCGGACGTCTCCCGGCTCTCCCGGCTCCCGCGACTCTCCCGGTTGTCGCGGTTGTCGCGGTTGTCGCGGAGTATCGCCGCGACCAGCGCCGCCTCGCCCGGGCGGGCGAAGTACCAGCCCTGGGCGGTGTCGCACCCGGTGAGCCGCAGCCGCTCGGCCTGGGCGGCGCTCTCGATCCCCTCGGCGGTGACGGTCAGCCCGAGGGTGTGGGCCAGCTGCACCATGGCGCCCACGATCTGCTCGTCGGCGTCGCTGCGGCGTGAACCGGGCTCGGGGAGCTCCGCCCGGGCGCCCGTGGGGGACGGGTCGCGGAACCCCTCGATGAAGGTGCCGTCCAGCTTCAGCACGTGCACGGGGAGCCGGGAGAGGTAGGCGAGGTTGGAGTAGCCCGTCCCGAAGTCGTCGATCGCGATCCGGACGCCCATGTCGGCGAGCGCCTGGAGCGCCTGGAGCGGCCGCCCGCCGGGGCCGAGCAGCGCGCTCTCGGTGATCTCCAGCTGCAGCAGCCGCGCCGGCAGCCCGGTGCGTTCGAGGGCCTGTGCGACATCGGCGACCACGTCGGAGTCCCAGATCTGGCGGGCGGCCAGATTGACGCTGACGAAGGTCTCGACCTCGGGGAACTCGGTGAGCCACTGCCGCGCCTGGCGGCAGGACTCCTCCAGCACCCACTTGCCGAGCGGCACGATCGCCCCGGACTCCTCGGCGAGCGGGATGAAGCGGTCCGGCGAGAGCGTCCCGTAGCGGGGGTGGCGCCACCGGACCAGGGCCTCGGCCCCGTGCACCGCCCCGTCCGCGAGGCCGACCAGCGGCTGGTACTCGATGGTGAACTCGCCGCGCTCCAGGGCCGGGCGCAGCGCCGTCGCGAGCAGCTGGCGGGTCAGCTGGTGGGCGCCCCGGTCGGGGTCGTAGAGGGTCCAGCGGGCCCGGCCGTCGGCCTTGGACCAGTACAGCGTGGCGTCGGCGTCCTTGACCAGGTCGGTGGGGGTGGTCTCCTGCACCGAGCGCTCGACGACGCCGACGCTGGCGGTGACCACCAGCCGGTGGCCGGCCACGTCGAAGGGGCGTTCCAGGGCTTCGAGGATCCGGGCGGCCAGGTCGGTCAGTTCGTCGCTGCCCCGGCTGTCGGTCACCAGGACGGCGAACTCGTCGCCGCCCATCCGCGCGACCAGCCGGGTGCCGTGCGCCGAGAAGCCGCGCCGCAGGCGGGTCGCGACGGCGATCAGCAACTGGTCGCCGATGTGGTGGCCGAGCGTCTCGTTGATCGCGGCGAACCCGTCGAGGTCGAGGTAGCAGACCCCGACGCGCGGCCCGTCCTCCCGGGAGCCGCTCGTCCCGGACCCCTCGGGCGTGGTCCCGTCGGCCACGGCGCCGTGGGCCGGTTCCGGTGGGGCGGCCTGCAGCGGCCCGGTCGCCCGGTCGGCCGTGAGGCAGGCGGCGTCGAGGCGTTCGAAGAAGTACGTCCGGTTGGGCAGCCGGGTCAGCGGGTCGTGCAGGGCCTGGTACTCCAGGCGGTCGCCGAGCCGGCGCTGCTCGGTGATGTCCTCGACCAGGGCCAGCGTGTAGAGCGGGCTGCCCCCGGCGTCCCGGATCAGGGAGACGGTCACCTTGCTCCAGACCGTCCGCCCCTCCCGGTGCTTGAGCTGCTTCTCCACCCGGAGCCGGTCGCGCTCGCCGTTGACGAGGGCGGGGAAGAGCCGGTGCGGCATGCCCTCGGGATCGACGATCTCGTGGATGTGGGTCTGCACCAGCTCGCCGACGGTGCGGCCGGTCAGGGCGGCGAAGGCGGGGTTGACCTCGATGATCCGGTCCTCGGGATCGATCAGGGCCATCCCGATGCCGGCGTCGCAGAAGGCGGCCCGCAGACGGGACTCGCTCACCCGCAGGGCGGCGAGCAGCCGGTCGCCGCCCTCGGTGGTGGCCGCTCCCGGCTCCGTCGCGCCGCCGTCGCGGTCCTCGCCCGACGCGCGGTGGGCGCCGCCGGAGAGCGGTCGTGAGCAGGTCGGGCAGAGCAGGGTGCCGGTGTCCGCCGCGGCGTGCTGGGGGGAGGCGGCCGGGGCCACCCGGCCGTCCATCGCCGCCGAGCCGTCCAGGACGGCCTGCGCCGTGCCGTTGGCGGCCCCCGGGGCCGTGCCGTGACCGACCGTGCCGTGGGTGGTGGTGTGGAGGGCGGGCGGCGGGAGGCGGCGGGGTGCCCGCGGCTCCTCGTGCCGTACGCCTGGGTGGTGAGCGTCGGCCCCCTCGTTCTGGCCCGGCACGGCATGCTCCCGTCCGCTGCTGACGCTTGACGCTTGACGCTGGTCCGGCCGGTCACCCGACTGCGGCGGCCGGCCCCGCGCTCTGCCGGGGGCTCCGGAAGGTCGGGCTGCGTGGCGGAACGCTCGGGACGGAGCGGCCGGGCGCAAGCCCGCCTGAGGAACCGTGAGGAACAGGGCGCTGCGGCCGATCATAAGTCGCGACGGCAACGCGCGGTGACCGCCGCCAGGGTGATTCGTCGGCTTTGGTGGCAAGTGCGGTGATACATGCGGACGCCCCCGCTACACATCACATGATGTGCACCGGGGGCGTGTGCTCCGAGAGTGCGCCCTCGGGCTCCGGCGGAGCGCCGGACGCGCCCCGCCGGAGCCCGGGGGACGGGCGACCGGACGGTCAGCCGGCCAGCTTGGCCGTGAGGGTGATGGTGGTGCCGGTCAGGGCCTGGCTCACCGGGCAGTTCGCCTTGGCGTCCTCGGCGGCCTTCACGAAACCGGCCTCGTCCAGCCCGTCCACCTCACCGGTGACGGTGAGGTGGATACCGGTGATGCCGGTGCCCGGCTGGAAGGTCACGTCGGCCTGGGTGTCGAGCTTGGTGGGCGGGGTTCCCGCGCCGGCCAGACCGTGCGAGAGCGCCATCGAGAAGCAGGCGGAGTGCGCGGCCGCGATGAGCTCCTCCGGGCTGGTCTTGCCGTTCGCCGCCTCGGCGCGGGCCGGCCAGGAGACCGGGAACTCGCCGATGCCGGACGACGCGAACGTCACCTGGCCGTTGCCGTCGAGCAGGTTGCCTTCCCAAGCGGTGCGCGCGGTGCGAGTGGTTGCCACGATCGGTACCTCCATCAATGAGGAACTGCTGAGTCGTCACGTCCGGTCATGCCGCGCCCAGCCTACGGGCAGGTCGGGGGCCTGCCACAAGTGGCGCCTCGGCCTGCCGCGTCCGAAAATCCCTCGCTCGTCGGGGCGAACGGGCCGGTCCGCGGGCGGGCCGGGGCAGCTCGGGGCGCCGTCCGCGGGTCCGTCCGTGTGCTGTCCGTATCGTGGACCGATCGGCCAAATGGTGCGGGCCCGCGTCGGGCGCCCTGTTAGATTGGCCCGGGCCCGGGCCCGGCCGCCGGACGGCCGGGCGCAAGACCGAGAGAGCCGCGGAGCCGCACCCGATGACGGACCACCCCACGACCCCCGACGCCGGACTGCCCGAGGGGGTCGACGATGCCGTGCGGGCCGAGCTGACCAGCCTGCGCGAGAGCATCGACAACATCGACGCCGCGGTGGTCCACATGCTGGCCGAGCGCTTCAAGGCGACCCAGCGGGTCGGTCGGCTCAAGGCCGAGCACAAGCTCCCGCCGGCCGATCCGGCGCGCGAGCGCACCCAGATCAAGCGCCTGCGGGAGCTGGCCGCCGGTGCGCACCTGGACCCGGTGTTCGCGGAGAAGTTCCTCAACTTCATCATCGCCGAGGTCATCCGCCACCACGAGGCCATCGCGAGCGATGCCGGGACCGGCGGGAACACCGCCGCCTGACGGTCCGCCCGGCCGGCCCTCCGGGGCCGGGGAACGCCCGGGGAACGCCCGGGGGAAGGCCGCGGAGGTTCCGAGGGGGCGCCGGGGGGATGTCGGGCACGGGTAAACGTCCGATTTCGCCTGGATCCCCGGTTGGCGTAGCGTGCAGGTTCCCCCGCAGCCGGAGAGTGGAGCAGCGACGATGGCGGTGAACCTGCCTGATACGCACGGCGGTGACGCCGGGGCCGGGCCCGCCGCTCCCGCCGCCCCGGTCGGGGGCCGGGCCGAGGCCCGGCGGGCGCGGCGGGCCGCCGAGGGCCGCCGGTCCAGGGCGCCGAGGACCGGACGGTCCGGACGCCGGCCGCGGCCGTGGTGGATCGAGATCCCCACGATGGCGGCGGTGGGCCTGGTGGTCGCGCTGCTGATCAAGACCTGTCTGTTCCAGGTGTTCACCATCCCCTCCGGTTCGATGGAGAACACGCTGCGGATCGGCGACCGGGTCGGGGTGAACAAGCTCGCCCCGTTGACCGGGTGGAAGCCCGAGCCGGGCCAGCCGGTGGTGTTCAAGGACCCGGGCGACTGGCTGCCGCCGCAGCCGACCGACGGGAACCCCGTGACCTCCGCGCTGGGCTCGGCGCTCTCCTTCGTCGGTCTGGTACCGCCGAAGGACGACAACTACCTGGTCAAGCGGGTCATCGCGACGGGCGGGCAGACCGTGCAGTGCGCGGGCACCACGCTGACCGTCGACGGCGCCAAGGTCGACGAGCCGTACCTCCACCCCGGGGACGACTCCTGCGCCGGGCTGGACTTCGGCCCGGTGACGGTGCCGCAGGGCTACGTCTGGGTCGAGGGCGACCACCGCAGTGACTCCGCCGACTCGCGGTACCACCAGCGCGGCCCCGGCGGCGGCGCCGTGCCGGTGGACAACGTGGTCGGCCCGGTGTCGGCCGTCGTGTGGCCGCTCGGCCACCTCGACTGGTTCGGCTGGGTGGGCCGCTGATCCGAGCGGCCCCGGTCGACGCCTACTGCCCCCGACTCCGGCCGCGTCCGCCCTCCCGGGAGTCGCGCGCCTCGGCCCCGGCGGCGCGCGCGAGCCGCTCGCCGAGCGCCGTCGCGCCCGCGGGAACCGCCTCCCGCCCGGTGTCCCCGGCGTCGTCGGACGCTCCCGCGGGTTCCGTCGCCCCCGCCGCCCCTGTCGGTGTCCCCGCAGCCTCCGGCGCGGCGGGCTTGCTCGCCTGGGCCGCGAACGCGCCGGCCAGCACCAGCAGACCGCCGGTCACCTGCGGCAGGCCGAGGTGCTCGCCGAGCAGCACCCAGGCCAGCACGGTGGCCACCACGGCCTCCAGGTTGGCGACCACCCCGGCCACCGGTGGTGACAGGTGCCGGACGGCGACGACGCCGGTCAGATAGGCGAGCACGGTCGCGATCAGGACCATCCAGGCGGCCGGGACCAGCGCGGGCAGGGTGTGCCCGTTCATCACCACGGCCCCGCCGAGCTTGTCCCAGTCGGCCTCCCAGGGGCGGGTGAAGGCGGTGAGCACGATCGAGCCGATCAGCAGGCCGTACGCGCTGACGGCGATCGGGTCGACCGGGCGGTCGCCCCGGCTGCCGGCGTCGGCGAGCACGAAGTAGCCGACCTGGCAGCAGGCCGCGCCCAGGGCGAAGAGGACCCCGAGCAGGTCGAAGCTGAGCCCGTTCCAGACCTCGACCACGCAGGCGAGTCCGGCGACCGCGACGCCGGCGCCGATCGCCGCGCCCCGGCTGATCGGTCGGCGCTGGACGAACCGGACGTAGCCGATGAGCAGCGGCGGGCCGAGGTACTCGATCAGCAGGGCGACGCCGACCGGGATGCGGGAGATCGCCGCGAAGTAGCAGGCCTGGACGCCGGCCACGGCCAGCAGGCCGAAACCGATCAGCAGGCCGGGCCGCCGCAGGACGGCGTCGCGGTGGCGGTAGGCCAGCGGCAGCAGGACCACCGCGGCGCCGGTCACCCGTAGCCAGACCACGTGCAGGGGCGACAGCCCGGCCTCGATCAGTGGTTTGGCCGCGGTGCCGGAGCCGCCGAAGGCGACCGCGGAGACGAGGGCGAGGGTGAGACCGAGGGTCCGGCCGGGAGAGCGGCCGAGCAGGGGCTTGGAGCTGTGCACCGAGGAATTGTGACAGTAGGACCGCAATTTCGGTAAGGGGTCATTCCGTCATTCGGTCCTGCCCGGCACCGCGGGTGAACCCTCGCCACGCACCGGAGTCGGACCCTGCCCGCGCGAGCCCGCCCGGGCAGGGGCCCGGGCTACCCGCCAGAGCCGGTCCCGGCGCTCACGTCCGTCGTTCCGCCGCCCCCGGAACCGGAGCCCGAGCCCGATCCGCCGGTGCCCCCGGTCGGCTGCGGCGCCGGGGTGGGCCCGGTGGTCGGGGTGGTGGTCGGCGCCGGGGTGCGGGTCGGCCTGGTCGGCTGCGGCGTGGTGGGCTGGGTCGGCGCCGTGGTGGCTCCGCCGGACCCGCCGGTGCCCCCGGTCGGCTGCGGGGTGGTGGTCGGCCCGCCCGACGGGGCGGTGGACGGCTCCGGGCCGGCGCCCGAGCCGCCCGAGGTGCCGGACCCGCCCTGGCCGGTCTGCGGCGACGACCCGCCGGAGGGCGTCGCCGCGCCGTCCGGGGTGGCCGGCGCGGAGCTCGCGCCGCCCGAGGGGCCGGGCGAGGCGCCGGCCCCCGAGGAACCCCAGCCACCGCGCCCGGAGTCCTCCGCACCCGAGGGCGCGGGGAAGTCGGCGACCGGCTGGCCCTTGAGCGCGGCCTTCATGTACGCGGTCCAGATCTGCGCGGGGTACTGGCCGCCCGCCGCGCCGTCGAGCCCGCCGGTGCCGCTCAGACTGACCTGCGCGCCGGTGCCCGGGTCCTGGCCGAACAGCGCGACCGAGGTGACCAGCTCCGGGGTGTACCCGACGAACCAGACCGCCTTGTGCTCGTCCGTGGTCCCGGTCTTGCCCGCCGCCGGCCGGCCCAGCGCCTTCGCCCGCCAGCCGGTGCCGCCCTGGTCCGACACCACGCCCTGGAGCATCGAGGTGACCTGGCGCGCGGTCTGCTCGCTGACCGCCTGGGTGGTCTTGTGGGCGGGCAGCGCGAGCGGTTCGCCCTCGCGGTCCACCGACTGCACCAGCCACGGGGTGATCTGCCTGCCGCCGTTGTCCAGCGTGGCGTACACCCCGGCCATGTCGAGCACGCTGGGGGTGGAGGTGCCCAGCGGGATCGACGGCACCGGGTCCAGGGCGGGGGTGTCGGCGGGCAGGCCGAGCGCGATCGCGGAGTCGCGCACCTTCGCCAGCCCGGTGTCCTGGGCGAGCTGGGCGAAGGCCGAGTTCACCGACCAGTCGGTGGCCTGCTGGAGGGTGATCTGGCCGTAGCTCTTGTCGCCCTCGTTCGGCGGCGCGTACGGCTTGCCCTTCCCGCCGCGGACCTTGCGCTCGCTGGTGCCGTCGTAGACGGTGCGCGGGGTGACGGTCTGGCCGGACTGGGTCTTGGCGCCGTTCTCCAGTGCCGCCGCCAGCGCGATCGCCTTGAACGTCGAGCCGGCCTGGTAGTCCCGCCGGGTCGCGTTGTCGATGTAGTGCTTGGTGTAGTCGACCCCGCCGTAGAGGGCGACCACGGCCCCGGTCCTCGGGTCCACGGAGGCGGCGCCGGCCTGGACGGCGGCGTCCTTCTTCCGCTTGTCCGGGTCGAGGGTGTCGTGCAGCTGGGCCTGGACGGAGTCCTGGAGGGCCTGCTGGCGGTTCGGGTCGACGGTCAGCCTGATCGTGTAGCCGCCCTTGGCCAGCTCCGACTCGCCGATGATCCGGTTGGTGGTGAGGTACTCGGTCGCGGCGTTGACCAGGTAGCCGGCCTGACCGGACAGACCGAGCTGCGCCTGCGGGTCCCTGACCTCGGGGAACGTGGTGGCGGCCCGCTCCTCGGCGGACAGCCAGCCCTCCTTCACCATGCCGTCGAGCACGTAGTTCCAGCGGTTGACCGCGTTCTGCTTGCCCGCCGGGGTGGCGGTGGCCACGTCGTACGCGCTGGGGGCGTTCAGCAGCGCGGCCAGGTAGGCGCCCTGGGCGGCGTCGAGCTGGGCGGCGTCGACGCCGAAGTACTGCTGGGCCGCGGCCTGGACGCCGTACGCGCCGCGCCCGTAGTAGGAGGTGTTGAGGTAGCTGGAGAGGATCTCGTCCTTGCTCTCGGTGGCGTCCACCTTGATCGCGATGAACAGTTCCTTCACCTTGCGGGTGACCGACTGCTGCTGGCTCAGGTAGGTGTTCTTCACGTACTGCTGGGTGATGGTGGAACCGCCCTGGGTGCCCTCGCCCTTGGCGGTGTTGAGGGCGGCCCGGACCATACCGGGTATGTTGACGGCGCCCTCGTGGTAGAAGTTGCGGTCCTCGGCGGCCAGGGTCGCGTGCTGCGCGGCGGGGGAGACCTTGTCCAGCGCGACGTTCTGCCGGTTGGTCTGGCCGGTCCGGGCGAGCACCGAGCCGTCCTGGTAGAGCCAGGTGTTGCTCTGGGTGGTCGCGGCGGCGTGCGCGTCCGGCACCTTCACCAGGGCGATGCCGAGGGCGAACAGGCCGACCCCGAGCAGCAGCGCGGTCACGACGCCCACCAGGGTCGTCCGCCAGGTCGGGATCAGCCGGCGCCAGCCCGTGCGCCGGGGCCGTCCGACCTTGGTCTTCCGGGTGCGCTGCGCGCCGCTCAGGACGTTACGGGACAAAGCGGCGGCCTTTCCTGCGGGCGGGCGACGTGTGCGGACGCCTGGGCGAGGCGGCAGGACGGACGGCCCGTGCCGGTTCGCGCAGACGGGATCGTCGGCGGTCGGGGACCTTTGCCCCTTTTCCGGTGTACAGCCCAGAACGCGCCGAAGGTACCGGTTGGCTCCACTACGGCGGGAAGCGAGACCGACATCACACACAAATCGGACGTCAATGGGCAGCGAAAAGCCGGAGAGCCCCTCGCGTGAACGAGAGGCTCCCCGGTGTCGGTGCGCCGCCAGGGACTCGAACCCCGGACCCGCTGATTAAGAGTCAGCTGCTCTAACCAACTGAGCTAGCGGCGCCTGCTGACGAAGGAAACAATACACGCTTCCGGGGGGTACCTCGCACCACCTGCGCGTCACCGGGAACAGCCTGTCCGTTTCCGCCCGGTTGGGGTGGAGTTCGCCGACGGCTAGGGTGGAACCGTGCCCGGCTCCCACCCCGGTCGCCGGAACGCTCGGCGCACCCCCGCCCCGGCCCGCACCCCGGCCGTCGCCGCTCTGCTGCTGCTCAGTGCGGTGGCGTACACGGCGTGGGTCCTGGAGGTGGTGCTCAGCACCGGGCTCGACCCGGTCCAGGCGTACATCAGCGAGCTCGCCGCCGAGGACCAGCCGCTGGGCGGCCTCTTCCGGGCCACCGACCTGGTCGCCGGCCTCGCGGTGCTGGCGGCCGCCGTCCTCGCCCTGGTCACCTTCCACCTCCGCCGCCCCGGCCCGGCGGGGCGCCCCGGAGCCGGCGGCCGACGGGCCTGGTCGCTCGCCGGGTGGGCCGCGCTCGCCGTGTTCGGCGCGGCCACCGCCGCCGACTCCCGGCTGCCGCTGAGCTGCGCGCCCACCAGCGACGAGATGTGCGCCGCCCGCGAGACCGCCGGCCTCGTCCCCGCCACCCACACCGCGCACGCCGTGACCAGCAGCCTCGCCGTGCTGGGCGCGCTCGGCGGACTCGCCGCGCTCACGATCGCCGCCCGGCGCTACGGCTGGTGGCCGCCGGTGCGCCGGTACGGACCGTGGCTGCTGGGGGCCGAGCTGCTCGCCACCGGCTGGAGCCTGAGCGCGATCGCCGCCTTCGAGGCGGGGCACGGCACCTGGGCGCTGGGTGCCGGCCAGCGGCTCCAGGTGCTGCTGGTGGCCCTCTGGCTCGCTCTGCTCGCGGCCGCCCTGGGGCGGCCCGACCGTCCCGGCCGTCCCGGCACGGCCACCGCCGCCGGGGCGGCCGACGAGGTCACGGCCGCCGCACGGACCCGGACCGAACGACGGGACCCGGTATGAGCGACGCCCCCGGCCCGGGCGCGGAGGGCCCCGACGGCCCCGACGCTCCGCCCGCCCGTCCGTCCGGCCCGGCCGCGCCGTCCTTCCTGCGGATCGACGGCACGCCCCTGCACGTCCGCGTCGAGGGCCGGGGGCCGGTGTGCCTGCTCACCGGCGGCCTCGGCAGCAGCTGGTTCGACTGGGACCTCGTCGTTCCCTTCCTCACCCCGTACCGCACCGTGGTCCGTTTCGACCGGCCCGGTTACGGCCTGAGCGCCTCCGAAGCGGCCGACCGGCCCGCCCCGACCGCCGCCGGTGAGGCCCGCCGGATCCGCGCCGTCCTCGACGCGCTCGGCCTGCCGGGGCCGTGCACGGTGGCCGGGCACTCGCTGGCCGGGTTCCACGCCGAGGCCTTCGCACGGCTGCATCCCGGCCGGACGGCCGGACTGGTCCTGCTGGACGGCAGCGTCGAACCGGACCCGCGGCCGCGCCCGGCCCCCGTCCTGCGCGACCTCGCGGCGCGGGCCACGGCCGGCGCCGCCACCGCCGTCGCCGTGCCCTACCTGCTCGGGCCCACCGTGCGCCGGCTGGTGGCCCGGGCGACCACGGTGCGGCACGAGGACCTCGCCCCCGCGCCGCTGGTCCGGCACTGCTACCGCACCGGACGCTCGCTCCGGGCGCTGCTCCGCGAGAACACCCACTACCTGGACATGGCCGCCGAGCTGGCCGCCCTGCGCCGCGCCGCCCCACTGCCGGACGGCCTGCCGGTCATCGTCCTCGCCGCCGACGACGGCCTGCGCAGCCCCCGGACCGAGGAGTGGCTGGCCGCCCAGCAGTACCTCGCCGCGCTCCTCGGCGCGGAGTACCGGCGCACCGCCCCGGCCGGGCACCTGCTGATGTTCGACCGCCCGGACGCGGTGGCCTCGGCGGTCCTGGACGCCGCCCCCGGGACCGGCCCCCCGCGGGAACGCCGAAGGCCCCCTCGCTGATGCGAGGGGGCCTTCGACCGTCGGTGCGCCGCCAGGGACTCGAACCCCGGACCCGCTGATTAAGAGTCAGCTGCTCTAACCAACTGAGCTAGCGGCGCCTGCTGACCTGGAAGACATTACACGCAGTCGGGCCGTTCCGCCGAATCGCGACAGTCCGGTCACCCACCGTCGCGCCCACCGTCGTGGACGCCGGGGTCAGTGGGTGGTGGGCAGCCGGGCGAGGAAGACCTCGAAGGCGTCGGGGTGGACGGAGCTCAGTCCGTCGAAGGGGTAGTTCAGCTCCTTCACCACGATGAGGGCCACGCAGATCATCGCGGTCATCAGGAGCACCATCACGGTGTGCAGCCGGACGCTGGAGATGCTGAACAGGAAGGTGAAGGCGATCGTCAGCACCGCGCCGAGGATCAGCGGGGCCCAGAGCAGGGGCGGGACGGCGTCCTCGATCTGGGTGAGCCGGGCGCGCCGCTCGCTGGCCAGGCCCTCGACGTGCGCCACGGCGCGCTCGAACTGGAGCTGCTGGCCGGGGCCGGTCGGCGCCAGGGCGTTGGCGGTGTCGCGGATCCGGTAGACCAGTTCGGTGGTCCGGGCGGCGCTCCGGTGGCCGTCCATCATCAGCGGCCACTCGTCCTCGATGACGCTGTGCGCGTACTGCAGCGTCAGGGTGGTCAGTTCGCCGCCCTCGGCGCTGGGGAACTGACGGGCGTTCCAGTACAGGCCGGCCAGGTGGTCGGACTCCCGGAAGGTCGTGGCGCGGGCCTCGTCGGAGGCCTCCCAGACCACGATCACCACGAAGGCCAGCAGCACCGCGTAGAGCACGCCGATCATGGCGAAGATCGCGGCGGCCACCTCGTTGTGGGAGGTCCGGTCCGCCTTGCTCACGGGGTGGCCGGGGCGCAGGCGAAGGCCCAGGGCGACCACGGCGAGGGTGCCGAACATGATCGTCGCATTGGACCAGGTCATAGCAGCAGTTGTCGCACGGCTCCGGGAGGGTCGCCAGGCGGGCGTCGGCCGTTCGGAGTCGAACGGCCGACGCCCCGTCACCCCTCGGGGAAGTGGCAGGCCGCCTGGTGGTCGGGGCTCCCCGACCGTGCGCCGGGAGCACCCGCCCCCGCGCCCCTCTCCGCGTCCTCGAGCGGCGGCGCCTGCGTCTCGCACCGGCCGCGGGCCGGTGCGTCGAGCCCCGCGTACACGGGGCAGCGGGTGCGGAACGGGCAGCCGCGGTGCCGGGTGGTGGGGGAGGGCGGGTCGCCGGCCAGCAGGATGCGGGTCCGGGCGCGTTCGGCCGCCGGGTCCGGCAGCGGGACGGCGGAGAGCAGCGCCCGGGTGTAGGGGTGCCGGGGGCGGTCGAAGACGGCGGACACCTCGCCCTGCTCGACGGTCCGCCCCAGGTACATCACGCTCACCCGGTCGGCGAGGTGCCGGATCACCGAGAGGTCGTGGGAGACGAAGAGGTAGGAGAGGCCCAGCTCCGCCTTGAGCGACTGGAGCAGGTTGAGCACCCCGGCCTGGATCGAGACGTCCAGCGCGGAGACCGGTTCGTCCAGCACCAGCAGCCGGGGCCGGACGGCCAGCGCGCGGGCGATCGAGATCCGCTGCCGCTGTCCGCCGGAGAACTGGTGCGGGTAGCGGACGGCGTGCGCCGGGTCGAGGCCCACCTGGCGGAGCAGCTCGGGGACCCGGCGGGATATCTCCTCCTTCGCCGCCCGCTGGGCGCGCAGCGGTTCGGCGACGATGTCGCCGACCGGCATCCGTGGGTCGAGGCTGGCCATCGGGTCCTGGAAGACGATCTGCAGATCGGCCCGCATCCGGTGGGCCTCGGCGCGGGAGAGTCCGGCGGTGTCCCGGCCCAGCAGCTCGATCCGGCCGGACTCGGGGGCGGCCAGGCGCAGCAGCTCGAACAGGGTGGTGGACTTGCCGGAGCCGGACTCGCCGACCAGGCCGAGCGTCTCGCCCTCCCGGATCGACAGTTCGACGCCGTCCACCGCGTGGACCGAGCCGATCCGGCGCTTGAAGACGGTGCCTTTGAGGAGGGGGAAGGTCTTGGTGAGCCCGTCGACCTCCAGGACCGGGGCCCGCTGTTCCCGGGGGACCGGCGCGATGGCCGGGGCGGCGGAGCGGGCCGGGAGCTCGGGCACGGGGTAGACCTCGGTGGGCGCGGGCCGTCGTGCGGCCAGCTCGTCGGCCCGGACGCACGCCGCCAGGTGATCGACCGCGCCGTCCGCCGGCGCTCCGTCACCCACCGCGGTGGCGCCGGTCAGCGGCGGTTCCGCCGTGCGGCAGCGGTCCTCGACCAGCGGGCAGCGGGCGGCGAACGGGCAGCCCGGGGGCAGTTCGGCCATCGGCGCGGGCGCGCCGGGGATCGGCACCAGCGGTCCGCGCTTCCCGTCCAGCCGGGGGACGGCGCCGACCAGCCCGAGCGTGTACGGGTGGCGCGGCGCGGCGAACAGCTCGTCCACGCCCGCCGTCTCGACGACGCGCCCCGCGTACATCACGGCGACCCGGTCGGCCATCCCGGCGATCACCCCGAGGTCGTGGCTGACCAGGACGAGCGCGGCGCCGGTCTCGCGGCGGGCGGTGCGCAGCACGTCGAGCACCTGCGCCTGGATGGTGACGTCCAGGGCGGTGGTGGGCTCGTCGGCGAGCAGGACGTCGGGGTCGTTGGCGACGGCCATGGCGATCATGGCGCGCTGGCGCATGCCGCCGGAGAACTCGTGCGGGAAGCTGTCGAGGGCGCGGTCGGGGGCCGGGATGCCGACCAGGTCGAGCAGTTCGGCGGCCCGTTCGCGGGCGGCGGCCCGGTCGAGGCCGGACCGGTGGATGCGCAGTGCCTCGACGAGCTGGTCGCCGATCCGGTAGACGGGGGTGAAGGCGGAGAGCGGGTCCTGGAACACCATGGCGATCCGCCGGCCGCGGACGGCGGCCAGTTCGCGTCCGGGCAGGCCGACCAGTTCGCGGTCGTCCAGCCGGACCGAGCCCCGGACCCGGGCGGTGCCGGGCAGCAGTCCGAGGACGGCCAGCGCGGTGACGGACTTGCCGGAGCCGGACTCGCCGACGATGCCGAGGGTCTCGCCGCGGTGCAGGGTGAGGTCGACGCCGCGCACGGCGGGGACCGGGGCGGAGCCGCGCGGGCCGGTGAAGTCGACCCGCAGGTCACGGACCCGCAGCAGCGGGGTGCCGGTGGCGGTCGTGGTGGGGGCGGTCACGCGCTGGTCCTCTTCTTCTCGTTCTGCTGCTGCTCGTCCTTCTCGGCGCGGGCGAGGGTGCGGGCTCGGGCGCGGTCACGGGAGCGGCGGGGCCGCCGGGCGGCGTCCGAGGTGGGGTCGAGCGCGTCGCGCAGCCCGTCGCCGATCAGGTTGACGGCCAGGACGAAGAGCACCAGCAGCCCGGCGGCGAAGTAGAACAGCCAGGGGAAGACCGGTGCCTCGCTGGTGCCGGCGGCGAGCAGCGTCCCGAGCGAGACGTCCGGTGCCTTGACGCCGAAGCCGAAGTAGGAGAGCGCGGTCTCGCTCATCACGGCGCCGCCGACCGTGATGGTGGCGTCGATGATGAGGAAGGAGGCGACGTTCGGCAGGATGTGCCGGCTGATGATCCGCAGCGGGTGGACGCCCATGAACTGCGCGGCGCGGACGAACTCCCGCTCGCGCAGCGAGATGGTCATCGAGCGCACCACCCGGGCGGTGATCATCCAGTTGAACAGGGCGAGCAGCAGCACGAAGGCGAGCCAGCCGGCGCCCTTCAGCCGGGGCGAGACGATGGTGATGACCAGGAAGCTGGGGAAGACCAGCATGAGGTCCACCAGGAACATCAGCAGCCGGTCGGTCCAGCCGCCGAAGTAGCCGGCGCAGGCGCCGACCAGGGAGGCCAGCACGGTCGAGAACAGCGCCACCAGCAGGCCGATGACCAGCGACTTCTGGAGTCCGCGGACGGTCTGCGCGAAGACGTCCTGACCGACCCCGTTGGTGCCGAACCAGTGCGTGCCGGACGGCGGTTGGCGCAGCGCGCCGTAGTCGGGGGTGGCGTAGTCCCAGGGTGTGAGGTACTGGCCGCCGAAGGCGAGGAGGAACAGCAGCAGGACGACGACGGTGCCGGCCACCGCCCAGCGGGCGGCGAGCAGCCGGGTGAGGACGATCCGCCCCCGACCGGTCGGGCCGGGCACGGCGGGGGCCGCGGACGGGGTGGGTCCGGCGGGTTCGGCGGGGCCGGCGGGCTCCGCGATCACGGCGGTCACGGGGTACTCCTCGGTTCAGGACCGCACGCGCGGATCGAGGGCGGCGTGCAGGGTGTCGGCGAGGAAGCCGGAGGCGAGCACCACGACCGCCGCGAACAGGTTGACCGCGACGACCGCGTTGACGTCCTGTTCGTTGACGGACTGGATGAACCATTCGCCCATGCCGTGCCAGCCGAAGATGGTCTCGGTGAAGGCGGCGCCGGTGAAGATGCCCAGGAAGCTGTAGGCGAACATCGTCGACATCGGGATCACCGCCGTCCGCAGCCCGTGCTTGACCAGGGCGCGGCCCCGGGTGAGGCCCTTGGCCTCGGCGGTGCGCAGGTAGTCGGAGCCGAGCACGTCGAGCATGGTGCCGCGCTGGTAGCGGCTGTAGGTGGCGAGGCCGCCGAGCGCCAGCGAGAGGGTGGGCAGCAGCAGGTGCAGCGCCCAGTCGGCGAGGTGGGCGCCGAGGCCGCCGCTGAGGCCGGGGGTCTCGTACCCGGTGAAGGGGACGACCTCGTGGCCGACGGCGTCCTTGGCGGCGATGGCGCCGTTCTTGAGGAAGAGGGCGACCAGGAAGACCGGGGTGGAGAGCAGGACGAAGGAGACCACGGTGAGCAGCCGGTCGGAGATCCGGTACTGGCGCACCGCGCTCCACGCCCCGGCGGCGACGCCGAGGACCATGCCGAGCAGGCTGCCGATCAGCAGCAGTCGCAGCGAGACCCAGACCCGGCGGCGGAAGTCGTCCATCACCGGGGTGTCGTGGATGGTGCGGCCGAGGTCGCCGTGCAGCACCAGGTCGCCCGCCCAGCGGCCGAAGCGTTCGACGACGGGGGTGTGGTCGTTGAGGTTGAGGTCGGTGAGCTGGCGCTCGACCGAGGCGGCGGCCGGGCGCGGCACCTTGGCCTCGAAGTAGACCCGCGGTTGCAGGGCGGCGCCGGCCAGCGCGTAGGCCAGGAAGACGGCGGCGAGCAGCAGGACGGCGTAGTAGGCGAGCCGCTTGATCAGGTAGCGGAGCATCAGCGGCCGCCCGGGGTGGGGGCGGGCCCGACGCGTCTGGTGGGCATCGGAGGGTGGCCTTCGGGTCGGGGACGGGGCAGGGAGGGGTGGGGCCGCGGGTCAGGAGCGGGGGTCAGGAACGGATCGGGAACGGGTCGGGAGCGGCTCGGGGTAGGGC
>JOHN01000101.1 GCA_000719695.1 Streptomyces sp. NRRL F-6131
ATCAACTTCTGACCCGGCCCCACCACCTCACCACCCCGTCCCGCCCCCCCCCCCCCCCCCCGAGCCCACGGCCCCCGAACCCCCGAGGAACGCGCCCCCGATGCCCAGCCACACCTTCGTCCTCAACGGCCGGCCGGTCACCGTCGAGGCACCGGACGACATGCCGCTGCTCTGGGTCCTGCGCGACAAGCTCGGCGTCACCGGCCCCAAGTACGGCTGCGGCGTCGGCGTCTGCCGCGCCTGCACCAGCCATCTGGACGGCGCGGAGATCCAGCCCTGCACCGTGCCCGTCAAGGACTGCGCCGACCGCCGGGTCACCACCATCGAGGGCCTCGCCGACGGCGACACCCTGCACCCCGTCCAGGAGGAGTGGCTGGAGTGCGACGTCGCCCAGTGCGGCTTCTGCCAGCCCGGCCAGATCATGACGGCGGTCGCCCTGCTGCGCCGCAACCCCGCGCCCACCGACGCCGACATCGACCAGATCCAGAACATCTGCCGCTGCGGCAGCTACCCCCGGATCCGCGAGGCGATCAAGCGCGCCGCCGCCCGGACCGCGCCCGGCAGCTGACTCAGGACTGGTCCCAGGCGTCGACGGTCAGCGGCGCGTCCCCCGGGCAGGCGGCGATCCGCTCCGGGTGCACCTCCTCGTGCCGCTGCCCGGCCCCGGGCACCGAACCGTCGACGAGCAGCGGCAGCACCTCATCGGCGCGGGCGGTGTAGCGACAGGGGTAGCCGTCGAACCGCACCTGCCGCGCCCGGCCGGCCGCGACCAGCCCGTCGATCCAGTCCCGCCCGTGCAGCCCCGTCTCCCACTTGGCGAGGACGACGTCCTCCCCCTCCTCGCCCACCGGCGCCGTCACGACGAACCACCAACCGAGCACCGAGGCCCTCCCCCCTCCGGTCCAGCACGACCCCCCGAGCCTACGCCGCGGAGTCGAGCCGGACCCAGGCCCCGCCCTGGCCCCGTCAAGGAGACAGCCCTTAGGGTGGCGAAGCACCAAGTCCGTTGCTCCGAGGGGTGGATGACGATGATCCCGCGCCGTTCGCTGCTGACCCTCGCCGGGGCGGGGGGTGCGGCGCTGGCCCTGCCGGGCGCCGCGGCGCACGCCGCGCCCGCGCCGGCTCCCGGGCCGGAGCCGATCGAGCTGCCGGCGCCGACCGTGCGGCGGACGGTGGGCACGGTGTCGCTGCACCTGGTCGACGGGGCGCGGGTGGATCCGTTCGCCCCGGTGCCGGGGCCGCGGGAGCTGATGGTGCAGCTCTGGTACCCCGCGACGGGCCCCGCCGGGCGGCCGCGCGCGCCGTACACCACGGCGCGGGTCGCGGCGGCGCTGGACCGGAGCGCCTTCCTGGACCCGGGCACCATCGGCCGACTGCGCCCGAGCGCGCGGCTCGCCGCACCGCCCGCCCCGGGTGCGCTGCCCCTGCTGCTGTTCGGTCACGGCCGCAAGGGCGGGCGGAGCAACTGCACGGCGCTGGCGGAGGAGTTGGCGGCGCACGGCTACCTGGTGGCGGCGCTCGACCACACCTACGACGCGGCCGTGGTCGAGTTCCCGGACGGCCGGCTGGTGAGCAGCGTCCTGGCGGACGACCCGGCCGACTGGGAGGCCGCCGAACGCGAGGAGGTCGGCACCCGGGTGGCCGATCTCCGTTTCGTGGCCACGGAGTTGACCACGGGGCGGACGAGCCGACGATTCGGACTGCCGCGCGCCGACCCGGCCCGGATCGGCGCCTTCGGCCACTCGATGGGCGGCGCCGCCGCGGCCGAGGCGGTCCGGCACGACCGGCGGTTCGCGGCCGGCCTCGACATGGACGGCGGCCTGTTCGGTTCGCCGGTGCCGGACGAGGGCCTGGATCGGCCGTTCCTGCTGTTCACCGCGCTGGACGACCACGAGACCTGGCGGCGCTGGCGCGAGCACCAGCGCGGGTGGGGCCGCCACCTGCGCCAGCACGACTCGGGCCATCTGAGCTTCAGCGACCTGCCGCACGCCGCCGGTCCGGGTCACCAGGCCGACCACGTCCCGCCGGAGGTCCACGCCCAGCTGTTCGGCGGCATCGCGCCGGAGCGGGCGACCGCACTCGCCCGCACCTATGTGCGCGCGCACTTCGACCGGTTCCTGCGCGGGCGCCCGTCGCCGCTGCTGAACGCGCCCTCGCCGCGCTACCCGGAGGTCTCCTTCGTCTGGAGCCGCGGCTGACCGCGGCTGACCTCGGCCGACCGCGGTCGACCGGGCCCGGCCCACCGGCCCCCTGCCCGCATCCGCCTACCCGACGGCCCCGGGGTCGCGGCCGAAGAACCCGGCGAGCCGGTCGTACACCGGCGCGTCCTCGGCGACCGCGACCTCGGGGCCGAAGGCGTGCTGGTCCTCCTCGCTCCCCCGGTACTCCGGCCGCAGCGCGCCGCGCCCCCAGCTCAGCGCCGCCCGGCCGACCTCCTGGTCGAGCCCGGTCGTGGACTGGCCGGTGGCCCGGGCGAGGTCCCAGGCGTGCGTGGCGAGTTCGGCGATCTGCTGGTCCACCGGGAAGCGGGCGGGCAGTTCGCCGACACCGGGGACCTCGATCACGCCGTCGAGGTCGCCCGCCTGCCGCCAGGCTGCCATCAGCCGCTCCGCGCCGGCCTCGAAGCGGTGCAGCCAGTCGTCCTCGACCCGCTCGAAGGGCTCCGACCAGTCGGGCGTGCCGCCCTCCGCCCGGACGGTGAAGTGCCGCAGGTCCTGCAACAGATGGCTGATCAGCTGCCCGACGTCCCAGGAACGGCAGGGGGTCGAGTGGCCGGCCAGTTCGGCGCCGACGCCGTCGATCACTCCGGCGGTCTGCGCGAGCGCGCGGGCGAGCAGCTCGATCGGGTCTTCCGCTCCGGTCATGACGCACCTCTCCGTCGTCGGGGCCTCTCGGCCCCTCACTCGGGACCCGTGCGCGGGCGCGCGCCGTCCGGTCGCGCGCCCGCACCCGTGGTCGGTCCGGCCGATCGTAGACGGGGGCACCGACAACCGGCCCGGAGCAACACCCCGGGCCGGCCAGCCGGGCCGGCGGCCGGGCGTGTCGCGCCGGTCAGACGGCGAAGCCGCCGTCCACCGCGATCTCGGCACCGGTGATGTACCGGCCCTCCTCGCCCGCCAGGTGCGCGACGGTCGCGGCGACGTCCGCGGGCCGCCCGAAGCCGCCGAGCGCGGTGAAGCCGGACTGGAAGTCGGCGCCCGGGCCGTCCGCCGGGTTCATGTCGGTGTCGATCGGACCGGGGTGGATCACGTTGACGGTGATCCCGCGCGGGCCCAGTTCGCGGGCCAGCGCCTTGCTGAGTCCGATCGTCGCGGCCTTGCTGGTCGCGTAGAGGCTGCCGCCGGCGAAGGCGGCCCGCTTGGCCATGCAGCTGCCGATGGTGACGATCCGCCCGCCCTCGGCCAGGTGGGCCGCGGCGGCCTGGGCGAACAGGTACGGCCCCCGGACGTTGATCTCCAGCACCCGGTCGATGTCCTCCAGGCCGGTCTCCTGGATCGGCCCGATGAAACCCGCCCCGGCGTTGTTGACCAGGATGTCGAGCCGCCCGAAGCGCTCGGCCACCGCCGCGACCACCGCGCGGACCTCCTGCGGGTCGGCGCTGTCGGCCCGGACGGCCCAGCCGCGCCGGCCCATCGCGGTGATCTCGGCCGCGACCGCCTCGGCCCGCTCGGCGCTGCCCAGGTAGGTCACCACCACGTCGGCGCCGTCCTCGGCGAGCCGCAGGGCCACGGCCTCCCCGATCCCCCGGCTGCCGCCGGTCACCAGGGCCACCTTGCCGTCGAGCTTCGCGAGCTCGGTCATCGTCATATCGTCAGAACTCCTTGTGTCGTTCGCGGACATGACTCGATCCTCGGCCGCGGCGACCCGACAGTCCGGCGGTATTCGGACATCGCGTTCAACGTTCAACTATCGCCGGGCGAACACCCGCCCGCCCGGCGCGCCACGCCGCCCGGCGCGCGCCCCCGTCTCCGCCCGCCCGAAGTCGCGACACGCCGAACGGCCGCCCCGGGGACAGGGCGGCCGTTCGGTCCACCGAGGTGCGGGACCCGGCGGGGGGAGGTCAGAAGGACAGGGTCTGACCAGGGAAGATGAGGTTCGGGTCGGCGCCGATCGCCTTGATGTTCCTGGCGTGCAGCCCGGCCGTGTCGAGGCCGAACTTGGCGGCGATGCCGCTCAGCGTGTCGCCGCTCTTGACGACGTAGCTGCCGTCGGCGAAGCCCTGCTCGGGCGCGGCGGACTTGGCGGGCTTCGCGGTGGGCGCGGCGGGCTTGGCCGCGGGCTTCGCGGCGCCCTGCGGCGCGGTCTGCGGCCGGGGCGCGGGCGCCTTGCGGGCCGGGGCCTTCTGGGCCGGAGCCTGCTCCGCGGACGGCTTGGCCGGCTGCTGCTTGGCCGGCTGGGGCGCCTTGGGCGCCGGCTCGGGCGCGTCGGCCACGACCGCCGGCGCGCCGCCCCTGCTGAGGCCCGCCTTGGTCGAGCAGACGGGCCAGGCGCCCGGGCCCTGCGAGGCGAGGACCTTCTCGGCGACGGCGATCTGCTCCGCCCGGCTCGCCTGGTGGGCCTGCGGGGCGTAGGCGGCGCCGCCGTACGCCTTCCAGGTGGAGGGGGTGAACTGCAGTCCGCCGTAGAAGCCGTTTCCGGTGCTGATGCTCCAGTTGCCGCCGCTCTCGCACCGGGCGACGGCGTCCCAGGCGGAGGTGGGGGCGGCAGAGGCCGAAGTGGCCGTGACGAGGCCGGCCACCGGCAGGGCCGCGACAGCGGCGCCCGCCACCACGGCCATCCGAACGCGGTTGCGCTTGGTGGCGGCGGAGGTGGTGGCAGCGGCGGTCTCGTGACGGGGATCCATGGAATTCCTCTCGACAAGCCCCGGGCAGGCATGCGGAACCAGGCCCCTGCCGGGGCCGGTCGTCGCTCCTCACTCGATGGGCGGCCGCGCACGTGTCCGACGTGCCGTGCCGCCCCGGCCACCCTCCGCTCGCCGGCGACCGGATGGAGCCGGTCGCGTCGGCGGTGCACGGCCCTCGCGCCGGTGGTCAGTCGGCGGGCCGCGAGTCGGGGGTGAACCCGGGTGGTGCTCGTTGCACCGCCAAAGAAGCTACGGGCGCTACCGGGCCGCATCAAGCAATTCTTGGTCGTCCCAGGTCAGTTGACTGTTACCGGCGGTATCGATCATGAAACCGCCCCGGAAACGACCGGCTTTGACCGGATTTCCGGGCCCAAACGGTCGATTTCCGTGCGCTCGCTCACATCAGGTCGGCTGAACCTCCGAGCGCTTTGTCGACTTACCGTCACCGATGACTGACGGATCGTCATCACGAGGAGCGGAGTTCCCGGTTCCACCGGACGTCGAGGTGGCGTTCACCACTTCGACTACCGAGCGTGAGCAGAAAATCGCTCAGCGCACGGCACACGATCCGTCCTTGCACGTACCGAACGGACCGTCAACACGCCCTCGCCGCACCGCCGGCACGCCCTCGCCGCACCGCCGGCACGCCCTCGCCGCACCGCCGACACGCCCTCAGCCCGCCTCGGCACCCCTCGCGGCGACCCGTCAGCCGACGTCCTCCAGGCCCGCGTCCCGGGCCAGCAGGGCCGCCTGGACCCGGTTCTCGCAGCCCAGCTTGGCCAGGATCCGGCTGACGTAGGTCTTCACCGTCGCCTCGCTCATGTGGATCCGGGCGCCGGCGTCCGCGTTCGACAGCCCCTCGCCCAGCAGCGCCAGGACCGCCAGCTCGCGCTCGGTCAGCACCTCCAGCCGCTGCCGGGCCTGCGCCCCGCGCGCCGCGGCCGGTCCCGAGCGTCCGGCCGCCAGCGAGTCCACGATGTGCCGGGTGGCCGCCGGCGACAGGAAGGCGTTCCCGGTCGCGGCCGCCCGGACGGCCTGGATCAGTTCGGCCGGCGCGGTGTCCTTCAACAGGAAGCCCGCACCGCCGTCGCTCACGGCGCGCAGCACGTTCTCGCGCTCCCCGAAGGTGGTGAGGATCAGCGCCCGCGCGCCGGGGGCGACCCTCGGCAGCTCGGCGAGCGCCGTCAGCCCGTCCATGCCCGGCATCTGGATGTCCAGCAGGACGACGTCGACCCGGTGCGCGCGGGCCAGTTCCAGCGCCTCCCGACCGTCGGCGGCCTCGGCCACCACGTCGATGTCGTCGGCCGAGGAGAGGATCATCCTGATCCCGGCCCGGATGAGCGGCTCGTCGTCGGCGACGAGGACTCGGATCACTGCTGGTCATCCCCTTGTACTGGTCCTGACGGCGCGGCCGCGGACCGGCCGGTGCCCCGGCGGACCATCCTGGCATCCCCGTCGATCACTGCTTCACCCGGTAGTGCTGCTTGTCCACCAGCACCCCGTCCTTGAAGCAGAACCGGACGGCCGCGTCCTCGCCCCAGCCGGTACCCGGGTCGTCGGAGAGGAAGTGGACGCAGACCGAACCCTCCGGCGGGGTGGGGCCGGTGCCCTTCAGGTTCTGCAGGAAGAAGTCGCTGCCCGGCGGCAGCTGCCGCCGCACCTCGGCCTCCGGGGTGCCGGGCTCCAGGCTCTCGTACACCGACCGCTTCACCGTGGAGTCCTCGGCGGAGCGGACGAAGCCGACGACGCCCCAGACCAGCAGACCCAGCACGGCCAGCAGCACCGCCACCCCGCCGACCGCGCAGCCGATCGCCGGGCTGCGCCGCTTCGGCGGTGCGGCCGCCATCGCCGGCACACCCTCCAGCGCCCACTCCGGCGCACCCCCGACACCGCCCGCGCCCCCCGGACCACCCGCACTCCCCGCACCGTCCGCCCCGGCGCCCTCCGCGCCCCGGTACGGCAGCACGGCGGCCAGCCGGAACCCGGCCTCCGGGGTCGGACCGGTGTGCACCATGCCGCCGACCAACCGGGCCCGCTCCCGCAGACCGGTCAGCCCCTGGCCGCCGCTGACCACCGCCGCCGCGCCGCCGGGGCGCACCCCCACCGGCTCGGGCGCAGCCAGGTTCACCACCTCCACCACCAGCGCGTCCGGCTCGTACCGCAGCGCCACGGTGATCGGCGCGCCGGGAGCGTGCTTGTGCGCATTGGTCAGCGCCTCCTGCACGACCCGGTACGCCGCGTGCCCGGCGGACGCGCTCAGCGGACGGCGCTCGCCGTCCCGGAGCAGGGCGACCACGGTGCCGGCCGCCCGGGAGGAGTCGACCAGCCCCTCGATCCCGTCCACGCCCCCGGTCCCGACACCGCCGGTACCGGGACCGCCGACCGGCGCCCCGCCGGCCCCTGCGCCGGGCGGCGGCGCCGTCGACTCGTCGTGCAGCACCCCCACCACCTCGCGCAGTTCCCGCATCGCCGCGACCGCCGCCTGGCGCAGCACCCCGACCGCCTCGCGCTGCCGGTCGGTGAGCGTCCGGTCCACCTCCAGCGCACCGGAGTGCACCGAGATCAGGGCCAGCTGGTGGCCCAGGCTGTCGTGCATGTCCTGGGCGATCCGGTGCCGCTCGCGCAGCCGCGCCTGGTGCGCGACCATGGCGCGCTCGCGCACCAGCTGTTCGTTGCGCTCGCGCAGCGCGTCGGTCAGCGCGCGGCGCTGCGCCCGGTAGCGGCCCCAGAGCGCGGGCAGCACGGCGAGCAGCAGGTAGCCGCCCAGCGAGAACCCGACGATCAGCTTCACCGGGACCTGCCCGGCGTCCTTCACCACGCCGATCAGGGTCATCAGCACCCAGCCGACGGTGAACGAGCCGGCCAGCACCCAGACCCGGCGCACCCGCGCGCCGGCCGACCAGCCGACGCAGACCAGCAGCGGCAGCGGTCCGCCGCCCAGGCCGCCGACCACGGCGGTGAGCACCAGGACGGTCGCCGGCAGGCCGCGGCGCAGCAGGAAGAGAGCGGCGGAGGCCACGCTCATCGCCAGGGTCAGTCCGCTGTGACTGGCCACCTCGATCAGCCCGGCGAGCCCGCCGATCAGGAGCGCGCCCACCCCCTCGCGGACCACCAGCCCGAGCCGCCAGGGCCCGGGCAGCGCCGTCCGTACCGCCTTCGACCAGCCTCTTGCTATGACGTCCACCCGTCGAGGCTAACGAACGGGCGCGACCCGCCACCGTCACCCTTCGTCGTCGCCGGGCCCGACGAAAGTCGTTCCCCGAGCCGGGGGACAGAGGGGCCGGGGCCGCAGCCTCAGCGGTAGGCGGTGAGCAGCAGCGCGATGTCGTCCACCCGGTGCGTCGAGCCGACCTCGCGCAGGACCCGGTCGGCCAGGCCGTCCAGCCCGGCCACGGCGACCAGCCGCCCGACCTCCGGGCCCGCCAGGGCCGAGCGCAGCCGGTCCACGCCCTCGTCGATCTCCACCGCCGGGTCCTCGACCAGCCCGTCGGTGTAGAGCGCGAGCACCGAGCCCGGCTCCAGCAGCAGGTCGCTGACCGGGTACACGGCGTGCTGGACCACGCCGAGCAGCGGCCCGCCGGCGATCGCCAGCGCCTCCGCCCGCCCGTCCGGGTGCCGGAGCACCGGCGGCAGGTGGCCGGCCCGGGCGACCAGGGCGGTGCCGTCCGCGGGGGTGAGCCGGATCAGGCAGCAGCTGGCGAGCAGCCCGGGGTCGAGGTCGAACAGCAGCTGGTTGGTGCGGGCGAGCACCTCGTCCGGCGGGTTGCCGCCGGTGGTGAAGGCGCGGACGGCGCTGCGCAGCTGGCCCATGGTGGCGGCCGCGCCGACGCTGTGCCCCTCGACGTCGCCGATGACCAGGCAGAGGTCCCGGCCGGTGACGATGGCGTCGTACCAGTCACCGCCGATCTCCATGCCCTGGGTGCCGGGCAGGTAGCGGGCCGCGATCCGGACCCCGTCCAGGCGCGGCAGCCGGTGCGGGAGCAGTGCCTGCTGGAGGCCGCGGGCCAGGGTGAACTCGGCGTCGTACAGCCGGGCACGCTCCAGGGCCTGGGCGATGAAGCCGGCCAGGGCGGTGAGCAGGCCGCGCTCCTCCAGGGTGAACGGCCGGGGCCGGTCGAAGCCGAGGATGCAGCTGCCGACCGGGTGACCGGAGGCGATCAGCGGCAGGAACGCCCAGGCGCCCATGTTGTCGAGGGCCAGGTCGGGGTAGGCGGCGGCGAGCTGCTCGACGTTCTCGAAGAAGATCGGGGTGCCGGTGCTGAGCGCCTCGGCGCCGGGCACCCGTGCGCCGACCGGGGTGCCCTCGAAGGTGTCGAGGAAGCCGTCGGGGTAGCCGCTCTGCGAGACCAGGTGCAGGTGCTTCTCGCGGATCGCGTAGATCGCGAGTTCCTGCCCGCCGAGCGCCGGGAGGATCTCGTCGGCGACCGCCCGGCAGACCTCGCGGACGGTGACCGCCTCGCTCAGCGCGCTGGCCAGCTGGAGCAGGTGGTACATCACGCCGAGGCCGGTCCAGGTGCCGGGCGGGGCCGGTTCGGCGGAGGGGGCGGTGGCGTCCGGCGGCGGTTCGGCGGCCACCACCCGGCCGGTGACGCCGTGCGCGTCGGGGTAGAGCGAGAACGCCAGCCAGTGGTCCGGCGGCCGGCGGGCGAGGAAGGCGGTGGGCTGCTGGGAGAGCAGGGCGGCCCGGTAGCGGTTCTCGTACACCGGGTCGGAGAGCCAGGACAGCACCTGCCACGGGTGGTGGCCGACGAGGTCCTCGCGGCGGGCCTGGAGCAGCAGCTCGACGCTGTGGTTGGCGTAGGTGATCCGGCCGTCCGGGTCGAGCGAGAAGACGCCCTCGCGCAGGCGCTCCACGGCGGCGGCCGCGGCGGTGCCGGTCCGGGTGTCGAGCACGGCGCCGACCAGGCGCCCGCGGGTGCGGGGCCCGTCGCGCGGCACCCGGGCCCAGAGTTCGACGGGGTAAGGGTGGCCGTCGCGGTCCAGCACCCGCAGCCGGGCGGCGAGCTCCCGCCCCCGGTCGAGGGCGCCGCGCACGGCGGCGCGGAACTCCGGCAGGTCGCCGGGGGCGATCCGGGCGGCCAGGGTCTCGGCCCGGCCGTCGAAGTCGCCGGGGGCGAGGCCGAAGATCTCGCAGAACTGGTCGTCGGCGGTCACTTCGCCGGCCGCCACGTCCCAGTCGAACAGTCCGACCCGGGTGGTCGGCGCGGACGGCGGGGTGAGTTCGACGACCGTGGTCTCGCCGTTGGGCTCCACCGGGTGGCCGGACTCCTCCAGCCCGGCGAGTCCGGCGGCCAGCCTGGCGGCCACCGCGCGCACATGGCGGCGCGCGCCCTCGGGCACGCCGTCGTCGGAGGCCGCCCAGAGCACGCCGAGCACCCCGTACGTCTCCTCGCCCACCCGGAGGGGGACGCTGGCGGAGGCGAAGTCGTACGGCAGGCCGACGGCGAGCTGCGGGAAGCGGCGCATGGTGTCCTCGGTGTCGGCGAGGAGCACCGTCCGGCCGGTGCGGTAGCTGACCGCGATCGGCAGCGGCCCGGCGGCGGCGACCCGGCGGAACGGGCCGAGGACGGAGAGCGGCACACCGGCGACCGCGCACAGCACCAGCGAGCGGCGGTCGCGGGAGCGCAGGTAGACGGTGGCGCCGTGCGCGGCGGTGCCGCCGAGCACGGTGCGCACGGCGGAGGTCAGCAGGGTGTCCCGTTCGCGCGCCGGGTCCGTCTCCGCCGACGGCTCCGGCGCGGTCCGGTTCCGGGCAGCGTCCTTCCCTGGACGGTGCGGGTCGGGTCGCACCGCCCGGGCGTCCCCGCTGCTGGGCGGCGGACCGGACGGGTCCGCCGGAGCACCCTGGCGCATCCTCTCTTGCTACGCCGGGCCCCAGGGGCTGTCAAGGCGAACCCCACCCGTCCCGGGATGCCCACCGGCCCCGGCCGCGCCACCATCGTGCCCATGACGCCCCGCACCCCGGGCCCCGGCCCGACGACCGTGGTCAACCTGAAGGGCCACCGCGACGACCCGGCCCTCGCCGACGTGGTCTACGTCGGCCGGGCGGTGCACCGGGGCGGCTGGCACCTCGCCGAGTCGCCGCTGCACTGCCCGTTCCGGCCGGGCCCCGACCTCCCGCGGGAGCGGATGCTGGTGGAGTACCGCTCCTACCTGCTGGCCCGCCCGGAGCTGCTCGCGCTCGTCCCGGAGCTGCGGGGCCGGCGGCTCGGCTGCTGGTGCGCCCCGCTCCCCTGCCACGCGGACGTGCTGGCCGACCTCGCCGACCACGGCGTCCCCGACCGACCCGACCGACCCAGCTGATGCGACGGCCCCGCTCGCCCCGGTCGCCCCCGGTCGCCCCGGCCGACCCACCCGTGCCGGGGCCCGGCACCCTGGCGGGACGGGTGCGCCGCCGGCGCTTGCCCGGAGGGGCCGGGGGTGGGCGCCCGGAGGGCGGCACGGGCCCGTGACTTGGGTATTCTCCGTGAACAGCGCAGCACGACGGCTGCCCCGGGGGAGACGAGTGAAGCAGCATGGGGACCACACCGTCCGATCGTCCGGCGGGCGAGGCGTCCTGGCAGTGGGACGGCGACGACGAGACCACCGCGACCGCCCCCGCCGACGTGGTGAGCGGCGGTGCGGACGGCGACGGCGGCGGTCCGCGGCTGACCCGGCGACGGCTGCTGACGGGCGCCGGCCTCCTGGCGGCGGGCGCCGCCGTCTGGGGGGTGTCGCGGGCGGCGGACGGCTCGAAGCCCGAGCCGCCGAAGCCGCGGCCGCTGCCGACCCGGCTGTCCGGGGCGGAGCCGGCCTGGGTGTACCGGGGCGAGGAGCCGATGCGGCCGGCGCGCCTGACCGGCCGGCTGTTCGCGCCCGCCTACGTGACGGCCGCCGGCCTGCGGCTGCTCGACCCGGCGACGGGCGCCGTCACCAGCACCGTCAAGGAGCCGACCCCGCCGGGCCGGCCGGAGGACGCGCCGCTGATCGTCGGAGCGGGCCGGCTCTACTCCGCCTCCCCCGGCCATCTGGACGCCCGGGCGCTGACCGGCCCGGCGGCCGGCTGGAGCCGGCCGTTCCCGCCGGAGCTGGGCGAGCGGATCACCGTCCTCGGCTGCGACGGCTCCCTGGTGTACGGCACGGTCAGCAACCGGGCCGACGTCCGCGGCACCCTGTTCGCCCTGGACGCCAACGGCGACGGCCCGCGCTGGTCCCGCCCGGTCGCGGAGCGCGGCGAGTCCTCGGTCACCGTGCTGGACACAGGCGCCGGCCGGCTGCTCGCCTGGGACGCCGACCCGACCGCCGGCCTCACGCTGCTGGACGGCACCACCGGGCAGCGGCTCTGGTCCGCCGCGGGTGCCGGCCCCGCCTGGTCCGCCCTGGACCAGCGGCACCTCTTCGTCCCCGACGGGCCCGGGGTGCGGACCCTGCGGCTGACGGACGGCACGCCCGGCTGGTCGGTGCAGCCCGGCCGGGGCGAGGAGTGGCGGGTCCTGTCGGCGCTCAGCGACGAGTTCCGGGTGTACGTGCTGCGCGACAACGGCCTGATCACCGCCCACGAGGCGGGCGGGGGCGAACAGGTCTGGCAGCGGCAGCTGCCGTTCCGCCTCGACCGGCGCTGCCGCCCACTGCTGACCAGCGGCGGCCTGATCGTGCCGGGCCCGGCCGAGGCGGGCGTCGTCGGCGTCGAGGCGGAGACCGGCCGGAACTCCACGATCTTCGCCGACAGCGGACCCGGGGTCGACGTCTGGTCGGTCTTCAGCGACGGCTCCCGGCTCTACGCGGGCCACGACACCACCCTCTACTGCCTGGGTCCGCTGCCCGTGCCGTGAACGGCCGTCCCGTTCGACGACGAGCGCCGTCCGCCCCGGCCCTCCACCTCCTCGACCGCAGGATGATGCCGTGCCGATTCACCCGATCTCGCCCGACCGCCTCGTCGAGCTGCTCGCCGACCGGATCGCCGCGCTGCCCGGAGCCGGCGCGCGCCGGGTGCGGGTGGCCGTGGACGGCGCCGCCGCAGCCCGGCCCGGGGACCTCGCGGACGCCCTGGTCGAGCCGCTGCGGCTGCGCGGCCTGCCGACGCTGCGGGTCGCGGCGGCGGGTTTCCTGCGCCCGGCCTCGGTCCGGCTGGAGTACGGCAAGCAGGACGCGGACGCCTTCCACGACCTCTGGCTCGACGACGGCGCGCTGCTGCGCGAGGTCCTGGACCCGCTGGAGCCCGGCGGCAGCGGTCGGGTGCTGCCCTCGCTCCGGGACCCGGTGACCGACCGCGCCACCCGGGCGCCGTACACGGAGCTGGCGCCGGGCGGGGTGCTGCTGCTGGACGGCGCGCTGCTGCTCGGCCGGTGGCTGCCGCTGGAGCTGACCGTCCACCTGGCGCTCTCCCCGGCCGCGCTGGCCCGCCGGACCGCGCCGGAGGAGCGGTGGACCCTACCCGCCTTCGCCCGCTACGAGGCGGAGACGGTGCCGGTCGAGGCGGCCGATCTGACCGTGCGGTTCGACGACCCCCGCCACCCGGCCTTGGTCGAACGCGCCTGACCGCGACGGGGCCCGGGAGCCCGACTGCCCGAACGGACCCGGGCGGGCCGCGGGACCTTGCCCGAACGGGCCTCAGCGCCCGCCCCGGGCGCGCGACCCGATCGGCGCGTACCGTCCCGCCGGGGCCGGGCCGCGCTGGCAGTACGGGCACCAGTACGCCGGCCGGTCCTGCGGCGGCGTGCCGTGGTGCGCCGTCAACACCAGGGTGCCGCAGCGCGGGCACGGCCGCCCGGCCCGGCCGTAGACCCAGTGCTGGTGGCCGCGCCGGGTGTCACCGGTGGTGATGTGGCCCGAGCGCAGCCGGTTGGCGTCCAGGAGCTGGTGGGCCCGGGCCACCAGCCGGTCGGGGCTCGCCAGTTCGCCGACCGGGGTCCACGGGGTGACCCCGGCCAGGTAGCAGAGCTCGTTGGCGTAGACGTTGCCGACGCCGGCCAGGTTGCGCTGGTCGAGCAGCGCCTCGGCGAGCGGCCGGGCCGGGTGGGCGAGGAGCCGGTGGACGGCCTCGGCCGGGTCCCAGTCGGGCCCGAGCAGATCGGGCCCGAGGTGGCCGACGGCGCGCGGCTCGTCGGCGGTGCGCAGCAGTTCGACCACGGGCAGCCGGTAGCCGACGGCGGTGCCGCGCTCGGTGCCGAGGACGGCCCTGATCTGCGAGTGCGGCCCGCCGGTCCAGCGCTCGCCGGGACCGAAGACCGCCCAGCGGCCGTCCATCCGCAGATGGGTGTGGAGGGTGAGCCCGCCTTCGAGGCGGGTGAGCAGGTGCTTGCCGCGCGGGACGACCTCCAGCACCCGGCGCCCGGCGAGGGCGGCGGTGGCGTGGGCGGGCACGCGCAGTTCGGCGGTGGTCAGCACCTGCCCGGCGAGGGTCTCGTGCAGACGGGCCGCCGCGCGGTAGACGGAGTCACCTTCGGGCATGGACCCATCCTCCCTCCGCGCGGCGGACCACGACCACCCCGGCAGGGCGGGACGCGCTCGGTGAGGTGCCGGCCGGCCGACCCGCCGGCCCGGCCGAGCAGGACCGAGCAGGGCCGAGCAGGGCTCCGCGGTCTCCGCCGAGGCCGCGGCCGCGGCCGCCGACCACGACCGGCGCGGGCCGCTCCTCCGGCACCGCGCCGGACATGGTTCTGGCGGGTGCGCGGCGTCGTCGCCACGCACCCGCCAGGGTCTTCGGGGTGCGGCCTGCGGATCCTCGGGGGACCCTCGGGTGCGCGGAACCTGCCTGACCGTCAGGCCCGGTACGAGGCCCAGGCGTTCGCCATCCGGGCGACCTGGCCCGGGGTGAACTGCGTCATGCAGGAGTCGTAGGTGTAGTCCATGAAGTTGTGGATCGGGTCGACGCCGGTGGCCGTGCAGGTGTCCCGGCCGGCCGGGCACTGGAAGGCCGCGCTCTGCTCGGCCGGGGTGTCGGCGACGTAGTCGCCCTGGCCGCCGCAGCCGCCCTGGAAGGTGTGGTAGAGCCCGAGCCAGTGGCCGACCTCGTGGGTGGCGGTGTCGCCCTCGTTGTAGTTGGCGGCCGAGCCGCCGGGGAACGAGGAGTCGAGGATGACCACGCCGTCGTCCGTCGGGTTGGAGCGGTACGAGCTGGGGAACGTCGCCCAGCCGAGCAGCGACTGGCCCAGCTTGGCGGTGTAGAGGTTGAGGGCGTTGGCCGCGCCCTTGCGCAGCTTGGTCTTCATCGCCTTCTCGGCGCTGGAGCCCGGGCTGACGCCGTTGTACCAGGTGGCGTTGTCGGTGTAGTCGGTGGCGACCAGCTGGAACCGGAACTGGCTCGCGGTGTTGCCGCTGCCCTGGCCGCTGTACGCCGCGTTGAGGACGTCGATCTGCTTGGTGATGGTCGCCGCCGACAGCTTGCCGGTGCTGCCGGAGTGGACGACGTGCACGTAGACCGGGACGGTCGTGGTGGCGGCCAGCTCGCCGGGAGCGAGCAGGGCGTTGCCCTGGGCGGAGTGCGCCAGCTGGGCGAGCCGGCTCTGGAGGTCGGCGTCCATGGCCTTGGCCTGGGCGTCGGTGACGGCGTTGGGCTCCTGGCCGGCGGGGTGGCCGGCGGGCTTGCGGGCGGCCGCGTCCTGGGCCGCGTCGCCGGTGCACTCGGTGGAGGTCGGGGCCTTGGCGGCGGCCGCACTCGCGGTGGTGAACGCGGTGGGGGCCGCGAACTGGGTGAGACCGAGGGCGGCGACGACGGCGGCCGCACCGAGGAATCTGCCGGTGGCACGCGAGGGAACACGGGCGGAACGACGCATCTGCGCTCCTGAGGGGGATGGTGGGGGACGGCGGTTGAGGGGGGCCGCCGAGCCACAGGCTACGCAGGGTCGCGTGTACGCGTCAGACTTGTTCCGGCCTGGAACTTCTGACGACAAATCAGACATAATCCGGAAGTTTGAGCGATTGAACCTCGCCGCACATGGAGCATTTCCCGTCGCGCGCATGCGCACAGTACCGGCCCCGGCCTGTCCGAAACGTGACACCCCGTCTGCCCCGCGGCGCGGCGCGCGACCGGCGGAATAGGACGAACAGGATGAAACCGGGCGCCCCGGACCGCCTCGCCGAGACTACGACGCCACGAAGACGATCTCCCGCAGGGCACGCGCACCGGCCCGGTCGAGTACCACGGCCGACGCACACCCCGTCGGCGGGCGCCCCGTCCCCGCCAGCCGCCGGCGCAGCCGCCACGCGGCGTCCCGGTGCCGGGCGAACGCGTACGCCGACACGGCCTGGCCGCGGGCCCGCTGGCCGTCGCGGGCCTCCTCGGCGCTGGCGTCCAGCAGGATCAGGTGCACCCGGCGCCCCTGCCGCTCGGCCGCCCGCGCCAGCCACCGCCGCACGTACGGCACCGCGCCGCAGTCGTGCACGGTGAGCGGGCCACCGGCCAGCACCGCGCGCCGCAGCCGCCGGTAGTGCGCGAAGCGCACCACCGGGCGGTAGACCGCGTACGGCAGCCAGGACGGCAGCCGGGCCGCGTACTCCTCGCGGACCAGCTGCGAGTCGACGATCGGCGCGCGCACGCAGCGGCGCATCAGCGTGCTCTTGCCGCTGCCCGGCAGTCCGGAGACCACCAGCAGGTCGCCCTCCGGGTAGTGCAGCGCGGACGGGCGGCGCGGCGGCGCCGGCCGGTCCCGGTCGGACCGGCCCTGCCGGAGGTCCTGGAGGCCGCGCGGGCGCAGCGCCCCGGCGGCCGGCTCCGCGGCGACGTCCCGACAGCCGGGCCGCGGCGCACTGCGGGCCGCCCGGTCCCGAGCGGTCCCGTCCCGAGCGGTCCCGTCCCGAGCAGCCCCGTCCCGAGCAGCCCCGTCCCGAACCACCCCGCCTCGAGCCGCCCCGAAGACCTGCACGTCCGACATCGGTACTCCCCCTGCCTCCCCCGCCCGGCCCGGGCTCTCCCGGACCTCGCCTCCCGAAGAGCCTTCCCCCTTCAAGAGAGAGTAAAGACTAATGGTCAGACAGGGTCCGGGCCGAGTCCTCCACCGCCCCAGGATCGTCACAGAAGCGCACCGGGAGCGTCACAGGGACGGGAGGGTGAGGCGGCGGGCGGGGGCAGGGGCGTCGCGGGGCCGGCTCAGCCGAGCTGCGGGGCGATCCGGGAGGCGATCAGCTCCAGGTGGTCCAGGTCGTCCAGGTCCAGGATCTGCAGGTAGACCCGCTCGGTGCCGACGGCGGCGTAGCGGCCGATCTTCTCCACCACCTCGTCCGGGGTCCCGGCCAGGCCGTTGGCCTTCAGCTCGTCGACGTCGCGGCCGATCACGGCGGCCCGGCGGGCCACCTCGGCGTCGTCCCGGCCGACGCAGGCGACCAGGGCGTTGGAGTACACCAGCTCCTCCGCCTTGCGGCCGGCCCGCTCGACGGCCGCGCGGACCCGGCCGAACTGGGCGGCGGTGTCCTCGACGGAGACGAACGGCAGGTTGAACTCGTCGGCGAACCGGGCGGCCAGCGCCGGGGTGCGGGTCGGCCCCGTGCCGCCGACCAGGACCGGGATCTTCGCCTGGGCCGGCTTGGGCAGCGCGGGCGACCCGCTCAGCCGGTAGTGCTCCCCGGTGAAGTCGAAGGTCTCGCCCAGCGCGGTGCTCCACAGCCCGGTGATGATCTCCAGCTGCTCCTCCAGCCGCCCGAACTTCTCCTTCGGGAACGGGATGCCGTAGGCGGAGTGCTCCTCCTCGTACCAGCCCGCGCCCAGGCCGAACTCGACCCGGCCGCCGCTCATCGCGTCGACCTGGGCGACCTGGATGGCGAGCACACCGGGCAGTCGGAAGGTGGCCGCGGTCATCAGGGTGCCGAGGCGGATCGTGCTGGTCTCGCGAGCCAGGCCGGCCAGGGTGATCCAGGCGTCGGTCGGGCCGGGCAGGCCGCTGACGCCGCCCATCTTCAGATAGTGGTCGGAGCGGAAGAAGGCGCTGAACGCCCCCAGCTCCTCGGCGGTCCGGGCCACCCGGAGGAGGGTGTCGTAGCTCGCGCCCTGCTGGGGTTCGGTGAAGACTCGAAGATCCATACCGGCCATTCTGGTACAGACCACCCCGTGCTCACGCCCGATCCGGCGAAGCGGTGCCGAATCCGGTGGCGGATCGGCCGAGAGACCCCAGGGGTTGTCTCCTTGCGGACCGGGTAGCGGATCCGGCACCGGGTGGGGAGATGTTTCCGGGGTGGCCAAGGTCTCCTCGCCGGGCTGCCTGCCCCGGCGGCCCGCTCGCCTACCTTGGACGGATGTTCGCCGCGCCCGACGAGTCGCACCGGGGTTCCCCCGACGGCTCCCCCTCCTCGCACCCCGTGCCGCCCTGCCCGCTGCCCGGGATCGTCGCCGCCTTCGCGCCCCGGCTCGCCGAGCTCGCCTTCGAGCCCGGCCTGGTCTCGGCGGTCGACCAGCACGCCGCCGAGGTGCGCGAGCTGCTCTACGCCCAGGGACCGGAGCTGCTGCCCCGGCGGCTGCACCGTGCGGAGCTGTCCGACTACGCGCGCAGCCTCCTCGACCGGCTCGGCGAGATCGGCTGGCGCGAACCGGTGGGCTACGACTTCGCCGTGCACCGGCTGACCGCGATCTGCTGGCTGGTCCGGCAGAACGGCCTGCTCACCGCCTGACCGGCCCGCATGCGCACCGGACCGGCCACGAACACCGGCACCGGCCACGGGCGCCGGTAGCGGCCACGGACACCGAACCCCGCCGCGAATCCGGAAATCGGCCGGGACACACCCCGGTACCCGGCGCGTACAGTGGCGGTCCAACACGGCGCGGACGGCCGTCCGCGCACGATCCGGACGGCGGGCGGGAACGGGACAGCGTGAGCGGCAGCAGGGCGGGCGGCAACGGCACGGGCGGCGGCGACGGCAACGGGACCGGCGGCCACCGCGCGCTGGTCTGGCACGGGCTGCCCGAGCGGCCCGGCGCCGCGGTCCTGGTGCTGCACGGCGGCCAGGAGCACGGTCTCGCCCGGCCCGGCCCGCTCAACCTGGCCGGCCTGCGGATGGCCGGCTTCGTCCACGCGCTGCGCCGCGAGACGGCGGCCGCGGGCGTGGCGGTCGGCACCGTCCGCTACCGGCACCGGGGCTGGAACGGCACCCGGGCCGACGCCGCCCGGGACGCGATCGCCGCGCTCGACGACCTCGCCGAGGAGCTCGGACCGGTGCCGACCGTCCTGGTCGGCCACTCCATGGGCGGCCGGGCCGCGCTGCGGGCCGCCGGCCACCCCACCGTCACCGGCGTCGTCGCCCTCGCCCCCTGGTGCCCGGCCGAGGACCCCTGCGAGCAGTTGGCCGGCCGCGACGTCCTGATGCTGCACGGCGACCTCGACCGGATCACCTCCCCCGCCGCCACCCGCGCCTTCGCCGCCCGCGGCCGCGCCGCCGGGGCCCGGGTCTGCGGCTACACCGTCGTCGGCACCGGCCACACCCTGATGCGACGGATCGGCGACTGGCACCGCGCCACCGCCTGGCTCTCCGCCGGCCTGCTCGGCCTGCGCGACCTGCCCCCGGAGGCCGCCGCCGCCCTGGCCCTCCCCGCCGACTCCCCCGACTCCCTCGACCTCGCCCTCCCCACCCACCCCCGCAC
>JOHN01000102.1 GCA_000719695.1 Streptomyces sp. NRRL F-6131
ACGGGCGGCTCGACGACGGCGTTGCGGCAGGCCACGTTCGGGCAGCGGTAGACGTACTGCTGGCGGTAGCGGCCCATGTCCGCGCCCGGCCGCTTGAACGCCTGCACCGCGCGCACCGCCTTCTCGCAGCCCTCGCACCAGGCCGTCGGTCGCAGCCACTTGTCCCAGTCCGGGTCCCGGCCGAGGTCGGCGCGCCAGTAGGCGAGGTAGAGGCGGTCGCGGGACTGCGGGGCGACCGGGATCGTGGCGGGGCGGGCGTGCATGGAGTTCAGGGCGATGAGGCGGGTGCGGTAGCCGGGACCGACCTGGCGGATGTCCTGGACCCAGGCCGACCAGAGGTCCCAGGCGCGTACGTCGATGACGTTCTCGACGACACCGGCGAGCACGGGCCGCCCGCGCGCGGCCATCGCCTCCAGGTAGCGGGGGACGTCCCACATGAGGGCGCGGGAGCGGTCGGTCGCGGCGTCCGGGAGCGTGTCGCCGAACAGGTCAGGCTGCTTGTCGAAGTCCCGGCGCTTGCCCCGGGCGTTGGACCACTTCGGGCACTCCGGGCTGGCCCAGAACAGGTCGGCGGCAGGAAACTTGGCGACGTCGGCGTCGTGCAGGTCGCCGAGGAAGTGGTCCGCGTCGGGGAAGTTCGCGGAGTGGGAGGCGATGGCCTTGTCCCAGTGGTTCGCGGCCAGGACCGGGCGCACGCCCGGCACCCGCTCGGCCCCGGCCGAGGACCCGCCGGCGCCGCAGAAGAAGTCGATGTAGGTCAGCGCGCTCACCGGCCACCCCCGAGCAGCTCATCGACGGCCGGGCCGCCGTGGGTGTTGACGTGCTCGGCGAGCCGGGCGACCGCGCGCTTGGCGGCCCGGGCCAGCTCGATGCCCGGCCAGTTCGCGGGCGCGGGGAGCAGTTCGCCGGCGGGGACGGGCAGGAGGAGGTCGGCGGTGAGGGTGAGCACCGGCCGCCGGTCGGGAACCGGCTCGACCTTCGCCGACCAGGGACCGGGGTAGCAGTCGCTCTCCCAGTCCAGCCAGCGGCCGCCCCCGGGGCTGGTGTTGAGCACGCGGTGCGGGAGGGGAGCGGTGATCCGCAGGACCAGGTCGGCCGGGTCGTCCTCGGACTGCGCGGCGGTGACCGCGAGCAGGTCCGGGCGGACGCGCACGTAGCCCGGCGACATCACCGGGGCGGTCGCGATGGTCCAGGCGAACACGGCGAACTCCGCCCGGGAGAGCAGGGATCCGCTGTCGTCGAGCCGATAGGCGTTGTGGTCGAGGTAGACGCCGAAGCGGGAGTGGCCGTTGGAGGCGTGGCGCTCGTCGTAGCCGTCATCCACGACGGCGAGCGTGAAGCGGTCGAACTCGGGCATGCTGGTCCCATCTCTGAGAAGGGGATGCACGGCCCCGCACCAGCCGGTCTCTGCCAGGAAACATGGGCTGCTGTGGGGCTTTGTGCTGTTCGGGAGGGGTCTGTCCGTCCCCCGCACGACCCGCGCCCCGGCCGTTGGCTGCGGCGGGGTACGGGTAGCACGGCCGGTCGGGCAGGCCGGTCTAGAACGGCGGCTCGTCGGAGTAGACGGCCGGGGGCCAGCCGATCCAGCGGCGGGTGATCCAGCGCGGGACGGGCAGCAGGCGGCGGACGCGGTCGGGGTCCCAGCAGTCGCAGTACTCGGTCCTGGTGCCGTCGTACTCGCCGGTCTCGGGGTGGCCGTAGTCGTAGTCCCAGCCGCCCTCGCCCTCGCAGCCGGGGCACTTCGGGTCGGGGGTGTCGGTCAGCTCGATCACGGGGTCGGGCCAGATGTTGAAGCGCAGACGCATGCGGGCCATCGAGGTTCTCCCTGGTCAGCGGTTGCGGTTGGAGACGGTCACGTTGACGTTGACGGCGCCCTGCCCGCCGCCCCGGCCACCGCTCCCTCCGGTGGTCTTGGCAAGGGCGTAGGCGCCGACGCCGAGCGCGGCGAGGCCGCCGATGCTCCCCGCGGCGGCCGCGACGGCCTGGACCGCGTAGCCGACGCCGAGGCCGCCGGCGCCGAGGGCGACGCCTCCGGCGAGCAGGCGGGCGGGCCACGGGTCCCGCGCCGGGGCGGGCTCGGCGGGAGGCTGCGGGGCGGGCAGGTAGACGGCGGTGGGGGCGAGCGCCGGGCTGTAGGCCATCGGGGCCGGGGCGGCGGGATGGTAGACGGCGGGCGGGGCGGCGAGCGGCGGGGTGGGGGTGAGGTAGTAGGGGGTGCCGTCGGGGCCGTGGTGCACCGGGGCGGCGTGCGGCTGCGTGCTGGTGGTGCGGTCCATCGGGGTCTCCCGTCGGCGGGTCGGTGCGCGGGTGGGGTCAGTGGCCGGTGACGAGTCGGGCGATCGCGGCGAGGAAGTCGTTCACCGGGCCGGCCAGGCCGGTGGAGGCGGCGGTGAAGCCGGACAGCCACAGGACCAGGGCGGTGCCGATGCCGACCTGTCGGGCGCGCAGGAGGAGGGCGGCGGCGACGGCGAGCAGGATGGTGACGCTGAGCGTGACGGCCATGGTGGCGGTCCTTCCGTACGGTTTCGGTGACGGTGCGTCATGAGCTTGTGTGGGGCACACGGCCGCCCGGAGGAGTGCCGTTCCGGGGCGCGGGCGGGGGGTTGTGTGGGGCGTTCTGTGTGCCCCACACGGCCCACACGGGCAGGTCAGCGGGCCACACACGGCTGTATGGGGCACACGGCCGTGTGTGGGGCTGTGTGGCCCTGCCCGTGTGACCCTGTGTGGCCCTGTTTCGGCTACTGGCGGTAGCGGGCGAGGGCGTCGGCGAGGGTGCGGGCGTAGAAGCCGGCCTTGCTGCCGCCGTCACCGCGGACGGTTCCGGCGCCGGGCCGGGAGACGCCGACGGCCCGCAGGAGCGCGGTCAGGTCGGCCCCGAGTGTCTGGGCGTCCATGCCGAGCGCGGTGGCGAGGTCGCCGATGAACATCCGGTCGCCGCCGTCCCGGGTGATCGCGGCGTGGGCGCGCACGAGCAGGCCTGGCGCGGGGTCGACGACCGGCTCGTACACGCTGCCGTCGTCGTCCGCCGCGGCGGACGCCGGGTTGCGGTGGGCGGAGAGGTTGAGTCCGCCGGAGCTCGGCTGCTTCACGAGCCGGTCCCCGGCGGCGGTCCGGCCGCCCGGGGCCACGAAGGGCGACAGGTTCAGCCCGCCCGCGGCGCCGGCCGAAGTGCTGTCCGCGATTGGGTCCGGCTTGTCGGTGGCGGTGGCGATGGCGTTCCAGAGCCATCCGGCGCGGTCGTCGTCCCAGCGGCGGGTGTAGTCCTCGCCGGCGGCCTGGGCCGAGACCGGGTCGAGGGCGGGCCGCAGGTGGCTGGTGGCGAGGACGGCGGCCCGGACCTGGGAGGGTGAGGTCTTCCACGTCTTGAACGGGGTCGGCGGGAAGCCGTCGGCACCGGCGGCGCCGATGACACCGGAGCCCTTGGCGTTGAGCTGGCGGGTGTCGACCTTCGCCCGCGGGAACATCTTGCCCAGGTTGTTGCCGGCGCTCTCCCCGGACGTGAGGGCGACGCCGACCGGGGAGAACTTGCGGACCTCGGTGTCACCCAGCGCGCTCACGTTGCCGTCGACAGCGGTCAGCACGAACCGCACGCCCATGGCGCGCGTGGTGCGCATGGCCTTGCGGACCGCCTCCCGCAGCTCCTTCAGGACCTGCGGGGCGGTGGGCTGGATGGACAGCAGCTCCGCGCCCTCGTCGACGACCACCATGATCTGCGGCAGCGCGGCGGAGACCGGCAGCAGCGTCGTGTCCTGCTCGTCCAGCAGATCCTGGTAGTGCTGCTGACGGGCCGCGTTGATCCGCAGCGCCGCCCGCATCATCCGCAGCGCCTCCTCGGGGGTGGAGGCGAGCCAGTCCACCCCGGGCTTGGTGCCGGCCGGGGCGGGGGCGGTCCCGGCCTTGGGCGCCTTGCGGCCGGTGGCCTCCAGCCACGGGCGCGTCCACGGGATGCCGACCGCCCCGGCCTTCAGGTCGATGACGAAGGTCAGCACGTCGGTGCAGCGCGCGAAACCCGTCAGCACGCCGTCGACCAGGGTGGACTTGCCGGAGCCGGGCGGGCCGAGCAACAGCGCGCACGCCTCCCGCAGGTAGACCCGCACGGGGTCGAGGTTGGGGAGCATGCCCCAGGGGATGCCGGTCAGGATCGACAGCGGCGAGTAGTCGTCGGGGTAGGGCTGGGCGTCGGCCATGCCGTTGACGGTGGGGATGTCCAGGACCACGCGGCCCTGGATGTCGCCTTCCTCCACGGCGATGACGCAGCCGAGCGGCAGCCGGGCGTCCCCGGCCAGGGCGCGGGCGCGGCCGGCGATCTGGTCCCAGGTGGCCATGCCGCCGGGGAGTTCGGCGGCGAGGGAGAAGCCGCCGCCGGTCTTCCAGAACTCCACCGCGAACACCCTGCACTGGACGCTGGCGACGCGCTGGATGCGCTCCTCCCACTCGCGGGCGACGGCGCGGCGGCGTCGGTCGAGGGCGTCGGCGGCCTTGGCGGTCTGCGGGGAGACGGCGAGGCGTTCCTCCTCGGCGGCCTCTTCGTGGATGGCGGCGGTGGAGGCCATCGCCCCGATGCCGACGCCGAGTCCGGCGAGGGTGCCGGCGGCGGCCCAGGACAGGGGGCCGGTGTGGATGGCCCAGGTGGTCCAGCCTCCGGCGAGCAGCCACGACGCGGAGCGGGTCACCAGGCTCATGGCGGTCAGGCGGCGGCGCACGCTCCAGCCGATCCCGTGGCCGAGCGCCCCTGCGGCGCCGACGGCGACGGGCAGGGTTTCGGGCATGCCGGTCGCGGCGCCGAGCAGGGCCAGCGCCCCGGCGCCGGTCGCGGCGGACAGGGCGCCGGTGGCGGGTCCGTGCGGGGCGGCCCAGTCCAGCGGCACCCCCCGCTTGGGCGCCCGGGGCCGCGGGGCCTTCGCGGGCTTCTCCGCAGTGGCCGACGGCGCGTTCTCGGGGGTGTGGTCGGGTGGGAGGTTGGTGAGGTTCAGGCGGTCGGTCATGCGAGTCTCCGGGTGTGGGCCGGGGCGGGCCGCAGAAGTGCGGCCCGCCCCGGTGGGTGGTGGAGAGGGATGGACGAACTAGCCCGACTGGTGGGCTAGTTGTTGTTGGTGTCCCACTTCTGCTCGCCGTTGCGGGGGTCCTCGTGGCGGCGGATGTCGTGCTCGTGGAGGCTGCGGAAGACCTGGCCGATGTCGCCGGCGGTCTGCACGGCGAGCTGGATGTGGGAGTAGACCTCGGTCAGGGCCTCGGCGATCGGGGCCTCCAGCGGGAACTCCGCGTCGGCCTTCTCCGCGAGGATGCGGAAGACGTTGGCGATCGACTGGAGGGCGTCCGGGATCTCCTCGCACATAGCGAGGACCTGCATCATCCCGTCGGGGTCGAAGGTGTTGGCCAGGGCCTCCATCTCGGCGGCGACCTCGGCGAAGCTGAACGTGCCGGTGGTGATGTTCACGGTTCCTCCCGGGGAAACGGCGGTGCTGTCGGTGGAGTTGTGGTTGCGGGGAGCGCGCGGCACCGTGTCCGCGACCTCCCCTTCGTCGGTGGCGGCGTCGGGGTTGTCGAGGGTTTCGGCGGCGGCGAGCGCGGTGTCCAGGGCGGCGGCGATGACGCCGTCGCGGGTCTGCCGGTCGTCGCGGGCTCGGCCGAGCAGGCGGGCGAACAGCCGGCGGCCCGGGTGCATCAGCCACGGCATGTTCAGGCGGCGGCCGAGCGGGGTGGTGACCGCGCCGAGCAGGCCGACCGCGCCGGCCAGCAGCGCGGCCAGTGCCCACCGGGCCCAGTACCGGGCGACCGAGCGCCGCAGCCGCTTGCGGGCCGCCCGGGCCACCGCGCCCTTGCGCATCGCCACCCGACGCTCCCTCACCCGGCCGTCCGCCCGCCCGTCCCGCGCCACCCTCCCGGCCAGACGCTTGTCCTGCCGGGCCTGCTGACGTGCGGCCAGGCGCCGGTCCTGCTTCGCTTGGCGGCGCGCGTCCCGTGCGGCCTTGCTCGCGGTGCGCTTCACCGAACCCGCCCCCGCGACCCCGGCCGCGGCCGCACCGGGGGAAGCGGTGCCGTTGGTGCGGGCCAGTTCGCGGGCGGTGGCCTTCGCCGCCCGCTTCTCCTCCCGCGCCGCCACCTTCGCCGCGCGGCGGGCGTCCGCGACGGTGCGACGGGCCGCGGTGTCCTGCACCCGCTTGTCCCGCCGGGTCGGCGCCGCCGCCGCCCGCTCGGCACGAGCGGCCCGCACCTGCGCCGCCCGCACCCCCAGCCCCGACCCCGCGCTGCCACCGGGCACCGAACGGTGACCGGCCGCAGCGCGGGCGCCGGGCCCGGAGGACGGCCCCGTGGCCCCGGCAGTGTTGCGGCCGGGTCGGCCCGCAGTGGCTGCGGGACGTCCGGCGGACACGGCACCCGTGCTCCGGGGGCCCGCCGTACCGGCGCCGAACAGGCCGTTCACCCCAGTTGAGGCGCCGGTCCTGCCGTGGGGGCGCCCGGCACCAGCAGCACCGGCGCGTGCGGGATGGTGCTGCAGGCCGAGTGGCGACCGGGCTCCGGTCGGGCCCGACGCGCCGAACAGGCCCCCCGGAGTCGACTGCTGACGGCCACCGGAGCGGTTCGACGTCGGCCCGGCGCCCTTCCTGCCGGCGTTCTTGCCGGTGTGGGAGCGCAGGGCGGCCGCGCCGGTCGCGGCGGCCGCGCCGCCGGCGAGCAGGGCCAGCGCCAGCGGCCCGCCCGCCAGCGCCGCGGCCGACACGGCCCCGACGGCGGTGTTCCCGGCGGACACGGCCAGCGGCACCACGGGCAGGCCGCCCCGGGTGTGGGCCGGGCGGGCCGGGGAGCGGCGACCGGCCGCGGTGGTGGGCGAGGTGGGCTCGACCGGCAGCGCCGCCGCGGTGTGGTCCGGTGCGGGCTGCGGCGCCGGGCCGGTGGACGCGGACGGGCGGGCCGGTGCGGCCTCGGCGGGGATCAGGGTCTCGGACATGGTGGCTCCCCTGGTCACGCGCCCGCCGGGGCGACGGTGTCCCCGGTGGCGGTCCGCTCGACGACCGGCTTGCCCAGGTCGCGGTGGATGAGGTCGACCGGGCCGACGGCCTTGCGCAGGCGATCGGCCAGGACCTGGGCGACGGTGGCGGCGCGGTGCCGGCCGCCCGCGCAGCCGACCGCGACGGTCAGCGGCGCCGGGCTCGGCCCGGCGTCGAACGCCTCCACCACCGACGCGACGGCGGTGATGGCCTCCCGGATGCCGGGGGTGGTGAGGACGGCCCGGCGGACCGGGAGGTCGTGGGCGGTCAGGTGGCGCAGGGCGGGGTCGACGTGCGGGTCACGGAAGTGGCGGCGCAGGTCGAGGGTGAGGTGGGCCTCGGGCGGGGCGCCGTGCAGGTACCCGAAGCTGATCACGCGGATCTCGGTCACGGACATGGCAGTCCTCCCTCGGCTGCTACTTCGTGGGGTCGGGGACGGCGAACAGTTCGACGGACACGCCGTGGACCTCGCCGACGGCGCTCAGGGACGCCCCGTGGCTGCAGGCGCTGTAGTCGATGAGGTCCGGGTCGAGGTCGAGGGCGGCGCGCCACTGCTCGAACAGGGCGAGCGAGTCGTTGACGACCAGGCACACGCCCCAGTCCGGGTCCCCGGTGTCGCTCTCGTACTCGTACAGCTCGAACTCCGGCTGCGGCAGGGTCGGGTGCTCGGCGAGCAGCATCATCAGCGCGTGCGCGGCGTCGGCCCGGCTGGTCAGTGTGGTCACGATGCCGTCCCCTCGGTGGTGGTACCGGTCTGGGTGTAGTAGCCGACCAGGGTCAGCGGGACCCCGGCGTAGGTGGTGGTGACGGTGAGCCAGGCGAAGGTGCCGGTGGTCTCCCGGTCGACGTCGGCGGGGTTGATCCCAAGGGCCTGGCGCCACTCCTCGAAGTCGCTGAGGGCGGTCTCGCCGTGGAAGCCGAAGGCCAGGCCCCCGGTGAGGACCAGCGCCCCGAGGGCATCACGTTCGTCGGTGACGACCTGCTCGCTGGTAACCCTCGGGGCGGGCAGGTCGGCGTGGGCAGTGAGGGCGGCCATCAGCGCGCCGGCGGCGTTGACCAGCGTGGATGCGGTCTGCATGGTGATCTCTCCTGTGCTGGTCAGCGGGTCGGGGCGGGGCGGTAGCCGTCGGAGAGGAGGTCCACGGCGTCCGAGCGGCGCTGGGAGGCGGTGGCGAGGGAGACGTCCAGGGCGTCGGCGATGGTCTGGAGCGTGACGGCCTCGGGGTTGCCGGCGCCGTCGGCGAGGATCATGCGGGCGACCTTGCGGGTGGCGCGGGCGGCGGGGGTCAGCTTCGCCGCGTCCTCCGCTTCGACCGCGCGCAGCTCCGCTTCAGCGATACGCGCGCGGGCTTCAGCGGCCTCCCGCCGGGCCGTCTCGGCGGCCAGCGTCAGGTCCGCCTCGGCGCGCTCGGCGTCGGCGGCGTCGCGGTCGGCTTCAGCCGCGCGGCGCCGGGCTTCAGCCGTGGCCTCTTCGGTTTCAGCCGTGCGCTTGGCCGTTTCGGCTTCGCGCAGCCGGGCCTGCTCGGCGGCCTCGTCGTCCTCGGCGCGGGCCCGCTCGACGGCCGCCGCCTCCCGGTCCGTTTCAGCGGCACGGCGGCGGGTTTCAGCGGCGGCCTGCTCCGTTTCAGCGGCTGTCCGGTCGGTTTCGGCGGCGCGCTGGCGGGCTTCGGCGGCCTCCTGCTCGGCGGTGGCGGCGGCCATGACGGCCTCGGCCTGGTCGAGGCGTTCGGCGGCCTCGGCCTCCCGGCCGGCGGCCACGGTCCGGGCGTGGGCGTGGGCCTTGGCGGTCGCGGTTTCGGCGCCGACCTCGTACCCGGCGGCCTGCACCCGGCCCGCGGTGCGGAGCTTGGCAATCTCCAGCTCCGCCGCGCGGGCGGCGGCCCGGGCGGTGACCTCGGCCTCGAACGCCGCCTTGCGTTCGGCCCGCAGCCGCGCGGCCTCCTCGGCCTCCGCGGGCAGGGCCAGGGCCTCCTCCACGGACAGCCCGAAGCGCTCCATGGTGAGCGGGAGGCGCTGGTCGGCGGGGGCCTTGTGCCAGTCTCCGCCGTGCTCGCGCTCCAGCATCACCCGGTAGACCAAGCGCTCGCGCTCCAGCTCCACCGCCCGCTCGTAGCTGGAGATGCCGTTCAGGCGCATCCGCCGGTACATCCGGAACGACGGCCAGGGCGCGAGGATCCAGCGGTGCAGAGGGACCCCGTCGCGGCCGTGGCCGGCCTCGATCCGGGTAATCCGGATGACCAGGCGCCGCCCGGACTCCACCACCGCGACGAACATGACCGGGATGACGGCGTGCATCGCGGTGCCGGTCGGATTCGCCAGCAGCGGCCCCGCCGAAGCGGCGTTGAAGTAGATCGTGGCGGCGGTGAAACCGTGGGCCAGCAGCCGCAGCCACGGCGCCGGGGCGCCCTTGCGGATCAGGTGCAGATCCATCGCCAGCAGGGCCACGATCCCGGCGTCCACACCGATCGGGAACGCGTAGCTGAAGCCGCCGAACCCGTGCCTGAAACCCAGGTCCCGCAGCGCGGAGTAGGAGCCGGAGAACCCGATCCCGGCCAGGGCCGCACCACCGACCGCGGCGAGGATCGCCACCCCCAGCATCAGCCTGTCCGAAGGCACCGCCCGCGCCGTCGAAGCGGTCGGGCGTGCGGTTGAAACGGCCGCCGGCGCGGCCACGGTCGTCATGCGGCCACCCGTTCGGTGCTCGCGGTGCGGCGGATGACCGCCGGGTGCCGCAGCGGCACCGGTGCCTTGCCCTGCAGGCGCTCGGCGTACGCGGCCAGCACCGGGTCCTGCTGGCGCAGGTCCGCCAGCACGTCGGCCGCGGCGTCCGCCCGGGCCTCACGCTCGATCTCGCTCTCACCGGGCACCCCGGTGAACAGGCGGGTGAACTCGGAGTCCACACCGAGCGCCAGCTCGGCGAACTCGTCCTCGTTCAGGGCCGTCTGGCCTGCAACAATCGACCTCACGGGTCTACCTCTTCCTGATGGGTTGGTGGGCCCGGCGGGGACGGCTCCTCATCCGGCCAAGGAGATTGGGAGCCGTCCACCGCACAGGGCAGCAGATGGGGTGAGCTGGGTTTTAGTGCTCCGGCGCCGGCTCGCCGTTGCCGTAGCGGCGGGAGCCGTCGGCGCACCGCACGACGTAGCGCGGACCGCCCCGGAACGGGCTCCACCGCTCGACCCCGCGCCGCTCGTCCTCGCCGACCACGTCCAGCGCGCCCGCTGGCTGGGCGGCGAGCATCTCGTCGACCAGGGCCTCGACGCGGCCGTTGCGGGTCCGGTCGACCACACCGCCGCTCGTACCGCAGGTCAGGTGCGGCGCGACCTCCCGCGCGGTGTCGGCCAAGTGGCCCATGTCCGGCGCGCGGCAGGTGCCGGCGGAGGCCTGCTCCGCCAGTTCGGGAGCGGAGGAGGCCAGGCAGGGGCCGCACACGGAGCCGGTGTTGGCCCGATTCAGCCGCGCACCGCACGTGGTGCAGGAGCGCTTCTCCTCGGGGGCGGTCCGGGGCGACACCGCGCTGTCGGCCAGCGCCGCCACACCGACCGCGAGGATCGCACGCCACTCCTGCTCGCCGACCTCGCCGGTCCACCGCGGCGCCCGCGTCCCGGTCAGCCGACCAATCCGGCACACCACCGCACGGCGCCGACGCTCGACGCCCTGACCCGCCGCCACCCACGCACCGGCCGACACCCGACCGGAACCGCCGGTCAGCGACGCCACACGGGCGGCGTAGGAACGACCGGTCACGGTCGGAGTGGTGGTGATGCGGGGTGTGGCGAGCATGGCGAAGCCTCCTGAGTCGTCAGGTGGAGCGCAGGCGGGAGTCAGCACACTGACGTGCTGGAATAGCGCGGACCGAGAGGTTTGTTCTCTCTGCCGCACAGCTCAACTGTGAGGCAGAGAAGACAGAGTTGGCAAGCCCATCAGCCGGGCGACATGCGGAAGCATTGGTTCCGGCCGGAGCGTGCGGCACTATGAGGCAGAGACGCAGAGGGATGTGGAGAGTTGATGGTCGAGTGGACCGGAGAGAAGTCCGCCTATCGACAGGTGGCGGACGACCTTTGCGCGCGAATCGCTGCCGGCGAGTTCGCCTCCAGCGGGCGGATTCCGTCGCTCGCGGCGATCCGCACGGAGTACGAGGTGACGCAGACGGTCGCACGGGCGGCTGTGACGCACCTGAAGGAAGCCGGGCTTGTGGTGAGCCACCAGGGCAAGGCGGCCTTCTTGGCTCCGGATGCAGCGACCAGGGCTGGCGCGATGGCCGGAGATGCCGAGGGACTGCGACGGGAACTGGCCGAGGTTCGAGAGGAACTCCGAGCCCTGGTTGCCCGAGTATCGGAGCTTGAGGCCAAGTGATGACCAGGCAGGGGGATCAGGGGATCGCGGATTCTTCGCGGTCCCCTGTCTGCATATCGGGGCGAGCGACTCCCCATTGCTACCTCCTCGTCGGTGCGGACTGATCTCAGTTCACACCCGCCGCCAAGGAATCGGTATCACGGGGCCCTACCGGCATTCGGCTTCACATCTTTACACGAGTAGCATCACGACTTCTATCGCGATTTTCAGGTGACTCAACGAGCCGCTACACTCGCGGCACGAGCAGTTTCCTAGGAGGGGAATATGGCTCGGCAACGCTCAGATTGGAATCCGGCGCTACTCAAGGAGATTAGGGAGCATCACGACCTGACCCTTGAAGAAGTCGGCGAGAAGCTTCGGGAAATCGGCGAGCGGCACAAGTTCAACCTTGCCGCCAATTTTCAGACGGTTTGGGCTCACGAGAACGGGAGCGCATTTCCCAGGGCCGACTATCGCCGGGCCTACTGCATTCTCTACCGCCGGAACGAGGCGGAACTGGGCTTTCGCCGGGCTCTCCCCGGAGAGGTCACCACTGTGCCCAACCAGCGTGTAGCAGAGACTGCCCCCGACCTGGCAGAGGCGATCCGTGAGGCTCTGGGCAGCATCCGCGAGGGCGCGGACGGTGTGGATGCCGACGCGTTCCGCAACAGGGTCATGGACGAGTGGCAGCGTCGCACCAGCGGCGACGCGACCGGTCCGGTCATTCTCCTGGTCGGCGGATATGCCGGATCAGGAAAGAGTGAGTTTGCGAAATTCCTTGGTCGACTCACGGGGTGGCCGATCCTGGACAAGGACTCGATGACGCGCGCCCTTGTCGATCAGTTGCTGGTTGCGCTCGGCGGTGAGGCGAACGACCGGAGTTCCGACCTCTACCGCGAGAAGATCCGGCCGCTCGAATATCGCTGCCTCATGGAGGCGGCGTGGGACAACGTCGACTGCGGGACATCGGTCATTCTCGATGCGCCGTTCCTTGCCGAGTTCTCCCAAGCCGATTGGATGCAACGGTTCTACAACCGGTGCAAGGCGAAGCGGGCCACCGTGGCGGCTATCTGGGTTGAATGCGACCCCGACTCGATGCGGGAGTACATCGAGTTCCGGGGTGCCGCCCGGGACATGTGGAAGATGGAGTCCTGGGAGGAGTACCTGGCCACGATCGACCTGAAGCTGCGGCCCCGGGGCCCGCACTTCGTGGTCGACAACCGCCTCGGAGCGGCCATCGCCGCCGCCGACCAGGCGCGCGACGTGCTGAGCGGGGGTGGACTGTGACCGCCCGGGGCCTCATCCTCTACGGCCCTCCCGCCGCGGGGAAGGACACCGTGACGCGCGCGCTCCGGGCCGCCGACCCCGACTATCAGCTGTTCTCGCGGCTGAAGGTCGGGGCGGGCAAGTCCGCCGGGTACCGGATAGGCACGGCTGAGCAACTGGCCCGGCTGGAGGCCGCCGGAGACGTGATCTACCAGAACAGCCGGTACGGCAATACCTACGTCGTCGACCGCCAGGGGATGGACGAAGCATTCGCGGCCGGTATCCCAGTCGTCCACCTAGGCCAGATCGAAGGCATCCACGCCCTGGTGAAGGGCTATCCGGCTGATTGGTCCGTCGTGCTGCTCTGGTGCTCGCGCGAGATGACCGAGGCCCGGTCCGCTGGCCGTGGGGATGCCGACACAGAGGCCCGGCTGACCGCGTGGGACGCGACGCTGGCCGATGTCGAGGCACACCCCAGGCAGGTGTGGGACCTGTCGGTGGACACCAGCAGCGTCGACCCGGCAGAGGCTGCCGGGCTCATCAACGCCCTACTCGCGCCCGACGGGAACAGCCGCAACTCGTAGCAAGGCGGTTCGGCAGCTACGGGCGAGCGAGACGGTCAAGGGCCTCGTCGGGTGACAGCCCGGCGAGGTCTTTGCTGTCGTTCCAGCGCGCCAATGTCTGGGCCGCAGCCCGAAGCAGCTCGTCCGGCAGGCCGACGGCGGACAGCATGTCGGCCGCCTCCTCCATCTCGGGGCCCCACCGCCAGGCGCGCGCTGCAGTCTTGCCGATGTACCCGGTCTCAACCAGGTAGCTGCCCTGACGCTTGCCGGCTACGTCGAGCAGCGCTTCGTCAACGTCGTACGCACGCGCTGCACCAAACGCGACGGCGGCCAGTACGCGGGACGCCTTCTGGTATGAGCTGTATGCCAGCTTCAGCGCGGACGCCTGGCCGAGATCGGCGCCAAGTACAGGTGTCTCCACCGGGGTACCTGCAAACAGCTCCTCGACCAGGGAGACGGCATCCGTCGCCCCGGACAGGTAGAGCCGAGTCCGCTTCCCCCCAACCGGCGGTGAGCCGATCACGGCTCCATCGACGACCGCGCGGGCGCATTCATCCAGCAGAGTAGCGATGCGCTGCGTCCGCTCCGGGTTGATCGCATTGGCTTCCACATAGACACCCGCGTATCGGCGCTCTGCAACGACGCGAGCCATGTCCTCAGCGGCGGCCGGCGGGCAGAGGCTGAGGACGATGTGGGCCTGCTCCAGCAACTCCTCCAATCCGGCTACCGGTTCCAACCCGGCCTGCTCGGCCCGCGCTACGGTGGCCGCGCTACGACCGGCTGGGCACCAGAGCACTCGCGCCGCATTCGCTCGGGCGCACGCGGCCACCGCGGCACCCATGCTCCCGGGGTGAAGAATGCCGACTGTCGGCTTGATGGTCATCGCGACATCTCCGGAAGTCCGAGCAGGAAGTCTGCGGCGTCGACCGCGGTTTCAGCGATGTGGTCGGGGGGCGGGCCCGGGACGGACCAGCCGCGGCCAGCCGAGATCCAGATGGTCCGCAAACCGGCCGCGCCGGCCCCAGCGATGTCCGTCACCGGGTTGTCGCCGACCATCCAGGCATCAGCCGGAAGCGCGAATCCGCATCGCGACGCCGCGATGCGGAACGCCTCGGACTCCGGCTTGCGGGCGCCGACATCTTCCGAGATGCACACCGCATCCACGTGGTCGAGGATGCCCGCGGCGGCGAGCTTGGCCCTCTGAATGTCCGTCGGGCCGTTGGTCAGCACGCCCACCGACCACCCCTCCGCCCGAAGCAGGTCGAGTCGGGCCAGTGTCCCTGACTCGCACACGGCGTTTGCGGCCATACCGATGAGGTAGTTGCTCCAAAGCTCCTCTGCCGACTCGACCAGGCCGAGGGCTGCACGTAGATCCGCGAACGTCTCGGGCCGCGCGCGTTCCCGTAGCGCCTCGGTCAGAGTCTGTGCGGCCTCCGGTGAAAGACGCTGATCAGCAGTGAAGTCCGCCACCCATGCGGTCACCGCACGGCCTCGGTTGATCAGCGTGTCGTCGAGGTCCATGAGGACGAGCCTGCCCACCTAGTGATCCCTGAGTCGCTTGAGAAAGACTTGAACCAACTTATCAAGTTCCGCGTCGTCACTGGTCTCTTCCACAAGGATCCGCTCGATATGGACGACGCCGCTGTTCCTCCAATGGCGGTCTCGCGTGCCATCCGCTCCCCTTCGGCCAGAATGGTGAGGCCCGTCCACTTCAATTATCCCAGCCCGACCGCCGCGAATTACGACAAAGTCTGGCGTCCACATATTTCCGGCGCCAACCCTACCCGTAGGAAGCGGAAAAATGGAGATTGTCGTATCACTTGAAAGGGCCGCCTGCGCCCGCTTCAGGGCATCATAGACTCGAACCTCTTCCAGAGAGTCAAATACACATCCGTCGCGAACAATCAGCGGCTTGCCGGTCTGACTCTTCGACCGCCTAGCCTGATTAGACGCCGCATCCCCAGACAACTGACTCTGGAGACGCTGGCGCCAGTCGGGGCCAATCGACGGGAGGGCAGGAATAGCCACAACGGTCGATATATCAATCCCCCGCCTGTCCGCAACGGTGCAGAGAACCGGCTTCAGTTCCTCGAGCACGGCTTCGGTAAATCGAGAAACCAGAAAGGGCGGAACTATAAGATTCGCCTCCTTCCAGTCAGCATAACCCTCCTCGCGCGATAAGATCTCAATTCGCTCCACGTCAAGCATAAGTGTCGCGACTCGCGAATTTCCCTGCTCGTGCAAAAGGAAAGCCGTCTGCCCCAGCATTACCTCAAGATCCGATGGGGCCTTCTCCACAATTGGCCACGCTTTCGCAGATATGCCCATCGGGACGGCAGTCGGGGTTGGATCATTCGGCCCAATGAGCAAAACTTTGCACTTTGCTCCCATTGCACTCTGGACAGCTTCATCCAGGATATCCATACATCCGGGCGTGCCGTTGAATGATTCCAGTGAATTGTTGTTCTCGAAACGCACCACCACGACAGAGGAGTCAGAAGACTTCAACTGCGCATTTTGCGAGAGCAAAATCCATGGGAAGCGTCGGCGCTCCTTCACTGCGGCCAGGATCGCCGCCCAGTGCTCCAACAGGTTAGCCCCGCCGTTGACTCCCACAGACATGCTGCCTCCGTCCTCAACTGGACCAAGGCTAGGGGGTGGCGCAGACACTCGGCAGCTCGCTCGGCAGATTCGCACTGGCACGTAGACCCCGAACCGCCCGCACACCAGGGGAGCTGAGCCGCGTCTCCCAGTGCGGAACGCCCCAGGAGGTTGGGAGAACCCCGGGAGAAGATCTTGATGCGAGAGCCCCTCGGGGCAGACCAGAGCTAACGCACACCGACACCCTGACCTGGCCGTTCGTTCACTTGTGCAGGTCTGCCGTCGACCCGAACGTCATTCGGGACGAAGAGGCCGTGGGTTCAAATCCCGCCACCCCGACCCAGTACAGAGGCTCTGCCGGAGAAATCCGGCAGAGCCTCTCTCTTTGTTGCACGGCCCCCTGGGTGATCGACCCTCAGGGGCTCGGAAGGCACGCATGATCGCGAGACGTGGGCCGGGACACACGACTGTGTCCCGGCCCACGTCGTGTTCGTGCCGGGGCGGGCGACCCGGGGCACGGTGGGGGTGAGGTGGAGTCAGGGGGTGGGG
>JOHN01000103.1 GCA_000719695.1 Streptomyces sp. NRRL F-6131
CCCGGTTACATTCCGAACCCGGAAGCTAAGCCTCACAGCGCCGATGGTACTGCAGGGGGGACCCTGTGGGAGAGTAGGACGCCGCCGAACAATCATTCAAAGCCGCGGCCCCCAGCGATTCGCTGGGGGCCGCGGCTTTTTTGCGTTGTGCGCATGTGTGTACGACCGGCAGAACAGGGACTTCCGCCCAGACGCGGGGTGTCCCTGGATGCCGGACAATGGAGAAGGTGCACGGCCAGGAGGCCGGCGCCGAACCGCGCGAGGGCAGTGGTGCTGCCCGGGCCGCGGTGGAGATGAAGCAGCAGAAGGAGTCACCACGATGGCGAACCAGCCCCAGGACCGTCCCGAGCGTCGATCGGACGACGGCCGCGGCTACGAGCCCCGGTCCCGCGGGGGCTGGTCCAACGACCGTGGTCCGCGCCGTGACGACCGCGGCGGCCGCGACGACCGCGGCGGCGACCGTGGCGGGTTCCGCCGCGACGACCGCGGTGACCGCCCCTCGGGCGGCGGCTATGGCCGCGACCGCGACGACCGTGGCGGCTACCGCGGCGGCGACCGTCCGTACGGCGGCGGTGGCGGCGGTGGCTTCCGCCGTGACGACCGCGGTGACCGTCCCTCGGGTGGTGGCTTCGGCCGTGACCGTGACGACCGTGGCGGCTTCCGCGGCGGCGACCGTCCGTCCGGTGGTGGCTTCGGCCGTGACCGTGACGACCGCGGTGGCTACCGCGGCGGCGACCGCCCCGCCGGCGGCGGTTTCCGCCGTGACGACCGTGGCGACCGCCCCTCGGGCGGTGGCTTCCGCCGCGATGACCGTGGTGACCGTCCGGCCGGCGGTGGCTTCCGCCGCGACGACCGCCCGGGTGGCTTCCGCCGTGACGACCGGGACGACCGTCCGCGTCGTGACGACCGCGGTGACCGTCCGACCGGCGGCGGGTTCCGTCGTGACGACCGCCCGGGTGGCGACCGTCCGTACGGCGGCGGTGGTTTCCGTCGCGATGACCGTGGCGACCGCCCCTCGGGTGGTGGCTTCGGCCGTGACCGTGACGACCGCGGTGGCGACCGTGGCGGGTTCCGCCGCGACGACCGTGGCGACCGCCCGGCCGGCGGCGGCTTCCGTCGTGACGACCGCCCGGGTGGCTTCCGCCGTGACGACCGTGGTGACCGTCCGTCCGGTGGTGGCTTCGGCCGTGACCGTGACGACCGTGGCGGGTTCCGTCGTGACGACCGCGGTGACCGCCCCTCCGGCGGTGGTTTCCGTCGCGATGACCGTGGTGACCGCCCGTCCGGTGGTGGCTTCGGCCGTGACCGTGACGACCGCGGCGGCGACCGTGGCGGCTTCCGCCGCGACGACCGCGGTGACCGCCCGGCCGGTGGTGGCTTCCGTCGCGACGACCGTGGCGACCGCCCCTCCGGCGGCGGCTTCCGTCGTGACGACCGTGGCGGCGACCGTCCGTACGGTGGCGGCGACCGCGGTGGCTTCCGCCGCGACGACCGCCCGAGCGGCTTCGACCGCGGCGGCCGTGACGACCGTGGTGGGTACCGTGGCGGTCGCGACGACCGTCGTGACGACCGTGGCGGCTACCGCGGTGGCCGCGACGAGCGCGGCGGCCGGGACCAGGACGACCGTCGGGGCAACTACGAGCCGGTCAAGCGCCTGCCGATCCCGGAGGACGTCACCGGCTTCGAGATCGACGCGGACGTGCGCCAGGAGCTCAAGAGCCTGCCCAAGACGCTCGCCGACGATGTCGCGCGCAACCTGGTGATGGTCGCCCGCCTGCTCGACAGCGAGCCGGAGGAGGCCTACCAGTACTCGCGCGTCGCGCTGCGACTGGCCTCCCGCGTCGCCGCCGTCCGTGAGGCGGCCGGCTTCGCCTCGTACATGACCCAGCGCTACTCGGAGGCGCTGACCGAGTTCCGCGCCTCCCGCCGGATGACCGGTCGTGCGGACCTGTGGCCGGTGATGGCCGACTGCGAGCGCGGTCTGGGCCGCCCGGAGCGGGCGCTGGCGATGGCCGGCGAGCCCGAGGTCAAGCAGCTGGACAAGGCCGGCCAGGTCGAGATGCGTCTGGTCGCGGCCGGTGCGCGGTCCGACATGGAGCAGTTCGACGCGGCCGTCGTCACCCTGCAGAGCCCCGAGCTGGCCTCGCCCGCCGTGCACCCGTGGACCGCGCGTCTGCGGTACGCCTACGCCGACGCGCTGATCGCCGCCGGTCGTGGCGACGAGGCCCGTGAGTGGTTCGCCAAGGCCGTCGAGGCGGACACCGACGGCACGACCAACGCCGCCGAGCGCCTCGCCGAGATCGACGGCGTGGAGTTCGTCGACGCCCTCGACCCGGAGCTCGACGAGGACGAGACCGAGCCGGCCGTCGTCGAGCCGGTCAAGCGCAAGGGCGGCGAGGCGTCGGACGAGCAGGTCATCTTCGAGGACGAGGAGGACGTCGAGGAGTTCTACGACGAGGACGACCTCGAGATCGACGACGACTTCGACGGCGTGGTGCCGGAGCGCGCCGCCGGCGCCGACAAGAACGCCGACTCCGACGCCGACGAGGACAAGTAGTCGGCGCGGACACGTAGTCGACGGGCCGTCGACGACCGGCGGCCGTGACGAGTGAGGCCCTGCCGCACCCCGGGAGATCCGGGGTGCGGCAGGGCCTCACTGCGTGTCGGGCCGGTGCGCCGTCAGCCCAGTTCGAGGTTGCGCAGCACCAGGCCGGTGGCCGGCTTCGGGCCGAAGGAGGTGGACTTGCGCGGCATCGTGACGCCCTGTTCGGCGAGTCGGCGGACCACGCTCTCCCGCACCGGGTGCAGCAGGACGGCCGTCCCGCCGGTGCGGGCGGCCTCGCGCTCGGCGCCGGCCGCAGTGTGCAGGTAGCCGATGTCGTCGGGGCCGTCGGGGACCCGCCAGGTGTGGTCGAGCAGGGTGGCGTGCAGGACGGTGGCGTCCAGGTGGCGCCACTCCTCGGGCTTGTCCTGCGGCACGGTGGCGTCGAGCAGGGCCTCGTCGGGGTCGCCGACGAGGTGGTAGACGCCGTCCCCGCCGGTGAGCAGGAAGCCGCTGCCGCCGTGCCGCTTCTGCTCGGCGAGGGCCTGCAGCGCGGTGTCCAGCGGGCCGGGGACCTCCTTGACCTGCCACTGGTCGCCGAGCCGGCGCAGGGCCTCGTCGACGGGCAGGCGGTACAGCACGCGGTGGATGGCGCGCACCCGCAGCGGGTAGCGGGCGGTGTCGACCAGCAGGACCAGGCCGCGGTCCCAGGGGCTGCGCGGCAGGTGCCGGTGTTCGCGCTGGAGCCGCAGGTACATCTCCCAGCGGTGGTGACCGTCGGCGATGAGGGCGCGGCAGGTGGCCAGGTCCCGGGAGATCTCGGCGATCTCGGCGGGGTCGGTGACCGCCCACAGCCGGTGGTGGGTGCCGTCGGTGGTGGTCGTGGTGAGCAGCGGCTCGGTGCGGACGGCGCGTTCGACGACCGCGGACGCCCCGCCGCCGCCGCGGTAGGTGAGCAGCAGCGGTTCGAGGTTGGCCCGGGTGGTGCGCATCAGGCCGACCCGGTCGGCGACCGGCCGGGGCATCACGTCCTCGTGGGGGAGGACCACGCCGGCCTCGCTGCCGCTGACGGCGAGGGCGCCGATGAGTCCGCGCTGGAGCACCTCGGGACTGTCGCCGGCGGCGGGCACGCGCTGCTCGTAGACGTAGAGGGCCGGTTCGGGATCGGCGGCCAGGACGCCCTCGCGCTGCCACTCGCGCAGCAGCCGGGCGGCGTGCCGGTAGCGGGTGTCGCGGTCGGGGCGGTCGCCGGTGTCCTCGGGCTCGGGGCGCGGCAGGATCAGCCGGACGACGTTGTGCGGGTCGGCGGTCTCCAGGTCGAGCCGTCGGCCGGGATCGACGACGTCGTACGGCGGTGAGGTGACGGCGGCCAGGGCACCGACCCGGTCGGGGTCGTACCTGAGGCCGCGGAACGGGGACAGGGACAGGCCTGCGGTGGCGACGTGCCCGGGATCACCGGGGCCGCCCTGCGGAGACTCCACTCCGCTTTCTGCACTGGGTGTGCTCATTCTGGGCATCGTAACCGGGTACGCGTTGTTCAGAGATCGGAACACCCGTGCAGGTCCGGTGGGCGGGTGTCGTGACCGAGGGCGAGGTTCCGGGTGGAGGAGCGCGACGAGCGGGTGGACGACGGCGCTGGTGGCGGGGGTCTGCCCGGGCAGCAGCGGCGCTCCGGCGAGCCCGTGGGCGATGTCTACGAGTGGTTCCGCAGGGGCGTGAGGCTGCTCGCGCAGGGCAACCCGGCGGCGGCCGAGCAGCTGCTGGTCCGGGCGGCCGCGGCCGAGCCGGCCTCGCGGAGCATCCGGGAGGCGCTGGCCCGGGCGCAGTTCGACGCGGGTGCGTACGCGGCGGCGCTGGAGAACTTCCGGACCGTGGCGCTGGCCGATCCGTCGGACGACTACGCTCAGTTCGGGTGGGGTGTGGCGGCGGCCCGGCTGGGGGATTTCGAGACCTCCGCCGAGCACCTGGCGCTGGCCGTGGCGATGCGGCCGGAGACCGACCACTACCGGGCCGCGCTGCGGCAGACCCGGGCGACGCTGGCGGCCCGGGCCGGGGCGTTCGGCCCGTTGCTGCCGGGGGCGCCGGGGTATCTGGAGCCGCCGACCGGTGCGGAGGGGGCGGGTCCGGAAACCGGGGGCGGCCCGGGAACCACGGCGGGTCCGGAGCCGACGGGTGATCGGGACCGGCAGGACGGCTGAGCCCGGTCGGCGGGTACCCGGGGTCCGGCGGGCAAAGAGGCCCGCCGTACACCCGACCCGACGAGCACGGCAGAGCATCACCGAGCACCGCAGAGCACGGCAGAGCACCGCAGAGCGCCGACGGGCGCCGACGAGCACGACTGACGCGATGAGTGAGGTAGAGCAGGCATGACCGAGACGGCCACCACCGTGCGACGGACCGCCCCGGGCGGCAGCGAGCTGCCGCTGACCGAGGCGTACGACACGGCGCTGCTGGACCTCGACGGCGTCGTGTACGCCGGACCGAACGCGATCGAGCACGCCGTGGAGTCGCTGGACGCGGCCCGCGGGGCCGGGATGCGGCTGGCGTACGTGACCAACAACGCCTCCCGGCCGCCCCGGGTGGTCGCCGAGCACCTGACCGAGCTGGGGGTGCCGGCCGAGGCGGCGGACGTGATCAACTCCGCCCAGGCGGCGGCTCGGGTGCTCGCCGAGAAGCTGCCGGCCGGTTCGAAGGTGCTGGTGGTCGGCGGGCTCGGCCTGGAGGAGGCGCTGGCCGAGCGCGGGCTGGTCGCCGTCCGGACGCTGGCCGAGGAGCCGCTGGCGGTGGTGCAGGGCTTCGACGCCTCGGTGGGCTGGCCGCAGCTGGCGGAGGCCTCGTACGCGGTGCAGTCCGGGCTGCCGTGGGTGGCGTCCAACACCGATGTGACGGTGCCGACCGCGCGCGGGATCGCGCCGGGCAACGGGATGCTGGTGGCGGCGGTGCGGGCGGCGACCGGGGTGGAGCCGGAGGTGGCGGGCAAGCCGCTGCCGCCGATGCACCGGGAGACGGTGCTGCGGACCGGCGCGGAGCGGCCGCTGGTGGTCGGCGACCGGCTGGACACCGACATCGAGGGCGCGTTCAACGGCGGGGTGGACAGCCTGCTGGTGTTCACCGGGGTGACCACGCCGGCGGAGTTGCTGGCGGCACCGGCGGAGCACCGGCCGACGTACCTGGCGGAGGACCTGCGGGGGCTGCTGACCGCGCACGCGCCGGTGACGGCGACGGCGGGCGGCGGGTTCGACTGCGGCGGGTTCGTCGCGGTGGCGCAGGACGGCGTGCTGCGGCTGGAGGGCACCGGCGCGGACCGCTGGGACGGTCTGCGGGCGCTGTGCGCGGCGGCGTGGACGGCCCTGGACGCGGACGGCGAGCCGGTGGACGGGCGGAAGGCGCTGGCCGAGCTGGGCTTCTGAGCGCGGGGTCGGCGGCCGGGCCGGCCGGTACGACGGTCGGCCCGGAGCCGGGTCAGAGCAGGGTCAGAGCAGGGTGCGCAGCCGCAGCAGGTCGCGGAAGCCGGCCTCCAGCCTGATCCGGCCGCCGGCCCAGGCGGAGGCGAAGTTGAGCCGGCCGGCGACCAGGGCGAGCAGGTCGTCGCTGCTCATGGTGAGCCGGATGTCGGCCTTCCCGGCGGGGCCGCCGGGGTGCTGCTCGACGTCCTGGATGCTGCCGGCGCGCAGTCGTCCGGTGAAGGTCAGGTCGAGGTCGGTGATCCGGCAGCTGAGCGAGCGGTCCAGATCGGCCGCCTTGCGGGTGTCACCGGTGGCCTTGGCGAGGTTGTGGCTGAGCTGCTCCAGCGCCTCGCGGCACTCCTCGGCGTTGGCCATGGCGGCGGATTTCCTCCCGGGACGGGCCGTCGCGCCCCGGCGGCTGGCCGGGTCCGGCGGCGGGTGACTGCCGGGCCACGGTACCGCAGGAGGGTTTTGGCGGTAGCGTCGTCCGTGGGATGCCCGGATTCGTCCGGGCACCGGGACGACGGAGCGATGCGCGCAGGCGAATGGGAGGCACCCGGATGCTGCCGAGGACGGTACGAGGAGCGGTGGCGGCCGCGGCCGTACTGGTGGAAGAGGTCGGCAAGCGGGTCGTCGGGACGGCGGCCGGTCTGCTGGAGAAGGGCGGGATCGACGTCGCGGAGGTGGAGCGCCGGCTCGGCGGGCAGTTCCCCCCGTCGGCGCAGTCGCTGCAGACCCTCGCCGACGAGGCGCTGACCGCCGGCCGGGCCGGGGTGGACCTGGCGGTCGGGGTGGCCCGCGGCGAGGTCGAGAAGGTCTTCGAGAGGGTCGGCGACCAGGTGACCAAGGTGGGCGTGGTGCTGGCCTACCTGGAGAGCAAGCTGCGCGAGGTCGAGGACGAGGAGGCGCGGCCGGACGGCGCCGGGGCCGCGCCCGCCGCGCCGGCGCCCCGCGCGGGCGGGTTGTTCGAGGATGGCTGGGAGCAGGAGACCAGGGGTTCGGCGGAGGCCGAGCGGATAGCGGTGGACGAGCCGGTGGAGGTCGACCCGCCGGTGCCGCCGAACGGGACGGCAGTGGTGGCGGAGGCGGTCGCGGACGCGGCCCCGGCTCCGGCCCCGGGTCCGGCGAAGAAGGCTCCGGCCCCGGCGAGGACGTCCCCGGCGAAGAAGGCGGCCGCGAAGAAGGCGGCCGCGAAGAAGGCGGCGGCCGAGAAGCCCGCCGCCGAGAAGCCGGCCGCTGGGAAGCCGGCCGCCGGGAAGCCCGCTGCCAAGAAGGCGGCGGTGAAGAAGACGGCCGTCAAGAAGACCGCGACCGCGAAGAGGACCGCGAGCGCCAAGAAGGCGACCGAGGCCGGGCCGGACCAGCCGCCCGTCAAGCGGACAGCCACCCGGAAGACCACCGTGCGCCGGACCGCCACCACGAAGAAGCCCGATGCCTGAACCGGAGGGCCGCCCCGGGCCCGCCCCCGTCCCCGTCCCCGGTGAGCCGTCGCCGCTGGGCGTCGAGCTGACGCCCACCGGCCATCCGGCCGTGGACGCCGGGCTGGCCCGGCTGGCGGCGCTGGACGGGGTGCCGACGGACGCGCACCTCCCGGTGTACGAAGATGTCCATCAGCGGCTCGCCGACACGCTGGCCGCGCTCGACCGGGACTGACCGGGGCGAGCGGGAACCACCGTAGGAGCTGAAACACCAGTGGCAGTGGCACGACGCCGACTCGACGCGGAGCTGGTCCGCCGCAAGCTGGCCCGGTCGCGGGAGCACGCCTCCGAGCTGATCGCGGCGGGCCGGGTGACCGTCGGCGGGACCACCGCGACCAAGCCGGCCACCCAGGTGGAGACCTCGGCGGCGGTCGTGGTGGCCAAGGACGAGAACGACCCCGACTACGTGTCGCGCGGCGGCCACAAGCTCGCCGGGGCGTTCGCGGCGTTCGTGCCGCAGGGCCTGGTCGTCGAGGGGCGCCGGGCGCTGGACGCGGGCGCGTCCACCGGCGGGTTCACGGACGTGCTGCTGCGGGCGGGCGCCGCCCACGTGCTGGCGGTGGACGTCGGCTACGGGCAGCTGGCCTGGTCGCTGCAGAGCGACGAGCGGGTCACCGTGATGGACCGCACCAACGTCCGGGAACTGACCCCGGAGATGATCGGCGGCACGCCGGTCGACCTGGTGGTCGGGGACCTCTCGTTCATCTCGCTGGGCCTGGTGCTTCCCGCGCTGGCCGGCTGCGCCGCGGCGGACGCGGACCTGGTGCTGATGGTCAAGCCGCAGTTCGAGATCGGCAAGGACCGGTTGGGCAGCGGCGGGGTGGTCCGCAGTCCGCAGCTGCGCGCCGAGATGGTGCGCCAGGTGGCCGGACAGGCGTGGGCGCTCGGGCTGGGCGTGCGGGCGGTCACCGCGAGCCCCCTGCCCGGACCGTCCGGAAATGTCGAGTACTTCCTCTGGATGCGCCGGGACGCGCCCCCGCTGGACCCCGCCGATGCGGACCGGGCCGTCGCCGAGGGCCCCCGATAGGGTGCTCTGCGGACGTCCGGTCCGGCATGCTGGGTGGCGCGGCCGTACCGGGCCGACGACGACCCGGCCGGCGTAGGGAGAGGGCAGCGGGCATGAGTGGTGAACGTACGGTCTTCCTGATCGCGCACACGGGCCGCGAGGCGGCGCTGCGCAGTGTCGAGGGACTGGTGCACGGCCTGCTGAAGGCGGGGATCCGGATCAGACTCCTGGCGGCCGAGGCGGTCGACCTGGACCTGCCGGACGGCGTGGAGACGGTGGCCGGGGGGCCCGGCGCGGCGGACGGCTGCGAGCTGATCCTGGTCGCGGGCGGGGACGGGACGCTGCTGCGCGGGGCCGAGCTGGCCCGCGAGCACGGACTCCCGATGCTCGGCATCAACCTGGGCCGGGTCGGGTTCCTGGCCGAGGCCGAACGGGACGACCTGGCGGTGGTGGTCGAGCGGGTGGTCGACGCGGCCTACGAGGTCGAGGAGCGGATGACCCTCGATGTGATCGTCCGGACCAACGGCGACGTGGTGCACCACGACTGGGCGTTGAACGAGGCCTCGATCGAGAAGGCGGCCCGGGAGCGGATGCTGGAGGTGGTGACCGAGGTGGACGGCCGCCCGGTCTCCAACTTCGGGTGCGACGGCGTGGTGTGCGCGACGCCGACCGGTTCGACGGCGTACGCGTTCTCCGGCGGCGGGCCGGTGGTCTGGCCGGAGGTGGAGGCGCTGCTGCTGGTGCCGATCAGCGCGCACGCGCTGTTCGCCCGTCCGCTGGTGACCTCGCCGGACTCGGTGCTGGCGGTGGAGGTGCAGCCGAAGACCCCGCACGGGGTGCTCTGGTGCGACGGCCGGCGTTCGGTGGAACTGCCGGCCGGGGCGCGGGTGGAGGTGCGCCGGGGGCAGACCCCGGTGCGGCTGGCCCGGCTGCACCGGGCGCCGTTCACCGACCGGCTGGTGGCCAAGTTCGCGCTGCCGGTGACCGGGTGGCGGGGCCGGGCGGACACCCACTGAGGTTCGCCTCACGGCGGGTCCGGGCAGACCCGGACCCGCCGGACTCCGGGAGCGTCAGACGGCGAGCGGCTGGTGGTCCTCGGAGCCCGGCCACCCGCCGTCCTCCTCGGCCCGGGCGGCGACCTCCGCCAGCCGGCGCACCGCGTCCGGCACGGCCGCGGCGGGCAGGGTGAGCGGGATCCGGATGTGGTGCTCGAAGGCGCCGTCGGAGCCGAACCGGTTGCCGGCCGCGAGCCGGACCCCGGCGCGCTCCCCGGTCCGGGCCAGCGCCGCGCCCGACACCCCGCCGGTGGCGACCCAGAAGCAGAGCCCGCCCGGCGGCACGGCGAAGCTCCAGTGCGGCAGCTGCGCGTGGAGCGCCGCGGTGAACGCCCCGGCGGTCTCCCGCAGCCGGGTCAGCTGGTGCTCCCGGACGGCCGGCAGGTCCGCGGTCAGCAGTTCGGCGGCGATCAGCTGGTCCAGGACGGGGGCGCCGACGTCGCTGTAGACCCGGGTGGTGGCCAGCCGGCGGACCAGCGCGGGCGCGGCGCGCACCCAGCCGATCCGCAGGCCGCCCCAGAGCAGCTTCCCGGCCGAGCCGACGGTGACCACCTGGGCGGCGCGGTCCAGCGCGGCGGTGGGGCGGGGGAGCGGGGCGCCCCCGGGCACGCCCCAGCCGAGTTCGGCGGTGGTCTCGTCGACCAGGACCACGGTGCCGGCGGACCGGGCGGCGGCAAGCAGCTCGCGCCGCTGCTCCTCGTCGATCAGCGCGCCGGTCGGGTTGTGGAAGTCGGGGATCACATAGGCGGCCTTCGGGGCGGCCCCGCTCAGCACCCGCCGCCACTGCGGCAGGTCCCAGGTGAAGGTGCCCCCGCGGCCCGGCCCGCCGTCCGGCCCCGGGCGGCGCCCGTCGGCGAGCGGGACGGGGACCAGGCGGGCCTCGCTGAGCCGCAGGGCCTGGAGGGTGTGGGCGTAGCTGGGGGCCTCGACGGCGACCCGGTCGCCGCGGCCGAGCAGGGCCTGCCGCACCAGGTGCAGCGCGCCCATCGCGCCGATGGTGATCAGGATCTGGTCCGGGGTGGTCGGCAGGCCGCGCTCGGTGAAGCGGCGGGCCACCGCCTCGCGGAGCACCGGGACGCCGGTCGGGTAGTGGCCGTGGCCGGCGGCGTACGCGGGCAGCTGTTCGACGGCGCGGGCGGCGGCCGCGGAGAGGAAGGGCTGCGGGGCGGGCAGGGCGGCGACGCCGAGGTCCAGGGTGCGGCCCTGCTCGTCCGGCGGGACGGGGTGCAGGGCGTCGCCGGGCGGGGCGGAGCCCTCGGGCAGGGCGGTCCAGCTGCCGGAGCCGCGCCGGCTGTGCAGGTAGCCCTCCGCGCGCAGGGCCTCGTAGGCGGTGGCGACGGTGGTGCGGCTGAGCCCCAGGGCCAGGGCGAGCTCGCGCTCGGCGGGCAGTCGGGCGCCGACCGGCAGCCGGCCCTCGGAGACCAGCAGCCGGATCCGGGCGGCGAGGGTGCGGTAGGCGGGGCGGCGGGCGGTGCCGGGCGGTTCGGGGAGCCGCGCGCTGGCGAGCAGCCGGGCGAGCGCCGGGGGAGTGACGGTGGTCTGCCAGTCGGCCAAGGTGATCAGTCCACTTGCTCGTGATTGGCCCTGTCGCGGGCCCTATTGGCTTGGTCATCATGGCAGGGCGGTCGTCGAGTCCGCCACCGTCGGTGCCCTCGCCGGCGGTGCGGCACCACCTGCCCGGAGAATCCATGCCCACCACGAGCACCCTCCCGTCCACCTCCGCCGAATCCCCGGCCGGCACCTTCGCCGGCACCTCCGCCGGCAGCTCCGCCGACGCACCCGCGCGGCGCGGACCCGTCGTCCGGCTGCTCGGCGACACCCACGCCCTGGGCCGCCGCCTGCCGCAGCTGTTCGTCGGCCTCGCCCTCTACGGCGCCAGCATGGGCCTGATGCTCCGCTCCGGCCTCGGGCTCGACCCCTGGGACGTGTTCCATCAGGGCCTCCAGGGCAGCTTCGGCCTCTCGGTGGGCGCCTGGGTGACCATCTGCGGCGCCCTGGTGCTGCTGTTCTGGATCCCGCTGCGCCAGCTGCCCGGCGTCGGCACCGTCGCCAACGTGCTGGTGATCGGCGCCGCGATGGACCTCACCCTGCGCTTCGTCGGCTCGCCCGGGCCGCTGGCCGGCCGGATCGCCCTGATGGTCGCCGCGATCGTGCTCAACGGTCTGGCCACCGGCCTCTACATCGGCGCCCGGCTCGGCCCGGGGCCGCGGGACGGGCTGATGACCGGGCTGCACCGGCGCACCGGCCGTTCGCTGCGGCTGATCCGCACCGGGATCGAGCTGACCGTGCTGGCGGTGGGCGTCCTGCTCGGCGGCACGGCCGGGGTCGGCACCGTCGCGTACGCGCTGGCGATCGGCCCGCTCGCGCAGTTCTTCCTGCCCTGGTGCACGGTGCCCACCGCCGAGCAGGCGGCGGCGGCCGGCAGGTCCGGGAGGTCCGGGAGGTCCGGGCGGGTCGAGTAGCGGGACCCCGCGTGGGCCGGGCGGTTCGACGGGAGGGGGCGCCGGGTGGGCCGGGTGCGAAGGGCCGTTCCGGCGACCGGCCCGGCGGGGTCGGAAACGCCCGGAACGGATGAACTTCCGGGCGCGGAGTTGCCGCGCGTCGTTGCCGCTCGTCGCGCGGCGGGGGCGGAACCTCGTAAGGTCGTCTCCGTGTTGGACGAGATGCGGATACGGGATCTTGGGGTCATCGACGACGCGGTTGTCGAACTCGCCCCCGGCTTCACCGCGGTGACCGGCGAGACCGGAGCCGGCAAGACCATGGTGGTGACCAGCCTCGGCCTGCTGCTCGGCGGCCGCGCCGACCCCGGGCTGGTGCGCAACGGCAGCGACCGCGCGGTGGTCGAGGGCCGTCTCCAACTGCCCCCCGGCTCGCCGGTGGCCGCGCGCGCCGCCGAGGCCGGCGCCGAGCTCGACGACGGCGCCCTGCTGATCAGCCGGACCGTCTCCGCCGAGGGCCGCTCCCGCGCCCACGTCGGCGGCCGCTCCGTGCCGGTCGGCCTGCTCGCCGAGCTCGGCGAGGACCTCGTCGCCGTGCACGGCCAGACCGACCAGCAGCGGCTGCTGCGCCCGGCCCGCCAGCGCGGCGCCCTCGACCGGTACGCGGGCGACTCCGTCGCCGAGCCGCTGGCCCGCTACCGCGAGGTCTACCGGCGGCTGCGCGAGGTCTCCGCGACCCTGGAGGAGCTGACCACCCGGGCCCGCGAGCGCGCCCAGGAGGCCGACCTGCTGCGGTTCGGCCTCGACGAGGTCGCCGCCGCCGAACCGGTGGCCGGCGAGGACACGGAGCTGTCCGCCGAGGCCGAGCGGCTCGGTCACGCCGACGCGCTCTCCTCCGCCGCGACCCTCGCGCACGCCGCGCTGGCCGGCGACCCGGCCGACCCGGAGGCGCTGGACGCGGGCACCCTGCTCGCCCAGGCCCGCCGCGCGCTGGACGCCGTCCGCCACCACGACGAGCGGCTCGCCGGCCTCGCCGACCGGCTCAACGAGGTCGGCTACCTGCTCGCCGACGTGGCCGGCGACCTGGCCGGCTACGCCGACGACCTGGACGCCGACCCGGTCCGCCTCGCCGCCGTCGAGGACCGCCGGGCCGTGCTGGCCCAGCTGCTGCGCAAGTACGGCGGCCCGGAGAACACGCTGGCCGAGGTGATCGCCTGGGCCGAGAGCGGCGCCGCGCGGCTCGCCGAGCTCGACGGCGACGACGACCGGATCGACGAGCTCGGCGCCCGGGAGACCGAGCTGCGCGCCGACCTGGCCGACCTCGCGGCCGAGGTCTCGGCCGCCCGGCAGGCCGCCGCCGGGCGCTTCGCGGAGGCCGTCTCCGCCGAACTTGCCGAGCTGGCCATGCCGCACGCCCGGGTCACCTTCGCGCTCAGCCAGGTGGACGACCTGTCCGGGATCGAGATCGAGGGCCGGACCGTCGCCTACGGTCCGCACGGCGTCGACGAGGTCGAGGTGCTGCTCGCCCCGCACCCCGGCGCCCAGCCCCGGCCGATCGCCAAGGGCGCCTCGGGCGGTGAGCTGTCCCGGGTGATGCTCGCCGTCGAGGTGGTCTTCGCCGGCGCCGACCCCGTCCCCACCTATCTGTTCGACGAGGTGGACGCCGGTGTCGGCGGCAAGGCGGCGGTCGAGATCGGCCGCCGGCTCGCCAAGCTGGCCGAGAGCGCCCAGGTCGTCGTGGTCACCCACCTGCCGCAGGTGGCGGCCTTCGCCGACCGCCACCTGGTGGTGGAGAAGACCAACGACGGCACCGTGACCCGCAGTGGCGTCAAGGTGCTGAACGACGAGGAGCGGGTGCGCGAGCTCTCCCGGATGCTGGCCGGCCTGGAGGACTCCGAGCTCGGCCGGGCGCACGCGGAGGAGTTGCTCGCCGCGGCCCGCGCCCCCCGCCACCGCTGACGCCGGGCGGCCCTCGCGGACCGGCCACGACGCGCCCCGCCGGGGGCGCCGACTGTCCAAGAGGGCCGCCGACCTGGCATGGTGGCGGCTGGACACTGGCCCTTCCTGTCCCGAGCGCCGCCGGCGGGAAACCCCCGACCGGGGCGCGCGTAGCTGATCGAGTCGGATGCGAGACGACGTGGACCATTCCGCCGCCCGGGCTGCCGCGGCCATCCCCGAACCGGGGCAGCTGCACGTGGTGCTCGTCCTGGCCGCCAGTAGCGGCGGCATCGGTGCGCACGTGCGCTCCCTGGCACAGGGCCTGGTCGCGCACGGAGTGACCGTCACGGTGTGCGCCCCCGCCGGCACCGACGCGCTGTTCGGCTTCTCCCGCACCGGCGCGCGGTTCCACCTGGTCGACATCACCCCCACCGCGGGCGCCCGCAGCGACGCCACCGCGATCGGCGAGCTGCGCCGCGCCTTCACCGGCGCCGACGTGGTGCACGCCCACGGCCTGCGCGCGGCGCTGCTGTCCGACCTCGCGCTGCGCACCGCCGGCCGCTTCCCGGGCCTGCGCCCGGAGACGCCGCTGGTGGTCACCTCGCACCACGCGCTGCTGGCGACCGGCATGGAGCGCCGCCTCCAGCGGCTGATGGAGCGCCGGGTGGCGCGGTCCGCCGACCTCGTCCTCGGCGCCTCCTCCGACCTGGTGGCCCGGGCCCGCGAACTCGGCGCCACCGACGCCCGGCTCGGCCCGGTCGCGGCCCCGCCGATGCCCGAGCGGCGGCTGGCGCGGGACCGGGCCAGGGCGGCGCTGCTCGGCGACGGACCGGACCGCCCGCTGGTCCTCGCGGTGGGCCGGGTCGTCCCGCAGAAGGCCTTCGGGCTGCTGCTGGACGCGACCCGCGAGCTGGCCGCCCTGGACCCGGAGCCGCTGCTGCTGCTCGCCGGGGACGGACCGGAGGCCGCCGGGCTGCGCGAGCGGGTGGCCGCCGAGAAGCTGCCGGCCCGACTGCTCGGCCACCGCACCGACGTGCCCGACCTGCTGGCCGCCGCCGACGTGCTGGTGGTCTCCAGCCGCTGGGAGGCCCGCTCCCTGGTGGTTCAGGAGGCGATGCGGGCCGGTGTCCCGGTGGTCGCCACGGCCGTCGGCGGCATCCCCGAACTGGTCGGCGACGCCGCCGTGCTGGTCCCGCCCGGGGACGCGGCGGCGCTCGGCCGGGCGGTGCGCGCGCTGCTGGCCGACCCGGAGCGCCGCGAGCGCCTGGTGGCCGCCGGCCGGCAGCAGGCGCGGACCTGGCCGGACGAGGCCGCCACCGTCGCCCAGGTCCTCAGCACCTACGACGAGCTGGTGCAGCGCAACCGGTGAACGCGACGGTGGCGGCGGGTCAGACGGTGGCCTGCTCGCCGGTCCGCTCGGCGGCCGGACCCTCCGGCTGGGCCGACAGGTAGGCGCCGCCGCAGGCGGTGAGGCGCAGCGCGGTGTCGATCAGCGGGACGTGGCTGAACGCCTGCGGGAAGTTGCCGACCTGGCGCTTGAGCCGCGGGTCCCACTCCTCGGCGAGCAGCCCGAGGTCGTTGCGCAGCGACAGCAGCCGGTCGAACAGCTCCCGGGCCTCCTGCACCCGGCCGATCATGGCGAGGTCGTCGGCCAGCCAGAACGAGCAGGCCAGGAAGGCGCCCTCGTGGCCGGAGAGGCCGTCCACGTTGTTGCCGGTCTCGTCGTGGGTCGGGTAGCGCAGCACGAAGCCGTCCTCGGTGGACAGTTCGCGCTGGATCGCCTCGATGGTGCCGATGACGCGCTTGTCGTCCGGCGGCAGGAAGCCGACCTGGGGGATCAGCAGCAGCGAGGCGTCCAGCTCCTTGCCGCCGTAGTACTGGGTGAAGGTGTTGCGGCCCGGGTCGTAGCCCTTCTCGCAGACGTCCCGGTGGATGGTGTCGCGCAGCTCGCGCCAGCGCTCCAGGTGGCCGCCGGACGGGGCGTCCTCGGGGGTCTGC
>JOHN01000104.1 GCA_000719695.1 Streptomyces sp. NRRL F-6131
CTTGCGGCCCCAGCCGTTGAAGTTGAAGTCGACGCCCTTGACCTTGCCGCCCTCCTCGACGAAGACCGGCACGGTGTCCCGCGCCCACAGGTCGTCGACCGGGACGGGGAGCAGCTCGACGGCCGATCCGCAGGCGTTGCGGGCCGAGGCCTCCTGGCCGGGGCGGACCAGCAGCACCAGCGGCTCCCGCTCGCCGATGGCGCGCGCCACCTCGGCGATGTCCTGGCGGACATGGGACAGCTGCTCGCCCCAGACGTCCTCGGAGGCGGGCCAGGACATCAGGGTCCGCTCGTGCTTCTCCCATTCGGCGCCGAGCCTGCGGCCCCGGGCGGTGGCGCCGCCGTCCGGCCGGTCGGCGGCGGGGGAGGACGGCTCGGCGGGGTCGACCAGGTCGTCGACGGCCGCGCAGGCGGAGGCGCCGAGGGCGAGCAGGCCGGCTCCGGCCAGGGAACGCAGCACCGTGCGGCGCGCGAGGGGGGACTGGGACACGGTGGACTCCGGTGGGGCAGAGGGTGGTTCGGTCCGGTGCGGCGGTGGGCTCCGGAGAGCGGCGCGCGGTGCCGGGCCGGCGGCGGACGAGGGCGTCCGGCATCGCCTGACCTGCACTGTCGCATTGACTGAAAAATCAGTCAAGCAAGGGGAGAGGGTGACGGCCCCGGCCGGGAGCGGTCCGGCCGGGGCGACCCCCGAGGGGGGCTCAGCCGTTGCGGCGGTAGTGGTCCACGGAGACCCGCACGGGTCCGTCCGTGCCCGCGGTGGCGAGCACCCGGACGACGGCGAGGGACCGGCCGTCCGCGGACCGGACGCAGAAGGCGCCGCGCGGCCCGACGGCGCCGAACGGCACCCGCCCGGTCGGCCGGCTGTCGAGCCCCTTGACGCACTCGGCGACGCCCAGGCCGGCGTCCCGCCCGATGTAGGAGTCGGCGGTCTCCGGGACGAGGAACTCGTTCTCGCCCCGGCCCACGTACCAGGACGCGCTGTCGGCGGGGACCACGGTGCCGGTGGCGAGGTCGAACTCGTACCCGGCGTCCGCCGAGGTGAGCTCGACCGCCCGGTAGGCGGGGGCGTAGTCCGCGGCCGGGGTCGAGGGGGTGACCGGGGTCGGTGTCGTCGGGCCCGGCCGGGTGGTGGTCGGCGACCCGGTGGGGGTCGGCGCGGCCGTCGACCGGCCGGGCGAGGGGATCCCGGCCGAGGGGGCGGCGGACACCCGGTCCTCGGCGGTCGCCGCCTCCACCGTCTCCGGGGTGTCGAGCAGCAGGACCGCCGCCGCGGCGCCGACGGTCAGGGCGACGGCGGCGGTCAGCGCCGTGCGCCCGAGGGCCCGGCTGCGTCGGGCCCGCCCCCGGGCGCGCCCACCGGCCGCCGGGCCCTCGTCGAACGGGAGGGAGGGGGTGGCCGCCGCGGGGGAGAGGGTGGCCGCCAGGACGGTCGGGGCCGCCGCGGACCGCGGGGCGAGCACCGTCCGGTCCGGGTCCCGGTCGCCGCCGGCTCCCTCGGCCGGCACCTGGGGAAGCTCGGCGTGCCGGGTGATCTGGCTGGTCAGCGGGTGCGGCAGCCAGTCCTCGCCGAACCGCAGCGGTCCGGCGACCGCCGGGTGGTCGCGGACGGCGGCGATCACCTCGGCGGTGGCGGGGCGGTCCTCGGGCCGTTTGGCGAGGCAGGCGAGCAGCAGTCGGCGCAGGCCCTCGGGGACGGGGCCGAGGTCGGGCTCCTCGTGGACGGTCCGGTAGAGCGTGGCCGGGTCCGGGCCGTCCCCGAAGGGCGGGGCGCCGCCCGCGACGTGGACGGCCAGCGCGCCGAGGGCGTACACGTCGGTGGCCGGGGTCGCCGGCCGACCGGTGGCCTGCTCGGGTGCCATGTAGGCGGGCGAACCGATGCGCAGCCCGGTGGCGGTGAGCGCGCCGGCGTCGGCCGCCCGGGCGATGCCGAAGTCGATCACCCGGGGGCCGTCGGAGGCGATCAGGACGTTGCCCGGCTTGAGGTCGCGGTGCACCACCCCGGTGGCGTGGATCGCCTGGAGCGCCTCGGCGATGCCGGCGATCAGCAGCAGCACGGTCCGTTCGGGGAGCGGGCCGTGCTGCTGCACCACCTGCTGCAGGGAGGGGCCCGGGACGTAGGTGGTGGCCAGCCACGGCGGCGAAGCGTCCACGCCCGCGTCGACCAGCTGGGCGGTGAAGAGCCCGTGGATGCGCCGGGCGCTGGCCACCTCCTGGGCGAAGCGGGCCCGGAACTCCGGGTCCTCGGCGAGTTCGGGCCGGACCACCTTGAGGGCGACCGGCCGCCCGCCCGGGGTGTAGGAGAGGTAGACCCGGCCCATGCCGCCGGCGCCGAGCCGGGCGAACAGCCGGTAGCCGCCGACCTCGCGGGGGTCGTCCGGGGTCAGCTCCTGGAAGACCGGCGGCGGGGTGAAGGGGGATCGGTCAGCGGACATGCGGGCTGCCTCTCTCGGCGGGCTGGGGCTGGTCTCGGCCGGCTGGGCTGGGCTGGGCTGGGCTGGGCTGGGCCGGGGTGGGCCGGGGTGGGCCGGGCTGAGCGGGACGCGGACGGCCCGGACCGGTGCGGGTGCGGGAGCGAGCGGGGGCGCCGGATCGGGCGCGCCGAAGGGAGTCGGACGGGCCCGGGCACGGGCGTCCGGCACGCGCGGTGCCGCCGAGTTTAGAGGTTGCGTCAGGATCGGCCGAATCCGCCCCCGGCGGGCCCGCCGGGTCAGCGGCCGTGGCGGGAGAGTTCCGCCTCGATCGCCCCGCGCAGCAGCCGGCGGGCGTGCTCGACCGGCAGGGAGCCGCTCAGCCAGCGCACGCTGAGGCCCTCGACGAGGGCGGTCAGCCGCTCGGCGGCGGCCGCGTGCGCCGGGGCGGTGCCGTGCGGGTCGGCGCGGGCGAGCAGTTCGGCGACGTCGTGCACCCAGGTGTGGGTGGTCCGCGCGAGGTCCTCCCTGAGGTCCGGCTCGAAGACCGCGGTGGCCCTCAACTCGCCCCAGGCCGTGCTGTTCTCCCGCACCTCGACGGTGTCCTGGAGCTCCAGGAGCAGCACCTGTTCCAGGTCGGCGCGGGGGTCCTCGGTGCGGGGCGCGGGGTCCGGCTCGGCGGTGTAGTGGTCGGCGCGGTCGCTGATGTGGTCCAGGGTCCGGCGCAGCAGCCCGGCCCGGTCGGTGAAGTGGTAGTAGATGAGCGCGGTGGACACGCCGGCCTCGGCGGCCAGCTCGCCCACCCGGAGTCCGCGTACGCCGCGCCGGGCGATCACCCGGGTGGCGGCTCTGAGTATTTCTGTCCGACGGTCCGACATGGGCGCCCACTCTATCGCGCTTCCTTGCTGGTCGGACAGGTTCCTGATGATCCTTTCAGGGTGGTCGACCAACCCTGGCCGAAATGCTTGACTGAATTTTCAGTTCGGTGCAGGATGCGGGGCAACCCTCACACCTCCCACGTCAACCAGGGAGCGTCATGCACACCCCCACACCCTCCCGCCGCGGTCTGCTCCGGTTCGGCGCCGCCGCCGCACCCCTGATCGCCCTCGGGTCGGTCCTCCCGACGGCCGGCCGCGCCGCGGCCGCCACCCCCGCCGCGGCCGCCGCACCTGCTCCGGCATCCGCACCCCTGCTGCGGATGCCGGCCGAGACCGACCGGCACGACCGCACCTTCATGGCCTGGCCGGCCCTGCCGTCCGTCTGGCGGACCCAGCTGTCGGCCGTCCGCGACGACATCGCCAAGCTGGCCCACGAGATCTCCCGTTACGAACCGGTCGTCGTGGTGGCCCGCCCCGGGCAGGCCGCCGACGCCCGCTACTACTGCGGCCCCGGCGCCTACCACCGCATCACCGTGATCGAGATCTCCAACGACGACCTCTGGATCCGCGACTTCGGACCGACCTTCGTGGTCGGGCCGGGCACCATCGCCGGCGTCGACACCAACTTCAACGGCTGGGGCAAGGACGGCACCCCCTACTACCAGCGGTACGCCGAGGACGCCGCCGTCGCGGGCACCCTCCTCGCCGAGTACGGGGTGGACCGGATCCGGGCCCCCTTCGTCGGCGAGGGCGGCGCCCTGGAGACCGACGGCGAGGGCACCCTGCTGGCCACCGTCAGCTCCTGGGTGAACCCCAACCGCAACCCCGGCCTCTCCCGGGACCAGGTCGATCGCGCCCTGCGCACGACGCTCGGCATGGACAAGGTCATCTGGCTGGACGGCGTGGCCGGCCAGGACATCACGGACGCCCACATCGACTGCCTGGCCCGCTTCACCGCGCCCGGCCGGGTCCTGCTCGACCGGCCAGGACCCGGTACCGACCGGGTCTGGGTCGAGGTCTACGAGCAGGCCAAGCGGGCCCTGAGCACCGCCACCGACGCCCGCGGCCGCTCGCTGACCGTGGTCGAGCTGCCCGCCCCGGACCGGAGGCGGATCCGCGGCCGTGACCTCGGCAAGGAGTTCCTCTCCAGCTACAGCAACTTCTACGTGGCCAACGGCGCCGTGTTCGTCCCCCAGTTCGGCCACGCCGCCGCCGACGCGCGGGCCCGCGCCGTCCTCCAGGCCGAGTTCCCGACCCGCGACATCGTCCAGGTCGACATCGACAACATCGCCTCCGGCGGTGGCGGCATCCACTGCGCCACCCAGTCCCAGCCGTCCGTCCCGCCGCTGCGCTGACTCCCCGGCGGCCCGTCCGGATCCCCACGGGGACGGGCCGCCGGGGCCCCGCCCTCCCGCGGACCCCCCAGAGACCCCCGCAGCACCCACCCACCCCGAAGAGAATGAGGATCCCCGTGACGTACCGCATGCCCGCCGAGTGGACCGAGCACGACGGCTGCCTGATGGCCTGGCCGGTCCGGCCGGACCTGTGGGGCGACACCCTCGACGAGGTGAAGCGCGAGTACGCGGCCGTCGCCCGGGCGATCGCCGCGTTCGAGCCGGTCACCATGGTGGCGCCGCCCGGCCACGGCGACGAGGCCCGCACCCTGTGCGGCCCGGGCCTGACCGTGGTCGAACTCCCCCTGGACGACTCCTGGTTCCGCGACTCCGCGCCGATCTTCGTCCTCGACGAGGAGGGCCGCCGGGCCGGCGTCGACTTCCGCTTCAACGCCTGGGGCGGCAAGCACCACCCCTGGGACGCCGACGACCGGATCAGCGGCCTGCTGCTGGAGCACCTCGCCGTCCCGGCCGTCCGCTCCGAGATGATCCTCGAAGGCGGCGCGATCACCGTCGACGGCGAAGGCACCCTCATCACCACCGAGCAGTGCCTGCTCCACCCCAACCGCAACCCCGGGATGAGCCGCGGGGAGATCGAGGCCGAGCTGAAGGCCAGGCTCGGCGTCACCAAGGTCGTCTGGCTGCCCTACGGCGGTGCCCTGGACACCGAGACCGACGGCCACGTCGACGGCGTGTGCGCCTTCGCCGCCCCCGGCAAGGTCGTGGTGCAGCTGCCCGCCGACCCCCAGCACCCCGACTACGCGCGGATGCGCGCCAACCGCGCGGTGCTGGAGCACTCCACCGACGCCCAGGGCCGCCCCTTCGAGATCGTCGACGTCACCCAGGCCGCCTTCGTCGAGGTGGACGACGTCCGGGTCGAGGTCGGCTACCTGAACTTCTACCTGGCCAACGGCGGCGTCGTCGTCCCCGTCGCCGACCACCCCGAGGACGCCGGCGCGCTCGCCGTGATCGCCGCCGCCTTCCCCGACCGCAAGGTCGTCGGCGTGCGGGCCCGGGTGATCGCCTTCGGCGGCGGCGGCGTCCACTGCATCACCCAGCAGCTCCCGGCCGCCCGCGCCTGACCCCGCCAGCGAACGGAGGAACACCCTCATGACTCCCACCGCACCCGCCGGACGCACCCGGCCCCGGCCCCGGCGCCCGCTCGCCGTCGCCACCGCGCTGCTCGGCGCCGCGGCCCTCGTCGCTGCCTGCTCGGGGCCGCCCCGCGGCGGCTCCGCCGACCGGGCCGACGTCCAGCTGTCGCCCTCCAGCCCGCCGGCCGCCGGCGACATCGACTCCTTCACCTGGGCCACCTACGCCGAACCGCCCACCCTGGACTACCTCCAGGCCTTCGACTACCCGCAGAACACGGTCCTGTCGAACGTCTGCGAGAGCCTGATGCGCTGGACGCCCCAGCTCACCCTGGCCCCCGGACTGGCCGAGAAGGCGTCCAACCCCGACCCCACCACCTGGGTCTACGACCTGCGGGCCGGTGTGCACTTCCACGACGGCTCGGTGATGACCGCCGAGGACGTCGTGTACAGCCTCGGCCGCCAGATGAACCCCGAGAACGCGGCGGCCTGGGCGCAGTCCTTCCAGAACGTCGACACCGTCACCGCGACCGGCCCGCTCCAGGTCACCGTCAAGCTCAGGAAGCCCGACTCCCAGTTCCCCCAGTACATGGCGACCGCCGCCGGCACCGTCGCCGCCAGGGCCGGGGTGGAGGCCGCCGGCCGGGACTACGGCACCAGCGGGAGCCTCGACTGCACCGGCCCGTTCAAGCTCGCCGGCTGGACCAAGGGCCAGTCGATCGAACTCCGGCGCTTCGACGGCTACTGGGGCAACCGCGCCAAGGCCGGCAAGGTCGTCGTCCGCTTCCTCACCGACCCCTCCGCGCGCACCAACGCCATGCTCAGCGGCGAGGTCGACGGCGGCTACCTGATCCCCACCGAGGCCTACGACCGGCTGCGGAAGAGCGGGGCGGGCACCCTGTACTTCGGCGAGGGCCTCAGCACCGTCAACCTCAACGTCACCAGCATGGCCGGCCCGCTCGGCGACCTCCGGGTCCGCCAGGCGCTGTCACTGGCCCTCGACCGCTCCGGCTTCGTCCGCACCGGCCTCGCCGGCGCCGGCACCGTCACCGGCTCGCTCACCACCAGGGCCGCCTGGGGCGCGCTGCCCGAGGACGTCCGGGCCACCGCCTTCGCCCACCTCACCCCCACCGAGCAGGACGTCGAGCGCGCCAAGGCCCTGGTCAAGGAGGCCGGCGCCACCGGCCGGACGCTCACCGTCGCCACCAGCAGCATCGGCCAGGACGTCTCGCTGCTCGCCACCGCCGTCCAGTCCGCCGGCGCCCGGATCGGCCTCGACGTCCAGCTGCGCACCATCGCCCCGAACGCCTTCACCTCGCTGTTCACCGACCCCGAGGCGCGCGAGGGGCTGGACATGTTCCCGGAGACGTACTACGACTCCATCACCGACCCGCTCGACCTGCTCGCCAACTTCCGCACCGGCGCCTACCAGAACTTCGCCGGCTACAGCGACCCGGCCTACGACGAACTGGTCGACCGGGCCGCCGCCGCGTACGACCCCGCCGAGCGCGGCGCCGTCGAGGCGCAGCTCCAGCGGACCGCCTCCGAGAAGCTGCTGTGGATCCCGGTCGCCGAATGGCCCACCGCCGTCTTCCTGAACAAGCGGATCACCGGCGCCCCGACCACCATCTCCTACCTGTACTACCCGTGGGCGGCGGACGTGGGGGCCGCACGGTGACCTTCCTGAGATTCGCCGTCCGACGGCTGGTCGAGATGGCCGTCACCCTGCTCGCCGCCTCCTTCGTCGTCTTCGGGGCGATGTACCTGGCGCCGGGCAGCCCGGCGAGCTTCCTGCTGTCCGGGCGCTCGGCCTCCCCGGCCGCCTTGCAGGCGATCAACGAGCAGTACCACCTGGACGACCCCTTCCTGGTCCGCTACCTGCGCTGGCTCGGCCAGGTGCTGCAGGGCGACTTCGGGCGCTCCCTCACCTACCGCACCGACGTGTCGGGCCTGCTCGCCGACCGGCTGCCCGCCACCCTCCTGCTGGTGACCATGGCGCTGCTGGTGGTCGTCGTGATCGGCCTGGCGCTCGGCCGGCTCGGCGCCGTCCGCGGCGGCGCGACCGACTCCGCGATCCTGCTCACCACCACCCTCGCCGTCGGCACGCCCTCCTTCGTCGCGGCGGTGCTGCTCCAGGGCCTGTTCGCGGTCCGGCTGGGCTGGTTCCCGACCAGCGGCGCCGGAGACGGCCTGCTGGACACGGTCTGGCACCTCACGCTGCCCGCGATCGCCCTCGCGCTCTACCTGATCGGCATGCTCGCCCGGGTCACCCGCTCGGCGATGCTGGACGCCCTGGAGGGCGAGCACGTCACCGTCGCCCGCAGCCGGGGCGTCCCCGAGCGCGAGGTGATCCGTCGGCACGTGTTCCGCAATTCCCTCGGCACCGTGCTCACCACCGGCGGCCTGATCGTCTCCACCCTGCTGGTCTGCACGATCCTGGTGGAGTCCGCGTTCAGCGTCGGCGGTATCGGCCAGCTCCTCGAACTGTCCACCACCACCAAGGACTTCCCGACCGTCCAGGCCATCTCCCTGATCATCGTGGCCCTGTTCATGACCGTGAACCTGCTCGTCGACCTGCTCCACCCGCTGGTCGACCCCCGGGTCACCCTCGGCTCCAGGAGGTCCGACGCATGAGTGTCGCCCTCGCCCGGCGGCCCGGCCTCGCCCGGCTCAAGTCCGCCCGCGCCCCGCTCCACCGGATCTGCCTCGGCCTCGCCGCGCTGGTCGTGCTCGCCGCCCTGCTCGCCCCCTGGCTGGCACCCGACGACCCCAACGCCGTCGACCTCGGCAACGCCCTCGCCAGCCCCTCCGCCGACCACCCGCTCGGCGTGGACGCCGCCGGGCGCGACACCCTCGCCCGGCTGCTGATCGGCGCCCGCACCTCGCTCCTCGGCCCGCTCGGCGTGGTCGTCTTCTCCACCGTCGTCGGCGTCGCCGTCGGCCTGCTGGCCGGCTGGCGCGGCGGCTGGATCGACTCCGTCCTCTCCCGCAGCACCGAACTCGTCTTCGCCTTCCCCGGCATGCTGCTCGCCGTCCTGATCGTCGCCGTGTACGGCGAGGGCCTGCTCGCCCCCGTCGTGGCCCTCGCGATCGCCTACCTGCCCTACGTCTCCCGGCTGACCCGCTCCCTGGTGCTGGCCGAACGGATGCGGCCCTACGTCAGCGCCTACCAGGTCCAGGGGCACTCTGCCCTCCAGATCTGCCTGCGGCACGTCCTGCCCAACATCGCGCCGATCGTCCTCGCCCAGACCACCGTCAACTTCGGATACGCCCTCATGGACCTGGCCGGCCTGTCCTTCCTCGGACTCGGCGTCCCCGCCCTCACCCCCGACTGGGGCCGCATGGTCTTCGACGGCCAGACCGCGATCCAGCACGGCTACCCGCTCTCCGCGATCCTGCCCTGCCTGCTCATCGTGCTCACCGTCGTCGCCTTCAACGTCGTCGGCGAGCGCTGGGCCGACCGGGTCGCCCGGAGGACCACGTGAACGCCCTCGACGTCCGGGAGCTGCGCCTGCGCCTGCCCGGCACCGCCCGCCCGGTGCTCGACGGGGTCGACCTCACCGTCGCCCCCGGCGAGACCGTCGCCCTGGTCGGCGAGTCCGGCTCCGGCAAGTCCCTCACCTCGCGCGCCGCCCTCGGCCTGCTGCCGCCCGGCGCCGTCCCCACCGGCGAGGTCCTCGTCGACGGCCGGTCCGTCCTCACCATGGACGCCGCCCGGCTGCGCGAACTCCGAACCGGCCGGGCCGCGATGGTCTTCCAGGACCCGCGGGCCGCCGTCAACCCGCTGCGCCGCATCGGCGACTTCCTCACCGAGAGCGTCCGCCTCACCGGCACCATGAGCGCCGACGACGCCGACCGGCGCGCCGTCGAACTCCTCGACGCCGTCGGCCTCGGGCCCGAGCTGATGCGCCGCTACCCCGGCCAGCTCTCCGGCGGCATGCTCCAACGCGTCATGATCGCCGCCGCGCTGATGGGCGACCCGGTCCTGCTGCTCGCCGACGAGCCCACCACCGCGCTCGACGTCACCAGCCAGGCCGAGGTGATCGCCCTGCTGGACCGGCTGCGCGAACGCTTCGGCACCGGCCTGCTGTTCGTCACCCACGACCTGGGCCTCGCCGCCGCCATCAGCGACCGGGTCTACGTGATGTACGCCGGCCGGATCGTCGAGTCCGGCCCCGCCGAGGCGCTGTTCGAACGGCCCCGCCACCCCTACACCGCGGCGCTGCTCTCCTCCACCCCGCGGCTGGACGGCCCCTCCGGCCGGCTCGCCGCCATCGACGGCCGGCCGCCGGACCTGCGGAAGGAGCTCTCCGGCTGCGCGTTCGCCGCCCGCTGCCGGTACGCGACCGACACGTGCCGGGACGAGGCCCCCGCACTGCGGCCGGCCCCGGGCCGGCCCGGACAGCCGGCCGCCTGCCACCACCCGCTCGAAGGGAGCCCCGCCGATGCCTGAGGCCGCCCCGAGGACCGTGGCCGCGGACACCGCCGCCCCGGCCGTCCCCGCCCTGGAGGTCGCCGGGCTCTGCCGGACCTTCGGTGCCGTCCGGGCCGTCGACGAGGTCTCCTTCACCCTCCCCGCCGGCGGATCGCTCGGCATCGTCGGCGAGTCCGGCTCCGGCAAGTCCACCACCGCCCGGATCGTCGTCGGCCTCGAACGGGCCGACGCGGGCCGGGTCCTGGCGCAGGGCCGGGCCCGCACCGGCGGCGCGCGGGGAAGGACCGAACGGCTGGCCCGCGCCCGCGAGGTCCAGATGGTCTTCCAGGACCCGTACCTCTCGCTGGACCCCCGGACCAGCGTCGAGGCCGCCCTGCGGGAGACCCTGCGGCTGCACTTCCCCGGCACCGACCACCCGGCCCGGATCAAGGAGCTGCTCGACCAGGTCGGCCTCGGCACCCGCGCCGCCGAGGCGCTGCCCCGACAGCTCTCCGGCGGCCAGCGCCAGCGCGTCGCCATCGCCCGGGCGCTGGCCGTGCAGCCGGCCGTCCTGGTGCTGGACGAGGCGGTCGCCGCGCTGGACGTGTCGGTCCAGGCCCAGGTGCTCAACCTGCTCACCGACGTCCGCGAACGGACCGGCGTCGGCTACCTGTTCATCACCCACGACCTCGGCGTCGTCCGCTGCGTCACCGACGAGGTCGTGGTCATGCGGCACGGGCGGATCGTCGAGGCCGGCCCCACTGCCGCGGTCCTCGACGACCCGCGGCACGCCTACACCCGGCTGCTGCTGGAGTCCGTCCCCCGGCCCGGCTGGGATCCCCACCGGATCGCCGCCGCGCGCCGCGCGCTGTGAGCCCCCGGCGGCGCCCCGGCCCGGTGCCCGCCGGGCCGGGGCGCCGCCGGATTCACCCCGATGGCCGGTACCTGCCGGGCCGGATCCCGACCCCGCCTTCAGTAGCGTGCGGGTCCGTACCCCCGGCTACCCCCGGCACCCACCGGAACGAGGAACGAGGCCCCATGGCTCACCCCCGGCCGTCCCGCCGCTCGCTGCTGCGCTCCGGGGCCGCGCTCACCGCGCTGGCCCTGACCGGCGGCTGCGCGTCCGACAGCGGCGACGAGGAACCGCCGGGCCCCGGCGGGACGGCGTCGGGGCCGTCCCCGGCCCCCTCCCCGGCCGCGTCCGGGAGCCCGGCCGCGAGCCCGACCGCGGCGGCGGCCCGGGCGATGCCGGCCGAGTCGGCCCCGCACACCCGCACCTTCATGGCCTGGCCCGCCCTGGAGGAGGTGTGGGGCGACCAGCTGCCCGGCGTCCGGGAGGACATCGCCGGGCTCGCCCGGGCGATCGCGGGCTTCGAACCGGTGGTGCTGATGGCCCGCCCCGACCAGGCCGAGCAGGCCCGGCAGGCCTGCGGCTCCACGGTCGAGGTGCTGGAGCTGACGGTCGACGACCTGTGGGCCCGCGACACCGGACCGACCTTCGTCACCGGCCCCGGAGGACTCGCCGGGATCGACCTCAACTTCAACGGCTGGGGCGGCAAGCAGACCCACGCCAACGACAGCCAGGTGGCCCGCACCCTCCTCGACCACTACGGCGTCCCGCGCGTCCAGGCCCCGGTCACCGGCGAGGGCGGCGGCATCGAGGTGGACGGCGACGGCACCCTGATGGCCACCGAGAGCTCCTGGGTCAACCCCAACCGCAACCCCGGCAGGACCCGCGACCAGATCGAGGCGGCCTTCAAGGAACTGCTCGGCGTCCGGACGGTGCTGTGGTTCCCGGGCGTCGCCGGGCAGGACATCACCGACTGCCACATCGACGCGCTCGCCCGCTTCGCCGAGCCCGGCACCGTCGTCCTCCACCGCCCCGGCCCCGACACCCCGCCGGACATCTGGACCACCGCCTCCGACCAGGTCCTCCAGGCGCTGCGCACGGCGACCGACGCCCGGGGCCGCACCCTGAAGGTGGTCGACCTCCCCGAACCCGACCTCGACCTGATCCCGGGCGCCGGCAAGGACTTCCTCGCCACCTACCTCAACTACTACGTCTGCAACGGCGGCGTCATCGTGCCGCGCTTCGGGGACGCCGCCGCCGACGACCGCGCCGCCGGCATCATCGGCGACCTCCACCCCGGCCGGAAGATCGCCCAGGTACCCATCAACCACATCGCCTCCGGCGGCGGGGGCATCCACTGCGCCACCCAGCAACAGCCCGCCGCGCCCGGCACCAGCCCGGCGTGAGCGGGCGCCGGCTGCGGGACCGCCGCTTCCTCCTCGTGCTGCTGATCCTCGCCGTGCTGTGCTCGGCCGGGATCGCCCTCTACTTCAACGAGCGCAACACCCGCCAGCAGACCCGGGAGCTCTCCCTGCCCACCGCCGGCGACTGGGTCGAACTCGACGTCACCTCCCAGGACATCGACCCCGCCGGGGGCGAGATGACGCTCTACGTGGTGCCCGTCCCGCACGGCACCCTGGCCCAGGACCCGGAGTCGGGCACCTTCGCCCGCCGGGTCGACATCACCGTCCGCTCGGCGGCCCGCACCGAGCTGCGGGCCGAACCGGGGGAGGCGGCGACCCCGAGACCGGTGTCGGCCAACCTCTACGGCGGCACCCCGACCGATTACCCCTTCGACCGCTACCGCTTCGAGGTGCTGTTCTCGGCCGTGGACGCCACCGGCGCCGTCCCCGTCGGGGTGGTGTTCGGCGACGCCGACCCGTTCTTCTTCGTCCGCCCGGCCGGTACCCCGTACGGGGCGGAGGGCACGGTGTTCGAGGGGCGGGTGACCAGGGCACGGAGCACCTTCATCCTTGCCTGGTTCATGATCGCGGCGATGTGGGCGCTGGCGCTGGCGGTCCTGGCCGGGGCGGAGGTGCTGTACCGGGGCCGGCAGGGCATGGTGTGGCCCTCGCTCGGCTGGATGGCGGCGACCCTGTTCGCGCTGATCGGCATGCGCAACGCCGCGCCCGGCGCGCCGCCGATCGGCTCGCTGATCGACTACGTGGCCTTCTTCTGGGCGGAGGGCATCATCGCGGCGTGCCTGGTGGTCACGGTCGTCTCCGGCAGTCGGGTCGAGCACCGGAAACGGGTCGACGCCGCCGGGCCGGCCGGCGCGGGTCCGTGAGGGCCCGGGGACCGGGCCGTCAGTCGACGGTCGACGCCAGGGAGTCCAGCAGGGTGCGGAGCACCCGTGCGGCGTCCACCGTCCCGTCCAGCGAGCCGATGGCGGCGATCCCGTCCACGGCGGCGGCGAAGGCCTCGCCGAGCGGGGCGGGATCGGCGGCGCTGCCGCGCTCCTCCGTCAGGGCGGTGAACAGCCGCACGAAGCAGGACCGCCACCGCCCGTACTCCGCCTCCAGGGCGACCCGGACGCGTTCGTCGTTGAGGGCGAGCCAGTGCAGGGCCGCGTGCAGCCGGGCCAGGTCCGGGCTCTCCGGCCGGGTGAGCAGCGCCAGCACCCGCTCGGCCCGCTCGGCGTAGCGGCCCGGGCCGGCCACCGCCTCCTCCAGGGGTGCGATCCACTCGGGCCGGATGTCCGCCACCACGGCCACGATCAGGTCGGTGCGGTCGGCGAAGTGGTAGTGGCACATCCCGTGCGAGACCCCGGACAGCGCGGCGACGTTGCGGGTGGTGAACCGTCCGGCCTCGCCGCCCGCGAGGAGGGTCCGGGCCGCCGCGATCAGCCGCGTCCTGGTCTGCTCGCCCTTGGCCGACGTCCGGCCCCGCCCGGCGCCGGCCGGTCGTGGGGTGGTGCCCGGGTCCGCGCCCGTCGCCTGTGTCGCCATGGCGGTCACTGTAACGACTGCGGGGTGCGGGGGAGGGGCGATGGCTGCGCAAAGTATTGACCGAGCGCTTGGTCAGTTCTACCTTTTCGGTCAACTGCTCGACGAGCAGGAGACCTTGACTCGGAGGTAGGGATGAACGACCGCTCCAGATCCGACAGGGCGACCGGCGGACCCACCGGCGGGACGGCCGACCGGCCGACCGGCGGGGGCTCCCCCGACCGCCTCGGTCGCCGCCGGTTCCTGGCCGCCGCGGGCCTCGCCGCCGCCGGCACCGCGCTCACCGTCGCGACCGGCGGACCGGCTGCCGCGACCGCCGGCCGCCGCACCGCCGCGGACCCGCGGACTGCCGCGGCCGCCGGGTTCCGGGTGCCGATCGACACTCTGCGCCACACCCGCACCTGGATGGCCTGGCCGGACAGCACCGGCATCTGGCGCGGCAAGCTCGCCGGGATCCAGGCCGACATCGCGCTGATCGCCAGGACCGTCGCGAAGTACGAGCCGGTGACCATGTGCGCCAACCCGGCCAGCGTCACCAAGGCCCGGTCGATGTGCGGCGCGGGCGTCACCGTGATCGGGGACATCCCGGTCGACGACTGCTGGATGCGGGACACCGGCCCGGTCTTCCGCACCGACGGCGCCGGCGGTCTCGACACCCTCGGCCTCAACTTCAACGGCTGGGGCAACCACCAGACCCACGCCAACGACGCGCTGGTCGCCGGGCGGGTCGCCGCCTACCTGGGCCTGCCGTTCACGACCGCAGGGCTGGTCGCCGAGGGCGGCGCGGTGGAGGCCGACGGGGCCGGCACCCTGATGGCCACCCGCAGCAGCATCCTCAACGCCAACCGCAACCCCGGCAAGTCCCAGGCGCAGGTGGAGAGCGCCCTGTGCGCCGCCTTCGGCGCCTCCAAGGTGATCTGGTTCGCGGGCATCGCGGGCCAGGACATCACCGACGACCACGTGGACGCCACCTCCCGCTTCCTCGGCGGCACCACGGGCGTGGTCCAGATGCCGCTGGCCCGCGACACCGACGTCTGGTCCCAGGACGCGCGTCAGCAGTACAAGATCCTGTCGGCCGCGACCAACGCCCAGGGGGTGCGGTACTCGGTCAGCCAGATCCAGGGACCCGACTACAACCTGATCCGCTCCACCGACCCGAACTTCGTCGGCTCCTACGCCAACTACTACCTCTGCAACAACGCGGTGATAGCCGCGCAGTTCGGCGACGCCAGGGCCGACAGCGCGGCCAGGGCCACCCTCGCCCGGCTGTTCCCCGGCCGCACCGTCGAGCAGCTCGACATCGACCGCCTCGGGGCGGGCGGCGGCGGGATCCACTGCGTCACCCAGCAGCAGCCCGCCGTGTGACCCGAAGGGGCCGGGTCCGGTGGGGAGTCGAGGGGCGGACCCGGCCCCGGAGGGTGCGGTCAGCCGATGGCGGGGATGTCGTGGGTGGCGCAGTGGATGCCCCCGCCGCCGCCGGCGATCGCGTCGATCTTCACGGGCACGATCTCCCGGGTGGGGAAGTACTTCTTCATGACCTGCTGGGCGTGGTCGTCGGCCTGCCGGTCGCCGAACTTCGGGAGGTAGACGCCCTTGTTGCCGATGTAGAAGTTCATGTAGGAGGAGACGAAGGCGTCGCCGCGCCCGGTGATCTTCTCGGGGTCGGGCTGCTGGAGCTCGACCACCTCCAGCTTCCGCCCGCGCGCGTCCGTGGCGTTCTTGAGTACGGAGCGGGCTTGGTCGGCGGAGCGGGACCAGACGTCGGGCGGGGTGCCGGGGTGGGCCTTGTCGAGGAGGACGACGCCGGGGGCGGCGAAGCG
>JOHN01000105.1 GCA_000719695.1 Streptomyces sp. NRRL F-6131
CACCTGGCACGGCGTCGGCGAACCGGCCGTCCCCGTCCGCGACCTCGCCCGCGCCGCCGGCCGCGCCGCCGGCGTGCTCGCCCCGCCGCGCGCGGTGCCCCCGGCGCAGGTAGCCGACGTCTTCGGCCCGCTCTTCGCCGACGCGCTCGCCCTCGACCAGAGCGTCAGCGGCGCCGCCGCCCGTAGCGCCCTGGACTGGAAGCCCAACCACCCGGGCGCGGTCGCCGAGGTGGAGTCCGGCTCCTACCTCCCGACCACCGCGGACACCGTCACGAGCGCCTGACCCCGCTCCCCCACACCCCCACCCGACCGGCCCGGCGGCACACCGCCCCGGGCCGGCGGGGGGCGTGCGGGCCCGACCGACGACCGACGGGGGCGGCGGTCGGGCACCGCGCGGGCGCTCGGGCCGCGGGCGGTCAGGCTGCGCGGTCGGTCAGGCTGCGGTCGGTCGGGAGAGGCGGAAGAGGACGTTGGGGCGGAGGGGGCCCTCGGGGGCGGTCAGGTCGTCGAAGTTCCCGGCCGGGTCGTGGGTCATGCCGAGGCGGGTCATCACCGCCTGGGAGCGGAGGTTGGTCGCGGTGGTCACGGCGAGGATCTCCGGAAGCTCCAGGACGTCGAAGCCGAAGGCCAGGACGGCGCGGGCGGCCTCGGTGGCGTAGCCGAGACCCCAGGCGGAGCGGGCCAGGCGCCAGCCGATCTCCACGCCGGTGAACGGCGCCTCGTAGTCGATCTCGTCCAGGCCGGCGAAGCCGATGAACTCACCGGTGGCCCGGACCTCGACGGCCCACCAGCCGTAGCCGCGACGCTCGAACTCGGCCTCGAAGCGCGCCACGGAGGCGTCGCTCCGCTCCCGGGTGAGCGGTTCGCCCAGGTGCTGCCGGACCTCGGGGTCGGCGTTCATCTCCGCCCAGGGTGCGAGGTCGGAGTCGCGCCAGCGGCGGAGCAGGAGACGGTCGGTGTGCAGATCGGTCATGGGGCCCACCCAACGCGATCTTCGCCGGCGGGGCAACCGTCATTTCGCCCCGCCCGCCCTCCGCCCGGTGCGGGGGCGCGCCGCGGGAGCAGGAGGAGGGGGGTGAACAGCAGCAGGAGACCGGCGGCGGCGAGCGCGGGGCGGGGGCCGGTGAGGGCGGCGAGGACGCCCCCCAGGGCGGTCAGGGCGGCGGTCGCGGCCTTGGCGGTGACCGACCAGGCGGAGAGGGCGCGGGTGGTGAGCTCGGGGGCCAGCTGTTCGAGACGGGTGGTGGCGAGGACCGGGTTGAACACGCCGATGCAGGTGATGAGGACGAACTCCACGGCCATCACCAGCACGAGACCGCCCGCACCGGGGGCGACGAACACCAGCAGCACCGGCCAGCAGGCCCGCAGCGCACCGGAGCCGCGCAGGACCCGGGAGCGGCCGTACCGGGCGACCAGTCGGCCGGAGAGCCGGGAACCGAGCAGACCGCCGAGGCAGGGGACGGCCAGGGCGAGGCCGTACTGCCAGGGGGTGTAGCCGAGCCGGCCGAGGAGCAGCACGGCGAGCAGGGGTTCGGTGGCCATCACCAGCGCGTTGACGAGCACCGTGTTGAACAGCAGGGGGCGCAGGACCGGGTGGGCGAGGAGGTACCGCCAGCCCGCCAGGAGGCCGCCGCCCCGTCGAGCTGCGGGAGCGGACCCGGGAGCGGACCCGGAAGCGGACGCGGACGCGGGCAGCTGTGCGGATTCCCCGCCGTCGGCCCCGATCGCGCGGATGCCGAGGGCCGAGAGCAGGTGGCTCGCGGCGTCGGCCAGGACGGTGGCGACCGGGCCCAGGAACGCGACGGCCACCCCGCCGAGCGGTGGGCCGAGCACCGTGGCGGTCCAGGTGGTGGACTCCAGGCGGGCGTTGGCGGCGAGCAGGTCCTCGCGCCGGACGACGGACCGCAGGAAGGCACCGGAGACGGCACCGAAGGTGATGTCGGCGGCGGCCACCAGCACCGCGACCAGCAGCAGGTGCGGGAAGGTGAGCAGCCCGAGCGCGTACCCGGCCGGGATGCTCAGCAGGGCGGCGCAGCGCACCAGGTCCGCCGCGATCATCACCGGCCGTTTGCGGCGGCGTTCCGCCCACGGCCCGAGCGGGACGGCGACCAGCGCGCCGACGGCCGCCCCGGCGGCGGCGAGCGCGGACACCTGGGCGGGGCCCGCGCCGAGGACGTGGATGGCGATCAGCGGGAGCGCCCCGAAGGCGAGCCGGGTGCCGAGCGCGCTGACGGCGTAGGCGACCCACAGCCGTCCGAAGGCGCGGCCGAGCGATGCTGCTCGCGGCACGGCGGCGCCCCCTCCCACAACCGGTGTTCGGACCAGCGTCCCGGACCGGGCCATCAAAGCCGCTGCCGACGTGCGGCGGCAAACAACCGGCGGAGGTTGCGGCACAACCGGTGGTTGTCGCCGTAGGGTGCGGGCCATGGACCTCTCCGCCGTCCGCACCTTCGTGGCCGTCGTCGACGCGGGCGGCTTCCAGCACGCGGCGGCGGAGCTGGCGGTGACCCAGCAGGCGGTGTCGAAGCGGGTCGCCGTACTGGAGCGGGAGCTCGGGGTGCGGCTGTTCCACCGGACGCCGGGCGGCGCCCGGCCGACCATCGACGGGCAGGCGTTCCTCCCGCACGCCCGCGCGCTGCTGCGGGCCGGGGAGCGGGCGCTGGCCTCGGTGCGGCCCGGGCGGCGGGCGCTGCGGGTGGACGTGATCGGGCGGCGGCTGGCCCCGGCGGTGCTGCTGCGGGAGTTCCACCAGGCGCGGCCGGACGTCGAGCTGGACGTGGTGACGCTGTTCGACGTGGAGGCGGCGGTGGCGGCGCTGCGCGCGGGGACGATCGACGCGTCGTTCCGGGCCGTCACCATGCCGGGGAGCCGGCTGCCCGAGGACGTCCGGGCGGTGCGGGTGCACGACGAGCCGCTCGAACTGCTCACCGGCCCCGGCCACGCGCTGGCGGCGGCGCGCGCGGTCGCGCTCCCCGATCTGGCCGGGCACCGGATCTGGGTGCCGGGGATCGCCGCGGGGACGGAGTGGGCGGCGTACTACGCCGACCTCGCCGCCGCGTTCGGGCTGACCGTCGAGGTGACCGGGCCCGACTTCGGGACCGAGCTGCTGCTGGACACCGTCGCCGACACGCCGGCGCTGGCCACCTTCGTCGGGGCGCACACCCGGCTGGTCTGGCCGGCCGGCCACGACCTGCGGCGGATCCCGGTGCGCGGTCCGGTGCCGGTGTACCCGCACGCGCTGCTCTGGCAGACGGACAACGCGCACCCGGGGCCGGCCGCGCTGCGCGCGCACCTGGGTCCGGCCCGGGAGGGCACCGGCACGGCCGGGACGTGGGTGCCGGACTGGGTGGTGCGGGCCTGACGGGCGCGGCTGCGACAGCGGGGCGCGCCGGTCACACCCGCACGGCGGGTCCGACCGCGGGGCGCGGGGCGGGAATCCGGGCCGTGGTCCGGACGGGGGCCGGGAGGATCCGGCGCAGCGGGGACGGGGTGGCGCCGCGGCGGGCCCACTCGTGCGGGTAGCCGAGCGAGACCTCGTGAAACGGCACCCCGTCGGCGCGGACCGTCCGGGGGATGTGCAGGTGGCCGTGGACGACGGCCGCGGCGTGGAAGCGGCGGTGCCAGTCGGCGGTGTGCTCGGTGCCGCACCAGAGGGCGAACTCGGGGTGGCGCAGCAGGTACGTCGGCTCGCGCCGGAGCGGGAAGTGGTTGACCAGGACGGTGGGCAGGGCCGGGTCGAGGGCGGCGAGGCGGCGTTCGGTGACGGCGAGGCGGGCCTGGCACCAGCTCTCGCGGTCGGGGAACGGGTCGGGGTGGAGCAGGAGTTCGTCGGTGCAGACCACCCCGGCCGCGTGGGCGGCGGCGAGGGCGGCGTCCTTGGTGGCGGTGCCGCGCGGGCGGAAGGTGTAGTCGTAGAGCAGGAACAGCGGGGCGACGGCGACCGGGCCGTCCGGGCCCGGCCAGAGGGCGTACGGATCCTCCGGGGTCAGCACGCCGAGGCCGCGGCAGAGGTCGACCAGGGCCCGGTAGCGGGCGTCGCCGCGCAGCCGGACGGGGTCGTCCGGGAGGGTCCACAGTTCGTGGTTGCCGGGCGCCCAGACGACCTTGGCGAAGCGGGAGGCGAGGAGTTCGAGGGCGGCGGCGACCTCCTCGAAGCGTTCCGCGACGTCGCCGGCCACGATCAGCCAGTCCTCGTCGTCGTCGGGGCGGAGGGCCCGGAGGACGGCGCGGTTCCCGGCGTGGCCGACGTGCAGGTCCGCGACGGCGAGGAGGTTCACCGGCCGGCCCCGACGGGGGCGGTGGCGGCGAGCAGTTGCCGGGTGTAGGGGTCCGCGGGGGCGGTGAAGAGCCGGTCGACGGGGGCGGTCTCGACGAGCCGGCCGTCCTTCATCACCGCGACCCGGTCGGCGAGGTGCTGGACGACGCCGAGGTCGTGCGAGATGAACAGCAGGGCGAGGCCGAGTTCGCGGCGCAGGTCGGTGAGCAGGTCGAGGATCTGGGCCTGCACCGAGAGGTCGAGGGCGGAGACCGGTTCGTCGCAGACCAGCAGGTCCGGCGCCGGGGCCAAGGCCCGTGCGATGGCGACGCGTTGGCGCTGGCCGCCGGAGAGCTCGGTCGGCCGACGGGCGAGCAGCGCGGCCGGCAGGCCGACCTGGTCGAGCAACTCGGCGACCCGGCGCCGCCGTTCGGCGCCGCGCGGGACACCGGTGCGGGCGACCGCCTCGGCGACCACCCGCTCGACGGTGAACCTCGGGTCGAAGGAGCCCAGCGGGTCCTGCTGGACGGCCTGGACGCGCAGCCGGTCGGCGCGCCGGCGCCGTTCGGTGAGCGCGCTCCACGGACGGCCGTCGAGGCGGACGGTGCCGGTGTCGGGGCGCTCCAGACCGAGGACGATCCGGGCGGTGGTGGTCTTGCCGGAGCCGGACTCACCGACCAGGCCGAGCGTCTCGCCGGGGTGCAGGCGGAAGGAGACGTCCCGGACGACGGGACGGCCGGCGAAGGACCGCCCGATCCGTTCGACGTCGAGCAGCGGGGTGGTGCCGGTGGCCGGGGTGGGCTCCTGGACCGGCACCGGGGCGGCCTCGCGGACGGTGGCCCGCGGGTCCGCGGCGGCGGGGTGCCAGCAGCGGGCGCCGAGCGCGTCCACCGGCGGGAGGATGCTGCGGCAAGTCGGGTCGGCGGCGGCGCAGCGGGCCGCGTACGGGCAGCCGTCGGGGGCGGGGGCGGGCCCGCCGAGGGGTTCCGGGGCGAGCCGGGTGCCGCGGGTGCGGGCGCCGGGGACGGCGGCGAGCAGGGCTCGGGTGTACGGGTGACGCGGTTCGGCGAGCAGCCGCGCGGTGGGGCCGGTCTCCACGATCCGGCCGCCGAACATCACCGCGACCCGGTCCGCGAGCCGGGCGACCACCGACAGGTCGTGGCTGATCAGCAGCAGTGCGGTGCCCCGGCGGCGGAGCTCGTCGAGCAGGTCGAGGACCTGGGCCTGGACGGTGACGTCCAGCGCGGTGGTCGGCTCGTCGGCGATCAGCAGGTCGGGGTCGCCGGCGAGCGCGGAGGCGATCAGCGCGCGCTGGCGCAGGCCGCCGGAGAGCTGGTGGGCGTACTGGGCGGCGCGCCGGTCCGGTTCGGGGACGCCGGTCCGTTCGAGCAGGGCGCGGACCCGGGCGGGGAACTCCGCGCGGGCGGCCAGGCGGTGGACCCGCAGCGGTTCGGCGACCTCGGCGCCGACGGTGCGCAGCGGGTCCAGCGAGACCAGGGCGTCCTGGAGGACGAGGCCGATCCGGCGCCCGCGCACCTCCCGCCAGCGGGCCTCGGTGAGGGTGGTGAGGTCGAGCCCGTCGAAGGCGAGCCGGCGGGCGGTGACCTCGGCGGCGGCGCGCCCGCCGGCGCCGGTGAGGCCGACCAGGGTGCGGGCGGTGACGCTCTTGCCGGAGCCGGACTCGCCGACCACGGCCAGGCACTCGCCCCGGTCGAGGGCGAGCGAGACGCCGCGGACGGCGTGCACCGGGCCGAACCGCACGTCGAGGCCCTCGACGGAGAGCAGCGGCGGTGCACCGGGGTCGGACGCGGGAACGGCGGGAGCCGGGGCAGCGGGAGCCGGGTCCGGGGCGGCGGGGCGCGTCATGCGTCGGTCCTCCGGGTGAAGCGGGCCTGGGCGCGGCGGCCGAGGACGTTGACGACGAGGGCGGTCGCGGTGATCGCCGCGCCCGGGAAGACGCCGACCCACCAGGCGGTGGCGAGGAACCGCCTCCCCTGGGAGAGCATCGCGCCCCACTCGGGGCTGGGCGGCTGCGGGCCGAGGCCGAGGAAGCTGAGCCCGGCGGCGGCGATCAGCGCGGTGCCGAAGCCGACGGTGGCGAGCACCAGCATCGGCCCGACGGCGTTCGGCAACACGTGCCGGACGATCAGCAGCGGGCGCGGCAGGCCGAGCCCGACCGCCGCCTCCACGTACCCGGAGCGGCGGACGACGAGCGTCTCGGCCCGCACGATCCGGGCGTACCCGGGCACGAAGGCGATCGCGATGGCGAGCATGACGTTGAGCGAGCCGGTGCCGAGCACGGTCACGGCGAGCAGGGCGAGCAGGATCGGCGGCAGGGCGAGCAGGACGTCGGCGAGGCGCATCAGCACCTGGTCCGCCCAGCGGCCGCCGAGCGCGGCGGCGAGGCCGAGCAGGGTGCCGCCGGTGACGGCGAAGGCGGTGGCGCCGAGGCCGAGCAGCAGGGAGGGCCGGGCGCCGTGCAGGACGCGGGCGAACAGGTCACGGCCGAGCTGGTCGGTGCCGAACCAGTGCGCGGCGCCGGGCGGGGTGAGGGCCTCGGCCGGGTGGGTGTCGACGGGCGAGACGGAGCTGAGCAGACCGGGGGCGAGGGCGGCGAGCAGCAGCAGGGCGAGCGCGCCGAGGGCGAGGACGAGCGGCAGCCGCCGGGCGGCCCCGGCCCGGCCCCGGGGTGGGGCCGGGGCCGTCGGGGCCTCCGGAGTCTCCGCGGACGGCGCCTCCGGGACCGGCGCGGGGCCGGGTGCGGGGTCAACAGTGGTGTGGGCCATGGCGGTTCAGTCGGTCCTCAGCCGTGGGTCGATGACGAGGTAGAGCAGGTCGACGAGCGTGGAGATCACGACGAAGACCAGGGCGGAGAGCAGCACCAGCCCGATCACCAGCGGCAGGTCCTTGTTGGTGGTCGCCTGGAGGGTGAGCGCACCGATGCCGGGCCGGCCGAACACCGACTCGACCAGCACCGCTCCGCCGAGCAGCGAGCCGGTGAGCCAGCCGGTCAGGGTGACCACCGGCACGGCCGCGTGGCGCAGCGCGTGCCGCAGCACCACGGCGGCCGAACCCAGGCCCCGGGAGCGGGCGGTGAGCGCGAACGGCCGCCCGAGCGCCGTCTCCAGGCCCTCCCGCAGCACCTGGGCGAGCATCCCGGCGACCGGCAGTGCCAGGGTGACGGCGGGCAGCACCAACGCGGTGAGGCCGTCGTCCCCGGCGACCGGGAAGATCCGCCACTGGAAGGAGAAGACGGTGAGCAGCAGGATCCCGATCCAGTAGGAGGGGCTGGAGACGGCGAGCAGCTCGGCCAGCGAGCTGAGCGCGCGCAGGGCGGGCCGCCGGCCGGCCGTGCCGACGGCCGCGAGGAGCGCCAGCAGGACGGCCGATCCGAGGGCGGCCAGGCCGAGTTGGACGGTCGGCCCGAGCTGGTCGCCGATCAGTTCGGCGACCGGGCGTTGCAGCTGGTAGGACTCGCCGAGGTCGCCGGTGAGCAGGTGTCCGAGGTAGGTGAGGTACTGCACGGGCACCGGCCGGTCGAGGCCGTACTGCTCCTGGATGGCCGCCTTGACCTCGGGGGTGGCGGCCGTGCCGGGGCCGAGCATGACGGTGACGGGGTCGCCGGGGATCAGCTGGAGGGCGGCGAAGGCGACGGTGGCGGCGCCGAGCAGGACGGCGGCCGCACCGAGCAGCCGGCGCACGGCCGCCCGCAGGAGGCGCGGGGCCCCCGGCCTTCCCGGCGCCACCGCCTTCACGGACTCCGCCCGCTCGATCTGCTCGATCTGCTCGACCTGCTCGGTGCTCACTTGGCGAGCCAGGCGCCGTGGAAGGCCAGCCAGGTGTTGGGGTCGGCGGTGAGTCCGCGGACCTTGGCGCCGGCGCCGACCACCGCGGTGCGCACGTACAGCGGGACGATCAGCCCGAGGTCGATCGCGCGCTGCTGGGTCTTGCCGTAGACGTCCTGGCGGACGGCCTTGTCGAAGGTCCCCTTGCCCGTCGTGGTCCACTCGTCGAGCTGGGCGTCCTGGTAGAAGGTGGCGTTCTGGCCGCCCGTGGCGGGCTTGCTGGCGCTGTGGAAGTAGAGCCGCAGCACGTCCGGGTCGAAGCGGGCCCAGCTGTAGTCGGCGATGTGCTCCTTGCCGCCGTAGACGTTGGCGATGTAGGTGCCGATGTCCAGCCGGGGGCGGGTGATCTCGACGCCGATCTTCTTGAGGTCCGCCTGGACGGCCTGTCCGAGGGTCTCGCGCTGCTCGCGCACGAACTCGGCGGGCGGCAGCGGCCACTCCAGGGAGAGCCGCTTGCCGTCCTTGGTGCGGTAGCCCTCGGAGTCGCGGCCCGTCCAGCCGGCCTGGTCCAGCGCCTTCTCGGCCGCCGCCCGGTCGTACGGCCAGGACTTCTCCAGCGCCTTGTCGTAGAACGGCGTGCCCGGCGCGATCGGGCTCCAGGCCCGCTTGTAGACGCCGAAGTAGACGGACTGGATGTCGGTGTCGAGGTCGATGCCGCGCTGCACCGCCTTGCGGACCAGCGGGTCGTCCAGCGGCGCCTTGGTGGTGTTGAGCACCAGGGCGTAGTTGGCGCCGGGCGCGTCGGTGGCGATGGTGCGCAGCTTCGGGTCGCCCTGGACGGTGCGCACGTCGGCCGGCGGGATCGGTTCGGCGACCTGCACCTGGCCGCTGCTGAGGGCGCCGACCCGCACCGAGTCCTCGGTGAGGAAGCGGATGGTGAGCTTCTCCAGGTAGGCCGGACCCTGGTGGTTGGCGCTCGGCGGCGCCCAGTTGTAGTCCGGGTTGCGGGTGAAGACGGCGCTCTGGCCCTTGGTGTAGCCGGTGAACACGAACGGGCCGGTGCCCACGTCGGCCGGGCCGCCCGCGCCGAGCTTGGCGCCGTTCTCCTTGATGGCCTTCGGCGAGTAGAAGCCCAGGTAGGCGGTGCTGGCCGCCTGGAGGAAGGGCGCGAACGGCTCGGCGAAGGACACCTTCACCGTGTGCGGGTCGATCACCTCGGTGCCGGTGTACGGACCGAGCAGGCTGGCCGCGTACTGGGACTTGGTCTCCTTGGCGACGATCCGGTCGAAGTTGACCTTCACCGCCTCGGCGTCGAACACCGTGCCGTCGGTGAACTTGACGCCCTCGCGCAGGTGGAAGGTGTAGCTCTTGAGGTCCGGCGCGATCTCCCAGGAGGTGGCCAGCCAGGGCTGGAACTCGCCCTTGTCGTCCTGGTGGACGAGCGAGTCGAAGACGTTGCGCTGGATGGCGCCGGTGATGTCCTGCTGGCTGACGTGGATGTCGAAGGAGATCGGCTCGATGTCGGTGGCGTAGGTCAGCGCCCCGCCCTGGACCGGCTTCTCGTCGGCGCCGCCGTTCCCGGCCGCCGCGGCTCCGCCGGAGCCGGAACCGGTGCCGGAGCTGCAGCCGGCCAGGAGCAGCGCCCCGGCGGTGAGGGCGGCGAGCAGCGGGAGGGGCCGGGGCCCGGTGATGGGCATGGTGATGACTCCGTCGGGTGCGAGGGGGTGGCTGGGAATGCCGCGACGGTATCGGCGGGCCAGGGGCGGCGAACCCCTACCGGACCCCTAGCCCACCCTTAGCGGGCGTTCACGCAGGTGGGTGGGGGTGCGGACCGGTGCGCGAGGGGGTTCTCGGCCGCTCGACGGACGCCCTCGGGTCAGAGGCCGGCGGCCAGGCGCTCGGCCGCGGGTCAGAGGCCGGCGGCCAGGCGCTCGTAGCTGCGCCGCAGGACCTGGCAGGCGCGGCGGGCGGGCCCGGCGAAGGTGGGGTCGACGGTCATCGTCGACCAGTGGGCCAGCCGCTCCAGCGCGACGCGGCGCAGCTCGGCGTGGGCCGCGCCCTCCGGCAGGCCCAGGCGGGCGGCCACCGTGGCGCCGAACTCGCCAGCGACCCGTCGGAGTTCGAGGAGCTCGGGTTCGGCCAGTCCGGTCAGCCGGCCGTCGTAGCAGTCGCGCAGCACGGTCAGCTCGCGGAAGGCGTGCTGCTGGACCTCCAGGTCCACGAAGCGGCCCACCGCCCGGTCGACGGTGGCGCGGATCCGGGCGGCGGACGGCGGGTCGGACGGCAGCAGGTCCGCGGGCAGGGCGTCGGGGAGGGTGCGGGCCCGGTCGACGATCCGGCGCAGTTTGATCAGATCGGCCCGGGCACCGAAGTGGTCGCCGAGCAGGCGGCGGAAGTCGGCCAGGCCGCTGCGCCGGTCGAGTTCGGTGCGCAGCTCCGGCAGCCCGTCGACCCCGTCCCGGACGAGTCCGCAGGCCAGCGTGAGGCCGTACCCGGCGAGCAGGCCGAACAGGTGGGCGCGGCGGTCGGCCGGGACCGGCAGGTCCGGGTAGGGGCGGGTGGTGAAGTACGGTCCCCGGGCCACCCGGCGGGCGAGCAGGGCGGGTTCGACGGTGGCCAGCTCGGCGAGGTCGGCGAAGTCCGCCTCGGTCAGCTGCCCGGCGGCGGCGCCGACCAGGCTGCAGAGCGGGCGCAGGTCGTACATCAGCCGGGTGCCGCCGGCGGCGGTCATCACCCGCCCGGCGACCCGGCGGCCCTCGGCGAGCGGGTCCGGGTGCTCGGGCCAGTACAGCTCGACCTTGGTGAGGGCGCCGACGGTGGTGAGCGCGCCACCGGGGCCCGGGGCGCCCTGCCTGGTGGCGGGGTCCGCACCGGCGCCGGGAGGACGGTCGCCGGAAGGGCCGCCGAAAGGGCCACCGGCAGGCCCGCCGCCGGTGGAGCGGCCGGCCGGGCCGAAGCCGGCGCCGGTGAAGTCGGCGAGCAGCTCCTCCTCCCCCTGGGCGAGGCCGCGGGCGAAGACCAGCACCAGGGCGTCGGCGCTCCCGGCGTGGCCGATCGAGTCGGCCCGCACCTCGTCCGGCGAACGGCCCAGGAACCGCAGGGTGTTGGCGGAGTCGGCGCCGAGCACCGAGTCCAGGCCGGGGGTGTCCACCAGGTCGAAGGAGCGGAGGTAGGGGCTGGGATCGGTCACCACCAGGTGGTCGACCGCCCGGAGGCGGGCGTGGCCGGCCGCGTCGTCGTCACGGGCCCGGGCGGTGAGCGCGCGCAGCTCGTCCGGGTGGTGGCGGTCGGCCGGGCGGCCGTCCTTGTAGTGGACGGTGACGGTGCGCTCGGAGCCGTGGGTGAGGCGGCTGACGTTGAAGGTCAGTTCCTCGGCCCCGGTCTCCACCCGGTGCGCGCCGAGCAGCGCGTTGACCAGGGTGGACTTGCCGGCGCTGACCCGGCCGACCAGCGCGACCCGCATCGGGCGGGCGGCCAGTTCCCGGTAGCCGTCGAGGGCGTCGAGGGCGGGGAGCAGCGCCGCCGGGGCGCGGTGGCGGGGGCCGAGCAGGTCGGCGGCCTCGGCGACGGCGCGTTCGGTGGCCTCGCGGACGCCCGGTTCGGGGGTGGTGGCGGGGGGTGCGGTCGTACTCGGCGCGAACGGGCCGACGGTGCCCGGGCGGGACGGCGCCGGACCGCCGGGGGGCGTGGGGGTGTGCGGGGGCGTGGTCGGGTGCTCGTCGCCGCCCCGGCCGAAGCGCCACCAGCGGCCGCCCGCCGGGCTCACCGCGCCTGCGCCAGCAGGGCGGTGAGCCGAGTGCCCAGCTGCTCCACCCCGGCCCGCACCTCGGTCAACGGCCTTCGTTCCAGGCCGAGTTCGGCGGCCCGTCGGGTGGCCTGCGCGCGGGTCGCGGTCCGGGTGGACTCCAGCCGGGCCAGGGTGTCCCGGGCGGCGGCCTGCTCACGGGCGATCCGGCTCTCCAGCTCGGCCCGCACCGCGTCCGCCAGGGTGCGGGTCAAGTCCCGGACGGCGTTGGCGAGATGGGTGTACTGGCCGGCCCGCATGGCCTCCAGTTCGGTGCGCAGGCTGTTCCGGCGGGCGGCCCGGTCGGCGAACTGCTGGTCCCGGACGGCGCCCCGGTAGCCGGCCACGCCGCCGAACAGCGCGCCCACCACCGAGCCGATGGAGGAGCCGATCTGCGCGCCGACCGCCGTCCCCGCGCCCGGCAGCACCAGGGTCCCGATGATCGCGCCGATCGCCCCGGCCGCCAGGCCGCCCGCGGTCGTCCCCAGGCCGGAGCCGCCGGTGGTCGCGCGCAGCAGACCGCCGCCGCGGGCCCGCCGTTCGTCCTCGCCGAGCCGACCGGTGACCGCCAGCGGGGGCACCGGCGGCTCGGGCAGCCGGCCGCTCGGGCGGGCGTCCAGCTCCAGGCCGTTGCGGCGGGCGAACTCGGCCTGGAGCTCCGCGGCCCGCAGTCCGGCCAGCTCGCCGACCGTCCCGGTGACCAGCGCCGCGTCGGCCGCCAACTGCCCGACCAGACTGTCGGGTTCGGCGAGCATGGCGTCGTCGTAGAGGTACTCGGTGCGGAACCGGTGCCAGATCCGGTCCAGCTCCTGCTGCGACCGGACGACCAGGCCGCGGCCCAGCTCGGCGACGGCGTCGACGAGTTCGCGGCGCCAGCGGGCCTGGGAGGAGGCGAGTTCGGCGATCCGGCGCTCGCGCTCCTCGGTTTCGGTCCGGAGTTCGGCGAGCCGGGTGCGGGTCTCGTCCAGCAGGGCGTGCAGCTCCGCCTCGACCGGTTCGAGCATCGTCCGCGCGGAGGCCTCGAGTTCGGCCAGCGCGCCGCCGACCAGCAGCGAGGCCCGGCGCCGGGCCAGCGCCGACCAGAGCACCCGCTCGAACTCCTCGAAGTTGCTGATCTCCAGGTCCTCGGGGTCGCCGTGCGCCAAGTGCTCCAGCTTGGCGCGGGCGGAGACCGGCACCAGCGGCACGTCCTGCGGGGCGAGGCCGGTCGCGGCGGCGAGCTTGGCGAGGGTGTTGGCGTGGATCGCACTCCAGTCGCCGACGGTGTCGATCTTGGTGAGGGCGAAGACCAGCCCGTCGGTGCCGTCCAGGGCCCGGGACGCGGCCGCCGCCCGGGAGAGGAAGCGCAGTTCGCTCTCGGTCAGCGGCTGGGTCGCGTCGGCGACGAACACCAGCGCGTCGGCCTGCGGCAGGAACCCGGCGGTCACCGCGGTGTGGGCCTGGTAGACGGCCCCGACGCCCGGGGTGTCCACCAGCACCAGCCCGGAGGCCAGCCGGGGGTTCGGCAGCCGGACGGAGATCAGCCGGACCCGCTTGACGTTCCCGGGGTTGCCGGACTCGGTGGCGAACTCCGCGATCCGCTCGCGCGGGATCTCCAGCCGGACGGGCTCGCCGTCGGGCCGGTCGTCCGGCGGGTCCAGGGTGACCACCACCTCCTCCACCGGGCCGAAGGCGGCGGTGGTGACCAGGCTGGTGGCGAAGTACGTGTCCCGGGGGAAGAGGTCCGGCTCCTCCAGCAGCGCGTTCAGCAGGCTGGACTTGCCGCGCTTGAACTCGCCGCACACCACCACCGTCAACGTGCCCTCGCGCAGCCGCCGTTCGGCCGCGGCCAGCCGTTCGGCGGTCACCGCGTGCCGGGCTCCGCCGGCCGCGGCCACCGGGCGCAGCGTCCCGTAGAGCGCGAGGGTGTCGGCACGCAGCGCGTCCAGGACGCGGGCGGGGGACGGCGGAGCGGCGGAGGTCATGCGGATCCTCGGAGGTCGGGCGGCAGGTCGAACGGCAGGTCGGGGCCGGTCCGGTCGGGGCCGGCGATGTCACGCAACCTCTCCTCCATGGAGGCGAGTTGCTCCGGATCGGCGGCCAGGATGTCCGCGATGAGGTCGGCCGGATCGACGGCGGCCACCGGGTCGAGGAGTGCGGCGTCGGTACCGACAGGCCCGGGGGCGAGGTCGGCGGTGTCCGGCCCCTCGTCGGCGGACGCCCCGTCCACGCCGGACCCGTCGGACCCGTCGGCCCCGTCGGCCCCGGCCAGGTCGTCGAGGAGGCCGATCACCTCGCCGACGTCCTCGACCAGGTCGGTCACGAACTCGGCGACCTGCTCGACGAACTCGGCGAAGCCCTCGACGGCGTCGTGCTGGTCGGGCAGGTGCAGCGGGTCGGCGCCGGCACTGGGATCGAACATCCTGTCGTCCTTCATCGTCCACTCCTGCGGGGCGGTCTCGGCGACGTCCCGGCCGTCGCCCGGTTCTGCCGACTGCGGCCCACGGCGTAGAAGACGCCGACGGCGAGCAGCCCGGTCACGATGCCCACGGGGGCGTTGCCGCTCGCGCCCAGCCCGAACGCGGTGGCCAGCACGTACACCAGGACCAGCAGCCAGGGACGGCGGTGCGGGCCGCCCGCGGAGCGTGCTCCGGCGGGCCGCGCCGCGCCGGCCGCCACCGGAGCCGCCTCCTGGAGGACCGCGATCAGCCACTCGCCGGCCCCCACCGTCTCACCGGGAGCGCGGAGTTGGCGGACCACCCGGCCCGGGGCGGCGGCGGCCAGCTCGACCAGGGCGCCCTCCGGGGTGCGCAGGGTGCCCAGCGCCGCGCCCGCCGGGTAGCCGGAGCCCGGCGGGACGTGCCAGGCGGTGAGTTCGGCCGGAGCGGCGAGCTCCCAGGCCAGCGGCACGGCGCCCGCCTCGGTGGCGGCGGGCAGCAGCCAGCGGTCGGCGGAGCGGGCCGCCCAGGCGGCGGCACCGTGCACCACCGCCAGGTCCGGGTCCTCGACCAGCCGCAGCGGTCGGCCCAGCCGGTCGGCCAGCAGCTGGGCACGGGCCACCCGGCTGGCCGGAGTGACGGGAGTGAAGTAGTCCTCCACCTCCGGGGCCTCGCTCAGCTGGTGCTTGATCCTCCGGACGAAGTCGCCGAGTTCGAGCCGGGCCCGGGTCGCCCCCGCGGCCATCAGCGGGTCCAGCCACTCCCGGCCGGCGGCGGCGATGCCACCGGTCAGCAGGGCGTCGATGTCCCGGCCGCCGCAGTCGTCCAGCGCCGCATGCCCCAGCACCGTGGGCGAGGCACCGCCCGCACCGATCCGCACCAGCGCCGTGTCGAAGGTCCCGCCGCCGAAGTCGTACACCAGGACCGTCGCACCCGGCGCGAACGGCTCCCCCGCCACCGTCGCGTGCGCCGCCGCCACCGGCTCCGCCAGCAGCTCCACGCTCCGGAACCCCGCCGCCGCACCCGCCGCCAGCATCGCCTCCCGCCGCGGATCCACCGCCCCGTACGAGGCCGGCACGGTCACCACCAGCCGGTCGACCTCCCGGCCGACCGCGGTCCGCGCCTGCCCCCGGAACTCGGCCAGCACGGCCGCCACCAGGGCCACCGCGGTGAAGCTGCGGCCGCCGAGCACGACGGGCGCCCGCTCCCCGAGGTCCCGCTTGAACTCGGCGCGGTAGGCGTCCGGTTCGGCCCGCTTGCGGCGCTCGGCGGCCGAACCGACGAGCAGCCGGCCGTCCGCGCCGAGGGACACCGCCGACGGCCAGGACAGCAGCCCGCTGGACGGCTCCTTCAACGGCCGCTCACGCCCGTCCAGCACCACGGCGGCCGCCGAGGAGGAGGTGCCGAAGTCGACGACGAGCACGGGTGCGGTCACACCGCGCCCCTTCCTGTGAGGTCTTCCGGCTGATGAGGTGTGCGATTCCCGTGGCAGGGCCCCGGCCCCGGCGGGACGGCCGGGGCGGGCGGTGTCCGTGCTCAGTCGCCGTGGCGGGCCAGCCGGACGGCCCAGCCCACCGCCCCGGCGGCCAGGGCGAACGGCAGCACGATGCCGAACATCGTGACGAACTCGCCGTCCGCCCGCGTCACCGTGAGGACCACCGCGCCGCCGAGGGCCGCCGCCGCGCCCAGCCCGAGCGCCGTCCGGGCGCCCGCCGAGTGGCCCCGGCCCCGCACGGCGGCCACCGCGAGGGTCACCGCCGCGGTCACCAGGACCACCGCGCCGAGGACGGTGACGCCGCCGTCGCCCAGCAGCCAGGGGCCTTCCGTCGCCGCGAGGATCATCCGAGCACTCCGTTCACCGCGACCAACCCCGCGAACAGCAGGGCGCACCAACTGCCCACCGGCAGGCCCGCCACCCGCTCGGTCCGCCGGGCCCGGGCGGCGAGGCCGAGACCCCCCGCACCTCCGGCGGCGGCCATCGCGGCCGCCGCCACCACCAGCCACCGGCCGTCCCGGAGCTCGTCGGCTCCGGCGGCGATCAGCGCCGCCGTGACGAGGCCGGCCGCCACGGCCGGCCAGACCGACCGGCGGGGCCCTCCGACGGCCCGCACCAGGAGCGCCCCGGTCACCGCCCCGCCCAGGCAGGGCAGCGTGACGGCCAGCAGGTCCGTCCCCGACAGCACCCCGAACCCGCCGTCGTGCGAGGAGACCGCGAACCAGGTCGTACCGCCGGCGAGCACCGCGCCCAGCAGGCCGCCGAGCCAGCTCCGCCAGTCCACCGACGCCTCGTCGCGCCGACGGCGGCGGACCGCCAGGGCCACCGCGACCAGCCCGGTGCCGAGCAGGATCAGGGCGGTCTGCTGGAACTGGTAGACGGTCGGGCTCTCGTCGAACGGCAGCCGCCAGTACTCGGGCCGGTCGTCGGGCCGGTACCGGACCACCGTGTCCGACGCCCAGCCCGCCCAGCACAGCGCCACCACCAGGGCCGCCCCAGCGGCCGGGCGCCAGGCCCGGCCCCCGGTTCGGGCGACCGGGGTGAGCCCCGCCAGCAGCACCACCAGGGCGGCCTGGCCGAGCAGCAGGAAGACCCCCCGGCCCGGGTCGACCTTGTCGACGAGCCCGAGCAGCCCGTAGCCGAGGACCAGAGCGCCCAGCACGGCCAGCATCGCCGTCCCGGTGCGGCCCGGCCAGCTCGGGCGGCCCGGCGGTGGCGGCGGGTAGCCGGGTGGGTAGCCGGCCGGGGCGTGCCCGCCGAGCGGTGCGTCCGACTCCTGCACCGCGGCGGTCGGCTGGACCGCCAGCAGCCACTCGCCCGACCCGACCGCCGTGCCCGGCGGAACCAACTGCCGCACCACGGTGCCGGGTTCGTCGGCGGTCAGCTCCCAGAGGCTGCCGTCGGGCAGACGCAGCGAGCCGAGCGCGGCACCGGCCGGATAGGCGGTCGCGGCGGGGACGGCCCAGCCGACGACCTCGGCCGTCTGGGCGGGGAAGCCCCAGGCGAGCGGCCGGGTGTGGGCGGGCAGCCGGAGCGGGCTGAGCCGACGGTCGGCGGAGCGGGCCGCCCAGGCGGCGGCACCGTGCACCACCGCCAGGTCCGGGTCCTCGACCAGCCGCAGCGGTCGGCCCAGCCGGTCGGCCAGCGGCCGAGCGGCGTCAGGTAGTCCTCGACCAGCGCGGACTCGGTGAGCTGGTGCTTGATCCGGCGGACGAAGTCGCCGAGCTCCAGCTGGGCGCGCAGTGCACCGGCGCCGCCCGCCCCGAGCAGCGGCTCCAGCCAGTCCCGGCCGCGTTCGCGGATCCGGCCGGCGAGCAGGGCGTCGATGTCCCGGCCGCCGCAGTCGTCCAGCGCCGCGTGGCCGAGCACGGTGTGCGAGGCGCCGTCCGGACCGATCCGCACCAGCGCCGTGTCGAACGTTCCGCCGCCGAAGTCGTACACCAGCACGGTCTCGCCGGGCGTGAACGGCTCCCCCGCCACCGTCGCGTGCGCCGCCGCCACCGGCTCCGCCAGCAGCTCCACGCTCCGGAACCCCGCCGCCGCGCCCGCCGCCAGCATCGCCTCCCGCCGCGGATCGATCGGCCCGTACGAGGCGGGCACGGTGACCACCAGCCGGTCGATGCCACGGCCGATCATCACCTGCCCCTGCGAACGGAACTCCGCCAGGACGGCGGCCACCAGGGCGCTCACCGGGTAGGGCCGGTCACCCAGCGGGACGGGCGCCCGCTCCCCCAGGTCGCGCTTGAACTCTGCCCGGTAGCAGGACGGTTCGGCCCGTTTGCGGTGCTCGGCGGCCGAACCGACGAGCAGCCGGTCACCGTCCGCGCAGACCGCCGAGGGCCAGGACAGCAGCCCGCTCGACGGCTCCTTCACCAGCCGCTCGCCCCGGTCCAGCACCACGGCGGCCGCCGAGGACGACGTTCCGAAGTCCACCACGAGCACCGGCTCGGCCACGCTCCACCCCCTGGACGGACCCGGTCGGCGGTGAGGGTACCGACCCCGGGTTCGCGGCGAGGATAGCAGCGGCGGATCTTCCCGTTCGGCCGCTTCGAGGCAGCTCCGGGAGACCGATGCGATGTCGTGATGGACGGTCCACAGAGGGATGTTGATGCACCGTCAGAAAAATTGACGGCGGACCGTGAGGGGATCGGCGGGTGCACTCGGACCGTCGTTCGAGTGCACCCCGGGGTGGTGCCGGCGGGGGCGGTGGCCGTCCGGTTCAGCCGCGGTGGTGGCGGTGGCGCGGGTAGCGGGGCACGGAACGGCGGTGGGCGATCCGCCAGCCGTCCGGGGTGCGGGTGAACACGTCGAAATAGTCGCCGTTGTGGACGCTGCCGTCCGGCAGGATCGCCAGGTAGCGGCTGCGGCCGCGGACGGTGCCGTCCGGGTCGACGGTGAGCACCGAGTCCAGGGTCTGGTGGTCCGGGTGGTCCGGGCCCAGATCGCGGGCGAACACCCGGATCTTCTCCAGACCCGTGAACACCGCTCCGGTGCGGGTGAGTTCGATCACCCCGTCCTCGGCGAACACCTCGGCCAGCGCCGCTGCGTCGGCGTTGTCGAAGGCGTGCGAGAAACGGGCGAGCAGCTGGCGCAGCTCCTCGGCGTCGGCCGGGGTCGGGCCGGTCGTCATGGGTGGGGCTCCTGAGGGTTGTCGTGGTCGGTCGTGGTGCGCGGCGTGCGGCGTGCGGCGTGCGCGGTGGGGATGGCGGTGGGCGAGGGCGGAGGGTGGGCCCGGGCCCGGCCGACGGGGAAGGGGCCGGGCCCGGGAGGGCGGGTCGGAGGCGGTCAGACGACGGCCGGGGCCAGCTGCTGGACGATGCCCAGGCGGTCCGGCAGCACGTTGTAGCGGACCACCTGGCCGTCCCGCACGGTCAGCCAGCTGATGCTGTGGCCGACGAAGGGCCGCCCGGTGGCCGGCACGCCGAACACCGGTCCGACGTGCACGCCCTCGATCCGCCAGAAGGCGATCACCCGGTCGCCCTCGGCCACCAGGTCCTCCACGGTGGCCTTGACGTCACGGACGTTCTGCCAGAGCACCCGCAGGTGCTCCCGGAAGTCCTCGCGGGTGCCGTTGCCGCCCGGCCCGACCCGGGTCTCGTCGGCGGCGTCCTCGGCGACCAGCTCCTCCAGCAGCTCGATCCGCTGCTGGGTGACCAGCTCGTGGTAGTAGCGCTCGACCAGGGCCTTGTTCGCCTCGATGCTCATGGGTTCTGCTCTCCTCGGTAGGTGGGGCAAAGGGATGCGGTTCGGTGTGCGGTGGTGCGGTGGTTCGGTGTGCGGTGGTGCGGTGGTTCGGTGTGCGGTGGTGCGGTGTGCGGTGGTGGGGCGGTTCAGCGGCCCGGGGCCGCCGCGGGCGGGAGCAGGATGCCCCCGTTCGCGCTCAGCCCCCCGTCGACGGGCACGGTGACGCCCGTGACGTAGGAGGCCGCCGGGGAGGTCAGGAACCAGACCACCTCGGCCTGTTCGCGCGCCTCCGCCCAGCGCTGGGCCGGGATCCGGCGGGTGATGAACGCCGAGAACTCCGGGTCGGCGACCTGCCCCGCCGTCAGGCCGGTCACCGTGCCGCCGGGCGCGATCGCGTTGATCCGGATGCCCTGCGCGGCGTAGTCGATGGCCGTGGCGCGGACCAGGTTGATCACCGCCGCCTTGGTCGCGTTGTACGCCCACGTCCCCGGGTCGCCGCGCAGGCCGGAGACGGAGGAGGTCGCGACGATCGCCCCGCCGCCGACCGCCCGCAGCGCCGGCACGGCGGCCCGGATGCCGAGCACCACGCTGCGCACGTTCACCGCGAACAGACGGTCGAAGCGGTCCACCGCGCCCGGCGCCTCCAGCGGCCCGCCGCCGCCCGTCCCGGCGTTCAGCACCGCCGCGTCCAGCCGCCCCCAGCGCTCGTGGGCGAGGGCGACGGCGCCGAGGTTGGTCTCCTCCGAGGAGACGTCGCCGACCAGCGTCGCGACGCCGTCGAGCTCGGCGAGCGCCTCCAGACCGGCCTTGTCGACGTCCACGGCGACCACGCGGTGGCCGCGCTCGGCGAACAGCCGGGCCGTCGCCTCACCGATGCCCGACGCCGCGCCGGTGACCAGTACTACGGGGTGGGTCATTCCTGCTTCCTTCCTGAGGGGATGCGTGATGGGGTGTTCCGTCGTGCTCCGGCGCTCAGAGCGCGCGCCGCTCGATGCGTCCGAGCCACTGCCGAACGGCGTCCGCGGTGGTCGGGGTGTGGTGTTCCAGCACGGTGAAGTGGTCGCCGGGGATGTCCTGGACCTCGTGCGGCACGGGCCAGTACGCCCGCCAGTCCGCGCGCTCCGTCGCGTCGACGACCATGCCGCGCAGCGGGGTGTCGGCCCGCAGTGCCAGGATCGGTGCGGCGAGCGGCGCGGGCTCCCAGCCGGCGAAGACGTTGTTGTAGCCGCCCATGGCGGTGAGGCTCGCGTCGCTCCAGACCATGTCGTACTGCTCGATCCGGTCGATCATGCCGCCGAGCATCGCGTGCAGCCACCACTCCCCCATGCCCTCGCGCGCCGCACTGTCGATCGGGTAGGCGTCGACCAGGGCCAGCCCCGCCACCGACCTGCCGCGCGCCTCCAGCCGCTCGGCGACGGCGTGCGCGACGCAGCCGCCCATCGAGCGGCCGACGATCACGAACGGCCTTTCGTCGCCGAGGAGTTCGAGCACCGCCTCGGTGTGCATGGTGAGGTAGGTGTCCAGGGTGTCGGGCAGCCGGTCGGACGGGTCCCAGCCGGGGGACGGGACGACGAAGACATCGCGCTCGCCCTCGAAGGCGTGACCGAGCCGGGCGTACTCGTGCGGGCCGGAGATGGCGCTGAGCGCCGGGAAGGCGACCACCGCCAACTCGCCCTCGCCGGTCGCGAGTCGGATCGGCTTGAGGGCGCGCTCGGCCCGCTCCGCCGCGCCGAACCGGTCCCGGAGGTGGGAGGCGACACCGATCAGCGCCGAGGCCTCGGGGAAGCCGCCCCGGGCCGCGAGACGGCGGTAGAGCGTCGAGAGCGGGTGCCGGGGGTCGTCCACCGCACCGGCGCCGGCGCTCGCTGCGGCGATCTCGGCGGGAAGGGCGGCTCCCGCCCCCTCGGCGGCTATCAACTCGGCCAGGTGAGTGGCGAGTTCGGTCGGGTCCGGGTGGTCGAAGGTCACCGTCGGGGGCAGCCGGAGGCCGGTGGCGGCGGTGATCCGGTTGCGCAGTTCGACGGCGCTCAGCGAGTCCAGGCCCAGGTCGTTGAACGGCTTGCCGGCCGGCACCGCGTCCGGCTCGCTGCCGAGCACCGCGGCCACCTCGGTACGGACCAGCTCCAGGACGGCCGCCGCCCGCTCCTCGGCCGGCAGCGCGGCGAGCCGGGGCAGCAGGGTCGGTGCGGCGCCGGTGCCGGTCGCCGCCCTGGCCGCGCGCCGGGCCGGCGGGACCAGCGCGCGCAGCAGCGGCGGCACGTCGCCCTGGGCCCGGACGGCGGCGAGGTCGAACGGGGCGGCGACCAGGAAGCCGGCGTCCACCCGGGCGGCGGCGTCGAACAGCCCGGTCCCGCGCTCGGTGGAGATCGCCCGCAGGCCCGCCCTCGCGGCGCGCCGGAGGTCGGCCTCGGTGAGGTGTTCGGTGATGCCGCTGGCCTCGGCCCACTGGCCCCAGGCCAGGGACTGGGCGGGCAGGCCGATCGACCGGCGGTGGGCGGCCAGGGCGTCCA
>JOHN01000106.1 GCA_000719695.1 Streptomyces sp. NRRL F-6131
GCCCGGCCCACGGCCGAACCGGCCACCACCGCCCCCAGCAAGGCCCCGGAACCCACCCGCACCCCCGCACCGCCGCCCACCGGCGCCACCAGGCCCCCGGCCACCGCGGAACCGGCCACCCCGGCGCCGTCCTGACACCCGCGCCCGGGGCGCACGGGCGGGTCACGGTCGGAGCGCACGGGCGGGTCACGCGGTCGGATCACGCGTGGGCCCCCGCACCGGTCAGGCCACCAGCTCCCGCTCCAACGGCGTCCGGAACCGCGGCGTCACCCGGACCGCCCCCAGCCAGTCCGTCAACCGCTCCGCCTCCACCACGACCGCCGCCACCGCCTCCGCCCCGACGTCCTCGAACAGCCGCCACACCACCTCACCGTCCGCCCGCTGCGCCCAGCCGCCCACCACCCGGCCGCACCACCACACCGTCGGCCCGGCGTTCCCCGCCCGGTCGAACAGCGTCGGCACGTCCTGCGGCCGCAGGTACCAGTCCCGCCCGCGCCAGCCCATCACCGTCGGGTCCAGCCCCGGCAGCAGCGCCGCCCACGGCTCCGGCTCCGCCACCGGCTCCTCGTCCCCCGGCAGCACCAGACCCACCGCCCCGGCGGCCAGCCCCACCTCCACCGCGCCCACATCGGCCAGCGCCTTCCGGACGTCCCCCAGCGTCCAGCCCGTCCACCACTTCACGTCCTCGACGGAACCCGGCCCGTACGCCGCCAGCCAGCGCCGCACCACCTCCGCCTTCGCCTCCCGCGCCGGCAGCTCCGGCCACTGCTCCACCGGCGCCCACGGATAGCTGCTGCTCAGCCACGACCCGCGCGGCCGGGAACGCCGCACGTGCCCGTCCGAGGCCAGCAACCGCAGCAGCCGGCTCCCCACGCTCTGCTTCGCCTCGTAGGGCTTGCCCGCCGCCATCACCATCGTCTCGCGCAGCGCCGGCACGTCCGCGCCCAGCTCGGCCGTGGTCGCCTCACCGCGCACCGCGAGCGCCGCCAGCACCGCCCGCTCGGTCTCCGCCAGCCGCGCCTCGCCCCACCCCTCGGCGAACTCCCCGAGGTGCTTCAGCAGCGTCGCCCGCTCCTTCACCGCGATCGGCCGCGCCGCCGCCGCGCTCACGTGCGGCGCGAACTCCTCGGTCACCGCGAAGAGCGTCCGCCGCATCGACAGCAGCTTCACCAGCGAGATGTCCTCGTACAGCGCCCGCTCCACCTCCGCCGCCGAGGGCTCCCGCAACCGCGCGCACGCCGACAGGTACACCGTCGCGGGGTCGGAGGCGTGCAGCCCGACGACCGCGTCGGCCACCTCCTCCACCCGCGCCGCCCGCCCGGCCGGCGCCAGCAACTGCCGCCGCCCCAGCCGCGCCCGCCGCTGCCCGTCACCGATCCGGACCACCCCGTCGCTCACCATGGCCGGATCCTACGATCCGTCACCGACACCCGACGGGAGCCGATCCGACCGGCGTGGAGCGGTCCCGACCGCACGTCGCACACCGCGCACCGCCCACCCGGGCGTCGCCGGGGTCAGCCGACCCGGCTCAGGTGTCGGGCGAGAGGATGAAGAGCGGGAACACCCGGCGCCGCGGCGCCTCGCCGATCTCGTCCAACGCCGCCCGGATCTCCCTCAGGTGGTCGACGGTCAGCTGGAGCGGCACCTCGTGCGGCTGGTGGGTCCAGCGGATCGGGTAGTCGAGCCCCGGCTCGCTGCTCATCTCGATGTGGCACCCGAGCACATGGCTGACCGTCCGCCCCTCGCAGAACTCGACCAGCCGCCCGATCGAACGCGTGAACGCCGCCCAGTCCTGGATGTAGAGCCGCCCGGGGTAGACCGTGTCACCGGTGAGCAGGAAGCCGCTCCACGGATCGAAGAACGTCACCGCCGCCTCGTGGTGCCCCGGCGTCGCCAGGCACTCCAGCACCCGGCCCCCGAGGTCCACCCGCACCACCGCGTCGGCGTCCTCGTCGAAGCCGAAGAACGCCCAGGCCGTCCCCTTGTCCGCCCCCACCAGCCGGGTCCCCGGACGGTCCGCGAACTGCCCGTCCCCCGCGACGTGGTCGCCGTGCGCATGGGTGTGCAGCACCAGCAGCTCGTACCCGTCCCGCGGATGGCGCTCCAGCCAGGCGTCGATCAGCCCGTCGACCGTCCCCCGCAGCGGGAAGTACTCGGCCGACGCGGTGGCCCCGGTGTCGATCAGCACCGCCCGCTCGTTGCCGAACAGCAGGAACAGGAACGGCGCCTCGTAGTTGACCGCCATGTTCTGCCGCAGGATCACGGTGTGCTCGTCGTACGCGTGGACCTGGATGTCCGGGTCGGTGTTGTGCTTCGCCGACTCCGACCCGTGGATCCACCGCACCCCGTCCAGCCCCCGCACGCCCGGAGCCGTCCCCGCGAAGTCGATCGAAGCGCCGTTCCCGCCCATGCCGTCCCCCTTGCTCCGTGTACGCCGTCCCGTCGGCGACGCTACCACCGCGCCGCTCCCGGCCCCGGGCACCGGGGAACGACGGGGGGGGGCGCGGCCCGCCGGGCGCGCCGCGCCCGGCGCGGGCGGCGGCGTGGGGCGGCGGGCGGCCCGCCGGAGGAGCGCGCTCAGTGGTTCACAGGGCTCGGTGGTTCACAGGGCTCAGTGGTTCACAGGGCTCGGTGGTTCACAGGTAGAGGCCGGTGGAGCCCTCGGTGTCGCCGAAGCGCATCGCGGCCACCGCGTGGAGGTCGCGCTCGCGCAGCAGGACGTAGGTGGCGCCGCGGACCTCGACCTCCAGCTTGTCCTCGGGGTCGTACAGCACCCGGTCACCGGGCTCCACGGAGCGCACGCTCTGGCCGACGGCGACCGCCTCGGCCCAGGCGCAGCGCTTGGAGATCTCGGCGGTCGCCGGGATGAGGATGCCGCCGGTGGAGCGGCGCTCGCCCTCGCCGGCCTCGGTCTTCACCAGCACGCGGTCGTGCAGCATCTTGATCGGCAGCTTCTCGCCCAGCCGGTCGTGACGCGGCAGGTCGGTCTCGGCGGGGAGGGACTGCTGGGTGGGTTCGTCGTTCGTACTCACGATCCCGAAGGTACCGCTCCCGGGCGCGCCGCGTGGCCCCGGCCCGGTTCCGGGGCGCAGGACGACGGGCCGGGCACGGGGTGCCCGGCCCGCAGGCGTGGTGCCGAGCGTCAGCCCTTGCGGCGCTTGCGCGCCGAGGCGACCAGCAGCACCAGGCCGACGCCGACCAGGGCGACCGGGACGATCCGCTCCTTGCGCGGCTGCCCCTTCTCGTCCACGAACTGCGCGCGGGCCTGCTCGACCAGCCCGCTGGCGGCCACGTACGCCCGGCCCGCCTTCTCCTCGACCGTGGCCACGGCCTTCGCCTTGACCTGGGCGGAGATGGTGGTCGGGTGCACCCGCATGGCGAGCTCGTCCAGAGTCGCCGCCAGCTGGGTGCGGGTGCGGGTGATGTCCGCCTCGATCTGGGCGGTCGTCCGCGCCGACTTGTCCGTAGTGCTCGCCTCGCCCACTCGGGCCACCCCATTCACTGATGTTGTCCTGTGCGACTGACCCAGTGTGTCAGCTGGCACGCGGGGCCGCGCGGCCCCACCCACCATCGGGGGTAAGTTGGCCGTGGTACGACTGCCCGCCCAGCACCAGGAGAAACCCCGTGAGTGAGCGTCTCCAGCCCGGTGACACCGCGCCCGCCTTCACCCTGCCCGACGCCGACGGCACCGAGGTGTCCCTCGCCGGCCACCTCGGCCGCAAGGTGATCGTCTACTTCTACCCGGCCGCGCTCACCCCCGGCTGCACCAAGCAGGCCTGCGACTTCACCGACAACCTGGAGGTCTTCGCCGGCGCCGGCTACGACGTCATCGGCATCTCGCCGGACAAGCCGGAGAAGCTCGGCAAGTTCCGCGAGGCCGAGGACCTCAAGGTCACCCTGCTCTCCGACCCGGAGAAGAAGGTGCTGGAGGCCTACGGCGCGTTCGGCGAGAAGAAGCTGTACGGCAAGACCGTGACCGGCGTGATCCGCTCCACGGTGATCGTGGACGAGCAGGGCAAGGTCGAGCACGCGCTGTACAACGTGAAGGCGACCGGCCACGTGGCCAAGCTGCTGCGCGACCTCGGGGTCGACGCGGCCTGACGCGGGCCGCCCGCACGACGCAGCGGTGGCGGCGCACCCCCCGACCGGGTGCACCGCCACCGCCGTCCGTCACCTCAGGCGACCGCTGCCCTCAGGTCAGCAGCTGCCGAGGTCGCTCCAGACTCCCCAGGCGCCGCTGGCGCTCGGGTCGTCGCCCTTGGTCCACCACTTGTTCTGGTAGTAGTGGCCCTTCCAGGAGACCTTGGTCGGGGAGGCATAGGTGGTGCCCGCGTCCCAGCCCGGCGCACCCGCGCAACCGGCCGGCGTGGTCGGCGGCGTCGTGGGAGGCGTGGTGGGCGGGGTGGTCGGCGGCGTCGTGGGAGGCGTGGTCGGCGGGGTGGTCGGCGGCGTCGTGGGAGGCGTCGTCGGCGGGGTGGTCGGCGGGGTCGTCCCGCCGTCCACGGCACCGCGGGTCAGGTCGCCCTTGAGGCCGTACAGCGTGCCGGCCACGTTGACCGTCCAGTTGGACGGCGTGGACACCGGCAGGTAGTAGACGAAGTCCAGGTCGACGGACGCGCCCGGGGCGAGCGACTGCCAGCCGGGCAGCTTGACCGAGACCCGGTTGTAGGTGCCCTTGAGGCCGCCCACGTTCGGACCGGTGTGGTCCTGCTTGATCACCGTCAGACCGAAGCCGGACTGGTCCTTGGCGTTGCCCGGGGCCGAGTTGCCGTAGTCGAACTGGAACTCGGTGCCGCCCGGCAGGGTCAGCGTCGAGTTGTTGACGATGTGGATCTTCGGGTTGATCGGGTAGTTCGAGTCGCCCAGCGCGAAGTTGGTGAACGACACGTCGACCGGCAGGGTCTGCTGCGGCAGCGCCGTGGTCGACCGGATCGCGCCGTACGGCGAGGACGCCTTGAACTTGTCGTACATCAGCGAGGTCAGCGTGTTGCCGGGCACGTACTGGCCCTTGCCGCCGTTGGCGGTGGCGTCCCACTTGTAGTCGCCCGCGAGCTCCCAGATCATCGCGCCGCCGGCGCCCTGGTTGACGATGTAGTCGGCCTTGGCACCGACCGACTGCTCGTCCTCGGTGGACAGGAAGACCTTCTTGGTGTCGTTCCACAGCCACGGCGCGACCAGCGAGGAGCTGTAGTTGCGGACGTAACTGCCCTGCAGGGCGGTGTCCTTCACGCCGTACTTGGCCAGGTAGTCGGGGAAGACGCCCTTCTCCAGGTTCTTGGCGTGCCACATCGGGTTCGACCCGGCCGGGGACTCCTTGCCCGCGTCGTCCTTGTCGTTCCAGATGTTGTCGATGCCGACCGCGCCGTCACCGCAGGACGTCAGGCCCGCGCCGACCGGACAGGTGGTCGCCGGGGCGGTGCCCCAGAGGCCGTTGGTGCCGCCCTGGACGTTCTTGAAACCGCGGGTGTAGTACGGCAGGCCGACGTTGACCCGGCCGCCGGGCATCGAGCCGCGGAAGTAGTGGTACGCCCAGTCGGTGTTGAGGTAGCCGATGCCGCCGTACTGGCCGGTACCGTAGACGTTGGCCGCCGCCAGCTCGCCGTCCTTGCCGTCGTCGTAGAGCGAGGCGTTCGGGCCGACGTACTTGTTCCAGGCGCCGTGCAGGTCGTACGACATGATGTTGACGTAGTCCAGGTACTGCGCCACCTGGAAGGTCTCCATGCCGCGCAGCAGGTAGCCGGACGACGGGGCCGCGACCGAGAGCAGGTAGTGCTTGCCGTCGGTGGCGCCGGCCCGGTCCAGCTTCTCGCGCAGGGTCTTCATCAGGGCGGCGTAGCCCTTGGCCAGCGAGCCGCGCTTGCTGTTGGCGAGCTGCCAGTCCAGCGGGTTGCCCGCGTCCTTCATCGAGGTCGGGTACTCGTAGTCGACGTCGACGCCGTTGAAGCCGTACTTCTTGATGAAGTCGACGGCCGAGTTGGCGAAGGTGTCGATGCCCGCCTGGTTGACGCTGCCGTCCGGGTTGACGGTCGTCGAGTAGAAGCCGCCGGTGTTGACGCGCTTGCCGTCGTCGCCGAAGTAGCCGCCGGTCTCCGTCCAGCCACCCACCGAGATGAGGGTCTTGACGTTCGGGAACTGCTTCTTGTACTTCGTCAGCAGGTTGAAGTGGCCCTTGTAGGGCAGCGACGGGTCGAGCTCCGCGCCGGGCACGCCCGGGAACGAGATGCCGGTAGCCTCGTTCTTGTCGTTGTCGGTGCCGACGGACAGCTTGTTGTCCGGACCGACGTGGCCGAAGGCGTAGTTGAGGTGGGTGACCTTGTCCCACGGGATGTCGCTGACCAGGTACGGCGGGGTGCCGTCCTTGCCGGTGCGCCAGCCGGTGAAGTAGCCGATGATGCGGCGCTGGTGGTCCGCGCCCATCTTCTCGCGGCCGTTGGTGTCGTAGACGCTGCAGTACGGGACGTCGACACCGGGTGTGGCGTAGAGGCCGTCGGGGCGACAGGCGGCGTTGTCGACGGTGGCGGACGCCTGCGAGGGCGCCGCGCCCAGCGTGGCCACCAGCAGGCCGGCCAGGCCGGCAGCCGCCAGCGAGGCCAGGCCGGCGCGGGCCGCCGGGCTCGTGGACCGACGGGCAGCGGTGGGACGCCGCTCCGCCGTGGATCGGATCAACACTCGGTCCTCCGGGCAGAGTGTCGGCGCGTGCCTGTGGGGGAGCACGCACGTGGGGGAAAGCAGATTGGCGCCGAAGCTATGTGGTCTGAACCACATAGGTCAATAGGTCTGTACCAATTGGTAATCAATTCCCCAAGATCCCCGCTCGAACGGCCGATTGTCGACGCTCACCGGCACCCCGGGCCCTGGTCGCCCCCACCGCACTTGCGCCGCAAGCTGACGGAGTACGCCGTCGACCCCTCGCACTTCACCGGCCAGGCCCGCAGCCGCGGCACGCGGTCGACCCGGCGTCTCTCTCCCGAGCAGGTGCTGGTCCAGCGGCCACCGGACGCCAAGCGGCTGCCGGGCTCCCGCCTCCGCACGGCACTGGCCGAACTCGGCCGACCGGAGCTCTGCGAGGGCTGCGGGACCGGCTCCGAGTGGCAGGGGCGCCCCCTCACCCTGGAGGTCGACCACATCAGCGGCGACTGGTCCGACAACCGCCCGGACAACCTCCGCCTGCTGTGCCCGAACTGCCGTGCCGTCACCGACACTTACTGCCGCCGGATCAAGAACCGCCGACCGGAGCCCCTCCGGTGCGACGACCAGCGCGCCGCCCAGCCCGGAATGACGGTGTCCCCGTACCTCGCGAACCCCTAGACTGAAGGGCATGCGGCCTTGGCGTAACCGGCAGCCGCGCGGGTTTTAGATGCCCGTGGGAGGAATCCCGTGAGGGTTCGAATCCCTCAGGCCGCACTAGCCTTTCATTCGAAGGCCCGCCCGGAGTGAACTCCGGGCGGGCCTTTCGTGTTCCGGGCGGCGCGGCGTCAGCCGATCAGGTCCTTCAGCACCGGGGCGAGGGCGCGGAAGGCCTGGCCGCGGTGGCTGATGGCGTTCTTCTCGGCCGGGGTGAGTTCGGCGCAGGTGCGGGTCTCGCCGAGGGGCTGGAGGATCGGGTCGTAGCCGAAGCCGCCGGCGCCGGCGGGCTCGGTGCGCAGGGTGCCGAGCAGGCGGCCCTCGACGACGCGTTCGGTGCCGTCCGGGAGGGCGAGGGCGGCGGCGCAGAAGAAGTGGGCGCCGCGGTGCTCGGGGGCGATGTCGGAGAGCTGGGCGAGCAGCAGGTCCAGGTTGGCGCGGTCGTCGCCGTGCTTGCCGGACCAGCGGGCGGAGAGGATGCCGGGGGCGCCGCCGAGGACGTCCACGCACAGGCCGGAGTCGTCGGCGACGGCCGGCAGTCCGGTGGCGCGGGCCAGGGCGTGGGCCTTGAGCAGGGCGTTCTCGGCGAAGGTGATGCCGGTCTCCGGGACGTCGGGGATCTCCGGGTAGGCGTCGGCGCCGACCAGTTCGACGTCCAGACCGGCGTCGCCGAGGATGTCGCGCAGTTCGGCGACCTTGTGCTGGTTCCGGGTGGCGAGGATGAGTCGAGTGGTCATGGACCCACCCTAGACGGACGGCCCGCGCGCCCCGGCGCGTGACCCCGCGTCAGCCGGTGCAGACCTTGGTGAGGTTCGAGGCGGCGTCGCCGAGCGGCTTGAAGTCCGGCACCTGCTTGTTGTTGACCGCCCGCTGGACCGTGTCGACCTGGGTGCCGAGGTCGGTGATGGCCTTGGCGACGTCGGTGTCCTTGGAGTTCTTGCCCAGCTGGTCGAGGTCGTTCTTGAGCTTCTGCAGCGCCTGCCCGGCGGCGGCCGAGTCGTTGCTCGCGTTGCTGTAGGCGTTGCTGACCTCGTTGACGTCCCCGGTGATCTTGATCGCGGTGTTGCCGCAGTCGAGCGCCTTCTGGGCGGCGGAGCAACTGACCGCGCTGAGCGGGAGGATGGCGATCAGGCCGGCCACGGCGAGCATGGTGGGTCGGGCAATGCTCTGGGGCATCCGGTCCTCCTGGGTGCGCGGGTCTCCGGAAGGGAAGGACGCGCGCTGAGGGGTGCGCGGTTCCCGCAACGGGGTGCTGCGGGAACCGTACGGGCTCCGGACCCGGCCTGTACAGCGACCTGGTCCGGAGCCCGGGGGATTTCCGGAAACCGAAACGGAACCGGTACGTCAGGGGGTAGGAGGTCAGCCCTCCAGCTCCCCGAGGACCTTGCGCTGGACCTCGTCGAGCTCGGCGCAGCCGAGGGTGCCGAGGTCGAGCAGCTGGTCGAGCAGGCCGCGGTCGAAGGGGGCGCCCTCGGCGGTTCCCTGGACCTCGACGAAGCGGCCGTCGGCGGTGCAGACGATGTTCATGTCGGTCTCGGCGCGGACGTCCTCCTCGTACTGGAGGTCGAGCATCGGGACGCCGTCGATGATGCCGACGCTGACGGCGCTGACCCCGCCGGTGATCGGCTTGCCCTTGGCGCGCAGCAGCTTGCGCTCGCGGGCCCAGCCGACGGCGTCGACGAGGGCGACGTAGGCGCCGGTGATGGCGGCGGTGCGGGTGCCGCCGTCGGCCTGGAGGACGTCGCAGTCGAGGACGATGGTGTTCTCGGCGAGGGCGCGGTGGTCGACGACGGCGCGCAGCGAGCGGCCGATGAGCCGGCTGATCTCGTGGGTGCGTCCGCCGAGGCGGCCCTTGACGGATTCGCGGTCGCCGCGGGTGTTGGTGGCGCGCGGGAGCATGGAGTACTCGGCGGTGACCCAGCCCTCGCCGCTGCCCTTGCGCCAGCGCGGGACGCCCTCGGTGACGCTGGCGGTGCACAGCACCTTGGTGTCGCCGTAGGAGATGAGGACGGAGCCTTCGGCGTGCTTGCTCCAGCCCCGTTCGATGGTGACGGGGCGGAGCTGGTCGGGGGTGCGGCCGTCGATGCGTGACATAGGCACCGAGCGTAGTCGGTTGTGGGGGGCGGTCCGGGTACGCCCCGGGGTGTCCGGACGTGCCGCGGCCCGCCGACCGGGGGGTTCGGCGGGCCGGGCGGAGCGAGCGCCTGGTGGGCTCAGCTCACTCCATCATGTCCTCGATGTCGGCGGCGATCGGGTCGGCGTCGGTGCCGATGACGACCTGGATCGCGGTGCCCATCTTGACGACGCCGTGGGCGCCGGCGGCCTTCAGCGCGGCCTCGTCGACGAGGGAGGCGTCCTTGACCTCGGTGCGCAGGCGGGTGATGCAGCCCTCGACCTCTTCGATGTTGTCGATGCCGCCCAGACCGGCGACGATCTTCTCAGCCTTGCTGGCCATTGCTTTCTCCCTCTGTCTCGGCCCGTCGGCTGCTCTGCCGGGTGCCGTCCTGCGCGGTGACCTCGGTCGCGGGTGACGCGGGGTCAGTGGTCGGTCGTGCCGTGGCGTGCTGTTTGAGCAGCGCGACCAGCATGACTCGACCCGGACCGATATGTCACGTTAGTCCACTTTCGGCCCATTCCGACGCGCATGCGCCGGATCGGCGCCCGAGGATGACGAGCAGTGGGGCTCGTCTCCCGGCGCGCGGCCTGTGTCCCGAAGTGGTCTACACCAATATATGTGTACTCCGATGAACGCAGGAAGGGCCCCGGGTGTTCCCGGTCCCCGCCCGGGGGTCCCGCCGCGGGCCACCGTACGGCAACTGCACTCGGAGGGCGAAGGATGAGTTCGGCAGGCGCCACGGCCCCGCGGACGACGTGGTGGCACACCTTCTACGGCGGGCTCCAGAAGATGGGCCGCTCGCTCCAGCTGCCGGTGGCGGTGCTGCCGGCCGCCGGCATCCTCAACCGGCTCGGGCAGCCCGACGTCTTCGGCAAGGACGGCCTGGGCTGGGACAACGTCGCCAAGGTCTTCGCCGCGGCGGGCGGTGCGCTGCTGGACTCCTCGCTCGGCCTGCCGATGCTGTTCTGCATCGGTGTCGCGATCGGCATGGCGAAGAAGGCCGACGGCTCGACCGCGCTGGCCGCGGTGGTCGGCTTCCTCGTCTTCTACCGGGTGCTGCACGCCTTCCCCGAGCACTGCAAGCCGCCGACGATCCTGGTCAGCGACCAGTGCGTGGACTACACCTCGGCCAAGGCGGCGGCCGCGACGTACCAGAACCCCGGCGTGCTGGGCGGCATCCTGATCGGCCTGTTGTCGGCCTGGCTCTGGGTGCGCTTCCACCGCACCAAGCTGGTCGACTGGCTGGGCTTCTTCAACGGCCGCCGCCTGGTGCCGATGATCACCGCCCTGGTCGGGATGGTCATGGCCTGCCTGGCGCTGTGGGTCTGGCCGCCGATCGGGCGGGGCCTGAACGACTTCAGCCAGACCCTGGCCGACCTGGGGTCGGTCGGCGCCGGCATCTTCGGCGTGGCCAACCGGGCGCTGCTGCTGATCGGCATGCACCAGCTGCTGAACACCTTCGTCTGGTTCCAGTTCGGCGAGTTCACCAAGCCGGACGGCACCATCGTGCACGGCGACATCCCGCGCTTCCTGGCCGGGGACCCGACCGCCGGCCAGTTCCAGTCCGGCTTCTTCCCGATCATGATGTTCGCACTGCCCGCCGCCGCGCTGGCCATCGCGCACGCGGCCAAGCCGCACCGCCGCAAGGAGATCTACGGGCTGATGCTGTCGGTGGGCCTGACCTCCTTCGTGACCGGCGTCACCGAACCGATCGAGTACTCCTTCGCTTACATCGCCCCGGCGCTGTACGGCGTGCACGCCCTGCTGACCGGTGCGTCGATGGCGGTCACCTGGGGGCTGGGGGTGCACGACGGCTTCAGCTTCTCGGCCGGTCTGATCGACTACGTGATCAACTGGAGCCTGGCCACCAAGCCGTGGCTGATCATCGTCATCGGCCTCTGCTTCGCCGCCGTGTACTACGCGCTCTTCCGCTTCATCATCGTGAAATTCGACCTGAAAACCCCCGGACGCGAGGACGAGAGCGAAGTCGAAGACGTGACCAAGGCATAAACCGAGCGTCACCGCCACGAATCCGAAAAGGCCCCCGGACCCACGGTCCGGGGGCCTTCGGCATATCCGGCCCGGGTCGACGGTCCCGGCGCGGAACGCCGGACCACCCACGCGACGAGCCACCGGTGACCTGCCGGGGAGTCTCCGGCCGGCGGCCCCGGGGCTCCGGCCTTTTGTTGCGCAATTAGCCAAAATCCCAATCACGGCGGGTAATCAAGATCGTTGATCCACGGGTAGGTTTCGATTTCATAGCGCTTACCGTCAGCACCGCTTTCCAGGGTTCCCCGCCCCCTCCACCCGTGCTACAAAACTGGTCTACACCACGTGTGGTGTAGACCAGTTCGCGGTTCGGCCCCCTGTGCACCTACCCCCGACCGACCCGCCCTTGCCGTTAGGAACCCACCCCCATGAGTCAGTCTGCGCAGGCACCGGCGCCCGCCACGGCTCCGGCCACGCCCAGCCCCACCAAGAAGTTCGGCCAGAACCTGCTCCAGGGTCTGCAGAAGATCGGCCGCAGCCTCCAGCTGCCCATCGCCGTTCTCCCCGCCGCCGGTCTGCTGATGCGTCTGGGTCAGGACGACGTGTTCGGCAAGGACGGCCTCGGCTGGAACAAGGTCGCCTCGGTCTTCGCCGCCGCGGGCAACGGCGTCTTCGACAACCTGCCGCTGCTCTTCGCCGTCGGCATCGCCATCGGCTTCGCCAAGAAGGCCGACGGCTCGACCGCGCTCGCCGCCCTGGTCGGCTTCCTGGTCTACAAGAACGTGCTGACCGCGTTCCCGATCGCCGAGGGCCACATCGCCGACGGCAAGTGGGTCCCCGCGACCTACCAGAACCCCGGCGTGCTCGGCGGCATCGTGATCGGTCTGCTCTCCGCCGTGCTGTGGCAGAAGTACCACCGCACCAAGCTGGTCGACTGGCTCGGCTTCTTCAACGGCCGCCGCCTCGTCCCGATCATCATGGCCTTCGTCGGCACCGCGGTCGGTGTCTTCTTCGCCCTGACCTGGGGCCCGATCGGCGACGCCATCAAGAGCCTGAACGACACCCTGATCGGTGCCGGCGCGTTCGGTGCCGGTGCGTTCGGCCTGGTCAACCGCGGTCTGCTGCCGGTCGGCATGCACCAGTTCGTGAACTCCTACGCCTGGTTCCAGACCGGTGACTTCACCAAGGCCGACGGCACCGTCGTGCACGGCGACCTGACCCGCTTCTTCGCCGGCGACCCGACCGCCGGACAGTTCATGTCGGGCTTCTTCCCGATCATGATGTTCGCCCTGCCGGCCGCCGCCTTCGCCATCGCCCACACCGCCAAGCCGCACCGCCGCAAGGCCGTCACCGGCATGATGCTGTCGCTGGCCCTGACCTCCTTCGTGACCGGTGTCACCGAGCCGATCGAGTTCTCCTTCGTCTTCATCGCCCCGGTGCTGTACGTGATCCACGCGCTGCTGACCGCCGTCTCGATGGCCGTCACCTGGGCGCTCGGCGTGCACGACGGCTTCACCTTCTCCGGCGGTCTGATCGACTACCTGCTCGCCTGGAGCAAGGCCACCGACCCGTGGATGATCATCCCGCTCGGCCTGGTGTTCGCCGCGCTGTACTACTTCCTCTTCCGCTTCGCGATCGTGAAGTTCGACCTCAAGACCCCCGGCCGCGAGGACGAGGACGAGATCGAGGACGTCACCAAGGCCTGACGCCCGGCCCCCCGTACGCCGCTCACGGCCCCGCCCCGCCACCCGTTCCCCCGGGTGGCGGGGCGGGGCCGTTCGCGTGTCCGCCGCGGTGGCCGTTCGGTGAGACGACGGTTGACGAACCGGCGAGGGCGCTGGTCAACTGGGGCGGTGAACGTCCCTCGCCCGCTGGTGACCCGCAGCCACATCGACTTCGGTCGCGTGTGGTCCGCGGCGTGTCGCGGCTGACCCGAGCGTTCCCCCCGCCGCCGCCCGGCTGACCTCCCGCCGCGCCCCGGCCGTTCCTCCCGCCTCCCGTGCCCGCCCGTGACCCGGGCGGGCCGCCCCGTGCCCGCCCGCACCGCGCCCGTCCCCGCAGCCGGGGCGCGCCGGTCCGCGACCCGTGGCACGCACCGCTTCCGTACGAGGAAAGTCAAGGCCACCCATGCCCCGCCAGCTGCACCTTTCCGCCGCCCTCGACAGCCCCGGCCGGTTCGACGCCGCCCACTTCACCGCCCTCGCCGGGCTCGCCGAACGGGCCACCCTCGACTTCGTCACCCTCGACGACTCCTACGCCCCCGAACCCCGCCGGCTCGACGCGCTCGCCACCTTCGCCCGGCTCGCCCCGGTCACCCGCGGCCTCGGCCTGGTCCCGACCGTCACCACCACCCACACCGAGCCCTTCCACACCTCCGTCGCGGTCACCACCCTGGACTGGGTCAGCGAGGGCCGGGCCGGCTGGCTGGTCGGCGTCTCCGACACCGAGGCCGAGGCCCGGGCCTTCGGCCGCAAGGGCACCGCCCCGGCCGACGCGCTCTGGGCCGAGGCCGCCGACGCCGCCGAGGTCGCCGCCCGGCTCTGGGACAGCTGGGAGGACGACGCGGAGATCCGCGACGCCGCCACCGGCCGGTTCGTCGACCGCGACAAGCTCCACCACATCGACTTCGAGGGCCCGTACTTCTCGGTCCGCGGCCCCTCCATCACCCCGCGCCCGCCGCAGGGCCGCCCCGTGGTCGCGGTCACCGTCGCCGCCGCCGACCTGGCACCGGACGCCGGCCCCGGCGGCCGGGCCAGGGTCACCACCGCCGCCCGCTACGCGGACGTCGTCCTGCTCGACGCCCCCGACCGGGCCACCCGGCTCACCGCCGCCACCGAGCTGCGGCTGCGCGGCGGCGAGGCGCTGCGGATCCTGGCCCGGATCCCGGCCGCGCTCACCACCGCCGCGGCGACGTCCGCCCTGCTCACCGAGGTGACCGAGGGCGGCGGCGGGGTCGACGGCTTCCACCTGGTGCCCGCCGACCCGGCCCGCGACCTCGCCGTGCTCGCCGACCACGTGGTGCCGGCACTGCGCGAGCGCGGCCTGTTCCGCACCGACTACACCGGCCGCACCCTGCGCGAGCGGCTCGGCCTGGCCCGGCCCGCGAGCCGCTACGCGCCCGCCGCCGCCGTCGCCGCCCCCGCGTCCTCCTCCCCCTCCCCCGCCCCCACCGGCCCCGCCG
>JOHN01000107.1 GCA_000719695.1 Streptomyces sp. NRRL F-6131
CGCGGACATGGGCCGCTACCGCCAGCAGTACGTCTACCGCTGCCCGAACGTGGCCTGCCGCAACGCCGTCGTCGAGCCGCCCGTCGTCCCGGCCGCCAGCATCATCGACTGGTCGCTGACCGGCCGCCGGATCGGCGACGGCAAACCCGGCAGGAAGTTCACGCCGTACGCGGCCGCGACGGTCGAGCGGATCCGCGCCGGGATCCGCAAGTACGGGGCGCCGCTGCTGGCCCCGGCCGGCGGCACCTGGCGCACCGAAGCGACCCCGGTCACCGTCCCGGCGCCGACCCGCACCACCCGCGAGAACGACGGCCTGGCGGTGCCGCCGCTGCTGGTCCCGACCGAGGGCCGCGACGGCAAGACGGCGGGCCGGGTCGGGGAGCCGCTGCGTACCCAGACCGCCCGCAACGAGACCGGGCTCGCCTGGCTGCCGTTCATCGCCGAACTCCGTGGTGGTGGCTCGGACGCCCGGCCGGTGCTGGACGCGCTGGCCACCGTCACCGCTTCCGGAAACCACCACGGCCTCACCGTGCCGCCCGCGGCGGGCGGGGTCGACTGGTCGGCGCTGCTGACGCCGTACTACGGCAACAGCAGTGCCCGCCACGTCGGTAAGCCGGTCGGCACCCTGACCACCCGCGACCGCTACGGCCTCGCCTCCGCCGGCGGCCAGGCGGGCGGGACGGATGTGGACGAGGTGCTGTTCCGGATGCTGGAGCCGCACGAGATCGGCGCCGCGATGACCTTCGCCCGCGACTACGTCGTGATCGGCAACAAGCGGGAGAAGTGCCGGGGCACCTGCGGCAAGTCCCATGAGAAGGACGGCGGCCGCTGCCGGACCGTCCACGGCGACCACGCCCGCCACGGCCCGGTCCGCCTCACCGCCGCCCCGGCCGACCCGGGCGCCCTGCTTCTGCCCGCGCACCGGGCCGCCGCCCTGCCCAAGGCGGAGCTGGCCGCGTGGTGCCCGGCCTGCCTCGACGCCACCACCCGCACCGCCCGCAAGACCCAGCTCGCGGCCCCCCCGACCGAGCCCGACGCCCTGTTCTGACCGACCCGAGAAGGGACCCGCGATGTCCGTCACCACCACCGCCCTGCCGCGCTTCGTCGCCCAGCTCACCCCGCACGTCAGCCCCGACACCACCCTGCCGCCCATCGGCGGCATCTACCTGGAGGCCGACGGCACCCACCTGTTCGCCGCGGCCACCGACCGCTACACCTTCGCCCTCACCCGCACCGAGGCCGCCGAGACCGAGCCGTGGAAGGCGGTCATCGTCCGCTCCGACCTCACCGCCCTGCGCGCCCTGTTCCCCGCCCGCCGCCGCACCGCCGACCTCCACCTCACCTTCAGCCGGGGCTGCACCCGCACCCCCGACGGACTCCTGACCGTCAGCGACGGCACCCGCTCCCTCACCCTGTCCGCCCACAAGGCCCTGGCCCGCAAGTTCCCCAAGTGGCGGCCCCTGTTCGCCGACGCCCTCGCCGCCGAACCCCGCCAGGACACCGAAACCCTCTACAACGCCGACTTCCTCGCCCGCTGGGCCAAGGCCGCCGACCGCCACCAACCGCTCACCACCTGGTCCGCCGGCCCCGGCAAGCCCCTCCTCGTCGCCGCCGGCCCCGACTTCCTCGGCCTCCACATGCCCGTGGCCCTGCCCGCCCACCGCCCCGACACCCCGGCCCGCGACCGCCAGGACCGCACCGCCCTGCGCACCACCTGGGCCGATACCCTCACCACCCCCGCGACCGCCCGCCGCCTCAAGGCCGCTGCGTAGGAGCCGCCGTGATCCGCGCCCTCACCTTCCACACCGTCACCTGCGACGTCTGCGGCGACAAGGAGGACGAGGAGATCATCCTCTTCGACACCCCCGAGATCGCCGCCGACACCGCCCGCCGCTCGGGCTGGCTCGTCACCGCCGACCACCGCGTCATCTGCCCCACCACCGACCGCCCCCACCGCGCCGCCCTCGACGCCCTGCTCCCGCCCCCGCCCGACGCCGAGGCCACCGGACAGCTCACCTTCGACACCGATCCCTCCACCTAGCCGCCCCTCACTCCGGGGGTGGGTAGTGACCCACCCCCGGGGGCCGACTCCGGAAGGAGACGGGTGTCCCCGAACCCGCTGCTGGACGCCGCCCTGGCCGCCGTCGAACGCGGCCGGTACGTCTTCCCCGTCACGCCCGGTGGCAAGAAGCCCCCAGCGGTCAAGGACTGGGAGAACCGCGCCACCCTCGATCCCGAGCGCGTCCGCCGCTGCTGGAGCGCCGGGCCCTACAACATCGGCATCGCCTGCGGCCCCTCCCACCTGGTCGTCATCGACCTCGACCTCCCCAAGGGCCCCGACGACCGGCCGCCCGCCCGGTGGGCCCTGCCCGGGATCACCAGCGGCCACGACGTATTCGCCGCGCTGTGCGAACAGCACGGACAGCCCTGCCCCGACGAGACGTTCACCGTCGCCACCCCCGGCGGCAGTACCCATCTCTACTTCACCGCCCCACCCGGCGCCCGCCTGCGCAACACCAGTGGCGACCGCGGCAACGGCCTCGGCTGGAAGGTCGACACCCGCGCCGGCGGCGGCTACGTCGTCGCCCCCGGCAGCCTCATCACCGCCCACCCCTACACCGTCGTCCGAGACGCCGACCCGGCCCCGCTGCCGTCCTGGCTCCTCGCCCTGCTCACCCCCGCCCCCGCTCGTCCCGCCGACCCGGGGCCCGCGACGGACGGCCGGGTACGCGACCGCTCCGCCTACGCCGACGCGGCTCTGCGCAACGAGAGCGCCAGCGTCGCGAACGCCCCCGAGGGCACCCGCAACTGGACCCTGACCCGGGCCGCCCGCGCCCTGGGCCGCTTCGTGGCCGGCGGCCAACTCCGGCGCGGCGACGTCGAACAGGCTCTTAAGGCGGGGGCGGAACGGGCCGGACTCCCCTCGCGCGCCGCCCAGGCGACCATCACCAGCGCCCTCGACTGGTCCATCGCCCACAACCCCGCCCACCCCTCTTAAGAGCCCCTGAACCCCGGCCAAGCCGCGCCGGAGGCCGACCAGGACCCCGCCGAAGACGCCACCCGTCCGCCGGACGGCGGCGGGTGGCGTCTTCCCTGCCCCGAACACCCGGCGCCCGGCGCCGTCCCGAACCGAAAGGCGCCACCGTGACCGAAGCCCGACCGACCACCGCCCGCCGCAGCCCGGATGCCGCGTGACCCGCCCCGCCGACCCCCGGGATGCACCGCCCGGCCCCCGGCTGCGGATCGTCGGCGACGACGAAGACCCCTGGCCCACCGAACCCGACCCGCACACCGACCCCTGGCATACCCCCGCCCCCGCGCCCCGGCCCGCCGCCGAGGCCGCCACGGCCCCGCCCAGGCCCCGCACGGTGTGGTCGGCCGCCGACCTCATGGCCACCGACTTCCCCGAACCCCGCTGGGCCGTCCCCGGATTCTTCGCCGAGGGCGTCAGCCTCCTTGCCGGACCGCCCAAGGTCGGCAAGTCCTGGCTCTCCCTCGGCCTCGGCCTCGACGTCGCGGCCGGCCGCCCCGCCTTCGGCAGCATCGACGTCGAACCCGGCCCCGTCCTCTACCTCGCCCTGGAAGACACCCTCCGACGCCTCAAGACCCGCATGGGCAAGCTCCTCGCCGGACGCGACGCCCCCAAAGCCCTCACCCTCGTCACCGAGTTCCCGCCCCTGCCCCAGGGCGGCGCCGACGCCCTCGACCGCTGGCTCACCCAGAACACCGACCCCCGCCTCGTCGTCATCGACGTCTTCGCCAAGGTCCGCGGCCACTCCGCCCCCGGCGTCGCCGCCTACGACGCCGACTACGCCGCCATCGGCCACGTCAAACAGGTCGCCGACCGCCACTCGGTGGCGACGATCCTCGTCCACCACGTCCGCAAGATGGCCTCCGACGACTTCCTCGCCGAAGTCTCCGGCACTAACGGCCTCGCCGGCGCCGCCGACGCGACCCTCGTCCTCAAGCGCTCCCGCGGGAAGGCCGACGGTGTCCTGCACATCACCGGCCGCGACGTCGACGAAGCCGAACACGCCCTCGAATTCCAGCCCGACACCGGTAGCTGGCTCCTCCTCGAAGGCCCCGCCGGCGACCACACCATCGGCGACACCCGCGCCCAGATCCTCGCCCACGTCCGCACCCACCCCGGCAGCAAGCCGATGGACATCGCAGCCGCCATCGGTGTCGAGGTGGAGCTGACCCGCCGCACCTGTTCGCGGATGGCCAGAGACGGTCAGCTCCACCGCGGCCCCGGCGGCTCCTACGGGCCCCCGCTCGAACCGGACACCCGGACCACCCCCTAACTGTCCGGCCTGTCCGGCTGTCCGGTCACCCCACCTGAGCAGCCAAAACAGACCGGACAGCTGACCGGACACCACCCACGAGCTGTCCTGTCCGGACCCACCGGACAGGACAGCTCTCACAGAACCGGATCGAGGAGAACCCGACCATGGCCGAGCCCCGAAGCCTCAAGCTGTCCGACGTGCTCCGCGAACTGAACATGTCCCGGGCCGCCTTCTACCGCATGCGCGCCCGGGGCCACGGTCCCCGCCTCATCAAGCTGCCGAACGGGCACCTGCGGTGCCGTCGCACCGACCTGGACGAGTGGCTGGCCGGTCTGGAACAGACCGCCGCCTGAGACCTCCTTCACGGGCCCGGCCGCCGCCGGGCCCGTTCGCCGTTCCGAGGAGTACCGAAATTGCCCAAGCCCACGTTCAAGGTCCGGATCTGGGCCATCCGGGAGCACGTCCGGTCCGGCCCCAACACGTTCGAGCTGAGGTGGAAGGTCGGCAACGAGCCGTTCTCCGCCACCTTCAAAACCAAGACCCTCGCGGACGGCGAGCGCTCCAAGCTCGTGACGGCCGTCAACGCCGGCGAACCGTTCGACGAGATCTCGGGACTGCCGATGTCGGTGGTGCGCGCCCGCGACGACGTCAGCTGGTACGCCCATGCCCGCGACTACATCGAGATGAAGTGGCCGGACTCCCCCGCGAAGACCCGCACCACGCACGCGGACATGCTGGCCACGGCCACACCGCAGCTGGTGAGGTCCCGTGTGGGGATGCCCGCGCAACGGGACCTGCGGACGGCGCTCTACAGCTGGGCCTTCAACATGAACCGCTGGACCCAGGACCCGCCCGAGCAGGTCAAGAAGTCACTGGAGTGGATCGAACGGCACTCCCTGCCGATGAGCCAGCTCGACGACCCCATGGTGATCCGCAGGGTGCTGGTGGCGTTCACCAGGAACCTCGACGGTTCGAAGGCCGCAGCGTCGAGCGTGCTCCGGAAGAAGAACATCTTCCACAACGTCCTCGGGTACGCCGTGGAAACCCGCCGACTCCCCCACAACCCGCTCAAGTCGGTGCAGTGGACAGCGCCCGCCGCCACGGAGGAGGTGGACCCGGCGGTGGTGGCCAACCCCCGACAGGTCCGGGAGCTGATGGCGGCCGTCCGGGCCCAGGACGCCCGCGGCAGGCACCTCGAAGCGTTCTTCGGCGGGATATACCACGCGGCCATGCGGCCGGCCGAGGCCGTGTTCCTGCGCGACGCGAACTGCTCCCTCCCGCCGGACGGCGCGTGGGGCATGGTGACGCTCGGCCGGACCCGCCCGCGCGTCGGCAGCTCCTGGACCGACAGTGGCAAGCCGCACGACGAGCGCGGTTTGAAATGGAGGCCCGAGACCGACACCAGGCCGGTCCCCATCCCCCCGGTCTACGTGAAGATGCTCCGTGAGCACATCGCCGCGCACGGCGTCGCCCCGGACGGGCGGCTGTTCCGTACCGCGCGCGGCGGCATGGTCCAGGAGAGCGGGTACGGCGTCGTCTGGCAGCGGGCCCGGGAGAAGGCCCTCACGCCGGAGCAGGCCGCCTCCTCCCTGGCCAAGCGCCCCTATGACCTGCGCCACGCGGGGGTCTCGTTCTGGCTGCGGTCCGGCGTGGACCCGGCGGAGTGTGCCCGCCGTGCCGGCCACAGCATCGCCGTGCTGCTGCGCGTCTACGCGAAGTGCCTCGACGGTGCGATGGAGGCGGCGAACCACCGGATCGCCGAGGGTCTGGTCGAGTGGGACTGACCACGGATCCGACCCCGGGCCGTCCCACAGATGTCCCACACGCCCTGGTCAGGAGGTGAGACAAGCCGAGACAACCCGGTCTTTTCGGGTGTTTTCGATCACCTCTGAAGGTGGGCATGAGAAAGGGCCCGTGCTCTGCGTTTCCGCAGGTCACGGGCCCCTCTCTATCCTGTGGCTGGTGCAGGGTTCGAACCTGCGTAGCTTGCGCGACAGATTTACAGTCTGCTCCCTTTGGCCGCTCGGGCAACCAGCCAGGATGTTCGCCTTCCGGGGCTTGCCCCGTTCGACTGGGTAAACCTTACCCGATGTCGGGGGGTGGTTCGCCACCCGGTTGAGCGGGGCGGGACGGACGGGTGCGGCGTGGCTGTCCGGGGCGAGGGTGGGGGTGGGCTGGATAGGCTGGGGCGGCGGGCGCCCGGTGGGGCGGCCGTGTCAGTGCAGCCAGAGCATCAAGGAGACCAACACCCATGGCCGACTCCAGTTTCGACATCGTCTCGAAGGTCGAGTGGCAGGAGGTCGACAACGCGATCAACCAGACCTCCCGCGAGATCTCCACGCGCTTCGACTTCAAGAACGTCGGCGCCGAGATCAAGCGCTCCGGCGAGACGATCGAGATGAAGGCCAACGGCGAGGAGCGCGTCAAGGCGATCCTGGACGTGCTCCAGAGCAAGTTCATCAAGCGCGGCCTGTCGCTGAAGGCTCTGGACACCAAGGAGCCCCAGCTGTCCGGCAAGGAGTACAAGATCTTCGCGGACGTGAAGGAAGGCATCTCCCAGGACGATGCCAAGAAGGTCGCGAAGATCATCCGGGACGAGGGCCCGAAGGGCGTCAAGGCCCAGGTCCAGGGCGACGAGCTCCGGGTGACCTCGAAGAGCCGTGACGACCTCCAGACCGTGCAGGCCCTGCTCAAGGGCAAGGACCTGGACTTCGCGATCCAGTTCGTGAACTACCGCTGAGCCTGCGGGCGGCGGACGGTCCGGACAGGGGGCGGCCCCGGTCGGAGCCCGATGAGGGCTTCCGGCCGGGGCCGCCGTCGTCAGCGGGCCGTCGTCGTCAGCGGGTGGCCGCCGTGGTGGCGGCCGCGTCGGCGAGGGCCTTGGCCTGGGCCTTGAGGGTGGCCAGCTGGTCCGTCAGCGAGGCCGGCGGGGCCGGGGCGGTCGCCGTCGGGGGTGTGACGGTCGGGGGCGGGGTGGGGAGGGGGGGGGGGGCCGGGAGCTGGCCGAGCAGCGCCTGGACGGTGCTCTCCAGCGTGGCGAGGAGCTGCTGGACGGCGCCGAGGTCGACCGCGCCCAGCAACGGGGTGACGGACGAGAGCAGGCCGCCGACGAGGTCGAGGACGCCGCCCAGGGCGGAGGTCGGGTCGGCGGCGGCCGGGAGCCCGGGGGCCGCCGGCAGCCCGGGGGCAGCGGGGACTCCGGGGATCGCGGGAGCCGCGGGCAGCCCGGGGAGCGCGGACGAGCTGAGCGCCGTCGGAGCGTTGGGGGGCGCCGGGGCGGCGGGGGCGGCCGGGACGCCGGGAACGCCGGAGAGTCCCGAGAACCCCGAGAGCCCGGACAGTCCGGAGACCTCGGGAAGGCCCGGAACGGTGATGGGGGTGAGGGGGCCGGACGTGCGGTGGGGCGCGGCGGTGGCTCCGTTGCCGACCGCGGCGGAGGCCGTCGCGACCGGGGTCAGCACGAAGGCTGCGGTCAGCGCGGCGGCCATCCAGGTGGTGCGCATGGGGGATGCTTCCTCTCGGTCCTGATCGGGCGAGGTGCCCTGATTCACACCGTGGGGCAGCCCCCTTGGCCCAGCCACCGCGTGTACGCCGAACGGTGCACGACACGCGGCGACACGCGGCGACCCGCGGTGGCCGGGCCGGGCGCGCGGGCGCAGCGGTTCGAGGGAAGACCGGTGAGCGGGCGTCAGACGGCGGAGGCCCAGGAGGCGGTGGCGCGGTGCGCCCCGAGTCCGACCGCGTCGAACTCGTCCCGGACGTCGCCGCCCTCCGTCACCCGGGCGCCGAGCCGGCGCAGCACCCGGGAGATCGGGCTGCCCTCGGGCGGGAAGGGTTCGAGTTCGGCGCTGGTGATCGGGCCGAGGTCGAGCCTGCCGTCGGCCCAGACGGCGGCCCGCTGGGTGCCGGTGCCGCCGAAGTAGTCGGCCTCGACGCAGGCGATCGGCCCGGCCTTGGACCAGGCCGCGAGTCGGCGTTCGAGTCCGTCCGGGAACCAGTCGAACCCGGAGGCTCCGGACGTGCCGGACGCCCCGGACGTACCGCCGGAGGAGACCGCAGTGGCGGGGACCGCCGGGCCGGCCGGGGTCTCGTCGCCGCGCCGGAAGGCGGCCAGGAACTCGGGGGTCGCCGGTATCAGCGCCAGCCCCTGGCCGAGCGGCCGGGGGCGGGCCGCCGGAACCTCGGCGGCCGCCACCGCGACCAGTTCCGCCGGGCCGATCAGCGCCTGAAGTTCGTATGACATTCAGTCATCCTGAACCATGGCACTGACAGTCCGCCCGGCGTTTACGATTCCGTGCCCGGGCGGCTACCGCTCCGAGAGTCGGCGGCGGGGCTCGGACGGATGCCGAGCGGTGTCGTCCGGCCCCAACGGACCTCGGATCTCCGACGTCGGGCGTCGGATCCCCGGCGTCGAACCGGACCCCGGAGCAGACCCGGCGCGAGCGGCCACGACACGGGCGGCGGCGCCGGGCCGCCTGACAGGCGATCACCCGTGCGGGCGCACGCCGCATGCGGGCGTATCGCCAACCGGGTGAACTGGCCGGGTACGGCCCGCCCCGGGGCCACCCCCGGACCAGTGCTGTCGGGCCACCCCAGGAGGACCGATGAGTTCCATGGACATACCGTCGTCCGGCCGAGGCAGTCCCGGCGGCGGAGGGCCGTCAGGCGGCGCACCGGGCGGCGGCGCACCGGACGGGCGCTCGGCGCAGGCGACCCGCGAGCGCACCGGCGCGGTGGCCACCAGGATCGCCAACGCGCCCCGGATGTCCTGGCTGACGCTCGCCCTCATGACCACCAGTTCGGTGGCCAGCCTCCGCGCCGCCCCGACCATGGCGGTCTACGGCCTCGCCTGCGTCTTCCTCTACCTCCTCCCCGCCGTGGTCTTCCTGCTGCCGACCGCGCTGGTCTCGGCCGAGCTGGCCTCGGGCTGGGAGGGCGGGGTCTACCGCTGGGTGTCGGAGGGCCTGTCGAAGCCGCTCGGCTTCCTGGCCGTCTGGTGCCAGTTCGCGATGACGATCTTCTACTACCCGTCCCTGCTCGCGTACGTGGCGTCCACCATCGCCTACGTGGTCGACCCCTCGCTCGCGAGCAACGGCCTGTACACCGCAATCGTGATCATGGTGCTCTACTGGACCGGCGTCTGGGTGTCCTCCCGGGGCACCAAGGCGGTGGCCGGGCTCTCCTCGATGGGTCTGGTGATCGGCACGCTGATCCCCGGCACGCTGCTGGTCGTGCTCGGCATGGTCTTCCTCGGCCAGGGCAACAGCTCCGCCGCGCCGATGGACTCCGCCCACCTGTTCCCGCAGTGGACCGGTCTGGCCAGCCTGGTGCTGATCGTCAACAACTTCCTCAGCTACTCCGGCATGGAGATGAACGCGGTCCACGTCTCCTCGCTGCGCGACCCGGCCCGGGAGTTCCCGCGGGCGATGTTCACGGCCTCGGCGATGGTGCTGGCGATCTTCATCCTCCCCGCGCTGGCGATCAGCTGGGTGGTGCCGTCCAGCGAACTGAGCCTGACGGCCGGCGTGATGCAGGCCTTCGACTCCTTCTTCCAGTACTTCCACATCGGCTGGCTGACCCCGGTGATCGCGGTGGCGCTGATCGCCGCCTCGCTCGGCGGCATGCTCACCTGGCTCGCCGGGCCGTCCAAGGGCCTGCTGATGATCTCCCGCCAGGAGGGTTACCTCCCGCCGTTCCTGCAGCGGCTCAACAAGGAGGGCGTCCAGCAGAACCTGCTGGTCACCCAGGGTGTCGTCACCACCGTCATCGCGCTGGCGTACGCCCTGATCCCGAACGTCTCCAGCGCCTACTGGGTCTTCTCGGTGATCACCACGCAGGTGTACCTGATCGTCTACCTGCTGATGTTCGCCGCGGCGATCCGGCTGCGCCGCACCCAGCCCGACCACCCGCGCGGCTACCACGCACCGGCGCTGGTGCCGATCGCCGTCACCGGCCTGGTGGCCTCGGCGGCGGCGATGGCGATCGGGTTCGTGCCCTCCTCGCAGTTCGGCAGCGGCTCGGTCTGGTCGTACGTGCTGATCGTCGGCTGCGGCCTGGTGGTGCTGGGCCTGCTGATCCCGTACCTGTTCCTGCGGCTGCGCAAGCCGGAGTGGCGCTCGCCCGAGGCGCAGGCGGAGATCGCCGCCCAGGAGGCCGCCGAACGCGCCGAGGCGCACGGGGGCGGGGGAACGGACGGCACCGGAGGAACGGGCGGTACGGAAGGCCCGGGCGGCACGTCCGGCCCGTCCGGCCCGAAGAAGGGCGGTGCGGCATGACCGGCAGCATGATGGCCTCCCGGCACCGCTGGATCTACCTCGGCGCGATCGTCCTGCTGGTCGGCATGGTGATCACCGGCCTGCTCACCTACTCCCAGCTGCACGAGACCAACGAGGCCAACCGCAAGGCGCAGCAGCTGAGCGACGCCCTGAGCGCCGCCGACTACCCCGTGCCGACCCAGAACCAGATCGTGCACACCCTGGGCGAGGACGGCGGCGCCGTCTGCGAGGACCCGGCCGACGCGCTGAAGCAGGCGCAGTGGAAGTACGGCATGTCCAACGGCGCGGGCGGCCCCGGTCAGCGACCGGTGCTCTCCGACCGCGAGGTGGTCTTCGCCGAGTCGATCGTGCTCTCGGTGTACTGCCCGGACAAGCTCGCCGCCATCAAGGACAAGATCGCGGACCTCAAGCTCCACGACACCGTCCGCAACTGACGCCGGCCGCAACTGACACCGGCCGCAACTGACGCCGGCCGCTCGACGGGGCCGCCGCCGCACGACGCCGTCCCCCGTCCCCGGCCCCGTCCCCTCCCTCCGTTCCCCCGTGACCCGGCCCACAGTTCCCAGAGGAGCCGTCCCCATGACCGACGAACTCGCCCGCCGGATCGCCGACCTGATGCCGCGGGCCAAGGCCGACCTCGCCGAGCTGGTCGCCGTCCCGTCCGTCGCCGACCCGCGCCAGTACCCGCCCGAGATGTGCCGCCGGGCCGCCGAGTGGGTCGCCGGGGCCTTCGCCGAGGCCGGACTGCGCGACGTCCACCTGGAGGAGACCCCGGACGGCAGCCACGCCGTGGTCGGCCACCGCCCGCCGCCGCCCGGCGCGCCGACCGTCCTGCTCTACGCCCACTACGACGTCCAGCCCCCGCTCGACGACGCCGCCTGGACCTCCCCGCCGTTCGAGCTCACCGAGCGCGACGGCCGCTGGTACGGGCGCGGCACCGCCGACTGCAAGGGCAACATCGTCATGCACCTCACCGCGCTGCGGGCGCTCGGCGACGACCTGCCGGTCGGCCTCAAGCTGGTCGTCGAGGGTTCGGAGGAGCAGGGCACCGGCGGACTGGAGGCCTACGTGCCGCCGCACGCCGGGGAGTTGCACGCCGACGCGCTGCTGATCTGCGACACCGGCAACGCGGCCGTCGGCGTCCCCACCGCCACCACCTCGCTGCGCGGCCTGACCAACGTGGTCGTCACCGTCTCCGCGCTCCGCGGCGACATGCACTCCGGCATGTTCGGCGGCCCGGCCCCGGACGCCCTGGCCGCGCTGATCCGCGTGCTCGACTCACTGCGCGACGCCGACGGGGGCACCCGGATCGACGGCCTGGACTGCACCGGCACCTGGAGCGGCGTCGGCTACGACGAGCAGCAGTTCCGCGCCGACGCCGGGGTGCTGGACGGCGTCCGGCTGACCGGTTCCGGCACCGTCGCCGACCGGCTGTGGGCCCGGCCCGCCGTCACCGTGCTCGGCATCGACTGCCCGCCGGTGGTGGGCTCCGCCGCCGCGATCCCGGCCACCGCCCGGGCCCGGGTCAGCCTGCGCGTCCCGCCCGGGACCGACGCCCCCGCCGCCCGGGCCGCCCTCACCGCCCACCTGGAGGCCGCCGCACCGTGGGGCGTGCGGATCGAGGTGACGTCGGAGAGCACCGGTTCGCCGTTCCGCGCCGCCACCGGCGGGCCGGCGTACGCGGCGCTCGACAAGGCGATGCAGGAGGTCTACGGCCGGCCGATCTCCTTCCTCGGCCAGGGCGGCTCGATCCCGCTCTGCAACGTGTTCGCCCAGACCTTCCCGGAGGCGGAGATCATCCTGATGGGCGTCGAGGAGCCGCGCTGCCTCATCCACGCGCCCAACGAGAGCGTCGACCCCGGCGAGATCGAGCACATGGCCCACGTCGAGGCGCTGTTCCTCCGGCACTACGCCAACTCGTACCGTCCGTGATGAAGTTGACGCGCACCCGGCCGGCGAGCAGCCGGCTCCCGTCCGTCCGCGCCGCGACCAGGAGACCCTCATGCCCCCACCGGAAGAGTCCCGGATGCCCCGCCCCTTCACCACCGAGGACTACCGCGCCCGCCTCGACCGGGCCGGCGCCGCCGCCACCGCCGCCGGACTGGCCGGCCTGGTCGTCGCCCCCGGACCCGACCTCGTCCACCTGACCGGCTACCACCCCACCGCGGTCACCGAACGGCTCACCGCCCTGGTGCTCACCGCCGGACGCGAGCCCGTGCTGATCGTCCCCACCCTGGAACGCCCCGACGCCGAACGGGCGGCCGGCGCCCCCGCCGTCCGGCTGCTCGACTGGACCGACGGGCAGGACCCGTACGCCACCGCCGTCCCGCTGCTCGACCCGGCCGGGCGGTACGGGGTCTCCGACAACACCTGGGCGATGCACCTGCTCGGCCTGCAGGCCGCCCTGCCGGGCACCGGCTGGACCTCGCTCACCGAGACCCTCCCGATGCTCCGCGCGGTCAAGGGCCCGGACGAGCTGGAACGCCTCGCCGCGGCCGGCGGCGCCGCCGACGCCGCCTACCGGGGCATCCTGGAGGTCACCTTCGCCGGCCGCCGGGAGACCGACGTGGCCGCCGACCTCAGCGCGCTGCTCATCCAGTACGGGCACAGCCAGGTCGACTTCACCGTGGTCGGCTCCGGCCCCAACGGCGCCAACCCGCACCACGAGGCCGGCGACCGGATCATCGGGACCGGCGACACCGTCGTGCTGGACTTCGGCGGGCTCAAGGACGGCTACGGCTCCGACACCACCCGCACCGTGCACGTCGGCACCGACGTCCCGGACGAGGTGCGGAAGGTCCACGACGTCGTCCGGCAGGCGCAGCAGACCGCGTTCGAGGCCGTCCGGCCCGGGGTGAGCTGCCAGGAGATCGACCGGATCGCCCGCCGGGTGATCACCGAGGCCGGGTACGGGGAGTACTTCATCCACCGCACCGGCCACGGCATCGGCATCACCACGCACGAGCCGCCGTACCTGGTCGAGGGCGAGGAGCAGCCGCTGGTGCCCGGCATGTGCTTCTCGATCGAGCCGGGCGTCTACCTGCCGGGCCGGTTCGGGGTGCGGATCGAGGACATCGTGACGGTCACCGAGCACGGCGGGCGGCGGTTCAACAACACCCCGCACGAGTTGGGCATCGTGTCCTGACCCCGGGGGACGGCTCCCGGACGGCCTTGGCTCGACCCGGGCGACCTCTGCTCGACCCGGGCAACCTCTGCTCGACCCGAGGGGCGGCGGCCGGTCCACCCGGACGGCCGTTCCACTGCACCAACCGGGGCAATTCTGAACCCTTCCTGAACGGACCGGACGTTCGCACCGAGAGTTCTCCAAGAATGCCTTGCTAGCTTCGACCGGCATGACCAGAATGCTCCGCCCGGCGCCGCCCACACCGTCCGCGAGCGCCGGGCGGCTGCGTCCGGCCACCGGCTCGCGGAGCGGCACGCGCACCGGCGCCGCCGGCCGGCTCCGGCTGTTGGCGTGGCCGCTCTACCTCGCCGCGCTGCTGTGGTACCTCCGCGAGTACGGCCTGCCGTACACCAATGACCTGGTCTTCCTGTGGCTGATCGGCGCACTGCTGGCCGCCGGTGTGCACAGCGGCCACGGCCCGCGCGGCTTCCTGCTGGTGCTGCGCGACTGGGTGCCGGTGATGGCCGTCGTGTGGGCGTACTCGCTGCTGCGCGGCTACGGCGCGCACACCCCCTGGGGCCCGTACCTGTGGCCGCAGCAGCGCGCCGACGAACTCATCGGCTTCGGCGAGACGCTGACGGTCCGGCTCCAGCACGGGCTCTACACGCCCGGCTCGCCGCAGTGGTACGACTACGCGGCGGTCACCGTCTACATGTCGCACTTCTTCGTGGTGTTCGTGGTGCTCGCGGTGCTCTGGCGCCGCCGCCACGACCGGTTCCGGCAACTGCTCACCTGCTACCTGGTGCTGACCTTCGCCGGCTTCGCGACCTACCTCCTGTACCCGGCGGTGCCGCCGTGGCTGGCCTCCCAGGAGGGGCACCTGCCGGCGCTGACCCGGGTGGTCTCGGACGTGCTCTCCGAGAGCGGGCTGCCCCGCGCCGCGTCGGTGTTCGAGAACGGCAGCCAGTTCGCCAACGACGTCGCGGCGATGCCCTCGCTGCACTCGGCGTACCCGGCGATGCTGCTGTTCTTCTTCTGGCCGACCGCCGCCCGGTGGCTGCGGGTGCTGCTGGTCGCGTACCCGCTCGCGATGACCTTCACCCTGGTGTACGGGGCGGAGCACTTCCTCGTGGACGTGTTCGTCGGCTGGGCGTACGCGGCGGTGGCGGTGTACGGCGTGCGGCGGCTGCGGGAACGGCGCCGGGCCCGGTCGCTGGCGGCGAGCGGGGCGGTGCCGGCCGTGCCGGCGGGCGCGGGCGCGGGCGCGGCTGTGCGCGCGGGTGCGGGTGCGGCGTCCGGTGTGGGTGTGGCGGCCGATGTCGGCGCGGGGTCGGGGTCCGGGGCGGGGTCGGGTTCCGGGGC
>JOHN01000108.1 GCA_000719695.1 Streptomyces sp. NRRL F-6131
CCGTCTCCCCGGCCCATTCCCCCATCGCCACAGAAACGAGTCTGGCCCCACCGCTCCCGCGGCGGGGCCAGAACCCAACATCTTCATCAGCGTTCTAGGGCCCAGCCGGGCCGCCGGGCGCTAGCCCGGGGCCGCGCCGTTGTCGGTGAGGTGGTCGTCGGCTTCGCGCCGGGCGAGGTCGCGCGAGCGCCGGGCCGGCGAGAACCAGCCGCAGGTGCAGGTCGCGAAGCAGAAGGAACCGCGTTCGCTGATCGCGACACGGTGCTCGGGCATCCGGACGGCGCCGGGAACGGCCGGCAGCTCACTGTGCACGTGGTTCACGGTAACGCGCCGGGCCACCGGCGCGCGACGCGCGGAACGCGCCGGGTTCCGCGTAACCGCTCACGCCCCAACTCGTTTGCCCGGAAAGAGCTCTGCCCACCCCTGGTGGCCGGCGGGGCAGTCGGGCCCGAGGGGGTTTCGCGAGGATGAAGATGACCGACCAGCAGCGCACCGGCCGGACGGTCGGACGGTCGGGCCGGCGCCTGCGGCCGGCGGCCCGGGCCGCCCTGCTCGCCGCCGTCCTGACCGGGGCGGCCGGACTGGCCGGCTGTTCGCCGGACGGTGCCGGGGGCGCCTCGGCCGACCAACGGGCGAGCAGCACCCCGGACCAGCTCGCCGCCGACCCGCTGACGGCGGTGCGCGGCACCGCCGACATCACCGGCCGCTCGGGCTCGGCGCACGTCGCCACCGAGCTGGTGACCGAGTCCGCCGACAAGAAGGCCGCCTTCACCGGCACCGGCGGCTACGACTACGTGAAGCGGATCGGCCGGCTGGAGGTGCAGGTGCCGCCGGGCGCGGCGACCACCGGCAAGATCGTCGAGGTGCTCCTGCCCGGCACCGTCTACCTCCAGAACAGCGGCGCCAAGGTGCCGGAGGGCAAGTGGGTCAAGCTGGACGTCCGCCAGCTGCCGGACGGCAACCTGGTCAGCGGCGGCGCCACCGACCCGGCCTCCGCCGCGGGCGCGCTGCGCGGGGCGCAGAAGGCCGAGCCGGTGGGCACCGAGACGGTCGACGGGGTCGCCCTGAAGCACTTCCGCGGCACCCTGGACCTCGCCAAGGCGGCCGACGCCACCGGCGGCCGGGGCGGGGACGGACTGCGGATGGGGGCTCAGACCTTCACCGTGAAGGAGGTCCCCTTCGACGTCTGGCTGGACGAGCAGGGCCGGCTGCACAAGGTGGTCGAGGTCTTCACCTTCGCCGGGGTGGCCGGCTCCAAGGAGGCGAAGGACCAGGTGAAGGTGGTCTCGACCACCACGCTGAGCGACTTCGGCGCACCGGTGGAGGCCGCCGAGCCGGCGGCCGCGGACATCTACGCCATGAAGCCCGGCGAGAGCCCGAAGTAGCGCGCCGCGGGCGGCTCGGCGCCGGACGCCGCGGGGGCGAGGGAGGCCGCCGGTCCGGGTGGGCCCGGGAGTCCCGGATCCCACCCGTTTCGGCGGCGCCGAGATGGCCCGTCCGTGCCATGTGGACGGGCTCCGAAGTGCCTAGGCTGGACGTCGGGTGGCTGCCGCCCGGGCTGGCGAGGCGCTGAAGGGGTGGTGCAGGTGATGGCGTCCACGGGCGGCCGCGGCGGCGGCCACGACGACGCGGCCCTCGACGAGATCGACCTGGCCGGCGAGCTGATGATCGCCGCCACGGCCAGCAGCGGCGACCGGCTGCCGACCGAGCGGATCGACGAGGTGCTGCTCGACCGGCCCGACGGCAGTCCGGCCACTGGACCGGCCCGGGGGCCGCGGGAGCCGTAGGGCCTGCGGCACCGGCCGCCCGGGGACGGGCCCCGGACCAGCCGGACACGGGTCAGCCGCGCACGGGTCAGCTGCGCAGCAGCCGGGCGATCGCCGCGGTGGCCTCGGCGACCTTGGCGTCCAGCTCGGCGCCGCCCTCCTCGGCGGCCGCCGCGACGCAGTGCCGCAGGTGCTCCTCCAGCAGCGAGAGCGCGAAGGACTGGAGGGCCTTGGTGCTGGCCGAGACCTGGGTGAGCACGTCGATGCAGTAGACGTCCTCGTCGACCATCCGCTGGAGGCCGCGGATCTGGCCCTCGATCCGGCGCAGCCGCTTGAGGTGGGCGTCCTTCTGCGCGCTGTACCCGTGCGGCCCGTGGGCGGCGTGGCCGGTGTCCGGGGCGTCCTGGGGGGCTGCGTGCTCGCCGTGCGGTTCCGCCCCGGGCGCCTGCTCCGGCTCGGTGCGCGCTTGCGTGGTGGTCATCGGCCCGCCTTCGTCTGAGTGCCTGGGTGGCTGCGTCGGCCTCCAGTGTCCAACACCCGGGCCCGTCGTGGTGTTCCTCCGGCGCCGCCGGACGGGAGCGGTGCGGGCCCGCCGCGGTTCCCCCGTCCGGGGAACACCCCGCTGTTCCGCCCGCACGGCAGGGGCGATCCGGGCGAGGTTCCGTCAGACTGGGGTCTCACGCCCGCATCTGTGGTGCGGACCGGAACGCTGCTGCGGCAGCCGAACGGAAGAGGAGGTTCCGACTCCTCTTCGGCCACCCCGTTTGCGCGAACGCGCTCGGTTGCACCTAGCATCGTTCAGTCCCCTACCCCGCACATCGGAGATTTCCGTGCGTTTTAGCCTGACCCCGAAGGAGACGAGTTTCTACGACATGTTCGCCGCCGCCGCGGAGAACCTGGTCGTGGGCTCGAAGCTCCTGCTGGAACTGCTGGGATCAGACGTGTCGGCCCGCGCGGAGATCGTCGAGCGCATGCGCGCCGCCGAGCACGCCGGAGACGACACCACCCATGCGATCTTCCACCAGCTGAACTCGTCCTTCATCACGCCCTTCGACCGCGAGGACATCTACAACCTCGCCTCGTCGCTGGACGACATCATGGACTTCATGGAGGAGGCGGTCGACCTGGTCGTCCTCTATGACATCCAGACCCTGCCGAAGGGCATCGAGCAGCAGATCGAGGTCCTGGCCCGCGCCGCCGAGCTCACCGCCGAGGCGATGCCGAACCTGCGGAGCATGTCCAACCTGACCGAGTACTGGATCGAGGTCAACCGACTCGAGAACCAGGCCGACCAGATCCACCGCAAGCTGCTCGCCCACCTGTTCTCCGGCCAGTACGAGGCCATCGAGGTGCTCAAGCTCAAGCAGGTCGTGGACGTCCTCGAACAGGCCGCGGACGCCTTCGAGCACGTCGCCAACACGGTGGAGACCATCGCGGTCAAGGAGTCCTGACCCCCGTGGACATGGCAGCACTCATCGCCGTCATCGGCGTTGCGTTCTTCTTCACCTACACCAACGGCTTCCACGACTCGGCCAACGCGATCGCCACCTCGGTCTCCACCCGGGCGCTGACGCCCCGGGCGGCGCTGGCGATGGCCGCGGTGATGAACCTGGCCGGCGCCTTCCTGGGCAGCGGGGTGGCGCACACCGTCTCCAAGGGCATCATCGAGACCCCGACCGGCAACCAGGGGATGGCGATCCTGTTCGCCGCACTGGTCGGCGCGATCGCCTGGAACCTCGTCACCTGGTACTTCGGCCTGCCGTCCTCCTCCTCGCACGCGCTGTTCGGCGGCATGGTCGGGGCGGCGCTGGCCGGCGGCACCGAGGTGATCTGGAGCGGCGTCATCGACAAGATCATCATTCCGATGATCGTCTCGCCGGTGGTCGGTCTGGTCGGCGGCTTCCTGGTCATGCTGGCGATCCTCTGGATCTTCCGCCGGGCCAACCCGCACCGGGCCAAGCGCAACTTCCGGGTCGCGCAGACCGCCTCGGCCGCCGCGATGGCACTGGCGCACGGCCTCCAGGACGCGCAGAAGACCATGGGCATCGTGGTCCTGGCCCTCACCATCTCGGGCCACGAGAACACCGGCGACCCGATCCCGGTCTGGGTGAAGATCTCCTGCGCGACCATGCTCTCGCTGGGCACCTACGCCGGTGGCTGGCGGATCATGCGGACCCTCGGCCGGAAGATCATCGAGCTCGACCCGCCGCAGGGCTTCGCCGCCGAGGCCACCGCCTCGGCCGTCATGTACATCACGTCGTTCGTCTTCAAGGCGCCGATCTCCACCACCCACGTGATCACCTCGGCGATCATGGGCGCGGGCGCCACCAAGCGGATCCGCGCGGTGCGCTGGGGCGTCGCGAAGAACATCGTGCTCGGCTGGTTCATCACGATGCCGGCGGCCGCGATCGTCGCGGCGCTGGTGTACTGGTTCGTCCACCTGTTCTGGGGCTGACCGGCCGCGGACGTCCGGACGCGGAAGGGCCCGCCCCCCACATCTCGGGGGGCGGGCCCTTCTCATGCTCCGCGGCGGCACCGCCATGCAGCACCACGGAGCAGCTCTGTCGTCCGCCGCCCGCGACCGGTCGGCGGGTGCCGATCAGCCGAAGCGACCGGAGATGTAGTCCTCGGTCGCCTGCACCGACGGGTTGGAGAAGATCCGCTGGGTGTCGTCCAGCTCGATCAGCTTGCCCGGCTGCCCGACGCCGGCCAGGTTGAAGAAGGCGGTGCGGTCGCTGACGCGGGCCGCCTGCTGCATGTTGTGGGTCACGATGACGATGGTGAACTGGGACTTCAGCTCGCCGATCAGGTCCTCGATGGCGAGGGTCGAGATCGGGTCGAGGGCCGAGCAGGGCTCGTCCATCAGCAGGACCTGCGGCTCGACCGCGATGGCGCGGGCGATGCAGAGGCGCTGCTGCTGGCCGCCGGAGAGGCCGGCGCCCGGCTTGTTCAGCCGGTCCTTGACCTCGTTCCAGAGGTTGGCGCCCTGGAGGGACTTCTCCACCACGCCGTCCAGCACGGACTTCTTGCGCACGCCCGAGAGCTTCAGGCCGGCGACCACGTTGTCGTAGATCGACATGGTCGGGAACGGGTTCGGGCGCTGGAACACCATGCCGACCGAGCGGCGGACGGCGACCGGGTCGACGGCGGAGCCGTACAGGTTCTCGTCGTCCAGGAGCACCTTGCCCTCGACGCGGGCGCCGGGGATCACCTCGTGCATCCGGTTGAGGGTCCGCAGGAAGGTCGACTTGCCGCAGCCGGAGGGACCGATGAAGGCCGTCACCGAGCGGGGTTCGATGGCCATCGAGATGTCCTCGATCGCCTTGGTGGAGCCGTAGTAGGCGGACAGTCCGCTGACGTCGATGCGCTTGGCCATGATCGTTCGTCTTCTCTCAGTCTTCGTCGTACGTCAGTCGGTCGCTCAGTGTCCGGCCTTGGGGGAGCGCCAGCGCGCGATGCCCCGGGCGATGAGGTTGAGCCCCATCACGAAGGCGATCAGCACGAGCGCGGCACCCCAGGCGCGGGCGTAGCCGTAGTCGTTGTTCACCACGGCGTACTGCTGCCAGATGTACATCGGCAGCGACTGCTGCGGTCCGTCGAACGGGTTGTTGTTGATGTAGGCAGCGCCGAAGACCAGCAGCATCACCGGGGCGGTCTCACCCGTGATGCGGGCGACCGCGAGCATCACACCGGTGGTGATGCCGCCGATGGCGGTGGGGAGGACGATCCGGAGGATCGTCTTCCACTTCGGCACACCGAGCGCGTACGACGCCTCGCGCAGCTCGTTCGGGACGAGCTTGAGCATCTCCTCGGTGGAGCGCACCACGACCGGCAGCATCAGGATGGCCAGCGCGAGGCTGCCCGAGAAGCCGGAGTAGTTGAAGCCGAGGGCGAGGTTCCACACGGACAGGACGAACAGGCCGGCGACGATCGACGGGACACCCGTCATGACGTCGACGAAGAAGGTGACCGCCTTGGCGAGCGTGCCGCGGCCGTACTCGACCAGGTAGACGGCGGTCAGCAGACCGATCGGGGCGGCCATCAGGGTGGCCAGCAGGACCTGCTCCAGGGTGCCGATCAGCGCGTGGTAGATGCCGCCGCCGGGACCCGCGGAGCGCACGCCCATCATGGAGTGCGTCAGGAAGTTGCCGTCCACGACGCCGATGCCCTGCTGGACCGTGTAGAAGGTCAGCGCGAGCAGCGGGACGACGGCCAGGATGAAGGCGACCCAGACCACCGAGGTGGCGAGCCGGTCCTTGGCCTGCCGGCGGCCCTCGACCTGCGCCGAGAGCACGTAGCCGATGAGCACGAAGAGGATCGCGGAGATCAGGCCCCACTGGAGCTTGCTCTCCAGGCCGCCGACCGCGCCGATGCCGCAGCCGAGGGCGATCGAGCCGGCGGCCACGGCGGCCGGGGCCCACGTGGGCAGTCGGTTGGCGGTCAGCGTGCGGCCGACCGGGCGGGCGTCCGCCGGAACGGACGTGGTCGCGGCGCTCATGCGGTGTACTCCTTGCGGCGGGCGACGATCAGCCGCGCGGCGCCGTTCACCAGCAGGGTGATCACGAACAGGACGAGGCCGGAGGCCATCAGCGCGTCCCGGCCGAAGGGCTGGGCCTCGTTGAACTTCAGCGCGATGTTCTGCGCGAAGGTGCCGCCGCCCGGGTCGAGCAGGTGCAGCGAGAGGACGCTGTTGGAGGAGAGCACCACGGCGACCGCGATGGTCTCGCCGAGCGCCCGGCCGAGGCCGAGCATCGAGGCCGAGATGATGCCGGGGCGGCCGAACGGCAGCACCGCGGTGCGGATCATCTCCCAGCGGGTCGCGCCGAGCGCGAGCGCCGCCTCCTCGTGCATCCGCGGCACCTGGCGGAAGACCTCGCGGCTGACCGCGGTGATGATCGGGAGGATCATGATCGCCAGCAGGATGCCGACCGTGAACAGGTTGCGCGGCGTGGTGCCGACCCGGGACTGGTCGAAGACGTACGTCCAGCCGAGGTACTCGTCCAGCCAGCTGTTCAGGCCGCTGAGGTGCGGCACCAGGAAGAGCGCGCCCCACAGGCCGTAGATGATGCTGGGCACGGCCGCCAGCAGGTCCACCAGGTAGGCGAACGGCTGGGCGATCCGGCGCGGCGCGTAGTGGGAGATGAACAGCGCGATCCCGATGGCCACCGGAACGGCGATCAGCATCGCGATCAGCGCGCTGACGATGGTGCCGAAGACCAGGACGGCGATGCCGAAGACCGGCTTCGGGGCGTCCGGCGTCCACTCGAAGGTGGTGAGGAAGTTGCCCTCGTTCTTGGTCAGGGCGATCCCCGAGCGCCAGGTCAGGAAGCCCGCGATGGCGGCCATGACCACCAGCAGCAGGATGCCCGACCCGCGGGAGAGGTTCATGAAGATCTTGTCGCCGACCCGGCTGTCGCGCTGGCGGCGTTCCCTGCCCCGCGGGGTGGCAGGGGTCTGTGAAGTCATTGGTGTACTCCGGTCTGGTGGTGCTGCCCCTGAGGGGGCGGCACCCTGGCGGCGGTGCCCCGGACGTGTTGCGTCAGTCGGTACTACCCACGGGGGCGGCCCCGGCCCCCCTCGTTCACGGGGCCGCCCCGGTGGACGTCGTGCTCGATCAGGCGAGGGTGCCGATGACCGTGTTGGCCTTCTCGGTCAGCGACTTCGGCAGCGGGACGTAGCCCGCGTCGCCGATCGCCTTCTGGCCCGCGTCGCTCGCGGTGTAGGCCAGGAAGGCCTTCACGGCGTCGAGGGTGTCGGCCTTGTTGCCCTTGTCGCAGACGATCTCGTAGGTGACCAGGACCAGCGGGTAGGAGCCCTCTTCCTTGGTCGCGTAGTCGAGGGTCAGCGCCAGGTCGCTGCCGGTGCCGGCGATCTGGGCCTTGGCGAAGGTGTTGGCGGCGTTCACGGCGGTGGCCTCGACCGGCTTGGCGGCACCGGTGTTGATCGCGGCGCTCTTCAGGTTGTTGGTCTGGGCGAAGGACAGCTCGGCGTAGCTGATCGAGTTCTTGACCTGCTTCACCTGGGCCGAGACACCGGCCGAGCCGCTGGCGCCCTGGCCGCCCTTGCCCGCCCAGGCCTTGCTGGCCGGGTAGGACCAGGCGCCGCCCGAGGTCTTGGCGAAGTACTTGGTCAGGTTCTCGGTGGTGCCCGAGTCGTCCGTGCGGTGGAAGGCCTGGATGTCGGCGTCCGGCAGCTTCGCGCTCGGGTTCAGCGCGGCGATCGCCGGGTCGTTCCACTTGGTGATCTGCGAGTCGAAGATCTTCGCGATGGTCGGGCCGTCCAGGACGAGGTTGTCCACGCCCTCCACGTTGTAGACGATCGAGATCAGGCCCGCGACGAGCGGCAGGTTGATGCCCTGGCCACCGGTGCAGACGGCCTTGCTCGCGTCGACCTCGGCCGGCTTCAGCGCCGAGTCCGAACCGGCGAACTGGACCTTGCCCTGGTTGAACTGCTGGACACCGGCGCCGGAGCCGCCGCCACCGTAGTTGACGGTGGAGCCCTTGCAGGCCGCCTCGAAGTTGTTCTTCAGGATGTCGATCGCGTTGCCCTGGGCGGTGGAGCCCGCGGCAACCAGGGCGGCCGGCTTGGAGCCACAGTTGATCGCCGCCGGGGCGGCGGAGGCGGAGCCGCTGGAGCCGGACGCGTTGGTGTTGGTGTTGTTATCGTCCGAGCCGCAGGCGGCGAGCGACAGCGAGCTGACGAGCGCCATGGCACCGATCGCGAGGGCCTTGGAGCGGCCGTTCCGCTGGAGCTTCACAGGGTGTCCCTTTCTGTGGCATTGCCCGGCGCGCGGGTCGTGCCGGAACACGACGGAGCGCGGGTTTTGCTGAGATCCGGGGCCCGTTCGGCCCGCCGGTGGTACCGAAAGTAGGCCGGGCAGGTGACACGTCAGCCGGTCGCAAGTGAACGGCGAGTGAACCTCGAACGGATGACAGGAAACTACGTCAGGTAGTAACGGTTGCGTCACGGCAAGGGCGCGACGAGATCACTTCCACCCTTCCTTCACGACTCCCGGTCCCGCAACCGGACCGGCCTGGCCCCCAGCAGCACCAGCAGCGCGTCCACCAGCCCCCGGTCCTGCTCGCGGGTCAACCGCGCCCGTGCCTTCCCGGCCGGCAGCCACTCCAGCCGGTCCACCTCCCGGTTCGGCCGGAACTCCCCCGCCGTCGGCACCGCCGCCCAGTACCGGACCTCCTTCGGCCGGCCCTGCGCCACGTAGTGCTGGGTCGGCAGCTCGGCCCCCAGCACGCAGGAGAACCCGGTCTCCTCCCGCACCTCGCGCAACGCCGCCTCGACCACGCCCTCCCCCGGGTCCAGCTTCCCCTTCGGCAGGCTCCAGTCGTCGTACTTCGGCCGGTGGATCACCGCGATCCGCGGCCGGCCCAGCCGCCCGCTGCGCTTCGGCCGTCCCGGCAGCCAGAGCACCGCCCCGGCCGCCAGCACCACCGGCCCCCGGCCGCGGGCCGGCCACCGGTCCGCGGGCCCCGGACGACCGCCCACCTCAGGCCGTCCGCGATTCCGGCGCCGACCCCCAGCCCTCGGCCGGCGGCAGCTCCAGCCAGGCCTCCGCGCCCGGCGGCAGCTCCGGCCACCGCCGCCCGAAGGCGTACCGCGCCGCCTCCACCTCCAGCCGCTGATCGGCGTGCACCACACCCAGCACGTACGCCGTCGCCGGGGTGATCCGCGGCGTGCGCGCCGCCGTCGCCGCCGTCACCGCCGCCTCCGACGCCTCCTGGTGCCGCAGCAGCACCTGGTCCAGGTCGTCCAGCACCGCCGACGGCCGGCCGCACACCTCCAGCGCGTACCGGGCCCGCTTCACCAGCACCCGCGTGCGGTGCCACGGCGCGTCGTCCGCGGCCAGCGCCGCGTCCGCGTCCAGCGCGCCCCGCGCGTTCGGCACCGCGCCCAGCCGGCGCAGTCCGTCCCCGCCGTACGGCGTCGCCGCCCGCTGCAACGGCAGCAGCTGCGTGCTCGCCGCCAGCGCCCCGAACGCGGCCGCCGCCTGCGGCAGCAGCACCGCACCCGCCCGGCCCTGCGCCGACCTCGCCAGCGGTGCCTCCGCCACCAGCAGCGTCATCCGGTCCGCCAGGGCGTGCAGCCGAGCCGACCGCAGCTCCTGCAGCACCGTCGAGTGCGCCCTGGTCCGGGCCAGGGTCAGCTGCCGGTCCAGCAGGGCCCGCGCCTTCGGCGCCCCCGCGTGGCCGGCCAGCATGCCCGGCCCCTCCGCCTCGCTGCCGTTCAGCCCGTCCAACGCGCCCAGCAGCCGGGCCGACCGCCGCACGTACCCCGGCTCCAGCGCCAGCAGGTTCAGCAGCCACGCCAGCTCGGTCCGCGACTCCTGCACCCAGCCCGGCTCGAAGGACGCGCCGAAGGTGTGCAGCAGACCGCCGATCCGCCGCACCGCCCGCAGCAGGTCCCCCGTCCCCGCGGGCGGGACGACGGCCGCCCCCGGTCTGGCGCCGACCTCGCCCACCGCCAGCGGCAGGGCGCGCAGGAACGCGCCCGCCAGGGCGGTGAGATGGCTGGAGAGGATGTCCCCGGCGGTCGCGGTGGAGGCCGCCCGGGCCGTCATCGGCGCATCGGTCATGACTAGGTAGATCCCCGTTCCCCCGGGGCCGTCCCCGGGGCTGGTGGCCGACCGCTCAGCGGGTCCCTGCCGCTCAGCGGCTCACGTCGGTGGGTCGCGCGGTCGCGTCGTCGAGTCTCGTGGCGTCGGGTCCCCCGGCGGCGTGACCCGCACCGTTCGGTCCGGTGCGGGCCCGCCGCGCGGCGTCGCGGCTCACGTCGTCACGTCGGGCGTCAGCGGGGTCGTGGTGGCGACCGGCGGTCACCGGGCCGTGGCGGCCCGACGACGCTGACGCGAGTCGATGAGCAGGTCCTGGACGTGACGCAGCTGCTTGCCGTCGGCCTCCTGGGCGTGCCGGGTCCACGACCCGTCCGCCCCCAGGTGCCAGGACTCCGTCTCGTCCGACATCCCGAGGTCCAGCAGCCCGGACAGCTCGGCCCGGTGCGACGGGTCGGTGATCCGCAGCAGCGCCTCGATCCGGCGGTCCAGATTGCGGTGCATCATGTCGGCGCTGCCGATCCACACCTCCGGATCGCCGTTGTTGCCGAAGACGAAGATCCGCGAGTGCTCCAGGAACCGCCCCAGGATGCTGCGGACCCGGACGTTCTCGCTCAGCCCCGGCACCCCCGGCCGGATCGCGCAGATGCCGCGCACCCACACGTCCACCGGCACCCCGGCCTGCGAGGCCCGGTACAGCGCGTCGATCACGGCCTCGTCGACGATCGAGTTGACCTTGAGCTTCACGTGCGCCGGACGCCCGGCCCGGTGGTTGGCGATCTCGTTGTGGATCCGCGCCACCAGGCCGTCCCGCAGTCCGCGCGGCGCGGTCAGCAGCCGGCGGTAGGACTCGCGGCGCGAGTAGCCGGAGAGCCGGTTGAAGAGGTCCGAGAGGTCCGCGCCGACCTGCGGGTCCGAGGTCAGCAGACCGAGGTCCTCGTACAGCCGGGCCGTCTTCGGGTGGTAGTTGCCGGTACCGACGTGCGAGTAACGGCGCAGGGTGTCACCCTCCTGCCGGACCACCAGCGACAGCTTGCAGTGCGTCTTCAGCCCGATCAGGCCGTAGACCACGTGGCAGCCGGCCTCCTCCAGCTTGCGGGCCCACTTGATGTTGGCCTGCTCGTCGAAGCGCGCCTTGATCTCGACCAGCACCAGCACCTGCTTGCCGGACTCCGCCGCGTCGATCAGCGCGTCGACGATCGGCGAGTCGCCGGAGGTCCGGTACAGCGTCTGCTTGATCGCCAGCACGTCCGGGTCGGCCGCCGCCTGCTCCAGGAAGGCCTGCACCGAGGTGGAGAAGCTGTCGTACGGGTGGTGCAGCAGCACGTCCCGCTCGCGCATCGCCATGAAGATGTCCGGCTGCGAGGCCGACTCGACGTCGGTCAGGCCGCGCGCGGTGCCCGCCACGAACTTCGGGTACTTCAGCTCCGGCCGGTCCAGCCCCGCGATGCCGAACAGCCCGGTCAGGTCGAGCGGGCCGGGCAGCGGGAAGACCTCCGCCTCGGTGATGTTCAGCTCCCGCACCAGCAGGTCCAGGATGTAGGGGTCGATCGACTCCTCGACCTCCAGCCGCACCGGCGGGCCGAAGCGCCGCCGCATCAGCTCCTTCTCCAGGGCCTTGAGGATGTTCTCGGTGTCGTCCTCCTCGACCTCCAGGTCCTCGTTGCGGGTGACCCGGAAGGCGTGGTGGGCGAGCACCTCCATGCCCGGGAAGAGCTCCTCCAGGTGCGCCCCCATGACGTCCTCCAGCGGCACGTACCGCTGCGGGGAGGCCTCCAGGAAGCGCGCGAGCGACTGCGGCACCTTCACCCGGGCGAAGTGCTTGTGCCCGGAGACCGGGTTGCGCACGACGACCGCCAGGTTGAGCGAGAGCCCCGATATGTAGGGGAAGGGGTGCGCCGGGTCCACCGCCAGCGGGGTGAGGACCGGGAAGATCTTCTGCCGGAACAGGGTGTGCAGCCGCGCCTGCTCCTTCTCCGCCAGCTCGGGCCAACGGACCACCTCGATGCCCTCGGCCGCGAGGTCCGGCAGCACCTCCTGCTGGAACGCGGCGGCATGGCGGGCCATCAGCTCGCGCGAACGGGTCCAGATGAGGTCCAGCACCTCGCGCGGCTGGAGCCCCGACGCACTGCGCTGGGCGACCCCGGTGGCGATCCGGCGCTTGAGGCCGGCCACCCGGACCATGAAGAACTCGTCGAGGTTGCTCGCGAAGATCGCCAGGAACTTGGTGCGCTCCAGCAGCGGGATCCCCGGGTCCTCCGCCAGCTCCAGGACCCGCTCGTTGAACGCCAGCCAGCTGCGCTCGCGGTCCAGGAACCGGCCCTGCGGCAACTCCTCGAGATCCTGCTCGTCGGCGGACGTCGGCTCCGGCGGTATCCCCAACGCGCTGGACAGCCGCGCGGGTGGGGAGAGCGGGGCAGGGACGGGGCGGGGGATGCTCATGGGCTCCAGCTCCTCCAGCAGGACGGCGTCCGGACGCGAAGTGCTCTTCGGGCCGTCGCCCTCGCCCACCGCCCACGCCCACCCACCCGGCGCGGCCGCCACCGCGGCGGCCACGGGGTGACCGACGCTGCACGAGCGAGACACTACGGACTTCATCCTGTGATCTTCGCGGCATTGATTGAATCCACGGTAAACACCGCATGGCCAGGAGGAAAGCTGAGGCGGTCGGGGCCGCAGCAGCCGGTGCACAACCGTTGCCGCGGCCCCGTTTCCTCCGCTAGGCGGCGCCGGGGCGCCCGATCCTCGCCGTCACTCTCGGTCACGCCGAAAAGGACTGCCGAGGGGTGGGCAGAAGGGACGTCGAGGCGGGGACCGAACGGGGTCGAACCGGCTAGGCGCGGGTGCGGTACATCAGGTCGACTTCGTGGACGGTGAATCCCAGCCGCTCGTACACCCGCACGGCGGCCGGATTGTCCGCGTCCACGTACAGCAGGACGGTGTCCAGCCCGCGCTCGCCGGCGGCGGCGTCGCGTCCGGTCAGGTGACGCAGTCCGGCGGCGGTCAGCGCCCGGCCGAGACCGCTCCCCTGCTCCGCCGGGTCGACGCCCACCACGTACACCTCGCCGAGGGCCGGCTCGGTCGCGGTCGCCGGGTGCACCTTCGTCCAGTGGAAGCCGACCAGGCGGCCGCCCCGGGTGGCGAGGAAGAAGCCGGCCGGGTCGAACCAGGGCTCGGCCAGCCGGTCGGCGAGGTCCCGCTCGGTCCAGGCACCCTGCTCCGGGTGGTGGGCGAAGGCGAGCGCGTTCAGTCGCAGCCACGCGGCGTCGTCCTCGCCGGGCCGGAAGGTCCGCAGCTCGATCCCGTCGGGCAGCGGGGCCTCCTCGGTCTGCGGGCCGGTGCGGCGCATCTGCCGCAGCTCGCGGACCAGCTCGGCGCCGAACGCCCCGGCCAGGTGCCGCGCCGCCGGGTGACCGCCGTGCACCCAGAAGTCGACGTGCTCCCGGCCGGCCTTGCGGGCCTCGGCCAGTACGGCGTCCACCAGCGGCCGGCCGAAGCCGCGGCCACGGTCCCCCGGGGCGACGACGAGCTCGGCGGCCGGGTTGGCGGCATCGCTCTCGGGCACCTCCAGCTGGCCGTAGCCGACGGCGCCGGCACCGACCGCGCTGTCGGGGTCGGGGTCGGTATTGGTGTCGGTACGGAAGTCGGTACGGGTGGCGTCGCCCGGGTGGGCGAGTGCGAGGAAGTGCGTCACCCCGGCCCGCGCCGTCTCCGAGGAGCGCAGGCGGAGCCGTCCCTGCTCGGACACGGCGGCCCGGCCGTCCACGGCCTGGGCGTCCGCCAGGATCCGCAGGGCCGCGTCCCGCTGTGCCGGCCGCAGTACGTCGGAGGCGAGGATCGTGGTCGCGTCGCCGGTTGTTGCCGTTCCATCGTCCATGCCCTGACGATACGTCAACGGACAACGCAAAGAACCCCCGCCGGGAATCCGGCGGGGGTTCTTCATGAATGATTGTTCGGCGGCGTCCTACTCTCCCACAGGGTCCCCCCTGCAGTACCATCGGCGCTGTGAGGCTTAGCTTCCGGGTTCGGAATGTAACCGGG
>JOHN01000109.1 GCA_000719695.1 Streptomyces sp. NRRL F-6131
CCTCCTCACCCCCGCCCAGTGACCCCCACCACCCCGGAAACGCAGAACGGCCCCTGACTCACGTTTCCGTGAGTCAGGGGCCGTCCATCTATCCTGTGGCTGGTGCAGGGTTCGAACCTGCGTAGCTTGCGCGACAGATTTACAGACCACGCACGGCAGTTGGCCTGACCTGCCCCCTTTCCTGCGGTCGGGCCGACGGTCCCACCGATGTCCCACCGAACAGGGGCCCTGGGGTTTCGAGGAACGTGCCACCCGCCCGCCCCGGCCCTCCTAGGCTCCGTCATAAACCTTTCATCGCGATGGCGGAGGTATCGAAGTGAGTGGCGACATCGTCCAGTTGGTCGAGCAGGCCAGCCCCTATCTGACGGCGGCCGTGAGCGCCTACGGCGGGGCCGTTCTCGCCCGCGCCGAGGACACCGCAGTGGAGGCAACCGCCAACCTCGGCCGACGCATCCTCCAAGCCATCTGGCGCCGCCGCACCGAACCCCAGCAAGCCGCCCTCGAAGCCGCCATCCAGGACGCCGCCGAAGACACCGGCGACCCCGACGCTGCGGCCGCCCTGCGCCAGCAGATCAAGCGGGCCCTGCGCGAGGACGCCGACCTCCTCAAGGAACTCGCCGCCCTCCTGCCCGCACCGGCCGCCGGAACGGTGACCGTCACCGCCTCCGGCGAACGGTCCATCGCCGCACACACCATCGGCACCGCGATCACCGGCGACGGCCACCGCACAGACCAGTGACCGACTCCTCCTACGACGCCTCCGGCAATAGGTCGATCGCCGCACAGCACATCGGCAACGCCCACACCGGCGACGTGATCGGCCTGCCCGCCGAGGTCCTCACCGCCGCCCGCGACGTCCAGGCCCCGCCCCGCCTCGCCAACCTGTCGCCAGTGCCCCTGTGCCTCGGCCGCGACGACGACCTCACCCGGCTCCGCAACACCCTCACCGAACAGACCGGGACAGCGATCACCCAGGCGTCCACCGTCCACGGCCTCGGCGGCATCGGCAAAACCACCCTCGCCCTCGCCTACGCCCACCGAAACCGCCACACCTACACCATCGTCTGGTGGATCAACGCCGACTCACCCAACCGCATCGAGCAGTCCCTGGCAGCACTCGCGGCACGACTGGCCCCGACGCCGACCAGGATGCTGTCCCAGGACGAACGGGCCGAATGGGCCTTGGCCTGGCTGCAATGGCACCCCGGCTGGCTCCTGGTCTTCGACAACGTTGAGGACCCCGCAGACCTAAACCCCTACCTCGGCGCCCTCGACGGAGGCCACCACCTCATCACCAGCCGCCGCGCAACCGGATGGCCCCGAACCATCCACACCCTCCCCCTCGGAACCCTCCACCCCGACGAAGCCGCCAACCTCATCTGCACCCACGCCATCACCGACCGCACGCCCACCCTCCGAGATCTCCAAGCCGCCCACACCCTGGCCGCCAACCTCGGACACCTCCCCCTCGCTTTGGAACAGGCCGGCGCCTACCTCACCCAAAACCCCACCATCGGCATCGACGCCTACCGCCGCAGACTGCCCACCAAACTCGACAAAGCCGCGTACGGCCTCGACGCCGAGCGCACCATTGCCCGCATCTGGAACCAGACCCTCCAGGCGCTCACCACACGCAACCCACTCGCCGTCCAAATCCTGCACACCATCGCCTGGCTCGCCCCCGACAACATCCCCATCCGCCTGCTGAACACCTCCGACACCGACACCGACGACCTCGCCGAAGCACTCGGTGCCCTGCGTGGCTACAGCATGGCCACCGTCACCCCGGACAGCATCAGCGTCCACCGTCTCCTCCAAACCGTTCTACGCGCGACCGCACTGGCCGAACCGGGACACCCGGCCGCCGGCCGCCGAGAAGCCGAGGACGCCCTCACCCGGGCCCTCACAGCCATGCCTGAACCCACCACCGGCCCCGCCCCGGAATGGGACACCCTCATCCCCCACCTCATCGCCCTCGCCGCGACCACACCCCCCGACCACCACAACGCCCCCCTCACGAAGCTGTACGTCACAGCCGCCCAGTACCTCTACCGCCAGGGCCACGACGCCCGCACCATCCCTCTGCGAGAGGCCGCCCTTGCCCAGCTCGAGAAGCATCTCGGCGAAGCCAACAGCCACACTCTGACCAACCGCAACAACCTCGCCTTCGCCTACCAGACCGCCGGACACCTCGATCGGGCCATCCCCCTCCACGAGCTCGCCCTCGCCCAGTTCGAGAAGCATCTCGGCGACACCCACCCCGACACCCTGACCAAGAAGCATCTCGGCGACACCCACCCCGACACCCTGACCAGCCGCAACAATCTCGCCGGCGCCTACCAGGCCGCCGGACACCTGGACCGGGCCATCGCCCTGTACGAGCTCGCCCTCACCCAGTGCGAACAGGCCCTCGGCGACACCCACCCAGACACCCTGGTCAGTCGCAGCAACCTCGCCCACGCCTACCAGACCGCCGGAGACCTCGACCGGGCCATCCCCCTCCACGAGCTCACCCTCGCCCAGAGCAAACAGCACCTCGGCGACACCCATCCTCAGACCTTGATCAGCCGCCACAACCTCGCCGGCGTCTACCGAGTCGCAGGGGACCTGGATCGGGCCATCCCCCTCTACGAACTCACCCTCACCCAGCGCGAACAGACCCTCGGCGACACCCACCCCCACACCCTGACCAGCCGCCACGGTCTCGGGTACGCCTACGAGTCGGCCGGGGACCTGGACCGGGCCATCCCCCTCTACGAACTCACCCTCACCCAGCGCGAACAGACCCTCGGCGACACCCACCCCGACACCCTGACCAGCCGCCATGGTCTCGCCGGCGCCTACGAGTCGGCCGGGGACCTGGACCGGGCCATCCCCCTCTACGAACTCACCCTCACCCAGCGCGAACAGACCCTCGGCGACACCCACCCAGACACCCTGACCAGCCGCAACAACCTCGCCCACGCCTACCAGACCGCCGGAGACCTGGACCGGGCCATCCCCCTCTACGAACTCACCCTCGCCCAGTGCGAACAGCACCTCGGCAACACCCACCCCCACACCCAAACACTACGAGCGAACGTGGCCCACGCGCGCGATGCCGAACGACAGTCTCAGCAGTGAATGACAGGTATGCCTGCCGGACAGCCAACCCCTGATCTGTCCGGCTCATTTTCCCAGTTCAAGCCACCTGACAGGACACCCGGACAGGCCGGACACTTCATGTGTTGCGGGTGTCCGGTTGTCCCTGATTTGCAGCAAGCCCAGGAGCTGAAGGGAAGACCCTCACGATGAGCACGCTTCACCTAGACTTGCGCGCGCCAGACCCAGAAGGCGGGAGAGTGCGCACGGGCATGGGAGAGAAAACCGAGCGGGTCGAACAGACCATCCGCGAATGGATCAGCTCCGGCGAACTGGCCAGTGGCGCCAAACTGCCCTCCGAGCGAACACTGTCGGCAGACCTTGGTGTCGGCCGGACGACCGTGCGTCTCGTCCTGGCGAAGCTCGCCACCGAGGGCCTCGTAGTCGCCCACCACGGGAGCGGCTACTTCGTCAGCACTGGCAAGCTGTCCGGAGATCCGTCGGTCAAAGCGCCACATGGCGAACTGGAGCCATGGCGCATCCACGGTGAGCGGCTGGTGTACGACAACCAGTGGGTCAAGCTCGCGCTCGTCGACGTCGAACCTCCCGGCGTCGAACGCTTCGAACATCACGTGGTACGACTTCAGCACGTCGCCATCACCGCAGTCGTGGATGGCCAGGACCGCGTCCTGATGCTCTGGCGCTACCGCTTCGTTCCGGGCCGATTCGGCTGGGAACTCCCCGGTGGCATCGTGGACGCCGGCGAGGAGGCGAAGGACGCCGCGGCACGCGAGGTCGAGGAAGAGACCGGGTGGCGCCCCGATGCCATCGAACACGTGGTCACCTATCAGCCGATGGTCGGCATGGTGGACTCGCCGCACGAGATCTTCGTGGCCAGGGGTGCCACCAAGGTCGGCGACCCCACCGATGCCGAGGAAGCCGGCCACATCGAGTGGATCCCGCTCGCCGAGGTCCCAGGCCTTATCGCACGGGACGAGCTATTGGGGTCAGGGACACTCGTAGCCCTGCTCCACTTGCTGGCCGAGCGCTCGCAGCGACCTACAGGCGCCCGGTAAGACCCTCGATCCGTTTCCGCTGGCGAACCGATCCCGTTCGGTTCGCCAGGAGTCGAGCATGCTGGAGATGCTCCTTCGCCTGCCCGTACTCCCCGCGAGCCAGATGGGCCTGCGCCAGGTCGCAGCGAAGGCCCGCGGTAGCCCGCGTGAACGTCGGGTCCATCTGCTGAAGAGCTGCGTACAGCTCGGCCAGTGCAGTGTCCTCGCCGAGGATGGCAAGCGCGTTACCACGCCAGCGCGCGAGGTGGTTGGCGTTCAAGAAGATGCTCAGCATGTCCGGATCCCTGGCTTCCTCGCCCGGAGGCAGGACCGCCGCCGCTCGATCAAGCGCCTTCCGGCAGTCGTTCGCGAGGCCCGCTTTCGCACACAGCTCGGCCTCCGCCGCAAAAAGCCAGGAGGCGAGCCGGGGAGAGATCTTGCTTCCTCCGGCACGCTGAGCCTCTCGAACCAGGTCGACAGCCATCTCCACGCGGCCGGCCTCGGCCAGGACGTATGCCTGTTCTCCCATAGCGTGCGCCAGATACATGGGCTGCTCAGCTTCTGCCGCCGCTCGCTTGCCCAGCTCGTCGTAGCGCCAGGCGCGTTCAACGGCGCCAGCGTCGAGGGCTTGCCATGCCGCGAGCGTCGCGGCAGCCGCAAGGGCTGTTGCCACCGGCCGCCTCGCGTCGGGGAGAACAGCGAAGGTCAGGGCATCTTCCAGGGTGTTGAGGTGCGCTTGCATTTGATCGACGAGCGCCGCCGCGCCCATCTGGCGGTCGAAGCTCCGTAGCAGCTCCGTCTGATGAAGCATGGTGTCCACCATGCCGAGGCTCAGGCTCCTGGCCGCGTCGATGCGGCTGATCAACTCGCCGTAGCCATCAGCCACCTCCACCGACGGCGTCGGCACGGCGAACAGCTCTTCGTCCGTCCTTCCGAAGAGCGCGCGCAGGATCCCCGCATAGGTGCTGGAGACCTGCCGTCTGCCGTTCTCCCACTCCGAGATGTAGACCTTCAGGCTTGCCGGGGACGCCACGTCCACAAGCCGCTTCTCGGCATATCGAACGATCTCTCGCACCAGCCGGTCCTGAGACCAGCCTCGCTCCTTACGAGCCTGCCGCAGCCGCTCCGCCATGTGCTCACCCCTGCCGTGGTGACGCCTGTTCACCGACAGCATGCCGCATTCGTCGCGTCGGCATGGGGGGTTAACAAAACGGGGTTAACCCCAGCTGGCTACCGGGCCGTTGGCGCACGCCGTTCCATGGAGTCACGGCCAGAACTGACAGGCCAACAGGAACCACTTGACACTGGTGCGCACCAGTTGCAAACTACTGGTGCGCACCAGTTTAGGGAGCCGCCCCGAAGGCGGAGCCCGCAGCTCGACCGACACAGGCTCAGGTCTGTGTAGGCGGACGCATTGAACAACTTCCATGCTCAGGCCCTTCTTTGGGCTGCCCGGACCTTGAGAACTGAAGAGTGATCGTGCGGGACCGACGCGAGGGCGGCGGTCGCGGTAGGCGCCTAGGTTGAGGAACCGGGGGTGAACCACCGTGATGAACGAAGCCCTCCCCCTACGCAGTGGCGTGCCATCCCGATTTGGGGTGTGGGGCCGAACGGGACGCTGACCAAACCGATTCGTACGGCTGGTTCGCGCCTCGGGAGTACAGCGGAGTCCTATGCACGTGGCGGGATGAGAGAGACCGCCCCCGTGGCGACCGGGTGCTGAGAGGCAAGTCGTCGGCGGCTGCGAGCCACGCACCGCACCCCCGACCGGGGTGTGGGCCGCCCTGCTGGTGCTGAGCAGAGAGAGGCACCGGACCAGGCCCGAGAGACCTGACGCCCGTAGGACGGGCACCCCCAACCGCTCGCCCCGACTTGGGCTTTGACGCGAGGAGCCTGCCTTGAGCAAGGCCCGAACCCATACCCGGCCCTGCCGCTGAACAGCGCGGTGGGGCTCACCGACCCTTCGGTCGCGATACCAGCGATCACGGCTCCCGACGCGCGCCGGCCGCCCCGATAAGCGGCGGGGTGCGGGTCGGGTTCCGCGGCTGCTCGTCGAGCGCCGATTCCCCATGCGGCCGCGGCCCCGGTGCTGACACACCGGGGCCGCTCAGGGCCGCCCAGTCCCCGTTTCGTCGAAGGGAACCACGACCCATGCGCACTATCGTCGCAGGCCAGCACGCGGCCTCCAAGGAGGAGTTCGCGGACCTGGCGCTCGGTGTCGACACCGAGCTGTTCACCGGGCCCGCCGGGCCCGAGCCGCTGGCCGAGCGCGCCGCACGGCTGGCCGCCGCCGAGGACATCCTCGATGTCCTGCGCCGGGAGGACCCGGAGCTGGCGGCCCACGCCGAGAACCTGATGCACCGTGCCGCCCGGCCCACCGCGGCCCCTGTCGTCGAGCTGGGCCGCCTGCGCCTGGTCGTCGACGGCAACACCCGCTCGGGCAAGTACCTCCCGGTCGCCACGCTGCTGGGGCAGGTGGCGGCATGAGCCTCACCACCGAGCGCGAGGACGAGATCCGCGCCCTGACCGAGGACGAGCACCGCACCACCTTCACCCTGGACGACGCCGTCGAGGACCTCCTCGCCGCCCTGGACGCGCTGCGCGGACGGATGCGGTCGATGGCCGCCAAGGTGCGCGCCGTCGCGGACGACATCGAGGCGGGCCGCACCCCCGAGGTGGCGGGCCTGCGCCGGGCGGCCCACCTGGCCCTGATGGACGGGGTCAAGCGGTGAGCGCCCGGATCGTGCGCCGCGGGGTGCGCGGCACGCTGCTGCCGACCCTGACCGGCCGCCCCGCCGAGCGCCTGGTCGACTTCGCCCCGGCCCCGGACGCCGGGCTGCCCGGCGCGGCGTGCGCCGAGGTGGACCCGGACCTGTTCTTCCCCGCCGACGACGAGGCCGGCGAGTTCGTCGAGCGGCGGGCCCGGCAGATCTGCGCCGGATGCGCGGTGCGGGAGATGTGCCTCGCGCTGGCCCTCAAGCGGAGCGAGCAGCACGGCATCTTCGGCGGCCTCGACCCGGCCGAGCGCCGGACCCTGGCCCGCAGGCGGTACCGCGAGAGCGCCCGGGCGAAGAAGGGGGCGGCGTGATGGCCCACTCCAAGCGCCTGGCCTGGGCCGCCGCCCTGCTGGCCCTCGCCTTCCCCGCCGCCGCCAGGGCCGTTCTCGCCTTCGCGGCCGCGGTCGTCGCGGTGCTGCTGGCCCACCCGCAGGCCGTCTGCTCGCTCGCGGCTGGGGTGCTGCTGGTGAGCACGCTTCCCGCCCTGCGCCGGCGCCTCCACCGCGTCCACCACCGCCGCGCCGAACACGGCCTGGTGTCCGCGATCCGTCTCGACCTCGCCGGAGGGACCCGATGAGCGTCACCGAACTGCGGCCCACCGGCCGCACCCCGCGCACCCCGGCCAAGTCCGCCTCCAAGGAGGCCGCCGAGGCCGAGGCCCTGCGGGCGAAGACCGACGCCGCGAAGGCGGCCGCCGACATCGCCAACCAGCTCAAGGCCGCCAAGGCCGCCGCCGAGATCGCCGAGGGCCACGCCAAGGCCGAGGAGATCCGGCAGGAGAGCGCCGAGCGCGCCGCCGAGGCCGCCCGCACCCGGGCCCAGGCCCAGCAGGCGCGGGAGAAGGCCGAGCGCTCCGCCGCCCAGTGGCGGAGCGCCGCGAAGGCCATCGCCGTCACCTGCGTGATCGTGTCCCTGCCGCTCCAGTTGATGGCGTTCTGGTCGCCCGGGGCGCCGTTCCTGCTGGCCGCCCCGCTGGTCCTGGAGGGCCTGGCGTGGGCGCTGCTCAAGGGCGCCGAGGCCGCGATCGACGAGGCCCGCCCGTCCTGGCACTACCGGGCCTTGGCGGGGGCGGTCGCGCTGTTCGCCGCTGCGGTGAACTTCCTCCACGGCTCCGCCGAGTTCGGTCTCGGTACCGGTCTCGGTGGGGCGTTCTGCTCGCTGGCCGGTCCGCTGGTGTGGGACCTGCACGAGCACGGCCGCATCCGCAAGCGCGAGGGCCGCAGGAGCCGCCGCGAGCGCCGCGAGGAAGCCCGACGCCTCGCGGCCGAGGCCGCCGAGAAGCAGGCGGCCGAACAGCGCGAGACGGACGACCGCGAGGCCCGCGAGACCACCCGCTCCCAGCAGTGGCCCCAGGTGTGGGAGCGCGCCGTCGCCCTGGCCGCCGCCCTCGGCGAACTCCACCCCAGCGAGCCGACGTGGAAGCGCGCGTGGGACGACGTCGAGGGCGCCGCCCTCGGCGACACCGCCGGCGCGATCGCCGCCCGCGTGGCCGCCAAGGCCGCCGTGAAGGACGCCGCCAAGGACCCAGCAAACCAGGTCGAAAAGGTCGAAAAGCCGCAGGTCGAATCCCAGGTGCCCGCCCCCGTCAAGGGCACGCGTGTGCGGGCGACGGACGGGCGCCGCAACAACGGCGGAACCCCGCCCGTGCGCCGCGCCGGCGACACCCTCGCCTACTCCCCGGCGGCCCGCCGCGCCATGTCCCTCGCCGCCCGCCGACCCCGCGCCGGCGCCTGAACCACTCGGGAGAACGCCATGTTCGCCGCCGAGACCCTCGCCACCCTCATCGCCTCCGCCTGAGCACCACCGGATTCCGGGAGGAACCCCGCCATGACCACCACCCGCGCCTTCCGCGCCACGGGCGCCCAGCAACTGGCGCTGAGCCTGCCCAGCGGCGCCGTCCGCGTCAGCATCGACCCCGACGCCGCCGCGATCGCGGTCCTGCTCACCACCGCCGACGACACCGGCCCCGCCGCCGACGCCGTCCGGCAGGCCCGCTCCTGGGAGGACCACGCCCGCCTGAGCGTCGACGTCCCGCAGCCGGACAGCGGCTTCACCTACACCGGCGGGATCACGGTGCACCAGTCCTTCGGGACGGTCACCGGCGACGTCACCGGGCTCACGATCATCAACGGCCGCGTGGTCGACGGCGGCCGGCCGACGGTGTCGGTGAGCCCGGTCACCGCGACCGTCCTGCTGCCGCCGACCGCGCTGGGCATCGCGCTGAAGACAACGTCCGCGAACCTGACCGCCACCGGGCACCTGCCCGTCCTCGCGGTCTCCTCCGTCTCCGGCGACGTCCGGGTGCAGTCCGTCAACGTGCTCTCGGCGACCACGGTCTCCGGCGACGTCGTCGCCGACCGGCTCGGCGCAGACGCCGAGATCCACTCGACATCCGGCGACGTGCGCATCGGCGTCCACGAGGGCCACGCCGTGACCATCCGCACCGTCTCCGGCGACGTGCACCTGACCGCCGGCGCCCGTGCCACCGGCACCCTCACCGTCCGCACCGTCTCCGGCGACACCGAGCTGCACGGCACCGGCCGCCTCGACGTCCGCACCCGCACCGTCAGCGGCCGCACCCGCCGCATCTGATCTCGCCCCGGGGCGGCCGCTTCCGCCTGGCAGCTGACCGGCCGCCCCGGGCCCCTTCACCCCGCAACTTCGCTGTGAGGAAGGACCGCCAGTGAACCACGAGGAGCACGCCCCTGACCTGCCCGACCCCGACGACGGTACCGCCGCCGAGCCGCTCGCCGAAGTGCTGCCGTTCCCCGACCGCCTCGCCAAGACCCCCGCCCCGGCCCCGGCCCCGGAGACGGACCCCGGGCCGGACGACTCCGTCTACGTGGCCGACGACGCCCCGGCCGCTCCGCCCGTCCTGGTGGAGGTTCCGGCGGTGGTGGCGGCGGCCGGGCGCGAGGACGTGGCCGGGGACCGGCCGATGATCCCGGCGTGGATCCGCACCCGCGAGGGCCGGCGCACGATGTCCCGCGCCCGCGCCAAGCAGCTGCGCCGCTCGCTGCGCCGCTGGGCCGGACGCCAGATCACCACCCGCGGGCACGCCGCCCAGGCCTGGCGCGGGATACGGCGCTCGGCCCAGTGGACCTCCGGGTTCGAGGGCGCCCATGTGGAGGCGGCCGCCCACCAGGCTCACATGGCCACTCGTGAGGCCCGCGACCTGGCCCGCCGCGCCCGCTTCACCCTCCTGCCCGGCGACCGGGCCCTCGCGCAGAAGAACAGCGCGGCCGCCGTCGCCGTCGCGGTCGCCGCCGTCGCCGCTCACAGGAAGGCGAAGTCCAACCGCCGCCGGATCCGCTTCCTGCGTGCCCTCGTCGCCTACGGCCTGCCGCTGGCCGTCGTGTTGGCCGCCTACATCGCCCTCGGTGCCACCGGCCTCGCCCTCGGCGCGCTGACGGTGTTCTCCGTCGAGGCGTTCCTCGGCCGCCACCCGGACCGGGAGACCGTGTGGGACGCGGAGGTGCGCGCCCTGTCCGACGGCGACCCGATGACCGAGAGCATGCTCGATCGGGCGTTCAAGGCAGCGAAGGTCATCGGCGAGGGCCAGCGCCTGTCGATGGTCACCCCGTGCGCGGTCGACCCGGTCGTGCCGAACGCCTGGCACGCCGTCATCGACCTGCCCGACGTGACCGTGAAGAAGGCCCGCGACAAGGTCGACGAGATCGCCGCCGCGATGGGCATCGACCGCACCAACCTCGACATCCGCCAGGTCGGCTCCAACGGCCGCCGCATGGCCGTCTGGGCATGCGGGCAGGACCCGTTCCTCGCCACCCGCCGCAACCCCCTGGTCGCCGGCCGGGCGAAGTCCGTGAACACCTGGCGCGACGGCTTCCCCCTCGCGTTCGACAAGCGCGGAAACATCATCAAGCCGACCCTGTCGGACTACTCGTTCCTCTTCGCCGGGGCCACCCGCTCCGGCAAGGGCATGGGCCTTGCCAACCTCCTCGCCGCCGCCATGCTCGACCCCCGCGTGCGAATCCGCCTGTTCGACGGCAAGGGCGCCGGCGAGTACGTCCCCCACGCCCGCGTCCTGGCCACCTTCGTGCGCCGCAACCCCAAGCGGCTGGTGCGCTTCCTTCGCCTCATGGTCGAGGAGATGAACCGCCGCACCGAGATCCTCGTCGAGGCCGGACTCTCCAAGGCCAACGAGCAACTGATCGACAAGCTCGGCGGCATCGAACTGGTCATCATCGACGAACTCGCCACCTACGCCGCCAAGAACGGCCCCAGCGGCAAGTACGCCGAAGAGATCCTCGAACTCCTCGCCCAGCTCGGGGCCGTCGGCGCCTCGGTCGGCATCGTGCTCGCGCTCGCCACCCAGTACCCCGAGGCGGAGATCGTCCCCCCGCGCCTGCGGGGCAACCTGTCCGCCCGCATGGCCATGCGCGTGGAGTCCCCCGGCGCCTCCAACGTCATCCTCGGGGACGGCATGGTCGGCCAGGGCTACGACGCCTCCAAAATCCCGATCGAGAAGACCAGCCGCGGCCGCAACTTCCTGACCACCCCCGACACCGGCGTCATCGAGACCCGCTCCCTGTTCATCGACGAGGCGGCCGGAGAGATCCTGCCCCTGATCGAGCAGGGCGTGCGCCTGCGCGCGGCCGCCGGATGCCTGCCCGGCCACGACGAGGACCCCGTCGAGACCGCCATGACCGCCCTGACCGGGGTCAGCGCCGCCGCCGGCGGCACCGACGGCCTCGGCACCGTCACCCGCCGCACCGTCCTCGACCACATGCTCACCGCCGCCGAGGCCACCGGCCACACCGCGATCGCCAGCTCCGACGTCCTCGCCCACCTCGCCGGCACCGACCCCACCCGCTACGCCCGGGGCCCCGGCGAGACCGAGGCCGCCTGGCTGTCGCGCACCGGCAAGACCCTCAAGGCCGACCTCGCCGACCTCGGCGCACCCGTCGAAGCCGCACGGATCACCCTCCCGGACGGCTCACGCCCCAGCGGCTTCGAGCTGACCTCCCTGCGCGCGGCCGCCGCCTCCCTCGACGGCGACAACTGACACCGACGCCCGATTCACCCCAATTCACACTCCTGACAGACCCCTGCCGCACCAGAGAAAACCGCAGGTCACAGCCTCGCCACCCCTGGCCGAACCCCTGCCGGACCCTGCCGCCGCAGACCTGGTACCGGCAGGGGCCGGCAGGGGTCCGCCACCAACCGGCACCCCTGTGACCTGCGACTTTCCAAACGCGGCAGGGGTCCGTCAGAGAGCGCGCACCACCCGAACCACCACAAACCACCCTCCCGGGACAGGAGTCCTCCCGTGCTGCTCACCGTCTCCGCCGCCGTGTTCTTCGGCGCCGTCCTCCTCGTGATGCTCCGCCAGAAGGCCGTGCCCTTCGGCGGCGCGCTCGTCGCCGCCCTGTTCGGCTTCTACCTCGCCTCCACCGGCGTCGCGCCCGCCGTCAACACCGCCGTCGTCAACCTCTTCCACGCCCTCCCCGGCGCCCACTGACCCGAACGGAGACCGCCGATGGCCACCAACCTCACCCAGCTGCTCGCCATGCCGGACCTGGCGTTCGTGGCCGACGGCGGCGCCCTCGTCCGCGAGATCGAGCACTACCTCGCCACCCTCCCCGCACCCGCCCGCCCGATCGCCGTCCCGCTGATCTGCGCGCTCGGCCAGGCACCCGTGACCTGGGACCTCGGCATGCCCCGGCCCCACGCCACCCTGCTGGACCGCGCCCGGCGGCGGGCACCGGAACCGGTGCCGATCGACACCGCCACCCACCTGCGCCTGCTCTCCCGCTACCTCACCGTCCACGGCTGGTGCCAGGGCCGACTGTGGGACGAACGAGGCCGCCGCTGCCTGCTCGGCGCCCAACTCGCCGTCCTCGCCGCCGGGTACGGAACCCCCGCCACCGCCATGGACGCCCGCCGCCACCTCATGGAGCAGTTCACCCGGCACGACCGCTCGGTGCGCTCCGTCGACCAGTGGAACGACGCCCCAGGCCGCACCGCCGCCGAGGTCCACCGACAGCTCGACATCGCCCAGTCCCGCGCCACCCACCGCCGCTGACCAACTACCCGAAGGAGAAGCCGTGTTCAAGCAGGGCGACACCGTCCGCATCGCTCGCGACCTGTTCCCCGAGGAGGGCTCGCGCTCCTTCGTCGGCCAGACCGGCGAGGTCGCCGGCACCGTCGGGAACAGCGTGGTCGTCGCCGGCCTGGACTCCGGCAGCAGCCAGAAGTACGGGTTCGACCCCGACGAGGTCGAACCCGCCTGACCGGCCGACTTCCCGCCCCACATCTCGCCCCGGAGGACCCGTGCACGACGACACCGACCCGTACGAGTACGCCGACCACGAGGACGGCAGCGACCCGCTGACCCGCGAGGAGGAGAAGGCGTACGAGATCGCCCTCGACCTCGCCGACGAGCAGCGCCGGACCGCGGCCGAGCAGGCGGCCGGGTCGACGCCCGGCCACACCGAGACGTGCGAGGGCTGCCGCGGTACCGGCGGCGGCTACGAGGACGAGGCCTGGGACGACGACGCGCAGGACTACGTCTCCGTCGACTACGAGCACTGCCCCGAGTGCGGCGGCTGCGGCTTCTACGACTGCGACGGCACCTGCGAGTTCGCCCAGGATCCCGACGCGTTCTGACCTCGGCCTGTGCCGACCGCCGTGCCATCCGGGCCGCCGCCGCTGACGGCGGTGCCGGTCCCGGGTGGTGCGGGGGACGGGCAGACCCGCTCCCGACACCCCAGTGCCCTTGGAGGCCCCGTGTCCGTGGGAGACACCCCGATCACCGTCGTCGGCAACCTCACCGACGACCCCGAACTCCGTTTCACCAACACCGGTGTGGCGATGGCCCGCTTCACCATCGCCTCCACCCCCCGCAGCTACGACAAGACCAGCGGGCAGTGGAAGGACGGCACCGCGCTGTTCCTGCGCGCCACCGCCTGGCGCGAGATCGCCGAGCACGCCACCGAGACCCTGCAGAAGGGCATGCGCGTGGTCGTCACCGGCCGACTCGTTCAGCACAACTGGCAGACGCCCGAGAGCGAGAACCGCTCCATGCTCGGCCTGGACGTCGACGACATCGGCCCCAGCCTCAGGTTCGCCACCGCCAAGGTCACCAAGACCCAGCGCAACGGCGCCGCCCCGGCCGCGCAGGCCGACCCGTGGTCCACCGCCACCCCCGGCACGCCCGCCGGGACGAACGCCGGGACCTGGGGCAGCGCTCCGGCCAGCGGCTCGGAGGAGCCGCCGTTCTAGCCGCGCGCCCCCGCGCAGCACGAAGCCCCACGGCAGCCGTCGACCTTCCCGGGACGGACGGCTGCCGCGGGGCTCTCTCCGATCCCCTCTCCAGAGATCAGGACTTCAGCATGCCCGACTTCGACCACACCACGCTCGCGCTCGTCGACGACATCCGCGATCGCGAGCAGGCTTCCGACGGCCACTCCCGCTACGGCGCCTACCTCGCCCAGCACGCCCACCGCTTCACCGACGACGGCGCCCCGCTGTCCGACGTCGAGTTCGCCGCCGCCGCGTGGACGATCGCCACCGCCCCGGTCATGGCCCCCGGCTACGTGCGCATCCGCCCCGACCTTCTCGACCTGGCCCCGGTCCTCGACCCGGACGGCGCGCTGCACCTGCGTGCCCGCGTCGCCCTGCGCCATCACCACCTTGCCCAGCGCCCCGCCGGGCTCGCGGACTGGCAGCGCAACCCCTGGCTCGACCACGAGCGGTGGCCCGTCCTGGACGCCCCGGACGCCACCGACCGCCCCGCCCTGCTGGTCACCGCCGAGGTCTCCGTCCCGATCCCGGGACACGACCTGCCCCGGCCGACCGCGTCCCGGCCCGGACGCACCCTCACCTACGAGGCCCAGATGGCGACGAACAACCTGGTCGCGTACGCCAACTTCCGTCTCGCCCCGCTGGTGGCCGAGCTGCTGGGCGGCGGGCGGTGAGCCCGCTGGCCGAGGTGGTCGGCCCCGAGCGCGCCGCCGCCCACACCCGCCGCCTCGCCCAGCGTCTCGCCTTCGTGGACGGCCTGCCCCTCGCGGCCGCCGAGCGCCTGGCCCGCGAGCAGGTCGAGGCCGGCGACCCGCTCGCCCTCGCCGCCCCGGGCCAGATCTGGGTCCTGCGCGAGGACGCCGACGAGGACGACGCCCCGGCGTGCGCGCTCGGCATCCTCGCCCGCCTCACCGAACCGCCCGCCGTCCTCGCCGAGGACGAGCACGGCACCGTCGAGGCCCTCCCCCTCGACGTCCTCGACCTGTTCCACCTCGGCTCCTGGACGGAGGACCCGTGGGCCTGACCTACATCGACTTCTTCTGCGGCGCCGGCGGCTCCAGCACCGGCGCCGCCGCTGTCCCCGGCGTCACCCCCGTCCTCGCCGCGAACCACTGGGACAAGGCCGTCGCCTCCCACGCCGCGAACTTCCCCGCCGCCGACCACTTCCTCGGCGACCTCCACGACGCCGACGTCGCCACCTTCCCCGCCGCCGACCTGTTCTGGGCCAGCCCGGAGTGCCCGAAGTGGTCCAACGCCCGGGGCAAGCGCCGGGACTTCGACAAGCAGCCCGACCTGTTCGGCGAGACCCTCCCGGACGCCGCCACCGACCGCTCCCGCGCCCTCATGTGGGACGTCCCCCGCTATCTGGAGGCGATGGCCGCCCGCGGCAGGCCCGTGCTCGCCGGCGTCGTCGAGAACGTCGTCGACGTCCGCGCCTGGGACCTCTGGTCGGCCTTCGTCCAGGACATCCGCCAGGTCGGCCCCGGCTACCGCACCCGCCTCATCGCCCTGAACTCCATGCACGCCCGCCCCGCCACGATCCCGGTCGCCCCGCAGTCCCGCGACCGTCTCTACCTCGCCTACTGGCGCGCAGACCTGGGCCGGGACCCGGACTGGGACAAGTGGCTGCGGCCGACGGCCTGGTGCGAGGGCTGCGAGAAGGGGGTGCGCGCGGTGCAGGTGTTCAAGCGGCCGGGCGCGGACATGGGCCGCTACCGCCAGCAGTACGTCTACCGCTGCCCGAACGTGGCCTGCCGCAACGCCGTCGTCGAGCCGCCCGT
>JOHN01000110.1 GCA_000719695.1 Streptomyces sp. NRRL F-6131
CCCCCGCCCCGCGCCCCGCACGGGCTACGCGCTGAGCTCCGCGTGCAGCGCGCCCAGCAGCCGCCCCGCCCGCTCGGCGACCTCCGCCGGACCGTAGTCCGCGGCCCGCCGGCACCAGCCCTCCGCCTGCACCGGCTCCCCCCGGCGCAGCGCCAGCAGCGCCAGCCGCAGCGCCGCCCGCCCGTGCCCGGCGTCCGCCGCCCGGGTGTACCAGAGCATCGCCTCGGCCTCGCTGTCCTGCCGGGCCAGCAGCAGCCCCAGGTTGAACGCCGCGCTGCGACTGCCCGCCTCCGCGGCCCGCCGGTACCAGCTCTCCGCGATCTCCAGCGCCCCCCGCTCGGCCGCCCGCACCCCCATCCGGACCTGCGCCCGCCGGTGCCCCGCGTCCGCCGCCACCGCGTACCAGTGCTCGGCCTCCGCGTCCGCGTCCCCCCGCCGGTCCAGCACCGACGCCAGCCGGAACGCGCCCTCCGCCGAACCGCCCGCCGCCGCCTGCCGGTAGCGCTCCAGCGCGCCCGCCGCGTTGCCCCGCTGCTCCTGCACCACGGCCAGCTGCAGCGCCGCCTCGCCGTGCCCCTCCGCGGCGGCCCGCGCGTACCACTCCTGCGCCTGCCGCTGCTCGCCGCGCCCGGCGTGCAGCACGCCCAGGTTGAACGCGCCGTCCACGCTGCCCGCCTCGGCCGCCTTGGAGAACCACGGCTCGGCGCCCGACTCGTCACCGCGCTGGAGCAGCACCACGGCCAGCGCGTTGCAGGCCTCCCGGTGCCCGGCGTACGCGGCCCGCCGGTACCACTGCTCGGCCTGCTGGTCGCGGCCCGCCCCGGCGCAGAGCAGCCCCAGGTTGAACGCGCCGTTCTGGTCGCCGGCCTCCAGCGCGCTGCGGTACCAGCGCTCCGCCTCGGCGGCCTCGCCGCGCGAGGCGTGCAGGGCGCCCAGCGCGTTGGCGGCGTTGCCGTCGCCCGCGCCGGCGGCCTCCTGCCACCACTCGGCGGCGGCGCCGAGGTCCCCGGAGTCGCGCAGCAGGTAGCCCAGCGCGCAGGCGGCCCGCGGCTCGCCGTTCTGGGCCGACTGCCGGTACCAGCGGGCGGCCTCGTCCAGCAGCGGCGGCTCGCCCCCGGAGCGGTCCTCCAGCAGCACGCCCAGGCGCAGCGCGGCGCGGGCGTGGCTGCGGGCGGCCGCGATCCGGTACCAGGCCTCGGCGGTCTCCTTGTCCCCCGCGGCCTCGCGCATCCGGGCCAGCCGGTAGGCGGCCTCCCGGTGCCCGGCATCCGCGGACACCTTGAACCAGCGCTCGGCGCGCACGTCCCGGCGGTGCTCCATGAGGTCGCCGAGCGCGTACGCGCCCAGCGGGTGACCGTGGTCGGCGGCGAAGTGCAGCCAGTACTCGGCCGCCTCCTCCTCGCCCTGGTCGCGCAGCTGCAGGCCGAGCGCGTGCGCGGCCGGGGCGCTGCCGGCCACCGCCGCCTGCCGCCACCACTGGGCGGCCTCGGCCCGGTGACCCCGCTGGTGCAGCAGCACGCCCAGGTTGTTGGCGGCCGCGCGCAGCCCCGCGGCGGCGGCGGCGCGCAGGTACGGTTCGGCGTCCGCCAGGTCGCCGCGGCGCAGCAGCAGGGTGCCCAGCCGGGCCGCCGCGTCCGGGTCGCCGTCGTCGGCGGCGCGCCGGTGCCGGGCCTCCAGGGCGGCCTGCTCGCGGGCGGCGAGCGCGGTCTCGAAGCTCGCCGCGTCGAAGCCGGGGTCGCCCTCCACGTCCGGGCCGGGCGCGCCGTCGGGTCCGGCGTGGACGCCGCCCCGGTCGCCGCCGAGCGCGGCGGCGAGACCGCCGGCGGGGACGTGCACCAGGGAGTCCGGGCCGTAGCCGCCCGCGGGCCGGCGCTCGGCCAGGCCGCTGGTGCGCTGGGCGGGCAGGGCGCCGGGCCGCCGTTCGGGGCTCTCCGACCAGGCTTCGGTGTCCGCCTCGGTGGTCGCCGCCGGCCTCGCTCCCGTCCCGTTCTTGCCGATCAGCCTCATGCCGACTCCCGCTCCCCCAGAGTGTCGCGGCGTCGTCCTCCGGCCCTGGGCCGGGGGCACTCCACGGGGGCCGCACCGACCCGACGGCCGGTCAGCAGCCGTGCAACGTCCCCCATGTGTCCCATCGTCGCATCACCCGCAACCCGCGTACACCTGCCCCGGCCGATTTCGGCGGGGCGGACCCGAAGCGACGAGATTGCTTCGGCGCTTTGTCGATTTCCCGACACTTGCCCCTCACAAACCCCGCTGCCGTCGTCCTTGGCGACGCTCGATGGTACCGGAGCGTTCCCGGCCACCCGTGCGGACAAACGCCGAAGGCCCGGAGGACGAGTCCTCCGGGCCTTCGGTGCTACTGAGTAGCGGGGACAGGATTTGAACCTGCGACCTCTGGGTTATGAGCCCAGCGAGCTACCGAGCTGCTCCACCCCGCGGCGCGGGAGTCCCCGACGGCGCGGGAGTCCCCGACGGCGCGGGAGTCCCCGACGGCGTCGCCGCCGGGACGCCCGCCTTCTGCTGCGCCGCCGCCAGCTCCTTGGCGGCCTCGCTCTGCGCCTTCTGCGCCTGGCCCAGGGCCACCCAGTCGCCGGCCTTGGCGGCGGCGTCCGCGTCGGTCTGCGCCTTCAGCACGTCCCCGATCGCCTTCTGCAGCTCGGGCGTGAGGGTGACCCCCGGCGTCGGCGTGGTCGGGGTGGTGGGGGTCGTCGGCGTGGTGGGCGTGGTCGGCGTGGTGCCGGGCGCCGTCGGCGTGACCGGCGCACCGGTCACCGCGCCACCGAGCACCTTGGCCAGCGCCTTCTCCAGGTTGTCCTCCACCGCGACGACGGCGTTCTCGTTCCCGTACGTCGCCAGCACCTTCTTCAGCACCGGCACCTTGGCGCTGCGGCCGATGAGGTAGACCGGCTCGACGTTCAGCAGGCCGCCGCCGACCGGCAGGGTCAGCAGGTTGCCGTACTCGATGTCGGAGTCGGTGCCGGTCTTCAGCAGGGTGAGCTGGTTGGCGACCAGCGGGTCCGAGTTGAACTTCGCCTGCACCTGCTTGGGGCCGAGCGCCCCCGCACCGGTCGGGATCTTGGCGATCCGGATCTTCCCGTAGTCCGGGCCCGGGTCGGCGCTGACCGACATGAACGCGGCCAGGTTGTCCCGACCCTGCGGCGCGAAGGTGGTGGTCAGCGAGAACGTCGCCGCCTGCGCGTCCGGCATCCGCACCGTCAGGTAGTACGGCGGCTGGACCTCGTTGGAGTTGGTCGTCGGGTCGGTCGGCACCTGCCAGATGTCCGTGCCGTTGAAGAACCCGCCCGCGTCGGTCATGTGGTACTCGGCGAGCAGGTCGCGCTGCACCTTGAACATGTCCTGCGGGTAGCGCAGGTGCGGCTTCAGCGACTCCGGGATGTCCGTCTTCGCCTTCACCGTGCCCGGGAACGCCTTCATCCAGGTCTTCAGCACCGGGTCGGCCTCGTCCCACTGGTAGAGCGTCACCTCGCCGGTGTACGCGTCCACGGTGGCCTTGACCGAGTTGCGGATGTAGTTGACCTGGTTCGCGGCGGTCAGCAGCTCACCGCGCTGGTTGGTCAGCGAGTCCTTGGTGACGTCGCCCAGCGTCGTCTTCGACGAGAACGGGTAGCCGTCCGAGGTGGTGTAGCCGTCCAGCACCCACACCACGCGGCCGTCCTCCACCACCGGGTACGGGTCGGCGTCGATCGACAGCCACGGGGCGACCTTCTCGACGCGCTCCTTCGGGGTGCGGTCGTAGATGATCTTCGCGCCGTCCCGGATCGCGCTGGAGTAGAGGATCTGCGGCTCGGCGAACTTCACCGCGTACGCGGCGCGGGTCAGCGGGTTGCCCAGCCCGACACCGCTGTCACCGTCGTAGGAGAAGTGCACCGGGGTGCCGTTCTCCGCGGTGTAGTCGATGTCCTGGTAGCCGCCGCCGACGATCGAGTACGAGGACGTCTTCTCGCCGTAGTAGATCCGCTGCTGGTAGTCGCCGAACGCGCCCTTGGTCGGCAGCGCCGACTCGGTGTAGACCGGGTTGCCGTTGGCGTCCACCTGGTTGCCCTTGGCCGCGATCACGCCGTAGCCGTGGGTGTAGTTGAAGTGGTCGTTGATCCAGTTCCGCTGGATGCCGTTGAGGTCCAGCTCGCGCACACCGAGCACGGTGTCCTGCGCGCCGTACCGGTCGACGTCCAGCGACTTCGGGAAGGCGTAGTACTTGCGCAGCGCCTCGTTCTGCTGGAACGTCGGGCCGACCACGTTCGGGTCCAGCAGGCGGATGTCCGTGATGGTCTGGGCGTCCGGCTTCAGTGCGTCCGCGCTCGTCGCGTTCGCCGGCTCGTACTGGGTGACCTGGCTGTCCGCGATCCCGTACGCCTGGCGCGTCGCGTCGATGTTCTTCTGGATGTACGGCGTCTCCTTGGCCTGCTCGTTCGGCTTGACCTGGAACTGCTGCACGATCGCCGGGTACACCCCGCCGATCAGCACCGCCGACAGCACCATCAGGCCCAGGCCGATCAGGGCCGGCGCCCAGGTGCGGCGCACCGGGGTCAGGAAGAACAGCACCGCGCAGATCACCGCGACGAAGAACAGGATCGTCTTCGCCGGCAGGAACGCGTTCGCGTCCACGTAGCGCAGGCCCGTCCAGCCGCTGACGCCCTTGTACGAGCCGGTCTTCACCGCCAGCGCGTACCGGTCCAGCCAGTAGGCCAGCGCCTTCAGCAGCACGAACACGCCCAGCAGCACCGCCAGGTGCCCCTGCGCGCCCGTGCTCGCCCGCCGGCCAGGTCCCTGCAGCCGCAGCCCCCCGTACAGGTAGTGCACCAGCGCGGAGGTCAGCAGCGAGACGATCACCGCGCTGAACGCGAAGCCCAGCAGGAACTCGTAGAACGGCAGGTCGAAGGCGTAGAACGAGACGTCCATGCCGAACTGCGGGTCCTTCTCGCCGAAGGACGTGCCGTTCGTCCACAGCAGCCAGGTCCGCCACTGGCCCGAGGCCGCGGCGCCCGCCACCAGCCCGATCACCAGCGACACGCCGAGCAGCGCCCAGCGCTTGAACGGCGCCAGGCCCGAGCGGTACCGGTCGAGGCTCTGCTGCTCCACCGACATCGCCGACAGCGGCGGCCGCAGCCGGTGCGCCAGCCACACGTTGAAGCCGACGATCACCGCCATCAACAGGCCGAACACCGCGAACAGGCCGATCTTCGTCCACAGCTGGGTGGTGAACACCGAGGAGTAGTGGACGGACCTGAACCAGAGCCAGTCCGTCCAGAACCCGGCGAACATGACGAAGAGCAGGAAGAGCACCGCGAGTACGCCCAGGGTCAGCAGGAGCACCCGCGCCCGCCGGGAGGGCGGGCCTACTCTGCGCCGGAACCCCGGCCCTGAGCGTTCCGGCATCTGGAAGACCACGGTGGCACCTCGGCTGTGTCGTCTGGAGTCGGTCGGTCGTCAGTGCAACTTAACCAGTCTTTGGTCGAGTTCCCACCGTTAGCAGACGGTTACGACAACCCGCACCGCCCCGGGCGCCTCCGCCGGGCCCCTGCCGGGTCCGCGCCCCGGCTCCGCGCCCCCGCCCGACGGTGCCGTCCCGCCCGCGGCCGCGGCGCGGCGCGCGGCCCGTCCGGCGTGTGAGGATTGAGGCATGTCCGATGGATCCAACCTCCCCGACGACGTCTCCACCCTCCCGGCCGGCAGCCCGCTGACCCGGGCCGCCCTGGAGATCGACGAGTACGCCGCCACCCTCGGCTGGGACCTCCCGGCCCGCCTCTTCGCCCTGGTCGACAGCGCCGCCCTGCGCAAGGCCGACCCCCGCATCGCCCGGCAGCTCGGCCTCGCCGACAGCACCGAGCCCGGCCTCACCCCGGTCGAGCAGGACGAACTGCCCGCCGGCATGGAGCTGGACAAGTTCCTCGGCACGATCGCCTGGCCCGACGCGGTGGCCGGCTGCGCGCTGGTCGTCGAGCGGCTGATGCTGCCGCCGGGTGCCGAGCAGTCCCGCCCGCGCAACGCGAGCGACGCCCAGCTCGCCGAGTGGGTGGCCCACCACCCCAAGCGCGAGGAGGTGCGGATCACCGCCGCGGTGCTGCGCGACGGCAGCAAGGAGATCGCGCTGCGGCTGCGCTCCAAGGACACCGCGCGCGAGGTGCTCACCGGCCCCGACCTGGTGCCGGGCCTGACCGAGGCGCTGCTGGCGACCTTCGCCTGACGGCCCCGCCGGGGACCGTCACCCGGGTCCGGTCCTGCGGGACCGGACCTGCCGGATCGGCCCCTGCCTGACCCGACCTGCCGGACCTGCCGGACCTGCCGGACCTACGCGGTGCAGGACGGCAGTGCGGCGCTCTGCCCGGAGCGGATCTGCTCCAGCGCCTTCAGCGCTCCGTCCAGCGTCTCCACCTTGACCAGGCGCAGCCCGGACGGGGTGTTCTTGGCGGCCTCGGCGCAGTTCGCCGCCGGGGCGAGGAAGAACTCGGCGCCGGCGTCCCGGGCGGCGATCAGCTTCATCGAGATGCCGCCGATCGGGCCGACCGTGCCCGCGTCGTCGATGGTGCCGGTGCCGGCCACGAACCGCCCCGCGGTCAGGTCGCCGGGGGTCAGCTTGTCGATGATGCCGAGCGAGAACATCAGGCCCGCGCTGGGACCGCCGACGTCCTGCAGCCCGATGTCGATCCGGAACGGGTAGGTGTGCTTGAGGCCCGGGCGGATGCCGACCATCGCGGCGCCGGTGTCCGGGGACTTCACGGTCGGCACGGTGATGTCGGTGCGCACCCCGGGCTCGGACGAGCCCTCCTTGACCCGCGGCACCACGGTGAACACCGCGGACTCGCCGGGCTGGTGCCGGGTGACCGCCTTGGCGACCGCGTCCGCGTCCGCCACCGGGGTGCCGTCGACCGCGACGATCTGGTCCCCGGCGTGCAGCCGTCCCTCCGCCGGGGCGCCCGCGGTGACGGTCTGGACGATCAGCTCGCTGCCCATCGGGATGCCGAGCTGGCTCAGCGCGGCGGTCCGGGCGTGGTCCTCGGAGAGCGCGAACTCCTCGGCGTTCTGCCGCTTGGCGTCGGCGTCGCTCTGGCCCTTCGGGTACACGTTGTCGTGCGGCACCACCAGCACGTCGTCCCGCAGCCAGCCGATCACCGCGTTGACCAGGCTCGGCTCGTACTTGGCGCCGGTGACCTGGACGGTGGTCATGTTGAGGTGCCCGCTCGCCGGGTACGACTCGTGGCCGGTGACGGTGATCACCGGCGTGCCCGTCTTCTCCTGCACCCCGAGCGTGTTGTACGTCGGGCCCGGGCTCATCTCGGTGTACGGCACCTTCATCAGCACCGAGGCACAGAGCAGCGCTATGAGCAGCAGGGTGGCGGCGAGCATCGTCGCAGAGCGGCGTGGCATGCCTCGACAGTACGGGACGCGGCTGACGGCGCGCCCGGCGGGCCACCCGCCGGACACCGCCTGCCCCGACACCCGGACGCCCCGGGCGTGCCGGGCCCCGGCCCGGCCCCGATCCCTTTCCCGGCCCCGGGCTCGGCGGGCCGCCGGGGCCCGCCGGCCGGGGTCAGCGGCCGGAGCCCTCCTGCGGCGCGCCGCCGGTGGTGGTGCGTTCCATCGCGGCCATGAACCGCTGGTGCTCGGCCAGCGAGGCCGGGTCCCCCGTCGCCCTCGGGGCCCGCTGGGCCCAACCCGCCCACACGGCGGCGAGCACCGCGGCGACGCAGGGAATGATCAACCAGGCGAGCGCAGCCATCTCAGTACTCCCAGCTCGTCGTGTCTATGAGCAGATTAACCATTCCGGCGGACAACGCTGCGGGCGCCGTCCGGGTTACGGCACGGCCGATCGGCTCACTGCCAGGGAGTATCCGGCGCAGCGGCCCACACCCGTTCGAGTGAGCGACCGGCGCGCCTGCGCGTCACGGGGGTCCGACGGGTGCTCAGCAGCTCCCGGCGCCCACCCACTCCTCCTCGCCGTCGGCGAAGACCTGGTGCTTCCAGATCGGCACCTCGTGCTTGAGGTCGTCGATCAGCCGGCGGGCGGCGGCGAACGCCTCGCCCCGGTGCGCGCAGGAGACGGCGACGATCACGGCCTTGTCGGTGATCCCCAGCCGGCCCACCCGGTGCACCGCGGCCAGCGCCCGGACCGGGAAGTCGGCGACGACCTTCTCGGCGATCCGGCGCATCTCCTGCTCCGCCGTCGGGTGGCAGCTGTACTCCAGCGCCGTGACGTGCTTGCCGCCGTCGTGGTCGCGGACCGTCCCGACGAAGACGGTCGTCCCGCCGGCACCGTCGTCCCCCACCGCCTCGTACACCTCGTCGAGGGAGAGCGGGGTCTCGCGGATCGCGAGCAGACGGATCGGGTCGTGGTTCTCGGACATGCCCCCATGATTGCCCATGCCGGGCGGCCCGGGGCAAGTCCCTTCCGCATCACGATTGCGAAATTTCGCATCGCGAGAACGCCCCTTCGGCCCCGGGCCCGCGCCCGGGGCCGCCCGGCTCAGAACCGGCGCCGCTTGCGCGCCCGTCGCACCAGGGCCGCCGTACCCACCAGCGCCACCGTCGCCCCCGCCGCGCCCAGACTCGTCGCCGCCTCCTTGCCGCCCAGCCGCCGACCCGCCACCGCGTGCTTGCCCGACACCTGCGCCAGCAGCTCCGCCAGCACCTCCTCGTTGGTGTGCGCCGGACGCCAGCCCGCCTCGTGCAGCCGGCTCCCCGACACCACCCACGGGTACATCGTGTACGCCAGGTCCCCGGCCGGGGCCGGCGTCAGCCCCAGCCGGTGCAACCGCGCCGCCGTCCCCAGCGCCAACGAGGCCGGAAGCTCCATCCGCCGGATCCCCGACAGCCGCTCCACGTCCTCCTGCTCCAGCCAGCCGTCGCAGCCGACCGTCACCTCGCCCTCGACCAGGCCCAGCGCCGCGTACTCCAGCGCCGCCGCCAGGTCGTCCACGTGGCAGAACTGCCAGCACGGCCGCGAACCGGCCACCACCAGCAGCCGCGGCGCCTCGAAGTGCCGGGTCAGCACCGTGTCCACCCCCGGGCCCACCACCACGGCCGGCCGCAGCACCGTCACCTGCAGCCCCGGGTGCGCCCGCGGCGCCCGGCGCGCCAGCCGTTCGATCTCCAGCAGGTCCCCGACCAGCGAGGCCTCCTCGGTCGCCCGCAGCTCCGAGTCCTCCGCCAGCGGCACCTCGTTGTCCGGCAGCGCCCCGTAGACCATCGCCGACGTACAGAGCACCACCCGGTGCACACCGGCCGCCGCGGCCGCCGTCAGCACCGTCTGCGCGCCCCGCACGTTGTAGGCGCTGCGCGCCCGCGGGTCCGACTCCATGCCGAGGTCCATCGCCAGGTGGACCACCACGTCCACCCCGGCCAGCCGCTCGGCCACCGCCGGGTCCCGGACGTCCAGGACCCGCCACTGCACGCCCGGCACCTCACCGCGCCGGTCGTCCACGGCCAGGACCTTCCGGACCCCGGGCGAGGCCACCAGGCGCGCCGCGACGCGCTCGCCGAGCACTCCGGCGGCACCTGTGACCGCCACGGTCAGCGGTCTTCCGTCATAGGCTGGAGGCGGCGACGCCGTGATGTCCGGGGCGTCCTCTCCTCCGGTCAGCCCAGAGCGAACGTCCGAAGGCGGGGAACTCACCGGCCATCCTCCACGGTTAGCTTATGTGCGTACGTACGTGTGTCACGTACGTCCATCCTGCCCGAGGCGAAGGCCCGGCGGTGCACCCGGCGCGGGCCAGCCGCGCGGGAGCCGCCCGCCGGCCGGGAGTCCCCCAGCTCCGCCGACCGCTCCGGGCGCGCAGAACCACCGACACCACCCGTATGACGGCCGACCGGATCGAGGACCCCGTGAGCGACCTTCCCTTCGGATTCGGCGTTCCGCCCGAGGAGCCCGAGGACGGCAAGGCCAAGCCCGACGACGACCGGAAGAAGAAGGACGGGGGCGACGAACCCGCCGGCCCGCAGTCCTTCGGCTTCAGCGGCGGCAACCCGCTCGGCGCCCTGTTCGGCATGGGCCTGCCCGGCATGCCCGGCGGTCCCGGCGCGGGCGGCCCCGGCGCGGGTGACAACCCCTTCGCCGCGATGTTCGGGGGCCTCAACCCCAACGACCTCGGCGCCGCCTTCCAGCAGCTCGGCCAGATGCTCTCCTTCGAGGGCGGCCCGGTCAACTGGGACCTCGCCAAGGACATCGCCCGGCAGACCGTCGTCGCCGAACCCGCCGAGGGCAAGAGCAAGGACCGCTCGGTCGGCGCCGCCGAACGCTCCGCCGTCGTCGAGGCCGTCCGCCTCGCCGACCTGTGGCTCGACGGCGTCGCCACCTTCCCCTCCGGCGCCGGCACCGCCGTCGCCTGGAGCCGCGCCGAGTGGATCGAGGCCACCCTCCCCGTCTGGAAGGACCTCGTCGACCCCGTCGCCGAACGCGTCGGCAACGCCATGGGCGGCGTCCTGCCCGAGGAGATGCAGGCCATGGCCGGCCCGCTGATGGGCATGATGCGCTCCATGGGCGGCGCCATGTTCGGCACCCAGATCGGCCAGGCCCTCGGCGCCCTCGCCGGCGAGGTCGTCGGCTCCACCGACGTCGGCCTGCCGCTCGCCCCCGCCGGCAAGGCCGCGCTGCTGCCCCAGAACGTCGCCGAGTTCGGCGAGGGCCTCAGCGTGCCCGCCGAGGAGGTCCGCCTCTACCTCGCCCTGCGCGAGGCCGCCCACCAGCGGCTCTTCGCCCACGTGCCGTGGCTGCGCGCCCACCTGCTCGGCGCCGTCGAGGCCTACGCCCGCGGCATCAAGGTCGACTCCTCCCGCATGGAGGAGCTCGTCGGCCAGCTCGACCCCGGCAACCCCGAGGCCCTCCAGGAGGCCCTCGCCGGCGGTCTCCTCCAGCCCGAGGACACCCCCGAGCAGAAGGCCGCCCTCGCCCGCCTGGAGACCGCCCTCGCGCTCGTCGAGGGCTGGGTCGACGCGGTCGTGCACGCCGCCGCCGAACCCCACCTGCCGCAGGCCGGCGCCCTGCGCGAGACCGTCCGCCGCCGCCGCGCCGCCGGCGGACCCGCCGAGCAGACCTTCGCCACCCTCGTCGGCCTCGAACTGCGCCCGCGCCGGCTGCGCGACGCCTCCCGCCTCTGGGCGCTGCTCGCCGACGCCCGCGGCACCGAGGGCCGCGACGACCTGTGGCAGCACCCGGACATGCTCCCCACCGCGGCCGACCTCGACGACCCCGACGCCTTCGTGCACCGGGGCACCGCCGACGACCTGGAGGGCGGCATCGACTTCGACGCCCTCGACAAGCTGCTCGGCGAAGCCGCCGCGGGCGGGCCGGCCGGCGCCGCGAAGCCGGACATGGCGAAGGACGGCGGCGCGAAGGGCGACGGCGCGAAGGGCGACGGCGCCGGGCCCGACCTGACCAAGAACGACGGTGACGACGAGCAGGGGAAGGGCGGGCCCGCCGCATGACCGCCACCGGGACGGACCGCGCCGAGGTCCACTCCGACACCCCCGGGGACGCCCCCCGGGACGGCGACCTGCACGCCGACGCGGTCCGCGCCCTGACCGGCTGGCAGCCCGCCGAGCCCGCGCAGGAACGGCTGCGCCTCGACTACCTGCGGCACCTCGCCGAGCAGCCCGAGGGCATGTACCGGGCCTGCCTGCCCGCCCACATCACCGCCAGCGCCGCCGTCGTCGACCCCGCCGCCGGCCGCGTCCTGCTCACCTTGCACCCCAAGGTCGGCCGCTGGCTGCAGATGGGCGGCCACTGCGAGCCCGGCGACCGCGACCTCGCCGCGGCCGCCCTGCGGGAGGCCACCGAGGAGTCCGGGATCCCCGACCTCGCCCTCCTCACCCGCGACGGCGTGCCCGTCCCGGTCAAGCTCGACCGCCACCAGGTCCGCTGCGCCGGCAAGGACCGGCCGGAGAACACCCACCTCGACGTCCAGTACATCGCGGTGGCCCCGCCCGGCGCCCGGGCGCTGATCAGCGAGGAGTCGCTCGACCTGCGCTGGTTCGACTACGACCGCCTCCCGGAGCTCACCGACCGCTCCGTGCGCGACCTGGTGGCGCGGGCCCGCGAACTCACCGGCTGAGGCGTTCGGGGGCGCCCGGACAGCAGGAGGGGCGCGGGCGATGGCGGCCCGCGCCCCTCTTCACGTTCTTCCGTTCTTCGTTCTTCCGTTCCTCGTTCGTCCGTTCCTCGTTCTTCCTGACGCCGACCGGTGTGCGCCGACCACCGCTCAGCCGCAGGACTCCGCCGGACCCGGCTCCACCGGATCGGCGTGCCGGGCCCCCGGGATGTGCGGCAGCCGGGCCGCCGAGACCACACCCTCCAGATAGCCCCGCGCCCGCTCCGTCCGCGGATACGCCTCCAGCAGCGCCCAGAAGTCCGGGCCGTGGTCCGGCACCAGCAGATGCGCCAGCTCGTGCAGCAGCACGTAGTCGACCACGTACTCCGGCATCCCCTGCAGGCGGTGCGAGAGCCGGATCGTCCGCTCGCTCGGGGTGCACGAGCCCCAGCGCGAATTCTGATTCGTCACCCAGCGGACCTGGGCGGGCTGGGCACGACCGCCCAGATAGGCTCCCGAGAGCTCCCGTGCCCGGGCCACCAGCGCGTCGTCCCCGAGCACCCGGCGGCTCTCCTGCGCGGCCAGCTTCTCCAGCATCTGCGCGACCCAGCGCTGCTCCTCCGCGTGCGACATCCGGGCCGGGATCAGCACGATCGTGCGATCGCCCTCGCGGTAGGCGGACACCGTCCGACTGCGACGGGCGCTGCGCCGCACCTCCACCCGGGAGCGGTCGAACGACTCCCGCGCGGCCCCCGGCTGCTGGTCCGGGGATTGCTGCTCCGGACGCCCACGCGTACTCGGCGCCGCCACTTGCGACCCGGACGCTGCACGGGCACGCCGAGGCGACGCCGAGGGATGGGAGTCCCGTTCGGCTGCCATGGCACACGACGTTACCCGCTACCCCTGACAGAAGTCCGCTGCCATGGCCGAAATGTTTCGTGGAGCGATCGGGAACGAAAGGCCGACGGAAGGTGTCCGGAAGCCGACCTCGGACCGGACGCCAAGTTATCCACAGGGTATGCGAACGGATCATCTGATCATCGGCCCGCGCCTGTGGACAACGCAGCGCACCAAGCCGCCCCGATCGGGCATGCTGCCGCCAGTCGTCCGGAAACGACCGGAAGGAAACCCATCGTGCGCCTCGCCCTCAAGCCCGCCCTCTCCCGCAGCTGGCGGGACTCGGACACCCTGCAGTTCGGTACCGTCCCCCAGCACGCGGGGGTGCTCGCGAACGCCGCCGACAAGGCGCTGCGCGAGTTCCTCGACCTCGTCGACGGCACGCGCGACCGCCCCGCCCTGCTCGCCGAGGGCGAGCGGATCGGCTTCGGGCGCGACCCGGCCGACTCGCTGCTCGACCTCCTGGAGGAGGCCGGGGTGCTCGACGACGCCGAGGCCGCCGACCGCGCCCTGGCCCGCTTCCCCCAGCCGCACCGGGAGCTGCTCGGCCCGGACCTCGCCTCGCTGTCACTGATCCACTCCAGCCCCGGCGCCGCGCCCGCCGTCCTGGCCCGGCGGCCCGACCACGCGGTGGAGGTCCGCGGGGCCGGCCGGATCGGGGCGGCCGTCGGCGCCGTCCTCGCGGCGGGCGGCATCGGCACGGTCGGCGTGGTCGACTCCGGCCGGGTCACGCCCGGCGACTGCTCCCCCGCCGGACTGCCGCCCGTCGACGTCGGCCGGGTCCGCGCCACCGCCGCCCGCGAGGCGGTCGACCGGGCCGCCGCCCGGCGCCCGGCCCAGCGCGACCGACGACCGAGACCGGGGCTGCCCGACCTGGTGGTGCTGGCGCCGCGGGACGGCAGCGCGGCCTTCGCCGGCGGCACGCCGCAGGCCCGCGAGCTGCTCCGGGCCGGCGTCCCCCACCTGTACGTCGGCGTGGTCGAGGAGTACGGGGTGGTCGGGCCCCTGGTCGTGCCGGGGGTGTCCGCCTGCGGCCACTGCCTGGTCCTGGCCCGGGAGGACGAGGACGCCGCCTGGCCGAGGATCCTCGCCCAGCTCGCCGAGGGCGGCTCGGGGCGGGCCCCGACACCGGCCTGCGACGTCGCGCTCGCGACCTCGGTCGCCGGGCTGGCCGCACTGCACGTCCAGGTCTTCCTGGACGGCGGGCGCCCGCCCAGCGTGGACGGCTGGTGCGAGGTCTCGGCCGTCGACGGGATGCCCCGACGCCTGCGCCTCAAGGGCCACCCGGACTGCGGGTGCCTCTGGCAGCCGACCGCCCCGCACTGAGGGCAGCGGCCGACAGCGGGCCCCGGAGCGGCGGACCCGGACGGCGGGGACTTGTTAGCAATTTAGCGAAGGTGCTAAATACATGCCATGACAGATGCGCAGGACGACTCCGGAGTGTTCCGGGCGCTCGCCGATCCGACGCGGCGCCAGATCCTCGAGGACCTCAGGGAGGGCGAACTCCCGGCGGGCCGGATCGCGAGCAGGTTCGCGATCAGCGCGCCCTCGGTCTCCCGGCACCTCGGGGTGCTCAAGGCGGCCGGGCTGATCACCGAACGCCGGGACGGCAACCGGATCCTCTACGCCCTCGCCGAGGAGCGCCTGGCGATCTCCGTCGGCCGGTTCCTCAGCACCGTCTGCCCCGAGCAGATCCTGCTGCGGCATACCGCCTGGCGCCAGGCCGCGTCCGACGGGCCGAACGGTTCCGAGGAGTCGAGCGGGTCGGAGAAGCCAAGCACGTCGAACGAGTCGATGGAGTCGAAGGAGTCGATGAAGTCATGAGGCCACCACGTCTCGCTTCCGTCATCGAGCGGCGGCTGCTGGTGAACTACCGGGTCGACCCGGAGGCCGTGGCCCGTCTGCTGCCCGAGGGGCTCCGGCCGCAGCTGGTGCGCGGTCACGCCGTCGCCGGCGTCTGCCTGCTCCGGATCGGGCAGGTCCGGCCCACCTGGGCACCCGAGGCCTTCGGGCTGCGGAGCGAGAACGCGGCCCACCGGATAGCCGTCGAGTGGGACGGGCCGGGCGGCGTCGAGAGCGGCGTCTACATACCCCGGCGGGACACCGCCTCCCGGCTCAACGCCTGGGTCGGGGGCCGGATCTTCCCCGGCGAGTACGGCCGCGCGGACTTCGCGGTGGACGAGACCCCGGACCAGGTACGGGTCGCGTTCGCCACGCGGGACGGCGACGTACGCGTCGACGTCACCGTCGAGCCCGTCGAGGAGCTGCACGGCAGCGAGCTCTTCGCCGACCTCGCCGAGGCCTCGCAGTTCTTCCGGAACGGGTCGAAGAGCTTCTCCGAGACCCGGTCCGGCGGGCACCTGGACGGCATGGAACTGCACACCGACGCCTGGGACCTGGAGCCGGCGCGGTTGTGCGAGGCCACGTCGAGCTTCTTCGACGCCGCGGACCGCTTCGCCCCGGGGAGCGCGACGCCGGACTGCGCTCTGATCATGCGGAACGTCCCCGTCAACTGGCAGCCGCTACCGGCCATGGCGACCCGCTGACGGCCCGGGGCGACGGGGCGACGCCCGAGGGCGGGATCCCGGGCGAGGCCCGAGTTCGGGTGAGGCGCAGACCCGGACGCGGGTGAGGCGCCGACCCGGACTCGGCCGGAAGGGCCCGGACGAGGATCGGGCCCGGCGCAGGGGCGGCCGGGGGCGAGGGCCGGGCCAGGGGCGCCGGGGCGAGGAGCGAGGAGCGAGCCAGGGGCGGGCCCGGGTGCCCCTGGGAGGGGCACCCGGGGGCAGGGCGGCACGGACGGGTGGGCCCGCAGG
>JOHN01000111.1 GCA_000719695.1 Streptomyces sp. NRRL F-6131
CGCATCCCCCGCTCCCCCGGCCCCGCGGCCGCCCCCCGTCCGGGCGGCCGCGGGAGTCAGGCGCGCCGGATCACGATGTCCCCGAGCTGCGTACGGGCCTTCACCTCGACCTTCTCCCCGGCGTCGCCGGGCGCGTCCGAGGACGCCAGCGCGTTCCGGACCCCGCCGACCTGGGTGTGCACGTCGAGCCAGGCCGCGGTGCCCTCGGCGATGCCGACCTCGACGGAGCCGATGGCGGTCTCCAGGACGGCGCGACCGCGGACCAGCTCGCCGATCCGCAGGCCGCCGTTGGCGGACCGGACGTCGGCGCCGGCCAGTGCGGTGCCGACGGTGATCGCACCGTTGGAGGAGCCGGCCCTGAGTTCGCCGCCGACCTCCCCGACGACGGTCTCGCCGTTGAGGTTCTTGACCGTCAGCGCGCCGCCGACGGTGCCGATCTCGATCCGGCCGGAGGACGACACCTCGGCGTCCCCCTCGGCCCGCCCCAGCCGGACGTCCCCGTGGTCGCTCCTCAGGTCGACGCCGGCCGCCTCGTCGATCCGGATCCGGCCGACCGAGGTCTTGATCCGGCAGTCGCCGAGGACGCCCTCCAGCCGGAAGTCGCCCATCGGTGCGTCGGCGTCGACCGAGGAGCCGACCGGCAGCTCGACGGTGATGTCGATCGACCCCGTCCGGCCGAAGATCGCACGCTTCTTCGGGGCCTTGACGACCAGGACGCCGTCGACGCAGGAGACCTTGGTCTGCTCGGCGAGCCGGACGTCCAGCTCGGCGCCGGGGTCGGTGGGGCGGACCTCGACCACGGTGTCGGTGCGCTTGGCGGCCGCGATCCGGACCGCGCCGATGTCGAACCGCAGGGTGGCGCGGATCGGGTCCGGGGTGTCGAAAGAAGGCATGGCTGTTCCGTCCTTGTGGCTCTGTGCTGCGTTTTCGCAGGTGAAAGGGGTGACTGACGGATGAGCGGGAAAGCGGGGAGGCAGGGGGCGGGGCCCCGGGCTAGCGGACCCAGCCGGTGAAGCCCTGGCCGACCCCGTGGCCGGTCCGCGTCGCGGGCCGGGCGGGTGCGCCCGGCTCCAGCGCGGCGGCGACGGCCCGGACCAGCCAGGCGTTGACCGAGAGGCCCTCCTGCCCGGCGGCCTCCTCGACCCGGGCCTTGAGGTGACCGGGCAGCCGGAAGTTGATCCGGGCGGTGGCGCCGTCCTCCCCCTCCCCGGCCCCGGCGGGCGGCACCACGGGTGGCGCCACCGGCGGCGCCACCGCCCCCGGACCGGTCGGCTCCGCTCCGTGGAACGGCGTGGCGACCGGCGGCGCGGTGACCACGAACTCCGGATCCAGCCCCCGCAGCCGGACGTCCACCGAGCCGGGGGCCAGCTCCCTGGTCACCTCCCCCATCGCGGCGGAGAGCGCGTTCAGCAGGGTGAGCCGGGTGGCCGACTCCAGCGGCAGGGTCAGGCGCTCGGCCAGAGCGCGCGCTTCGTCCCCGCCCGCGCCCGCGGCCACCGCGAGCTCGTGCCGGAGGTTGTCGACGTACGGCGTGAGGTCCATGGCCAAGAGCATGGCACGATCGTGGCGCCATGTCGAGTGATTTGGCGCCACTCGATGGCGCCACTCGAACGAGTGAATGGCGCCACCGCCGGGAACGCACCGGCCGGGGACGCCGAAGGGCCCTGTCGGCAGCTGCCGACAGGGCCCCGGAGGTACAGGAAGGCGCGCAGGTCAGGCCTGGCGCCACCGCGCCAGGTGGGCGTCGATCTCGCCGGCCAGCCGGGCCTTGCCCGCGCCGTCGAGGAAGGACGCCTCCACCGCGTTCTTCGCCAGCGCGGCCACCCCGGCCTCGTCCAGGTCGAGCAGTCGCGCCGCCACCGCGTACTCGGTGTTGAGGTCGGTGCCGAACATCGGCGGGTCGTCGCTGTTGACGGTCACCAGCAGGCCCGCGTCGACCATCCGCTTGATCGGGTGGTCCTCGATCCGCTCCACCGCGCGGGTGGCGATGTTGGAGGTCGGGCAGACCTCCAGCGGGATCCGGTGCTCGCCCAGGTGGTCCAGCAGCGCCGGGTCCTTGACCGCCTGGGTGCCGTGGCCGATCCGCTCGGCACCGAGCACCCGCAGCGCGTCCCAGACCGTCTCCGGCCCGGTGGTCTCGCCCGCGTGCGGGACGCTGCGCAGGCCGGCCGCCCGCGCCCGGTCGAAGTACGGCTTGAACTGCGGGCGCGGGACACCGATCTCGGGACCGCCGAGGCCGAAGCTGACCAGCCCCTCGGGCGCCAGGTCGACGGCGAGCCGGGCGGTCTCCTCGGCGGACGCCAGACCGGCCTCGCCGGGGATGTCGAAGCACCAGCGGAGCACCACGCCGAGCTCCTTCTCGGCGCGGTGGCGGGCGTCCTCGATGGCCTCCATGAAGGCGACGTCGGGGATGCCCCGGCTGACCGAGGAGTACGGCGTGACGGTCAGCTCGGCGTAGCGGATGTTCTGCCGGGCCATGTCCTCGGCCACGCCGAAGGTCAGGGCACGGACGTCCTCGGCGTCCCGGACGAGGTCCACGACACTCAGGTAGACCTCGATGAAGTGCGCGAAGTCGGTGAAGGTGAAGTACTCGGCGAGGGCCGCCGGGTCGACGGGCACCTTCGTCCGGCCCGCGTGACGGGCGGCCAGTTCGGCGACCACCCGGGGCGAGGCCGATCCGACGTGGTGCACGTGCAGTTCCGCCTTGGGCATCGCGGCGATGAACGCCTCGATGGAGCGGTCCGCGGACTCCGCGGGCGTGCTGTTGGGGGTTCCGATCCGACTTCCGTCCGGCTGGACCACGGTGGTGCCCTTTCTTCCTCTGCCTCGACGAGCCGCCGCGCCGCGCACACCTCTACGCGCGTACCGGGCGGTGCTGGCAAGGATAAGGCGGGCACACCCCCGTGCCGCCCGCCGCATCGCCCACCGCACCGCCCGTCCCGCCGGCCCCGGCGGGATCCCCGCCTGCCACCTCACCGCCGACCCTCGCAGGAACCTCCTGCGACGGACCTCAGAAGGCCGAGAGGTGCGCCAGGCAGCTCAGGGTGTTCGGACCGGCCACGCCGTCCACGTCACCGGCGCACCAGCGGTAGTCGCTCTGGAACCGGCGCACCCAGGCCTCGGTCTGCGCACCGTAGATGTTGTCGGTCGCCAGCGGGTACCGGCCGGCCGGGTCGCCGAAGGCGCGACCGTACAGGTTGTCGATGGCGAACTGCACCATGCCGACGCAGAGGGTGCCGGAGCTGCCCCGACGCAGCGTCACGTGCGGGATCGACTTGGTCATGCCGATCGCCGGGTTGTAGTAGTCGCGCATCTGGCAGCTGTCGGGACCGTCGGCGTGGGCCGCCGGGACGCCGACGAAGACGGTGGCGGCGGTGGCGAGTGCGGCGGCGCCGGCCAGCGTCCTGGCGCGCTTCCTGATGTTCACGGGCATGTCTCCGTCGGGTTCGTCGCTCGGTGGTGTCGTGCCGGGCTCCCCCGGCGGCAGCAACTCTGGCGCACGCCGCCGGGGCCCCCGCACCACCACCGGCCGTCTCACCCCGTCTCCGCCCGCCGCCGGGCGCGTTCGCGCAGGTGGAAGCCGGTTCGGGGGCCCGTCTCAAGCTGCGATTGGAGACGCTCCGGCGTCTCAGCCGCCGAGCGCGACCGCCACCGAGTGGATCAGCAGTCCGGCGAGCGCGCCGACCACCGTGCCGTTGATCCGGATGAACTGGAGGTCCCGGCCGACGTTGGCCTCGATCTTGCGCGAGGCGTCGTCGGCGTCCCAGCCCGCCACCGTCTCGGAGATCAGCGAGGTGATCTCGGCGCGGTAGGTCTCGACCAGGTACTGGGCGGCGTCCTGCAGCCAGCCGTCCGCCTTGGCCTGGAGCTTGGGATCGGTGGCGAGGCGGGTGCCGAAGGTCCGCACGCCCTCGCGGATGCGCCGGCGCAGCTCGCTGTCCTCGTCCTCGGCGGCGTTCAGCACCAGCGAGCGGACGGCGGCCCAGGTGGAGGCGATCAGCTCCTGCACCTCGGGCCGGGCGAGCAGTTCGCCCTTGGCCCGCTCGACCCGGGCGATGGTCTCCGGGTCGGTCTGCAGCTCGGTGGCGAAGTCGGCGAGGAAGTTGTCGATCGCCCCGCGCGCCGGGTGCTCCTGGTCGTCCCGGATGTCGGTGACGAACCGCATCAGCTCCTTGTAGACCCGCTCGCCGACCTGGTGGTCGAGGAACTTCGGGGTCCAGCCGGGGGTCTTCTGGGTGACCCGCTGGACCACCTCGGCGTGGTTCTCGGTCAGCCAGTCGTGGGCCCGGACCGCGACCAGGTCGACCACCCCGTGGTGGCCGCCGTCCGCGACCACCTTGCCGAGCATCCGGCCGGCCGGTTCGGCGACCGAGGTGGCGGCGGCCCGCCGGGTCACCGCCTCGGCGACGACCGCCTTCACGTCGTCGTCGCGGAGCACCGCCAGCACGCCGCGCAACGCCGCCGAGGCCTCCTTGGTGACCCGCTCGGCGCTGCCCGGCGCGGCCAGCCACTCGCCCAGCCGCCGGGCGATGCCCAGCGCGGCGAGCCGCTCGCGCACCACCCGGCCGGAGAGGAAGTTCTCGCCGACGAAGTCGCCGAGCGACCGGCCGAAGGCGTCCTTCTTGGTCGGGATGATCGCGGTGTGCGGGATGGGCAGGCCGAAGGGGCGCCGGAACAGCGCGGTCACCGCGAACCAGTCGGCCAGCGCGCCGACCATGCCGGCCTCGGCGGCGGCGGCCAGGTAGCCGGCCCAGGCGCCGGCGCCGGCCGCCTTCGCCCAGGTGGCCAGGGCGAAGACCAGGGTCGCGAAGGCCAGCAGGCCGGTCGCGATGGTCTTCATCCGGCGGACGCCGCGTCTCTTCTCCTCGTCGGCCGCGGTGAACCGCATCCCGGGGCCGGTCCCGCTGAAGGCTTCGTCGCTCACCCCGCCAGTCTGCCCGCTGCCCGGCGCGAACGGACGGCGCGCCCACCGATCGCGCGCCGGACCACCGGTCCGCACCCGGCCCGCACCCGGCACCGACCGGCGGCGCGGGCACCGAACTCGGGCGCGGACCGCAGGTCGGGTGCGGACCGCAGGTCGGGTGCGCGCCGAGCTCAGGCGCCCCCGAGCACGATCCGGCGCACCCCGGCCACGCCCGCCCAGCGTGCCGGGTCGGTGCACCGCCGGCCGTCCAGCAGCACCCGGACGCCCGGCAGGTCGGCCGGCGCCAGCTCCCGGTACTCCGGGTGGTCCGCCTGCAGCACCGCCGCCACCACCGGCTCGCCCCGGTGGGCGGGCAGGCCCAGGGCCGTCAGTTCCTCGGCCGGGTAGAGCGGATCGGCCACGTACGGCCGGGCACCGGCCGCGCGCACCGCCTCCACCAGCGGGAACACCCCCGAGTACGCGGTCTCCTTGACCCCGCCCCGGTACGCGGCGCCGAGCACCAGCACGCCCTGCCCGGCCAGCCCGCCCTCCAGCGCGCCGTCCAGCACCCCGACCGCGTACCCGGGCATCTCCAGGTTGGCCTCCCGCGCCGCCCTGACCACCGTCGCCGAGGGGTCGTTCCACAGGTAGAGCCGCGGGTAGACCGGGATGCAGTGCCCGCCGACGGCGACGCCCGGCCGGTGCAGATGGCTGAACGGCTGCGAGTTGCAGGCGTCGGCGACGGCGGCGAAGTCCACCCCGATCCGGTCCGCGTACCGGGCGAACTGGTTGGCCAGCGCGATGTTGACGTCCCGGTAGGTGGTCTCGGCGAGCTTGGCGAACTCCGCCGCCTCGGCGGACTCCAGCTCCCACACGCCGTTGGGCCGGCCCAGCGCCGCGAGGTCGGGGCGGGGGTCGAAGTCCAGTACCGCCCGGTAGAACTCGGCGCCCCGGCGGGTGGCGGCCGGGTCGGTCCCGCCGACCAGCTTGGGGTAGCGCCGCAGGTCGGCGAAGACCCGGCCGGTGCGGACCCGCTCCGGGCTGAAGACCAGGGCGAAGTCCCGGCCCGCGGTCAGCCCCGAGCCGGCCGCCAGGCGTGGCGCCCAGCGGCCCCGGGTGACGCCCACCGGCAGGGTGGTCTCGTAGCTGACCAGCGCGCCCCGGCGCAGCCCGGCCGCCACCGCGTCGGTGGCGGCGTCGAGCAGGGTGAAGTCGGGCGTGCCGTCGGCGGCGGTGACCAGCGGGACGACCAGGACGACCGCCTCGGCGCCGGCCGCCGCGGCGGTGGTGTCGGTGGTGGCGCGCAGCCGCCCGTCGGCGACCACCCGCTTGAGCGCCTCGTCCAGGCCGGCCTCCCGGGGGAACGGCGGCCGGCCCTGGTTCACCGCCTCGACGACCGGCGCGGCGACGTCGGCCCCGGTCACCCGGTGGCCCTTGGCGGCGAACTGGACGGCGAGCGGCAGGCCGAGCTTGCCGAGGCCCACCACGCAGATGTCGAGCGGACTCATCGGCGGTCTCCCTTCACCGCGCCGGCGGCCACCGCGTCGGCGAGCCGGCGCCAGGCCGGGTGGCGGCGCAGTCGGCGGCGCACCTGGGCGGGCACCGCGCCGCGCCAGAGCTGCTGCACCAGGGTGGGCGACGGCGGCCCGGAGTCCCCGCCGGCCGACGGCTGCTCCCCCGACGGATCTTGCATCAACGGCTCTTCCACCAGCGGTTCCTCCCCCAGCAGGAACAGTTCGTCCGCGAGCCCCGCCGCGCCGTCCCGGAACACCCGGTAGCCCGCGTACCGCCGACGGACCCCGTCCGCGCCGGTCTCGGTCACGACCGGCGGTGCACCGTGCTCCGCCTCGTCCCCGATCAGCTCGTACAGCGCGTCGTACCGCCCGGTGGCGGCCAGCTCCAGCCGCACCCGGTCGGGCACGGCGAGCCGGTGGTACACCGCGCGGGCGTCGAACTGCCGGACGAGTTCGCCGACCCCGGCGCAGACCTCCTCCCGCAACGGGGCGTCGAGGGTCAGCAGGTCGGCCCGGAGCAGCTGCGGCACCTCCCACCCGAAGTGCCGGGCCTTGATCGCGTCCAGCTGCCCGCCGGGGGCGGCCAGCTCGGCGGCCACCCACTGCACCGCCGCGACGCCCCGGACCCGGTCCAGCGCACCGGCCCGCTGGGTGACGTTGCCGCGGTCCTCGCGCAGCACCAGGAAGTAGTGGTCGTAGTCGGCGAGGACGGAGATCCGGCGGGCCCGCAGGCAGGCGGCGAGGGTGAAGGGCTGGTCGGAGTAGACCTTGAGCTCCTCCTTGCGCGCCAGGTTGTGCCGCCGGATCAGGTCGAGCCGGAACAGCTTGGTGTCGGCGAGCGCCCAGGCCAGCGCGGAGTCCTCGAAACCGACCGAGGCGGCGGTGGTGTCGAAGATGCCCTGCGGGACCAGCCGCCCGTTGACCCCGACCTGCTTGGGGATCAGGACGTCCGACCGCCAGGCGTCGGCGGAGGTCACCATCCGCTCCAGCGCCTCGTCGCCGAGCCAGTCGTCGGCGCCGAGGAAGAGCACGTACCGGCCGCGGGCGAGCGCCAGACCGCGGTTGGTCGGGGCGGCCGGGCCGCCGGAGTTGGCCTGGTGGACGACGTGGAACAGGCCGGGGTGGCGGGCCGCGTAGCGGTCGAGCAGTTCGCCGCCGCCGTCCGTGGAGCCGTCGTCGACCGCGACCACCTCCATGCGCGCGTGCCCGACCGTCTGCCGGACCAGCGAATCCAGGCAGGCGGTCAGGTACGGCATGGTGTTGTAGACCGCGATCACCACGGTCACGTCGGGTACGGTCATCGGGCGCTGCCCTCCGGTGCGCGGGTCGCCGAACGGTTTCCGCCCGGCCGGGCGCGCCCTCCGCGGAGCGGGTGGGGCGGCGCGTCGCCGAGCGACGAAAGGTCAACTCGGCGGCGCGCCGCGGGGTCACGTGCACCACCCGCACGAGCGAGCCGGATCGAACGCCCGGCCGGGCGGCGCACGCTCAGCCGATGGCGACCTCGGCGTACATCCGGGCGATCACGTCCTCGATCGCCGGCTCCCGCACCGACAGGTCGACCAGCGGGTAGCGGGCGGCGACGGCGGCCACCACCGGGGCGGCGCTCTGCTGCGCGGGGAAGGCCAGCCACTGGCGCGGGCCCTCGACCCGGACCACCCGGGCGCCGGGCACCTCGATCGGCGGGTGGGTCCCGGCCAGGTCGACGACCAGGGTCCGCTCGCTGTCGCCGACCGCGTGCAGACCCTCCAGCCCGCCGTCGTACACCACCCGGCCGTGGTCGATCACCATGACCCGGTCGCAGAGCTGCTCGATGTCGGTGAGGTCGTGGGTGGTGAGCAGCACGGTGGTGCCGCGCTCGCGGTTGACCTCGCGCAGGAACTCCCGCACCTTGCCCTTGCTGACCACGTCCAGGCCGATGGTCGGCTCGTCGAGGTACAGCACCCGCGGGTCGTGCAGCAGGGCGGCGGCGAGGTCGCCGCGCATCCGCTGGCCGAGCGAGAGCTGGCGGACGGGCGTGTCGAGCAGCGCGCCCAGGTCGAGCAGGTCGACGCAGCGTTCCAGGTTGGCGCGATATCGGTGGTCGGGGATCCGGTAGAGCCGGCGGGCCAGTTCGTAGGAGTCCCGCAGCGGGAGGTCCCACCAGAGGGTGGTGCGCTGGCCGAAGACGACGCCGATCCGCCGGGCGAGGGCGACGCGTTCGCGGGCCGGGTCGACGCCGGCGACCCGCAGCCGCCCGGCGGTGGGGACGAGGATGCCGGTGAGCATCTTGATGGTGGTGGACTTGCCGGCGCCGTTGGGGCCGATGTAGCCGACGCACTCGCCGGCCTCGACGGTGAAGGTCAGGCCGTCGACGGCGCGCACCTCGCGCTTCTCCCGCCGCAGCCGGCCGGTCTTGGCGCGGACGGTGAAGGTGCGGCGGACGTCGTCGAGTTCGATCAGTGCCATGGTGCTTCCTCAGGGTCGGGGGGAGGGGGTCAGCCGCCGGCGCCGCGGTAGGCGCGCAGTCCGGCGCGCCAGGCCAGGCCGGCCGCGGCCAGGGAGAGGACGGCGGCGAGCGGCGAGGCGTACTGGAACGCGGCGGGCAGGCCCAGCGGGTCGGGCCGGTCGAGGATCCGCAGCGCGGGCAGCCAGTTGACGAAGGCCAGCGGCACGCCGAAGACGGTGCCGGCGACCAGTTCCTTGGCGAACACGGTCGGCGGGTACTGCAGCACGGTCGCGCCGCCGTAGGTGAAGGAGTTCTGCAGCTCCTTGGCCTCGCCCCACCAGAACTGGAGGCTGGCGAAGCCGATGAAGACCGCGGCGAAGATGAGGGTGCCGCAGACCACCAGGACGGGCAGCAGCAGGACCCGGTCCCAGGTCCAGCGGACGTCCAGCACGGCCAGCGACCAGAGCAGCACGGCCACCGCCTGGGCGGGCCGGCCGAGCCGGCGCAGCGAGAACCGCTCGGCGCAGAGCTGGGCGAGCGCGGGGGCGGGCCGGACCAGCATGATGTCGAGCGTGCCGGTGCGGATCCGCTCGCCGAGGGCGTCGATCGAGCCGACGAAGAGGTTCGCCAGGCCGAGCGCCAGCGCCGAGGTGCCGTAGAGGAAACCGAGCTCGGGCAGGGTCCAGCCGCCGAGCGTGTCGGTGTGCCGGAACATCAGGACGACCACCACGAAGTCGAGGAAGGTGACCACGACGTTGGCGCAGAGCATCATCACGAACGACGCCCGGTAGGACATGATCGCCCTGGTCCACATGGCGGCGGCGAGCCACCAGGAGCGCACCGCCCACGCCGTCCGGGCGACGGGCGACTCACGGGTGACGGCGGTGTGCGGCGCCCGGGTCACGACGGCCTGGTCAGCCACCCTGGACCACCACCTTGCGGGTCGCCAGCAGCTGGAGCAGGCGGCCGGCGGCGAGCAGGACGACGGCCCAGGCGAGCTGGAAGCCGAGCGCGCCGAGCAGTCCGGTGCCGGTGGCGCGCTCCAGGAAGACGTCGGTGGGCACCTTGACCAGGGCCGCCCAGGGCAGCAGCGGGGCGAGTTCGCCGAGCCACCCGGGGAAGAGCGCGAGCGGCAGCAGCATGCCGGAGAAGAACATCGAGACCACCAGCGTCACCGAGCGCACGCCCTCCGAGTCCTGCAGCCAGAAGCCGGTGAGCGAGACGAGGAAGCGCACCCCGAAGCTGACCACCACCGCGAGCAGGGTGGCGAGCAGGAACACCACCCAGGTCAGCGGGTGTTCGGGCAGCCGGACGCGGAAGACCAGGGCGCCGACCAGCACCGGCGGCACGCCCCGGGCGAGCAGGTGGAAGCCGGCCCGGCCGAGGTCGGTGGCCAGCCACCAGCCCTGGAAGTCCACCGGGCGGTAGAGGTCGATGGCGATGTCGCCGCTGCGGAACCGTTCCTGGACGTCGTCCTGGAAGCCGCCGCCCATGACGGCGACGGTGACCAGCAGCCCCTGGCTGACCCAGATGTAGGTGACGGCGGTGACCTCGTCGTAGCCGCCGAGGCCGGGGCGGGCGTGCCAGAGGGCGAGGAAGGTGGAGGCGAGGATGAAGCCGAAGACGGTGTTGGTGAAGGCGCCGGCCAGACTGGCGGCCCGGTAGGTGGAGAAGCGCCGGAACGCGCCGCGGACGACGGCCGCGTAGAGGCGCAGCGCGTCCGTCGCCTGCGGCACGGCACCCGGACGCGGCACGGCGTCCGGGTGCGGGGCGGCGTCCGGGTGCGGGGCGGTGCCCGGGTGCGGGGCGGTGCCCGGGTGCCGGGCACCGGGTGCGTCGCCGGTGGGATCAGGGGGGTGGAGCTCAGCCTTCTGCATATTGTCTCCTTGTCGACAAATAGCGGCACAGGGAAGCCCCTGCCGCGGGAGCGCATGCCGGACCGGCTCCGACCGCCGACCCCGGGGGGTGCCGGGCCTGGCGGGCGGAGCTGCACCGGGCCGGAGCCCGAAGTGGGTGCGCTATGTCGTTTGCACCTTTCACCGTACCGCCGCGACATCCGGGGCGCACCCGGTTTTTCACCCGTCGGACCGACCCCGCCCCACCGCCTGATCCGCTGTCAAATAGCACATAATCTCGGCATGACCTTGAGCACCCGCAGCCGGGCCAGACGGGCCGCCCGCCGCGAGGCGCGCCGCGCCCTGCCGTTCCGGCGGCGGCTGCTGCCCACCTGGCGGGTCTCGCTCGGCGCCGTGCTCGTCGTGCTGCTGAGCGCCGTCGGCGCCTTCGCGGTGCTCTACGTCATCGTCCCGCTGCCCGACCCCAACGCCCAGGCGGTCGCGCAGAGCAACGTCTACCTCTACGCCGACGGCGTCACCGAGATCGCCCGCACCGGCAGCGTCAACCGCACCGACGTCGCCATCGAGCGGATCCCCGTCAACACCCGGCAGGCCGTCGTCTCCGCCGAGGACCGCACCTTCTACCAGAACCGCGGCATCGACCTGAAGGGCATGGTCAGGGCCGGCTGGAACAGCCTGACCGGCAAGGGCATGCAGGGCGGCTCCACCATCACCCAGCAGTACGTCAAGAACTACTACCTCACCCAGAGCCGGACCATCGAACGCAAGGGCCGCGAACTCCTCATCGCCCTCAAGGTCGACCAGCAGCGCGACAAGGACGAGATCCTCGCCGGCTACCTCAACACCAGCTACTTCGGCCGCGGCGCCTACGGCATCCAGAGCGCCGCCCGCGCCTACTACGGCGTCGACGTCTCCGAACTCACCCTCCCGCAGAGCGCCTACCTCGCCGCCCTGCTCCAGGCACCCAGCGCCTACGACGTCAAGACCGCCACCCCCGCCAACCGCGACCGGGCCCTCGCCCGTTGGCACTACACCCTCGACGGCATGGTCCAGCTCGGCTTCCTCAGCGCCACCGACCGCGCCGCCACCACCTTCCCCGACCCGATCGACCCCCAGCCCGCCACCGGCCTGTCCGGCCAGGCCGGCTACCTGGTCGGCGTCGCCGACGACTACCTCGTCACCAACCGCATCCTCGACTCCGCCACCCTCAAGGCCGGCGGCTGGCGCATCACCACCACCTTCGACCAGGACAAGCAGGACGCCTTCGCCCGCGCCGTCCACGACGAACTCACCGCCGAACTCGACCCCGCCGCCCGGCCCTCCACCGACACCGACGTCCGGGTCGCCGGCGCCTCCGTCGAACCCGCCACCGGCCGCGTCGTCGCCGTCTACGGCGGACCCGACTACACGCCAAACAGCCCTACAACGACGCGCTGCGCCAGGACAACCAGATCGGCTCCACCTTCAAGCCGATCGACCTCGCCGCCGGCCTCACCTCCCCCCGCGGCAGCAGCTCCGACGGCCTCCGCATCACCACCGAGACCCGCTACGACGGCACCAGCGAACGCCCCGTCACCGACGGCCCCACCCCCTACGCGCCGCCCAACGAGGACGACGTCGACCACGGGTCCATCACCCTGCGCCAGGCCATGGTCAAGTCCGTCAACTCGGTGTACGCGCAGGAGGGCGTGGACGCCGGACTCGCCCACGTCCGGGAGACCGCCGTCCGGCTCGGCATCCCCGCCGACGTGCCCGGCATGGACCCGGCCAACACCTCGATGACCCTCGGCACCGCCACCCCCAGCGCCCTCGACCTGGCCGGCGTCTACGCCGCCCTCGCCAACCACGGCGAGGCCCACCGGCCCTGGTCGGTGGCCGGAATCGCCCGGGTCACCCCCGGCACCGGCCCGGTCGACGTACCGACGCTGCCCGACCACCCCGGCTCCGACGCCCTCGACCGGGGCACCGCCGACGCCGTCACCGACGTCCTGCGCGACGTCGTCGGCCCGCGCGGCACCGGCGCCGCCGCCCTCGCCCTCGGCCGCCCCGCCGCCGGCAAGACCGGCACCACCGACGCCAACCTCTCCGCCTGGTTCGCCGGCTACACCCCCGAACTCGCCACCACCGTCGGCCTCTTCCGGGAGAACCCGAAGACCCACGCCAAGGAACCGCTGGCCGGCACCGCCGGCTACGCCCGGATCAACGGCGGTGCCTTCCCCACCCGGATCTGGACCGCCTACATGGGCGACGTCCTGGACGGCACCGTCGTCCAGTCCTTCGACCTGCGGCCCACCGAGGGCAACAACCGGCCCCTCACCGGCAGCCCGAGCGGCACCCCGACCACCCCCGCCCAGGCCTCCCCGTCCGCCACCACCACCGCCCCCGCCCCGACGTCGCCGGCGGGCGGCACCGGCGGCGGCGCGACGGCCCCCACCGCCGCGGCACCGTCCGCACCCCACCGACCCACCGGGACCACCGGGCCCTACACCCCGGCGCCGCAACCGGAGATCACGATCATCACCCCGGAGCCGACCGCCCCCGCGGTGCCCACCGTCCCGGAACCCACCCAGTCCCAGCCCT
>JOHN01000112.1 GCA_000719695.1 Streptomyces sp. NRRL F-6131
GGCGGGAGACGCGGGAGAAGGGGGCGGGCGGGAGACGCGGGAGAACGCGGGCGCGGCGGGGGAGACGGGCAGGACGGGCAAGACGGGCAAGACGGGGGAGACGGGCAAGACGGGGGAGACGGGGGAGACGGGCAAGACGGGAAGGTCGGGGAACGCGGGGTCAGCGGCCGTTCGCGTGGCGCGGATGGCCGCGGAGCCCCTGGGGGCGCGGTCGGGACGGCGCGGTGCGGTGCGGCGCCGGGTCGGCGAGACCGGCTCGGAACAGACCGTGCGCGACCCGCCGTTCGGCGGCCGCCGCCAGCGCGTCCCGCAGTGCTCCGGCGCGCAGCGTGGCGTCCGCGCCGATCAGGCCCTCGACGACGGCCAGCGCGCCGGCGGTGTCGCCGTGGTCGAGGCGCGCGCGGACGTCGGCGAGGCTCTCCGGGCGGCGGTGGGCGTCGTCGATGGTCTGCAGACAGGGGAGCGGGGTGCCGGTGAGGGCCATCAGCAGCTCCTCGCGGCGGATCTCGTCCGGGTGGTGGTCGAGAGCGGTCAGCACACCGTCGACCAGGCCGATCCGGTGGCTGCTGCCGCGGCAGTGCACGATGCGCGGCCCGTCGGGACCGCGGTCGGGGGCGGGAGCGCGGTCGGTGGTGGGGACGCGGTCGGTGCCGGGCGCGCCGTCGGTGGCGGGGACGCCGGGGGCGGCGGGGGCCAGGGCCGCGGCGACCAGCGGATGCAGGGCGTCCGGCCCGATCAACCCGGCCCGGAGCAGCTCCAGATCGGGCGGCACCCGGGCGGCCGCGTCGGGCAGCACCGGCAGCGAGCTCCCGGGCGCCGTCGGCCCGCCGGTTCCCGTGTCCACGACCACCTCGTGGGCCCCGAGCCGGACGCGCACGGCGCCGACGCCGTCGGGCCGCCCCTCGGCGCGGAGCAGGATCCGGGCCTCGGCGGTCCACCGGTCGGGACCTCCGGAACGGAACGGCAGTTCAGCGCTGCGGCCCGCGTCCCACAGATGCCGGTGCAGGTCCAACCGGAACCGCGGCGAAGGGCGCGGATGCGGGTGGGAGGCGTCGGCCGGGTGCGCGGGCGGGCGCCCGGGGGCGGGCCACCGGCGTCCGGCCGCGTCGCGGAGCGCGAGGCCGAACCGCTGTCCGCCGCTCGCCCGGTGCGGTGGCGTCCGCACCACCAGGTGCAGTTCGCCGTACCGGGCGAGGGAGACCGTCAGCCCGGGCCGCAGCAGCCCGTCGGGTGCGACGCGCGGCAGGTGCCAGCGCAGCAGGTCCGGGGCCAACGCCCGCAGATCACCGCGGATCCGGTCCGCCGTCTCCCGCCCGTGGCGGTGCGCGGCGGACCGCAGATCGAGATCGACGTCGACCCCGGCGGCGGCACACGCCCCCGCCCAGTCCCCGGCGAGCCGCCGGGTCGTCGCAGTCTCGATGACCGAGGCCGGCACGGCGAACTCGCGCACGTGCAGCCAGAAGGAGAGTCGGGGATCACCGGTCGCGGAGTGAGGGCTCATCAGCACTCACCTTGCGCGGACCGAACCCCCACTTCGTGAAGAGAAGGAGTCGTCATCGGGCCAGAGCCTAGCCGTCCCCGGGCCCCCACTGCCACACCTTTTGAGCGCCGCCGCTTGCGCTGCCCGGGCCGCCTCGGCCGCCGCCGCTGCATCGCCGCTGGTCCGGCCTCCCCGGGGCGTCCGTCACGCGACCCGGTGGCCGGTCCACGGCAGCCGCTCGGTGGCCGCCTCGGCCTGCGGCAACTGCTCGGTCGCCGCCTCGGTCCGCGCGGCCGACCCGGTGCCCGCGTCCGCGTCCCCGTCCGCGGCCCCGACCACGGCCGCCCGCGTGCCCGACTCCGGCGCTTCGTCGGGCAGCAGGGGAATCCCGTGCCGCAGGTGCACCGCCCCGCGCAGATCGAAGGCGCGGTGCCGCTGGGCGATCCTCTGGCCCTCCACCAGGAGCGTCCCGGTGACGGTGCAGGTCCCGGTCCGCAGCTCGACCAGACGCGCCCGGCGGATCACCGCGATCACGCCCGCCAGCTCGATCGCGAGGATCAGTTGCATCCGGACCGAGCCCACCGGGGTGCCGTCGACCAGCAGATCCACGCACGGGTGGTCGGCCGAGGTGATGCAGTGGTTGGCGAGTACCACCACCTCCTCGGACCCCGGATCGGCCCGGGTGCGCCGGGCGGCCGAGGTCAGCACGTTGTACCGGGACCAGCCGGCCGCGGCGTAGCCGAACAGGTCCCGCTCCAGCAGCCCGTTCAGAGCGGCGGCCACCTGGTGCTCGACGGCCTGCCCGGCCGCACCGGTCAGCCGGGGGACGCCGTGCAGCAGGGCGCCGACGGTGCCCTGCTCGTGCAGGGACTCGGCGAGCGCGTCCACGGAGCTGCCGGGCTCGGCCCCGAACAGCAGCTCCCGCGCGGTCGCCGGATCGGTCAGGGTGACGGTGGTCATGGCCCTTCCTCCTCCGTCTCCTCGACGGGCGTGCCGCCGTCCGGCGCCCCCTCGCCGGACGGCCCGCCGCCCACCTCCTCGATGCGGTGCGTGCCGGGCTCCGACCGGGACTCCAGCCGGACGGTGCGCCCGGGCCCGGCCGGGTCGGCGGTCTCGCCGACCTGCGGTAGCGTCGGCGCGCCCGCCGTCGGGGCGACGATGACGTGTCCCGACGCCCACCTCGGCCCCCGACGCCGGCCGAGCAGATACGTGCCGGCGAGGGCGGCGAGTACCACGGCGCCGCCGGCCGTCGAGCCGACCACCAGCGCGGTGGGCGTCGCGTCACCGCCGTCACCGCCGTTGCCGTTGCCGCCGCCACCGCCGCCGCCACCACTGCCGCCACCGCCACCGCCACCGCCGGTGTCCGGTCCGGGACCGGACCCGGCCGACAGGACCTCGAACTCCGTCGTGGCGGCCGTCCCCGGCAGGGTCGAACAGACGGCGCGCAGCCGGTAGTGGCCCGGTCGGGCGTCGTCCGCGACCCGGATGGTCACGACGAACCCGCCGCCCTCGGTGGTGACGTGCTCCCACGCGACGTCGTTCCAGGTCAGCTCGGCGTCGGCGCCGCGACAGGCGAAGCCGCTCCCGGTGAGCACCACCTGCTGCCCCGGCCGTCCGGTGCCCGGGTCCACTCTCAGCACGGGCCCCGCGCCCGGCGTCACCCCGCCCGACGGGCTGCTCCCGCCGGGCGTGAGGACGGTGAACGTCGCGGTGGCGTCGTACTCCGTGGCCGGGCCGCAGTAGGCCTCCACCGGGTGGGCGCCCGGCGGGGCGTCCGGCGGCGCGGTGACCTGCTGGTCGAAGGCGCCGTCGGCGGGCCGGACGCGGCCGAGTTCCCGCTCGTCCCAGCTCAGCACGACGGGCTCGTCGGCCGGGCAGAAGAATCCGGTGCCGTGGGCGGTGAACTCCCGCCCGGCGGGACCGCTCGCCGGGTCGAGCGCCAGCGTCTCCGGTGCCTCCGGGTCGACGGTGAACGTCGCGGCCGCCGTCAGGTCGAAGGGCGCCCGGAGGTTCGGCGCGCCGGGGCTCGGAGCGTCGGACTCCTTGAGGGTGGGGAGCGGAATGACGCGACAGTTGGCCTTGACCTGGTGCGCGGCCGGGCGGGCGTTCTCCGGCACCTTGAAGGACGCGTGGAACCGGCCGTCCGCCTCGATCGGGGGCCGGCCCAGCTCGGTGCTGTCCCAGAGTAAGACCACGGTCGTCGTCTCGGGCAGGCACTCCTGGAAGCCCGTCCCCTCGACCTGCACCACCGTCCGGGCCGTCCCGTGGTCGGGCGACAGCCGGAGTGAGACGTCCGCCTGCGCCGAGGGCGCGAACAGCACCGATGCCGCCGCCACCACGGCGCCCAGCACCACCGCGATCACGGCGCCCCGCACCACCGTGACCACGGGGCCCAGCCCCGCCGGGGCCACGGCGCGGCCCACCGAACGTCCGGGTCCCCTCGGCATCGCCGACCGCCCTACCGGCGGAGCCCGCCGTCCCGGGACCGGTGCGCGGAGGGCCCGGCGGGGCCGCCGTGAACGCCTCCGCCGAAAGTGGGGTACGGCTGTCGGGTCATCGCCGACCGTCCTTCCACGAACCTCCTTCCATCATCCCTCCACCCCCGCCCCGGCACCACGGCCGACCGGCCGGCCGGCCGGGATCCGACGCGCCCTACCGACGGGCGGCGCGGCGGTAGTGGTCGAGGACGTCCTGGCGCAGCAGGCCGGCGAAGCCGGCGGCTTCGAGGCGCAGGCCGAGCTGGGGTTCGGTGAGCCCCAGTGCGGCGGCGGCCGTCGGCAGGTGCCAGTCGTGGGCCGCGAGGCGGTCCAGCAGGTGGCCGCGCCGGACCTGCGCCTCGGAGAGGCGGAAGGTCTTGAGGTAGGCGAGGCGGCCGCGCTCGTCGGTGATCGCCTCGCCGATGTGGTTCTCCTGCTTGGGGCGGAACTCCGGCAGGAACCGGGCGAGGTCGAAGCGGCCCAGCCGGCGGACCACGTGCGCCCGGTAGTCCGGCTCCAGCAGCCCGCCGGCCATCGTGTCGTCGTGGAAGGCCGCCCAGGCGCGCTCCTGCCCGTCGACGGCCGCGCGCAGCCCGGCGATCGAGTTGATCGGGCCGGCCGCGCGCAGATCGGCCCGGAAGTCCGGGACGGGGGCGGACAGCAGGGCGTAGTGGTGGATCAGCTCGCCGTAGAGGTCGAGCAGCAGGGTGCGGTGCAGTGCGCGGTAGTCGTCGGGGTGCGGGACGACGAAGGCCGCGGCGAGCGCGTCGGCGACGTACACGAGCAGGCCGCACTGGCCGGGGTGGATCTCGAAGACCCGCAGGGCGTCGGCGAGGCCGCGGACCCGGTCGCCGCCGTAGGCCTCCTCGGCGCGCGGCGACAGGCCGCGCCGCAGCGCGCGGTCGGACCACTCCTCCCAGGCGATCGACGGGCCGCCGAAGTGCAGCGCGAGATAGCCCTCCAGGGCGAGGTGCAGCGGCAGGAAGCGCAGTCGGGTCCGGCCCTCGCGCTTGACCGTCCGGCGCGGCACCCGCACCCGGACCCGCTCGGGCGGCGCGGCCGCGGTGACGGCGGACGGCGCGTCGAGCCGGGTGCCGTAGGCGGCGGCCGGGGTCCCGTCGCGGGTCCAGTCGGCGACGAAGCCGTGCGGGACGAACGCGACGTAGTCGGTGCGGCGGCCGACCGGGACGGCGGCGTACTCCGGCTCGTACAGCTCCTGGTGGAGGCGGAGGTCCTCGATCGGCTCGGCGCGGACCAGCGGCACCAGGCGCACGCCGCCCCACACCTGGGCGGGCCGGGTGTCGAGGCCCGCGAGGTCGAGCCGGAACGCCGGGCCGGACGCGGTGGTGGTCATCGGGCGCCCTCCCCGGCGGGACCGGTCGTCGCCAGGAAGCGCTCGGTGCGGGCCGCCAGGTGCGCCGTCAGCTCCGCGAGGTCCGTGCGGCCCTCGGCGAAGCGGGCGAACTCGACCAGCACCGGCAGGTCCTCGGCGTCGCGCAGTCCGGCCGTGGGCACCGTCGGGGCGAGCCGGCGCACGTCGAACCCCTCCGCGTCGTACACCGGGTTGAGGTGCACCACGCTGGTCCGGTGCTCCGGGTCCAGCCGGGTGCGCCACACCCGCAGCACCTCCGCGGCCAGGCCCGGCGGGGCGTTGTCCCAGCCGTCGGAGACGATCACCAGCCGCTGCGGCGCGGTCTCCAGCGCGTCCACGATGCGGTGCCCGAGCGGGGTCGGGCCGGACGGGCGGGCGAGCAGCGCGTCGGTGCGCCCGGAGGTCCACAGCGCCGTGTACTCACCGGCCAGCGCCCCCAGCAGGAAGTGGCAGGCGAGCGCGGCGGCGAGCGGCCGACGGCGCTTGACGCCCGAGCCGTACGCGGACCAGCTGTCGTCCAGGACGGCCGTGACCCGGCCCCAGCCGCCCTCCTCCGCCCCGGCGGCGCGCACCGCCCGCCGCGCCGCACCGCGCAGGCCGTCGGTCAGCTCGGCCCGGCGGGCGACCCGGTCGGCGGGCGGCAGGCCCAGCACGTACGAGGCGAGCCGGGTGAGCGGCATCCGGGCGAGCACGGTGGCGTCGGCGGCCACGGCGGTGGCGCCGCGGGCCCGGGCGGACTCCTGGAGGCGCAGCCGCTCCAGGCCGGTCAACCGCGGCTCGATGCGCTGGAGGAACGCGCCCCGGGGGATCCCGTGGCGGTGCGCGAAGCCCTCCGCCACGGTGTACGGCAGCTCGTAGAGCGCGGACTGCTCGTAGTGGGCACGGCGCCAGGCGTCCAGCAGCGGTGCGGTGTACTTGACGCGTCGTCGCGGGGCGTACAGGAAGTCGCCGGTCTCGTCCTCGACGGGCCGCAGATGGGTGTGGCGCAGCGCGCGCTTCAGCCCGGCGCGGTACTTGACGGCGTCGAGCGCCTGGTCGGGGCGGGCGGCGAGCCAGTCGCGCAGGATCGCCCGGGTGCGCCGGTTGTTGACCTTGGCGCGGCGCAGCTCACCGATCAGCCGGTAGACCCGCTGCGGCGGCAGCAGGGCCAGCCGGCGGGCGATCAGCCGCCCCTCGGTGCGCCGCTGCTCGGGGGTCGCGTCCCGGGAGGTCTCCAGCAGCCGACGGACGATCAGCGCGGCGTTGTGGTCGTTGATGTCGAGGGCGAGCGCGGCGGCGTACGGCCCGCGGTAGTTGCCCAGCATGTACGCGTGCAGGAAGTCCAGCGAGAGCTGCTGCTCGTCCGCCCCGCTGTGGAACTCCCGCTGCCCGGTCCCGGTGATCGCCGCGTTGACGAACAGCAGCACGTCCTCGGCGGCGACGAGGTCGCCGTACGTCTCCACCGGGCCGCCCCCGCTCTGTCACGCTGCTGACCAGCACCGATACGGCGCCGTGTCGCCCGTCCGGTCCTCGGATGCTAGCGGGGCGAACCGTGCGGGTAAACCGGGTTTCGCGGCACGCCGGGCCGAGGAGGCCGGCCCGCGGCCCCACCTGACGGGGGACCACGGGGGCCGCCCCGGTCCCGGCCCTCAGTCCCGGACGCCGAGCAGGAACTCCGGGTACAGGTTCACCGTCTGATCGACCAGGCCGTGCAGCCCCGAGACGTACGCGCCCACCCCGCCGGCCTCGTCGATGCTCGCGTGGAGTCCGTCGATCAGCGGCCCGGTGACCGCCGCGAATGCCCGCAGTCGGCTCGGCTCGGTCAGCCGCGCCGCGAACTCCTCCCGGGCCGCCGCGGAGTCCGCGCACCCCACGAGGAGCTTCTCCGCCGCCGCGCGTTCCGGCTCGGGCAGCGACTTCAGGTACTGCACCACCATGAGGGTGGCAGTCCCGTTGCGGAGGTCCTCGTACCGTCCGGAGGAGATGTCCCGCTGGTCGTTGACCAACTGCCGCAGCACGCCGAAACGCGCGCCGAAGTCGCGCCACGCGTCCACGCGCGCCTCGTCGCACCCGGCGAGCACCGCGCCCATCGCCGCGGCCATGGCGTACGGGGCACCGGTCTTCCCCAGGTAGCCGGCCATGACCTCGTCGGCGGTCGCCGTCGCCGCGGTCGCCGTGAGGTCGACGAGCTGCCCGGCTATCCCCCGGTGCCAGCTGCGCGACAGCTCCTGGCGCAGCCGCAGCGCCCGCTCCGGATCGTCGCGGCACGCCTCGTCGAGCACCTCGGCCGCCAGGTGGCAGGCGATCCCGATCACCGCGAGCAGATCCTGGTCCGCACTGCCCGTGTCGGCCGCGGCGGACGGCCGGGGCCCGGCGTCGGACAGGTCGTCCAGGTAGCGTGCCGAAACCCACCACAGCACGTGCGCCACCGCCGCGGGCTCGGCCGCCGCCGGGTCGCCGGAGCGGGTCCCGTGCACCAGGAACGGCAGCGCGACGATCCCGTCCACGGCCGGCCCCGAGCCCCGCCCGGCGATCCGGTCCAGGAATCCGGTCAGGGCCCGTCCCATCGCGCGGTCGGCGGCCGCACCGGGACCGGCCGAGCCGGTCAGCCCCTCGCCCGTGCCCCGCAGCCGCCGCAGCACGGCGTCCGAACTCCAAGTGGGTGCGCCAGCCGTCATGGTGTCCTCCGTGTGAACGCCCCGGCTCCTGAATTCGTTCAAAGAGTCGAGAATCAAGGTACGGAGACACTAGTACGGCAACGGTGCTCACCGTGACGGTTGACGGGTTCTCCCGCGATCACCGGCTGCCGGTCGCCGACGAAGGCGCCGGCCGTCACCGAGGAGGCGCGGCCCCGGGCGCCCCGCGCGCAGGTCGTCAGGTCGGGAACGCCGGCCGGGGAATGGGGGCACGAACGGCGAATCATTGCGATAGAGGCACGTTCCGGAAGTCGCACCGGAGTCCCGCGGCCGGCCGGACGACCCTAACACCGCCCGGCCCGGCCGGCGCCGTGGTTTTCCGCCCCGCCCCGCCCCGCCCCGGGCGCGGGCGGTCAGGCGGGGAAGTCAAAAGGACCTCACTGAAGGCTGAGCCGGTGGGGGTGCCCGGGATCCCGGGGGCACACGAAGACGTACAGGATCCCGTCACGGCTCACGAGGACGGAGGTCGGCCCGATCGCCCCCGCCAACGTCTCCCGGTCCTCCAGCGGGACCCAGCTGCTGTTGGGGCTGTCGCACTCGTAGGTGGCGATGGTCAGGAGGGGCTCCATGGGCTGTCCGCATGCGCAGTCCATGGGCGCCGGGTCGGTCACGTGCCAGGAGGCGAACCCGCCGACCTTCCAGCCCGGGGCGATGGAGAGGTCGCTCCGGTAGCCGACTTCCTCGTCGTCGCGCTCGTCCTCGGGCCCCTCCCACTTCTCTATGCGCCTGCGCAGACGGTCGGGAAGCAGATCGATGTACTGGTGTTCCACGACCTGCTCCGGGTGCAGGACACAGGGGTCGAGCACGTACCCCGGAGCGCCGACCACCACCGGCTCCGGCTGGTCGGCCAGTACGTCACGGACGTCGGCGGAACGACGCCAGCGCAGGTGCAGCGCCAACTGGTGGCCGGTGCCGTGGGCGTCGAAGGGGCACCAGAACACCTGGAGCACGTCGCAGTCGGCGGGCCCGCCGAACAGGCCGGGCACGTCCTCGCGGTAGAGCTGGGCGACGGCCAGCAGGGGGATCGGGTCGGTGTTCGCCAGCCACGGGGCGTGCTTCCCGCGCTTCAGCGAGAGCAGGATCTCCCGTTCGGCGTCCGTCGGCCCGGGCCTGACGCCCGGTTCCGGGGCACGTCCCCAGGCCTCGGCCTGGATCCGGCGCTTGAGCCGGACGTGCTCCACCCGCTCGCCCGAACTCCGCTTGTGCGGGTGTGTGCAGACCGGCCACGGTTCGTCGGCCGGCCAGAGCACCGGTCCGCCCACGGAGCTGTCCCGCACGCCCGGGGTACCGGGCCTGGGGTGCAGCCGCGTGGCGGTCCGCCGGTACCGGGCCAGCTCCGGGAAGAGACCCTCCACGTCGAGCGGCCGCTCGGGCGTCGTACGGGTCACGCCGGTCCTCTCCTCGCGCCTGCACGGCTCCCATGAGTCCGCCCCGGCATTCTGGCATCCGTGCCGGCGGCTCAGCGCCTGGTGTGCCCGCCTGTCGCTGATCAGGGCGGACCCGGTCAGGCGGGGGCGGCGCGCAGTTCCAGGGTGCAGCACTTCACGCTGCCGCCCGCCTTGAGGAGTTCGGTGACGTCGATCCCGATCGGCTCGAAGCCCCGGGTGCGCAGTCGCGCGGCCAGTCCGACGGCCGCCTCCGGGAGGACGACCCGGTGGCCGTCCGAGACGGCGTTGAGGCCGAAGGCGGCGGCGTCGTCGTCGGTGGCGAGCACGGCGTCCGGGTACAGCTCGGCGAGGGTGCGGCGGCTGTCGGCGGAGAACGCGGCCGGGTAGTACATGATCGCGTCGTGGTCGAGCACGGCGAGCGCGGTGTCCAGGTGGTAGTAGCGCGGGTCGACGAGCTCCAGGGTGACCACGGGACGGCCGAGGAGGCGTTCGGCCTCGGCGTGCGCCCGGCGGTCGGTGCGGAAGCCGGTGCCGGCCAGGATCCGCTCGCCGACCAGCAGGTAGTCGCCCTCGCCCTCGTTGGTGAACTCGGCCCGGTGCACGGCCCGGTAGCCCCGCGAACGGAACCACTCCAGGTAGGCCGGGGCCTCGTCGGCGCGCTCCTCGTGCCGGAACCGGGCGACCAGGGCGGTGCCGTCCACCACCGTCGCGCCGTTGGCCGCGAACACCATGTCGGGGAGGCCGGGGAGCGGCTCGATCAGCTCGACCGTGTGGCCGAGCTCCTGGAAGAGCGCGTACAGCTGCTCCCACTGGGCGACGGCGAGGGCGGCGTCGGTGGGCTTGGCCGGCTCCATCCACGGGTTGATCGAGTAGTCGACCGTGAAGTGCGTCGGACGGCACATCAGGTAGTGGCGGGGGCGGGCGGTACGGGACACGGGCGGTCGTCTTCCTTCCGGCGGGGGTGGTGCGGGAGGGGGCCGGGCGGGAGCGGGGTGCGCCCCGTCGGTTGCCCCGAGCGTGCCGGGCGCGGCGATCGTGGACATGGCCGCGACGTGCACGGTGATCGGACGGCGGCGGTCCAACCGGGGCCGCGCACGGCGGGGTGGGCGCACGGCGGTCGGGTGCACGGCGGCGTCGGGCCCGGCGCGGTGGCGGCGACACGCGGGCAGGAACGTGCCTGCGGCGCTCCCGCGCGGCGGCGCGGTGCACTGGCGCGGCAGCGTACGTCGAGGAGGAGGCCGTCGAATGGGTACCGGTACGAGCACGAGTACGGGCACGGCAACGGGCGGTTCCGGCCCGGTCCGGGTGCTGGACGTGGCGGGCGCGCCCTACCGGCGGGCGTTCGAACTGTTCCTCGCGGGCACCGACGAGAAGCCCCGCACCCACGCCCGGTTGACCGAGATCGCCGCCGGGCTGGACCGGCGCCGGGTGCTGCTGGACGTCGGCGCGGGCGAGGGCCGGACCACCGCGCACCTGGCGCAGTACTTCGAGCGCACGGTGGCCGTCGAGCCCAGCGCCGCGATGCGGGAGAAGCTCCGGCTGGCCTGCCCCGGGGCGCTCGTCCTGCCCGAACCGATCGCCGCGGCCGAACCGCCCGAGCCGGCGGACCTCGTCCACCTCTCCCACGTGCTGTACTACGTGCCCCCGGGGGACTGGCTGCGCACCGTCGGCCGGGTCCTGGACTGGGCGGCGCCCGGCGGCACGCTGCTGGTGGTGCTCCAGAACCCGGAGAGCCCGTGCATGCGGATGGCCGCGCACTTCACCGGCGTCCGCTACGACCTGCGGCCGCTGGCCGAGCAGTTGGCGGAGCAGGGACCGGAGCACGCGGTCGCGCTGGAGACCCTGGACCTGCGGTACCGGACGGACCGGCTGGAGGAGGCGGTGGACGTCGCCGAGTTCATGGTGAACGTGGCCGAACTGGCCGCCATGGACCCACTGCCCGACCGGGGCGAGCTGACCGCCTACGTCGAACGCCACTTCACCCGGCCGGACGGCGGCTACGCCATCGGCCACACCCAGGACATGCTGACGGTCCGCCGCGCCCCCCGCTGACCGGGGCCGGTGGCGCCCCGCGCTGACCGGGCGGCTCGCGGGCCGGCCCGCCGCGCACCTCCCGGTGCGGCCCGTGCCGTCAGGCCCAGGGCAGCGCCGAGCGGGTGCGCCAGTACTGCTCGGCCGGTTCGGCGAGCGGGGCGAGGCCGGCCAGCGCGGCGGCGTCGAGCACCAGCCCGGCGGCGCCCAGGTTGGAGGCCAGCTGTCCGGTGGTGGCCGCGCCGGAGAGCACCACGTCCGCCCAGGGCTGCGCGGCGACGGCGGCGAGCGCGAGGGCGTCGCAGGACGCGCCGGTGCGGGCGGCGAGGTCACGCAGGCCGGCGGTGTCCGGGCCGGTGGCGTTGCGGTCGGCGAGCCGGCCGTTGGCCATGCCCTCCTTCACCACGACGAGCCAACCCTCGGCGTGGGCCTCGGCGAGGGCCGGGCCGGCCGAGGGCTCCAGCACGTTCCAGGTGGACTGCACGGCGGTGAACAGCGGCCGGCCGTCCACCGTCACCGCGAGCGCCGCCCGCACCGCCGCGGCCTGCGCCGGTCCGCTGGTGGACAGGCCCACCCGCACGCCCTCGGCGGCCAGAGCGGCCAGCCGGGCGTGCAGGGCGGGGTCGGTGAGCGCGGGGCTGTCCGGGGTGACCGAGTGCACCAGGTAGACGTCCGGGCGTCGGCCCAGCACGGCGAGGCTCTCCCGCACCTGACGGTCGAAGACCGCCGTGGAGTGCTCCTTGACCTCGTGCGCCGCCACGCCGGAGGCACGCCAGTCGGCGGTGTAGGTGTAGCCCCACTTGCTGCCGACCGTCACCTCGGCCGCGGCCCCCGGTCGGGCGGCGAGCCAGGCGCCGAGGAACTCCTCCGCGCGGCCGTACGAACGGGCGGTGTCGAAGTAGCGCACCCCGGCGGCGAAGGCGGCGTCGAGCAGGGCGTGGGTGCGCTCCCGGAGGGCGTCGACGGTGCGTTCGGCGGGCAGGTCGAGGTCGCGGCCGAGCGTGATGTACCCGGGCCGTCCGACGGCCGCGGTGCCCAGCCCGAACCGCGTGATCGGCGGGGCGGGCGCTTCGGCGGCGTGGGCGGCGGTCGGCATGGCGGGCTCCTTCGGTGGTGCGGGTGCGGCGGCCGGGGGTGGGGCACGACGCCTGGGGTGGGGCGCGGGGGTGGGG
>JOHN01000113.1 GCA_000719695.1 Streptomyces sp. NRRL F-6131
GGTCCGGGGTGGGGGTGGGGCGGGGAGGCGGGGCAGTTCACGCTAGGAGGGCGTTCCCGGCGGTGATGTCCTGGCGGTGCACTGGGGAGCGACGGTCCGCGCACGCTTCGGCGGGTGCGCGGGGCGTTCGGCGGGGCCCGGTCGCGTGCTCGATTCCCGGTCGGTCCGGGGTGCGGGGGCTGGGTCGGCGGACGGCCGTCGGGGTGGTGGCGGGGCCCGGGAAAGGCCAGGTCACGGGTGCTGTAGGGGCTCCGGAGCGACGCCGGGCGCGGCGGTGGGGGCGACGCCGCCGACGCGTGCGCCGTGGCCGGGCGGTCCGGGCGGGGCGGCGGGTTTCTCGTTCTGTCGAAGGTTTGCCCACCCGGTTTCGCCTCTTGTACGAATGCGCCGGGAGGCAATTGATCATGAACAGGTGGATCCAGCGCGCGCGTCCGGGAGGCGAGGCGCTCCAGTCGCTGGTGGACGGTCTGGCCGAGGAGCTGGGGCGTTCCGTCGTCCTCGACGACCCGCTGGTGCGGATGATCTGCACCAGCCGGCACTTCGGCGACGAGGACCGGGTGCGGGTGCGCACCTTGCTGCAGGGCATCGCGGACGACGAGTCCATCCGCCACGTGCTGTCCGAGGGCGTCGCCCGGTGGACCGGCCCCGGCTACCTGCGGGGCCGCGACGACCTGGGGCTCCAGCCCCGCTACTGCGTCCCGATCCGGGAGCGCGGCCATATGCTCGGCATCCTGATGGTGGTGGCGTCGGAGGGGGTCCTCACGGCGGCCGACACCGCGGCCATCGCCCGGGTCTCCCGCGCCGTGGCCACCGAGATGTACGCCGAGCGGCTGGCCTCGGACGTCGACGAGGAGCGCACGCACCGGCTCGTGCACCAGCTGGTCGGCCAGGACGCGGCGCAGCGGTCGGCGGCGCGCGGCCGACTGCTCGACGACGGTCTGCTCCCCGCCGGCCCGCACGTCGTGGTGACCGGCGTGGCGGTCGCCGGTGAACCGGGCCCGTCCGGCCGGATCGCGGTCGCGCTGCGGGGCGCCCTGGAACCGTTCCGGCGGACCCGTGCGGCCCGCGGGCTGGCCGCGGTCGACCAGGACCGGGCCGTCCTGGTGCAGGTCTTCGAGCGTCCGCCGACGGAGGAGGACCTGGACCTCCAGTGCCGTGGCATCGTCCGCTCGCTGACGACCTTCCTGGACGCGGGCTCGACCGCGGCGGTGGGCGTCGGCGGACGCGGGGCGGACCTCGCCGACGCCTGGAACTCCCACGACCAGGCACGGGTGGCGGTGCGCGCCGCCCGCCGGCTGCCGCACCTGAACGGCATCGGGGACTGGGAGCGGCTCGGCGAGTACGCCGTGCTGCTCCAGCTGCCCGACGGCGCGCTGAACGGCTCCCTGGTGCCCGAGCCGCTGCGACGGCTGCTGGACGCGGGCGGGCACGCCCGGCTGGTGGAGACCCTGCGTTGCTTCCTGGAGAACGCGGGCTCGGTGCCGAGGACGGCGGAGGCCCTGGTGCTCCACCGCACCTCCCTCTACTACCGGCTGCGGCAGATCCAGGAGATCACCGGCCTGGACCTGGACGACGGCGGGCACCGCCTCGTCCTGCACCTGGGGCTGCGGCTGGCCGACCTGTTGCGGACCTCGCGGGGCGCCGCGCCGCAGGTCGGAGCTACCGCGGAGCGTTGAGGACGCGTTGCCGCAGAACGCCGAAGCCACGGTGCCGCGGAGTGCCGAAGGCGCCTTGCTACAGAGCGATGAAGGCCCGTCGGCCGATCCCTACTCCGGTCGGTGGTCAGCGGGGCCGGCCCGCGACAAGAATCGATTCCGCGGGCCACTGACACGAACGGACGAGAACGAGCACCATGCACGAACGCACCCTCACCACCAACGACGGCGTCCGCCTCGCCTACCGCGACACCGGCGGTGACGGCGTCCCCCTGGTCATGCTCCACGGCTGGGGGCAGACGCAGGCGATGTTCCGGCACCAGATCGAGGCCCTGGCACCGGCCCGGCGCGTCGTCACGGTGGACTTCCGGGGCCACGGCCGTTCGGCCAAGCCGCGCCACGGCTACCGCGTCGCCCGCCTGGCCCGCGACGTCCTCGACCTGGTCGACCATCTGGGGCTGAACACCTTCGACGCGCTGGGCTGGTCGATGGGCGCCTCGGTGTGGTGGAGCTTCGTCGACCAGTACGGCACCGGCCGCATCCGCCGGTTCGTCGTGGTCGACCAGCCGGCCGCCGTGGCGGCGGTGCCCTGGACGTCACCGGCCGAACAGCGCGACTGCGGCGCCGTCTTCGACGTCGCGGGTCTCCTGGAGCTCAACGTCGCACTCGCCGGACCGGACGGCGCGAAGGTCCGCGAGGACTTCGTCCGCTCGATGTTCGGCGGCGGCACCGACCCGGAGCTGCTCGCCTTCGTGACCGAGGAGATCCGCGCCACCCCGGCGTACGCGGCCGTCCCGCTGCTCTTCGACCACTGCGCCCAGGACTGGCGCGACGTCCTCGACCGCGTCGACGTGCCGACCCTGGTCCTCGGCTGCGAGGGGAGCCACGTGGACCCCGCGTCCCAGCGCTTCATCGCCGAACGGATCCCCGGCGCCCGTCTGCACGTGTTCCCCGCGGACGTCGCCCGCTCGCACTTCCCGTTCCTGGAGAACCCCGACGCGTTCAACGCCGTCGTGGACGAGTTCCTCTCCTGAGGCCGCGTCCCCACTCCTCCACCTCCACCTGCACCTGCACAGCACCATTCGAACCGGTCGGAGCCCTCCGTGACCCAGTCGGGCACCACGCCCATGCCCAGAACCGAGCCCCACCCCCCGTCGGGCGGCACCGCCCACGACGGCGGTACCGGCTGCATCGACGTCCTTGCCGCGCCCCCCGGCGCCGACCCGGAGGACTGCCTCTACGTCGCCCTGCACCTCCACGGCACGGCCACCGTCCGCCGCGACGGCGCCAGCACCGCGCTGGAGCCCGGGGACCTGCTCATCGGCACCACCCCCCACCCGGCCGGCCTGCTGAGCGAACCCGCCTGCCGGATGGTGCACTTCCGCGTCCCCTGCTTCTACCTCGGCGTCCGGCACCGCGACGTCCGGCGCACCGGGGGGCTGCTGGCGCGGGGGAGCGAAGGCATCGGTTCGCTCGCCTCCCAGTTCCTGCGGACCCTGGCCGGCCAGACCCGCGCCCACCGCGCCCGGCCCGGCAACCACCTCGCGCGCAGCGTCTCCGACATCGTCAGCATCCTGGTGACCGAGCTGCTCGACCGCCAGAGCCCCGAGCACCCGACCGCCGCGGCCGAACTGCTGACGCGGATCCGCGACCACATCGAGGAGAACCTCGCCGACCCGGACCTCGCGCCCGAGTCGATCGCCCGCTCGCAGCACATCTCGGTGCGCTACCTGCACAAGCTGTTCCAGCAGGACGGGACGACCGTCGGCCAGTGGATCCGGCAGCGCCGCCTGGACGCCTGCCGCCGGGAGCTGGAGCGCCCGTCCCGCCGCCAGATCGGCGTCGCCGCCGTCGCGCACCGCTGGGGCTTCGTCAGCCACTCCCACTTCAGCCGGGCGTTCCGCGACGCGTACGGCGTCTCGCCCCGGGAGTGGCAGGCGTACGCCGCGCAGTCCGAGGCCCGCGGGCGGCTCGGCTGAGCCCCGGGCTTCCTGGCTTTCCGTCTTCCTCCGCTACCTCCCGTCTCCGCCCGGCGGCCCCGCCTTCCCGTGGACCGCGCGCCCGGCGGCCGGCACCGTCCGAAAGGCCGCCATGCCCACCACCGGCTCCAGCCCCGGCTCCACCACCGGCTCCACCACCGGCTCCACCACCGGCTCCAGCCCCGGCTCCACCACCGGCTCCACCACCGGCTCCAGCCCCGGCTCCACCACTGCACCCGGGGCCAGACCCGCCGCCGCACCCGTCACCAGACCCACCGTCGTGCTCGTCCACGACGGCTGCTCCGACGCGACCAGCTGGTTCGGCGTCATCGCCGAACTCCACCGCCGCGGCCTGACCGTCCTGGCCGCCGCCAACCCGTTGCGCGGACTCGCCCCCGACGCGGCCTACCTGGCCTCCGTCCTCGCGGGCATCGACGGACCCGTCGTCCTCGTCGGCCACTCCTACGGGGGCGCCGTCATCACCGAGGCCGGAACCGCGCCCAACGTCGTCGCACTGGTCTACGTGGCCGCCTACCTCCCCGACGTGGGCGAGAGCTACGACGCGCTGGCGAGCCGCTTCAGCCCCTCGCCGCTCCTCCCCGAGCTGCGCCGCACCGCCTTCGCCCTGAGCGACAGCGGGACCGAACTCACCGTCCCCAGCGAGTCCTTCCAACCGCTCGTCGCGGCCGACCTCGACCTGGAGGTGGCCCAGGTGCTCGCCGCGCTCCAACGCCCGGTCGCCGAGCGGGTGTTCACCGACACCCCCACCGCGGCCGCCTGGCGCTCCAAGCCCTCCTGGGCCCTGGTGACCGGCGCGGACCGGGCACTGCCCCCGCCGATGCAGCGCTTCACGGCGGAGCGCGCCGGTGCCACCGTCCTCGAAGTGCCCGACGCCTCCCACGCCGTGGCCGTCTCCCGGCCGACCACGGTCGCGGAGCTCATCCACGACGCCACCCGGCCGGTGCGCCCCGGCACCTGAGTCCGCCGGCACCGGGGGCACGTCGGCGCCCGGGTGCGCCGGGACGCGCGAACGGCCGCGGTGCGTTCACCGCGGCCGTCAACCAGCCATCTCCGCAGGTCACTTCGCAAGGAAGGACAGCAGGGCGGCGTTCACCTCCTCCGTGTGGGTCCACAGCAGGCCGTGCGGCGCGCCCTCGATCTCCACGTACTCGGCGGTCGGCAGCGCCTCGTGGAACGGCCGCGCCGTGTTCTCCACCGGGAGGATGCGGTCGCCCGTGCCGTGCAGGATCAGCGCCGGCACGTCGATGCGCGGGATGTCGGCCCGGAAGTCGGTGTACCAGGTGGCCGGCGCCGCCGCCGCGGCGTGGAACCCGCCGCCCGCCGCGACGTTCCAGCTGTTGCGGACGGCCTCCTCGCTGATCCGGGTGCCGAGGTTCTCGTCCAGGTTGTAGAAGTTCTCGAAGAAGTCCCGGTAGTAGGCGTAGCGGTCGGCCTTCACCGCCGCGACGACACCGTCGAAGAACTCCTTCGGCGCGACGCCGTCCGGGTTCTCGTCGCTCTTCAGCAGCCACGGCTCCAGCGAGGCCAGGAACGCGACCTTGGCGACCCGCCCGGTTCCGTACGAGGACACGTACCGCGCGACCTCGCCGGTGCCCATCGAGAAGCCGACCAGGACGGCGTCCCGGACGTCGAGGGTCTCCAGCACGGTGTTGAGGTCCGCGGCGAAGGTGTCGTAGTCGTAGCCGACGGTCGGCTGCGAGGAACGGCCGAAGCCGCGGCGGTCGTAGGTGATGACCCGGTGGCCGGCCTCCAGCAGCGCGGCGCTCTGCCGCTCCCACGAGTGCCCGTCCAGCGGGAACCCGTGGATGAGCACGACCGGCTGCCCGGTCCCGTGGTCCTCGTAGTAGAGCTCGACGGCGGTGGAGTTCTCCTGGCCGACGGTGATGAACGGCATGGCTTTCCCTCTCTCTCGCGCAGCACGCCGGCTGCGACGAGCCACACGCTAGGGTCGGCCGCCGCCGCCGGATTGCCCCTGCGAGCACGCCTTGTCGTCCGAGAGCGCCGTGACCACGGCGGGCGTCGTGAGTGCCGTCGGCGTCGTCGGCGTCGTGAGTGCCGTCAGTGCCGTCAGTGCCGTCAGCGCCGGAAGTCGTCGGCGCCGGGGTCGCGGGAGACCTGCGGTCAGCCGTGGAAGGCGGTGCGGGGGGTGAGGGCCTTGAGGGCGGTCTCGGACCAGCGGATGTTCTCGCGTTCGAAGGCCATGCCGCGCAGGAGGGTGAGGTAGGGGCCGATGCGGTCGGCCTCGGCGAGGTGCTGGTCCTCGGTGCGGCCGTCGAGGAGCTTGGCCTGGAGGCGTTCGTAGCGGGCGAGCTTGGCGCGGGCCCACTCCAGGCGTTCGGCGATCGCGGCGCGGACGGCTCCGACGTCGCCGGCGTCGACGCACTGGACCTTGACCATCAGCTCGTCACGGATGGTGGTCGGCTTGCTCGGGTGCTCGGCGGTGTAGGCGTGGACGGCGGCGAGGCCGGCCTCGGTGAGGGAGAAGAGGCGCTTGTTGGGGCGCTTCTCCTGGAGGACGACCCGGGCGGCGATGAGGCCCGCGGCCTCCATGCGCTCCAGTTCGCGGTAGAGCTGCTGCGGGGTCGCCATCCAGAAGTTCGCCACCGAGGCGTCGAAGCCCTTGGCGAGGTCGTAGCCGGAGGCCTCGCCCTCCAGGAGGGCGGCCATCACCGCGTTCCGCAATGCCATGCGGTCACGGTAGCAGTCGGCATCGACCGGTCAACAAGGCGACTGATCACGTCGGTTGCCCGGAGTCGGGCCGAGGGGGCGGGGGCCCGGGTGGGCTATGGACAGCGCGTCCGCGACCGCTCCATACTCGCCAGTACACCTATTCAATTCGATGACTAGGCCGTGGAGGCTTCCCCATGCACCCCTTCCGCAAGGCGGTCGAGGACCGCGACGCGCAGGCCATGATCGATCTCCTCGCCGAGGACGTCGTGTTCACCAGCCCCGTCGCCTTCAAGCCCTACCCCGGCAAGGCCATCACCGGGGCGATCCTGCGCGCCGTGCTGCGGGTCTTCGAGGACTTCAGCTACGTGCGCGAGATCGGCGGGCCCGACGCCCGCGACCACGCCCTCGTCTTCACCGCCACCGTGGGCGGCAAGCAGCTCCAGGGCTGCGACTTCCTCCACCTCGACGAGGACGGGAAGATCGACGAACTCACCGTGATGGTCCGCCCGCTCTCCGGCGCCCAGGCGCTCGCGGCGGCGATGGCCGCCGAGTTCGACCGGATCGCCGCCGAGGCCGTGGCTGACGCGGCCGACGCGACCGGGGCGGCCGGGGCGACCGACGCGGCCGGGGCGACCGGGCTCGCGGATGCGGCCGACGCGCCCGCGGCGGCGGAGCGGTGAGCGACTTCGACGCGGTCGTCATCGGCGCCGGCAACGCCGGACTGACCGCCGCCACCAGCCTCCAGCTCGCCGGCCTGCGCACCCTGCTCGTCGAGCGGCACAACCTGCCCGGCGGTTGCGCCACCTCCTTCCGGCGCGGCCGCTTCGAGTTCGAGGTCGCCCTGCACCAGCTGTCCGGCGTCGGCGCCGAGGGACAGCCCTTCACCCTCCGCGGCCTGTTCGACCGGCTCGGCGTCAGCGACAAGCTGGAGTTCGTCGAGGAGCCCGACCTCTACCGGGCCGTCGTGCCGGGCCGCTTCGACGTCACCCTCCCCGCCGACTGGCAGGGCGCCTCCGACGCCCTGGAGTCCGCCTTCCCCGGCAACCGCGAGCGGATCGAGCGCTTCCTCCAGCTGATCAAGGACGTCACGTTCTGGCAGATCGCGGCCCGCCGCGGCATGCCGCCCGAGCAGGTCGACCCGGTGCTGTTCCGGTACGGGCTGCGCCCCGTCAAGGACGTCCTCGACGAGCACTTCGACGACCCCGGCCTCAAGTCGGTGCTCGGCACCTACTGGACCTACCTCGGCCAGCCGCCCTCCCGGCTCGCCTTCCAGGACCTCGCGCTGACCCTCTTCGCGTACCTGGAGTTCAAGCCCTGGCACCTCATGGGCGGCTCCCAGGCGCTGTCCACCGCGATCCTGGACTCCTTCCTGGCCGCCGGCGGCCAGGTGCGGTTCAACACCTCCGTCGAGGCGATCCTCACCGAGCACGGCCGGGTGACCGGGGTGCGGCTGGACGACGGGCAGGAGATCACCGCCGGGGACGTCGTCTCCAACGCCTCGCTCCCGCTCACCTACGCGATGCTCGGCGAGGGCGCCGTCCCCGCGGCCGTCCGGGACGACCTCGCCACCCGCCGGGTCGGCGTCTCGGGCGTCGTCCTGCACATGGGTCTGGCCGCCACCCCCGCCGAGCTCGGCTTCACCACCAGCACCACCTTCGTCCACGCCGACGAGGACGACGAGCGCACCTACGCCGCCACCCGCACCCTGGAACCCGCCCGCGGCATCTGCGTCACCTCCTACGACGTCGCACCGATCGGCTTCGCCCCGGCCGGCGCGACCCACGTCAGCCTGATGACCCTCCAGTACGGCGACCACTGGGCGAAGATCCCGCCCGCCGACTACGCCCGCGTCAAGTTCGCCTACGCGCAGACCCTGCTCGACCGGGTCGAGGCGGTCGCCCCCGGCATCCGCGACGCGATCGAGGAGGTCGACGTCGCCACCCCGCTGACCATGGCCCGCTACCTCGGCCACCCCGGCGGCGCGATCTACGGCTACGACCAGGACCGCACCGAGGGCTGGCTGTTCCGCAACAGCGAACGCGAGAGCCACGTCCCCGGTCTGCACCTGGCCGGCTCCTGGGCCGGCATGGGCGGCTTCCAGCCCACCCTCGAAGCCGGCGCCCGCGTCGCCCGCCGCCTGCTGCGCGCCAGGGCGGCCGCGGCCTGAGTCCGGCCCGCCCGCGGCGCGCCGACCTGCCCGCGGCACCCCGACCTCGGCCGCCGCACCTGACCTCGGCCGCGGCACCCCGACCCTCCCGAACCAGGACGGAGAATCCCCGTGAGCCACCCCCTCGCCCCGCGCTACGACGGCCACGAAGCGGTGCGGTCCGACATCGACACCCGCCCGCACGACGGCTCGTCTCCGCACGCCGGCTCGTCTCCGCACGCCGCCACCGAGGACGCCGCCGCGACCCTGGCCGCCGTCGAGACCCACCACCCCAAGCGGCTGCGCCTCACCGTCGCCGAGGTCCTCGTCGAGACCGTCAGCACCAGGACCTTCCGCCTCCGCCGCCCCGACGGCCGCGACCTGCCGCCCTTCCTCGCCGGCCAGTACGTCGGCGTGTTCGCCGACGGCACCAACCGCCCGTACGCCATCGCCTCCAGCCCCGCCCGGCTCGACCACTGGGACCTCACCGTGCGCCGGGTGCCGGGCGGCCGGATCAGCAACCACCTGATCGACACCCTCGCCCCCGGCGACACCCTCACCACCACCGGTCCCACCGGCACCTTCCACCACAACCCGCTCTTCCACGGCGAGGACGTCGTCTTCCTCGCCGGCGGCTCCGGCGTCGTCCCGGCGATGAGCATGATCCGCGAGATCGTCGACCACGGCCTCCCGCGCCGCTTCCACCTGCTCCTCGGCTCCCGCACGGCCGACGACATCATCTTCCGCACCGAGCTCGACGCCCTCGCCGCCGCACACCCCGACATCCACGTCCACCACGTCGTCCAGGACACCGGGGACGTCCGGGGCGCCCCGGACGGGTGGACCGGCCCGACCGGACTGCTCACCGCCGCCCTGATCGACACCCTCGTCGGGCCGCTCGACGGCCGCACGGTCTACGTCTGCGGACCCCAGGCCCTCTACCCCTACGCGCTCCGGCAGCTCGCCGACCTCGGCCACCCCCGGCGCCGGATCCGCTTCGAGGCCAACGGCGCCCCCACCGACCCCACCGCCCAGCCCCACTGGCCGACCGGCAACGACCCCGCGGGCGAGGTCACCGTCACCGCCCGGGGCCGCACCTTCCGCACCCGCCGCGACCGCCCCCTGCTGGACGCGCTGGAGGACGCCGGCGTCCGCCCCGAGGCCGCCTGCCGCTCCGGCGAGTGCGGCCTCTGCCGCGTCCGCGTGGTCAAGGGCCAGGTGCACACCGCCCTGGAGGCCCGGCTGCGCCTCTCCGACGAACGCTTCGGCTACACGCACTCGTGCGTCGCCTACCCGATCACCGACACCGAACTCGACCTCTGAGAGGCGGTCCGCGAGGCCGGCCCGGCCCACGCGGAGACCGGGCCCACGCCCCCTTCGCGCCTTGTCAGGACGCCGGCACTACCGCCTCTGGGCTCTGTACCGTTTGAGGAGAGCGGTGAGCCTCGCCGGGTCGGCCGCACCGTTCAGTTCGGCAGTGAGGTCGTCGGGGCAGAGCTCGTAAAGGTCGCCCCACCACCGGCGTCCCCGGTTGTCCCAGATGCGGTACCCGCCGGGCACACCCCTGGCAACATAGCGACGCCTACTCACGAAGCCCCCGCCGAGCGCAATGCCCACACCCGAGCCCACTTCCCTTCCCGCACGCCCTACCGGACAGCAGGCTACGGCAGGTCTCAAGCGCGGTCCGGTCGAGGACGGCACACTCACCCCCAGCCTCAAGATCCGCCGCAACGTCGTCGGGTCCCGCTCCGCGGACCTCATCGACTCGCTCCACGCCTGAGCCGCCGGCGGGACGGCATGGAACCGGCGAGCGGCGGCCGCGGTCGACTTGCCTCATGGATGGGGGAGGGGTAGTGTTTTTAAGTCGCTCGACAGGGAGCACCGGACACGCAGCCGCGCGGACGGTCCCGGAGCGGCCAATCCTCTGGAAAACCATCGTGACCCGGCACCGGGTTTATTTGGCGTACCCAATTCTGGGGATTGCGGCCGGATTCGCTTTTCGGAGCGGGGATCGGCTAGAGTTTGGAACGTCGGACGGGGCGTCAAGCCAAAGAAGACACCAGCGAG
>JOHN01000114.1 GCA_000719695.1 Streptomyces sp. NRRL F-6131
CCCCCTGTCGGCGGGGTGGGCTGCCGGGGTGGGTCGGCTGGGTGGGTCGGCGGGGTGGGCTGTCGGGGCCGGTCTTCGGCGTGGGCCTTCGGGGTCCTGCTGCGCGCCGGGTCAGGGGGCCGGGTGCACGACGGCGAGCAGGGCACCGAGTTCGACCTGCTGGCCCGGGGTGGCACGGAGTTCGGCGAGCACGCCGTCGGCCGGGGCGGTCACCCGGTGCTCCATCTTCATCGCCTCCAGCCAGAGCAGCGGCTGTCCGGCGGTGACGGTCTCGCCGACCTCGACGGCGGTGCGGACGACGGTGCCCGGCATCGGCGCCAGCAGGGCCCTCGGATCGGTCTGCTCGGCCGGGTCGGGGAAGCGCGGCAGCAGGGTCAGCACGGTGCTGCCGAACGGGGTGTCGACGTACACCCGGTCGCCGTGGCGGGCGACGGCGTAGCCGCGGCGGACCTCGCCCTCGCTCAGCACCACCCGCCCGGCGGTGGCCTCGACCAGCGCCACCCCGGGGTGGTCGTCCGCCCGCAGGCCGTCCCGGGTGAGGCGGTAGCGGACCACCGTCTCCGTGCCGTCCTCGGCGCGGTAGCGCCTGGTCTGCGGCTGGGAGGGCAGGTTGCGCCACCCCGACGGCAGGGCCCCGGTCCGCGCGGTGCGGCGGGCGGCCGCGTCGGCGAGGGCGGCGGCCAGTGCGGCGCGCCCGGCCCCCTTGGCGTCCGGCGCGAGGAGGTCGGCCGCGTGCTCGGCGAGGAACCCGGTGTGCACCCGCCCGGCGAGGAAGGCCGGGTGGCGCACCGCCCTGACCAGCAACTCCCGGTTGGTGGCGGGCCCGTGGATCCGCGCCCTGGCCAGCGCGTCCGCCAACCGCCGGGCGGCCGCCGCCCGGGTCGGCGCCCAGGCGATCACCTTGGCGAGCATCGCGTCGTAGTACGGCGTGATTTCGTACGGCGTGACGTCCTGCGGCGTGCCGCCGTGCGGTGTGAAGCCGTGCGGTATGACCTCGTGCGGCGTGACCTCGCCGCCGGGCGCGGCGCCGGAGTCCAGTCGCAGACCGGCGGCTCCCGTCGAAGCGAACTCCTGGTACGGAGACGGGAGTTCGAATCGGTGCAGAGTACCGGTGGCGGGCTGCCAGTCCTTGGCCGGGTCCTCCGCGTAGAGCCGGGCCTCGATCGCGTGCCCGGTGGTCGGCGGCGCCTGCGGGCCGGGCAGCGCCTCCCCCTCGGCGACGGCCAGTTGGAGCGCGACCAGGTCGAGTCCGGTGACCGCCTCGGTCACCGGGTGCTCGACCTGGAGACGGGTGTTCATCTCCAGGAAGTAGAACCGGCCGTCCTCGGCGAGCAGGAACTCGGCGGTCCCGGCCCCGGTGTAGCCGATCGCCCGGGCCGCGCTCACGGCCGCGGCGTGCAGGGCCGCGCGGACGGCGTCCCGGACACCGGGGGCCGGCGCCTCCTCGATCACCTTCTGGTGGCGCCGCTGGAGCGAGCAGTCGCGGTCGCCGACCGCCCAGACGGTGCCGTGCGCGTCCGCCAGCAGCTGGACCTCGACGTGCCGGCCGGTGGGCAGGTAGCGCTCGCAGAACACCTCGTCCGAGCCGAAGGCCTTGGCCGCCTCGGCCCGGGCGGCGGCGAGTTCGGCCGGCAGGTCGGCCAGGCTCCGGACGACGCGCATGCCGCGCCCGCCCCCGCCCGCCGCCGCCTTGACCAGCACCGGCAGATCGGCCTCGGTGGGGGCGCCGAGCGCGTCCAGGACGGGCACCCCGGCCCCGGCCATCAGCCGCTTGGCGGCGGTCTTGGACCCCATGGCGGCGATCGCGGTCGGCGGCGGCCCGACCCAGCACAGCCCCGCGTCCAGCACGGCCCGCGCGAACTCCGCGTTCTCGGAGAGGAATCCGTACCCCGGGTGGACGGCGTCGGCTCCGGCGTCCAACGCCGCGCGGACGATCAGGTCGGCCCGCAGATAGGTGTCGGCGGGCGCGGCCCCGGGCAGCCGGACGGCGGCGTCGGCCTCCCGGACGTACGGGGCGGCGGCGTCCGGATCGGCGTACACGGCGGTGGTGGCGATGCCGAGTTCGCGGCAGGTGCGGAAGATCCGGCGGGCGATCTCGCCCCGGTTGGCGACCAGCAGATTGGTGATGCGCGGGGTGGCGGCACTCGGGTCGGTGGCACGCGGGTCGGTGGTCATCGCGGGAAGCTCCCTCACATCCGGAAGACGCCGTAGCCGGACGCGCCCTCGACCGGCGCGTTGTGGATCGCGGAGAGGCAGAGCCCGAGCACGGTCCGGGTGTCGCGCGGGTCGATCACCCCGTCGTCGTAGAGCCGTCCGGAGAGGAACACCGGCAGCGACTCGGCCTCGATCTGCTGCTCCACCATCGCCCGGATCGCGGCGTCGGCGTCCTCGTCGTACGGCTGCCCCTTCGCCGCGGCGGACTGCCGGGCGACGATCGACAGCACCCCGGCCAGCTGCTGCGGCCCCATCACCGCCGACTTGGCGCTCGGCCAGGCGAACAGGAACCTCGGCTCGTAGGCCCGCCCGCACATCCCGTAGTGACCGGCCCCGTACGAGGCGCCCATCAGCACGGACAGGTGCGGGACCCGCGAGTTGGCGACGGCGTTGATCATCATCGCGCCGTGCTTGATGATGCCGCCCTGCTCGTAGTCCTTGCCGACCATGTAGCCGGTGGTGTTGTGCAGGAACAGCAGCGGGACGGCGCGCTGGTTGGCCAACTGGATGAACTGGGCGGCCTTCTGGGACTCCTGGCTGAACAGCACCCCCTGCGCGTTGGCCAGGATCCCGACCGGGTAGCCGTGCAGCCGGGCCCAGCCGGTCGCGAGGCTGCTGCCGTAGCGGGGCTTGAACTCGTCGAAGTCCGAGCCGTCGACGATCCTGGCGATCACCTCGCGCGGGTCGAAGGGCACCTTCAGATCGCCGGGGACGATGCCGAGCAGCTCCTCCTCGGCGTACTTCGGCGGCGCGGCCGCGAGGTCCGGATCCGCGCCCGGCTTGCGGTGGTTGAGCCGCGCGACGATCCGGCGGGCCAGCCGCAGCGCGTCCGGTTCGTCCTGCGCGAAGTGGTCGGCCAGGCCGGAGACCCGGGCGTGCATCTCGGCGCCGCCGAGCGACTCGTCGTCCGACTCCTCGCCGGTCGCCATCTTCACCAGCGGGGGGCCGCCGAGGAAGACCTTGGCCCGTTCCTTGACCATCACGGTGTGGTCGGACATGCCGGGCACGTAGGCGCCGCCGGCCGTGGAGTTGCCGAACACCACGGCGACGGTGGGGATCCCGGCGGCGGAGAGGCGGGTGAGGTCGCGGAAGAGCGCGCCGCCGGGGATGAAGATCTCCTTCTGGCTGGGCAGGTCGGCGCCGCCGGACTCGACCAGGTTGACCAGCGGGAGGCGGTTGGTGAGGGCGATCTCGTTGGCCCGCAGCGCCTTGCGCAGCGTCCACGGGTTGGAGGCGCCGCCGCGCACGGTCGGGTCGTTGGCGGTGATGACGCACTCGACGCCCTCCACCACGCCGATTCCGGTGACCAGCGCGGCACCGACCGGATGGTCACTGCCCCAGGCGGCGAGCGGGGAGAGCTCCAGGAACGGCGAGTCCTCGTCGATCAGCAGCTCGATCCGCTCGCGGGCGAGCAACTTGCCGCGCTTGCGGTGGCGTTCGACGTACTTGGGTCCGCCGCCGGCCAGCGCCCTGCCGTGCTCGGCGTCCAGCTCGGCGAGTTTGGCGAGCATCGCCTCCCGGTGCGCGGTGTACTCCGCGCCGCCCGGGTCGAGGCGGGTGGGCAGAACGGTCACAGCAGGGCCTCCGGGATGTCGAGACGGCGCGAACGCAGCCACTCGCCCAGCGCCTTCGCCTGCGGGTCGAAGCGGTGCTGGGCGGCGACGCCCTCGCCGAGCAGGCCGGTGATGGTGAAGTTGACCGCGCGGAGGTTCGGCAGCAGGTGCCGGGCGATCGGCGACTCCGCTGTCTCCGGGAGGAGTTCGCGGAGCATGTCGGTGGTGAGGGTGCGGGCGAGCCAGCGCCAGCCGGGCTCGTCGCGGGCCCAGACGCCGAGGTTGGCGTCGCCGCCCTTGTCGCCACTGCGGGCACCGGCCACCAGGCCGAGCGGGGCGCGGCGGGTGGGGCCGAAGTCGGCGTCCGCGAACCGGCCTTCATCTGCCCCGGGGACGGCGTCCACGGTGCTGTCCCCGTCCGCCGTGACCGGGGCCGGCGGGACGGCCACCCGTCGCCCGTCCGGCAGGACGGCGGTGTGCTCGACCTCCTCCACCCCCAGGTACGCGGCCTCGAAGACCCCGTACGGCGCCCCCGGCCCGGGCGGGGCGGTGAGGTGGAAGCCCGGATACCCGGAGAGTCCCGTCTCGACGGCCACCCGACCGAGTTCGCGCCCCACCTTGGCCGGGTCGCGGTCCCTGGCGGTGAGCCGCAGCAGCGCGGAGGCGGCCTCCTCGGTGGCGGCGTCGGCGTGGTCGGTGCGGGCCAGGGTCCAGCGCAGCTCGGCCGGTCGCCGCTCCGGCGCCAACCCGTCCTCGAACTGCCGCCGCATCAGGGCGGCCTTGGCCTCGATGTCGAGTCCGGTGAGGACGAAGACCACCTCGTTGCGGTGGCCGCCGAGCCGGTTGAGCCCGGCCTTGAGGGTGGCCGGCGGCGCCTCGCCGCGCACCCCGTCGATCCGCACCCGGTCAGGGCCCTGCGCGGTGAGCCGGACAGTGTCCAGGCGGGCCGTCACGTCCGGACCGAGGTAGCGCGGACCCTGGGTCTCGTAGAGGAGTTGGGCGGTCACGGTGCCGACGGTGACGGCGCCGCCCGTGCCCGGGTGCTTGGTGATGACGCTGGACCCGTCGGCGTGCAGCTCGGCGAGCGGGAACCCCGGCCGGGTGACGTCGTGCTCCCGGAAGAACGCGTAGTTGCCACCGGTGGCCTGCGCCCCGCACTCCAGCACGTGCCCGGCCACCACGGCGCCCGCGAGCGCGTCCAGGTCCCCCGCGTCCCAGCCGAAGTGGGCGACGGCCGGTCCGACGACCAGGGCCGCGTCGGTCACCCGTCCGGTGACCACCACGTCCGCACCCGCCCGGAGACACTCCGCGACGCCGAACGCCCCCAGGTAGGCATTGGCCGCCAACAGGCCTTCGGGCAGGCCGAGTTCCTCCCGGCGCGGCAGCAGGTCGTCGCCCTCGACATGGCCGACGGCCGGGTCGAGCCCCTGGCTCTTCGCCAACTCCCGCACCGCGTCCGCCAGTCGGGCCGGGTTGAGCCCGCCCGCGTTGACCACGATCCGCACCCCGCGCTCCAGCGCCAGACCGAGGCACTCCTCCAGCTGCCGCAGGAAGGTCTTCGCGTACCCGAGCGACGGGTCCTTCAGCCGGTCCCGCGCCAGGATCAGCATGGTCAACTCGGCCAGGTAGTCCCCGGTGAGCACGTCCAGCGGCCCACCGGTGAGCATCTCCCGCATCGCCGAGAACCGGTCCCCGTAGAACCCCGAGGCGTTCCCGACCCGCAACACCGGCCGTCCACCCGCACCGGCCTCCGACCCCACGCGCACGCCTACCCCCAGAGGTGGCCCAACGATCGCCGTCGGTGAGCAGAGTGGCACCCACCGGGAGAAAAAGCAATCACGCCTGCTTGTTTTCTCCCCCGGCCCACCGGAACCGGCAACCCGGTCGACAGGGCGCGATCATCGGGCGCAGAGTCGGGTCATGGCTGATCCGCTTTCCTCGTCCTTCCCGGCCTCCTACCGGCGGCGGGCCGCGACCCTCGCCGACGCCTCCGCGATCCACGAGCTGGTCGCCGCCTGCGAGCGCGACCTCCTGGGCCGCGCCGAGACCGAACCCGACCGCGCGGCGGCGGACCTCGCACGGCCCGGCCTCGATCCCGCCGTGGACACGCTGCTGGTCCACGACGCGGACGAGCGCCTCGCCGGTCGGGCCTGGGTGCACGGCGGTCGACGCAGCGAGGTCGACGTCCACCCCGACCACCGTGGGAGGGGGCTGGGCGGCGCGCTGCTCGACTGGGCCGAGGCGCGGGCCCGGCGAGCGGGCGGTGAACGACTGAGTCAGACGGTCTGGGACAGCGACCGGGCGGCGGTGGAGCTGTTGCGGTCACGGGGGTACGAGCCGTTCGTCGCCCAGTGGCTGCTGGAGATCGACCTGCCCGCCGAACCCGTGGTGCCCGGCCCGCCGCCCGGCATCACCGTGCGCTCCTTCCGGCCCGGAGACGAACGGGCCGCGTACCGGCTCACGGAGGACGCCTTCGACGAGTGGCAGAAGCGGCGGAAGTCCTACGAGGAATGGGCCCGGCACACCGTCGAGCGCGACTCGTTCGCCCCGGCGCTCTCGACGGTGGCGTTCGCCGGCGAGCAGATGGTGGGTGCGGTCCTGGCGTTGAACGTCCCCGGCACCGACGAGGGATACGTCGAGCGGGTCGCGGTGCGGGGCGATCACCGCAACCGGGGGATCGCCCGCTTGCTGTTGCAGTCGTCGTTCCGGGCCTTCCACCGGCAGGGCCGCCGGAGGTGCACGCTGTGGACCCATTCGGAGACCGGTGCGCTGTCGCTGTACCGGCGGATCGGCATGACGGTCCGCCGCGGCTCCGCGGTCTACGGCAAGGCGCTCGGCACCGAGTGAGCACCCAGTGACCACCGGGCGAGCACCGGGCTGCGGCGGCGGGACCGGTGGATCGTCAGGCCGGGTGGACGAGGCGGTTCTCGTACGCGAAGATCACGGCCTGGATCCGGTCGCGGAGTTCGAGCTTGTGCAGGACCCGCCCCAGGTGGGACTTCACGGTCGCCTCCGCGAGGTGCAGGGTGGCCGCGATCTCGGTGTTGGACCGGCCGCGGCCCACCTCGACGAGCACCTCGCGCTCGCGGGGGGTGAGCCGTCGCAGCCGCTCGGCGCGGCCGGCGTCGGGGCCGTCGTCGCGCCCGGCGGCGCGTCCGGCGGGGATGTGCGGGCGGAAGTTCTCCAGCAGGAGGCGGGTGATCCGCGGCGAGACCACCGCGTCGCCCGCGGCCACCGCACGGATCGCGGTGAGCAGCTCCTCGGGCCTGGTGTTCTTCAGCAGGAAGCCCGAGGCTCCGGCGTTGAGTCCGGCGAAGGCGTACTCGTCGAGGTCGAAGGTGGTGAGGATCAGCACGCGGCTCTCCGGCGAGGTCCGGACGAGCTGTCGGGTCGCCTCGATCCCGTCGGTCCCGGGCATCCGGACGTCCATGAGGACGACGTCGGGCCGCAACTCCCGGGCCAGGCGCACGGCTTCGGCGCCGTCCGCGGCCTCGCCGACCGGCACCATGTCGGGCTGGGCCTCCAGCACCGTGCCGAAGGCCATCCGGAGCAGCGCCTCGTCGTCGGCGATCAGGACGCGGATCGTCATCCGGACATCGCCACGCCGCTGCCGAGGTCCAGCCGGGTGCGGACGCCCCAGCCGCCGTCCGGGAGCGGTCCGGCCCGCAACGTCCCCCCGTAGGCGGCCGCGCGCTCGCGCATGCCGGGGATGCCGTGGCCGCGGGCCTGACCCGACGGTCCGGTGACGGGCGCCTGCGGGCCGCTGTCGGTGACGTCCACGGTGACGGTCCCGGCCGAACACCGTACGCGGACCGTCGCGTGCGTACCGGGGGGCGTGTGTTCGAGCGCGTTGGTCAAGGCTTCCTGCACCAGGCGGTAGACGGTCAGTTGGGCGGTGGCGGGCACATGCCCGTGGTCGCCGTCGACGTCGAGCCGGGTCGGCAGCCCGGCGGCGGACATCTGGTCGGCGAGGGCCCGCAGTTGGTCGATGCCGGGCAGCGGGTGGCGCTCCGCGTCCGGTTCGTCGGTGCGCAGGACGCCCAGGACGCGCCGCATGTCGGTCAGCGCCTGCCGGCCCGTCTCGGAGATCTGGAGCATCGCGGCGGTCGCCCGGTCGGGCGAGCGGTGCTGCGCGTAGACGGCGGCGTCGGTGAGCGCGACCATCACGGACAGGTTGTGGGTGACGATGTCGTGCATCTCCCGGGTGATCCGGGCCCTCTCCTCGGCGACGGCCAGCCGCGCCTGCTGCTCCTGCTGCTGTTCCAGGCGTGCGGCCCGTTCCTCCACGGCCGCGAGATAGGCGCGCGTGGTCCGCACGTTCATCCCGAGGACGGCGGCGGCCACGACCATCGCGGTCGCCGCGACGAAGAGGGTCAGGAACGCGCCGTCCGCCACCCAGCGCAGGCAGGCCAGCAGCGCCCCCGCCTCCACGACCGCAGCGGCGAGCAGGGTGGCGCGCCGCCCCGAGTGCGCGGCGACGGTGTAGAGCGCCACCAACAGGGCGACGTCCGCCGGCAGTTGGACGCCGGTCCACCACTGGACGAAGGCCGCGGCCGCCACGGCGGCGAACACGGCGAGCGGCGCCCGCCGCCGCCACACCAGGGGCAGGGCCAGAGCGGCCGTGAGGGCGACGGCCACCGGCAGGCCTCGCGGCGCGCCCGTGGTGACGATGTTGACGAGGAGCAGCGCCGGCAGCAGCGCGTCCCGCACCACGGGCGGCAGCCGCGCACCCCGGCGCCGGACGGCGCTCATCGGCCGCACCGCTCGTGCGGACGCCAGGTCGACGTACCGCGTCAGCCGCACGACCGCCCCCGCCGTCCACGCCGTCCACGCCGTTCGCACCGGCGGCACCGGCCGCACCCAGTCCCGGTCGTGCTCCGGACGGGCACCGCCGGTTCCCGCACCCGCCTCGGTCATCCCACATCCCTGTCGATCCATCGCCACGGGCCGCCCGTCGGCCACTCGCCCCCGGCCCGCACCGCTGCCCCCACACGATAGGCGGCGGTCCCGCGCACCGCATGAGCCCACCGTCGGACGGCCGTGCGCCGGGGTACGACCGCAGGAGGAGCCCCGGTACCTCCCGGGGTCGCAGAACGGCCGCCGATCCGGCGCGTCCCCCTGCGACCCGGGTCGCAGGGGGACGGACCCGGAAACGCGACCCCGGTGGCACCCGGCGGCGACCCGGGGCCGATGTGGGGGCGGGCACCCCGCGCCGACGATGGTCCGGTGAACGAGATCATCACGGGACCTGAGATGTCCCCCCTGGAAATCCTCGCCCTGCTGGGCGCCCTGGCCCTGCTGGCGGCGCGCTGGCTTCCCCCCGCCGCCCGGCCGCCCGTCACGGTCGCCGCGGGATCGGCCTTCGTGCTCTCCGCGATCGCGCTGGCCGTCCTGGGCCTCCGCTGGCAGATGCTGCCGGTGCTGGCCGGCGGCGCCCTCGCGCTGCCGTTCGCCCTCGCCCCGCTGGTCCGTCGACGGACCGGCCGACCGGCGCGGCGGGCCCGTTGGTGGGTGGCGCTGCCCGGATCGGTGCTCTGCTTCGCCCTGACCGCCACGGGCCCGACGGCCGCCTGGGCGTTCCCCGTCCCCGCCTTCCCCGAACCGACGGGCGAGTTCGCGGTCGGCACCCGCGTGCTGCAGTGGACCGACCCCGACCGCCCCGAGACCGCCACCCCCGACCCCGACGACCGGCGGACGGTCGTCGTCCAGCTCTGGTACCCCGCGCGGCAGAGCCCCGAGGGCACGCAGCGGGCCCCGTACCTGGGCCGCACGGAGGCGGAGGCGCGCACTGTCGCCGACGCCCTCGCGAGCTACTCCGGCCTCCCCGGCTTCCTGCTCGACGGCGTCCCGCAGGCCCGCACCCACGCGGTCCCCGACGCCCCGGTGGCCGACGGCGGCGCCCGCTACCCGGTCGTGCTGTTCTCCCCGGGCCTGGGGGGCGTGCGCACCCAGAACACCGCCTGGGCGGAGGAACTGGCCGGCAACGGCTACGTGGTGGCCGCCCTCGACCACCCCTACGACTCCGCCGCCGTCGTCCTCGACGACGGCCGGACCATCCGCACCGAGATCACCTCCACGGGCGACGACGACGAGGACGACAGGCGGGCCGTCGAGACGGCGGGGATCCGGGCCGCGGACCTGCGCTTCGTCCTCACCCAGCTCGGCCGACTGGACCGGGGCGGGGCCGCCGAGCCGCTGACCGGCCGCCTGGACACCGACCGCGCCGCGGTGACCGGCCACTCCCTCGGGGGCGCCGCCGCCCTCCAAGCCGCCCGCCAGGACCACCGGTTCACCGCCGTCATCGACCTGGACGGCTACCCCCGCGACCCCGAACGGCTTCCCTTCCCCCAGCCGGTGCTCGCACTCACCCAGGAGATCGGCCCCGGAACCGACCCGCGCTACCTCCCCCGCCTCACCGAGACCCTCGAGCTCGGCACCGCGACCGGCTACCGCCTGAGCGTCCCCGGCGCCGCCCACCTCACCTTCATGGACGCCCCCCTCTACCTGCCCCCGGTCCCCTCCCTGGTCGGCACCCTGGGCCGCACCGAGAGCACCAGCCTCGTCGCCGCCACCACCCTCGCCTTCCTGGACACCACCCTCCGCCACCGGCCCACCGACCTCCCCGCCGCCCTCACCCCCTACGGCGACCTCACCGTCCACCACCCGCCCACCCCCCAC
>JOHN01000115.1 GCA_000719695.1 Streptomyces sp. NRRL F-6131
GGCGGGGGCGGGGGTGGGGTGCGGGTGATCCAGATGGAGCGCAGGCCGGTGGCGTGGGCGCCGCGGAGGTCGGTGGCGGGGTTGTTGCCGACCATCCAGTCGGCGGGGCTGAGGGTGCGGCCGAGGCGGGTGGCGGCGAGGTGGAAGATCGCGGGATCGGGTTTGCGGGCGCCGGCCTCCTCGGAGACGCAGACGGCGTCGACGGCCGCGAGCAGGCCCGTGCGGGTGAGCTTGGCGCGCTGGATGTCGGTGCAGCCGTTGGTGACGACGGCGATGGTCCAGCCGGCCGAGCGGAGGGCGGCGAGGGCCTCGGGGACGCCGGGGAGCGGATGGGTGCGGGCGGCCTCCTGGGTGACGTGGTCGGTCCAGAGGGTGTCGCCGGTGTGCGGGAGGCCGTAGCGGGCGGCGATGCGGGCGAAGCCGGCGGGGGAGCGGTCTTCGCGGAGGAGGGCGAAGACGGTGGGGGCGGCTTCGGGCGGCAGGCCGTGGGTGGCGCAGAAGGCCGGGGTCCAGGCGTCGGGGCCGCCGTCGCGTTCGACGAGGGTGTGGTCCAGGTCGATCAGGAGCAGCGGGGAGCGATGGGGCATGTGCGGAGGGTAGTTGATCGACGGGGGCTCGGTTTATTGCGAACAACTTGCAATTGCCTTGAGCAGGCAGCACAGTGGTGGGGCAGGGTGGGGTCGGACCGTTTCAGCTTGTCCGCCGAGCAGTCCCGGTCGTGCGCGAGCGCGCCGGGAGTCCTCCGTCACGGCTGATCGTCTTCCCAACCGGCGCCCGCCGGGACAGCGGTCCGCCCACCCCGCCCAACTCCCCGTCGAACCGCACCGAGCGCCGTCAAGGGTGCGTCAGGAGCGGTGGACGGGGCGTCAAGAACCCGTACGGACCGGGAGTGACGGCGCAGCGCCGCCCGCAGGATCGGAGCAACCGATCACCGCGGAGGTCCCGTCCGATGTCCAGCCCCCTCGCCGCCGAAGCGGAGCCCGGAGCGGAGCCCGGAGCAGCGCCCGGAGCAGCGCCCGAGCAGCCGGACGCCGCAGCCGGGAGGACCGGCGCGGGCGGTGACGACCGCGACCGGCTGACGGTCCTCGGCGGGCTCGCGGCGCTCTCCCTGGACGCGATGGCCTCGGTGGCCTACGGGCCGGAGTCGATCGTGCTGGTGCTCGCCGCGGCCGGGGCGTACGGCCTGGGGTTCACGCTGCCGGTCACGGCGGCGATCGCGGTGCTGCTGGCCGTGCTGGTGGCCTCCTACCGGCAGGTGATCGCGGCGTTCCCGGACGGCGGCGGCGCGTACGCGGTGGCCAGGGCGCACCTGGGCCGGCGGACGGCGCTGACCGCCGCGGCCTCCCTGGTGGTCGACTACGTCCTGAACGTCGCGGTCTCGGTGACGGCGGGTGTGGCCGCCCTGACCTCCGCGGTGCCCGGCCTGTACGAGAACCGGGTGTGGCTCTGCCTGGGCGTGCTGGCGCTGGTGACGGCGGTGAACCTGCGCGGGATCGCCGAGTCGGCCCGCTGGTTCATGGCGCCGACCGCGGTGTTCGTGCTGTCGGTCCTGACGATCGTCGTGGTCGGCCTGGTCCGGGACGCGCCCGCCAGCACGGCCGCCGCCGAGGGGCACGCGTCCGCGCTGGCCGGGGACGCGACGGCGGTCGGCGCACTGCTGCTGCTCAAGGCCTTCGCGGCCGGCTGCTCGGCGCTGACCGGCGTGGAGGCGGTGGCGAACGCCGTGCCGTCCTTCCGCGCGCCGGGCGTGCGGCGCGCCCAGCGCACCGAGGTCGCGCTCGGTGCGCTGCTCGGCGTGATGCTGATCGGACTGGCCGTGCTGATCGGCCGCTTCCACCTCCAGCCGGTCGAGGGCGTCACGGTGCTCGCCCAGCTGGCCGACGCCTCGCTCGGCCACGGCGCGGGCTTCTACCTGGTGCAGTTCGCCACCGTGGTCCTGCTCGGACTGGCCGCCAACACCTCCTTCGGCGGTCTGCCCGTCCTGCTCCACCTGCTGGCCCGCGACAACCACCTGCCGCACGTCTTCGCCCTGCGCGCCGACCGCCAGGTGCACCGCCACGGCGTGCTCTTCCTGGCCGCCGTCTCGGCGGTGCTGCTGGTCGGCTCGGGCGGCGACGTCAACAGCCTGGTCCCGCTCTTCGCGATCGGCGTCTTCGTCGGCTTCACCGTCTGCCAGGTCGGCATGGTCCGGCACTGGTGGCGGGAGAAGCCGGCCGGCTGGCGGTGGAAGGCGGCGCTGAACGGGTTCGGCGCGCTGCTCACCGGTACCGCCGCCCTCGTCGTCACCGGCACCAAGTTCACCGACGGCGCCTGGGGGATCTGCCTGGCCCTGCCACTGCTGGTGCTGCTCTTCGAGGCGGTCCACCGCGGCTACGCCCGGATCGGCGCCCGCCTGGAGCTCGGCCGGATCCCCGGCCCGCTCACCCCGCAGCGCAGCCTGGTGATCGTCCCGGTCACCGCGATCACCCGCCTCACCCGCGACGGCCTCTCCGCCGCGCTCTCCCTCGGCGACGAGGTCATGGCGGTCACCGTCGTCCACGACGGCGCCGAGGCCGAGACGCTGCGCCGGGACTGGGAGCTGTGGGCCCCGGGCGTCCCGCTGGTCGAGATCCCGGACGGCCACCGCCGACTGGGGCAGCCGATCGCGTCCTTCGTCAACGATCTCGCCGCCGAGCACGCCTACGACCGCCTCACCGTCCTCATCCCCGAGGTGGAGCCGGCCCGCCCCTGGCAGCGCGCCCTGCAGAACCGCCGCGGCGCCGTCATCGACCGGGCCCTGCGCCGGCACACCGACGCGGTGGTCTGCCGGCTCCGGATGCGGATGTGAGGGCCCGGCCGAGGGGAGGGGGCGGGAAGGGCCGGGAGGGGTGGTGGGAGGGGATTCATGCCGATATGACCCGAATGAGACGGTCGATCGCCATATCTTGACGATGTCTTAACGGCCCCGCCCGCCGTCCCCGAAACGCCTCCGATCCGCCCCCGCCCCGCCCGGAGCCCCCCACCCATAGCGGCTCCGACCTGCGAGAACATCCCGCCCGTTGGGCGTACCGGGCGCTCGGCACGCGCCGCGACGGCCCATTGCGCGTCCGACGGGCGCCCTTACGCTCGCCCATGTGTTCAACGTGCCCCAGGCGCTCAAGCGCCTCGTGATCGGCAGAGCCATGCGCAGCGAGGAGCTCGGCGAGACGCTGCTCCCCAAGCGCCTGGCCCTGCCGATCTTCGCTTCCGACCCGCTCTCCTCGGTCGCCTACGCGACCCAGGAGATCCTGCTGGTGCTCACCGTCGGTGGCGCCGCCTTCCTCTCGCTGACCCCGTGGGTCGCGGCCGGCGTGGTCGCGCTGATGGCGGTCGTGGTGATGTCCTACCGCCAGGTGGTGCACGCCTACCCGAGCGGCGGCGGCTCCTACGAGGTGGTCTCCCGCAACCTGGGCGCCCGTTCGGGCCTGGTGGTGGCCGCCTCGCTGCTGGTCGACTACGTGATGACGGTCGCCGTCTCGGTGGCCTCCGGCGTGGACAACATCATCTCGGCGCTGCCCTCGCTGGCGGACCACCGGGTGGAGCTGGCGGTCGGCTTCGTCGTCCTGCTGATGGCGATGAACCTGCGCGGTGTCCGGGAGTCCGGCAAGGCGTTCGCGGCGCCGACCTACCTGTTCATCGGCGGCATCCTGCTGATGGTGGTCACCGGACTGGTGCGGATGCTGCTCGGCGACGCACCGGTGGCGGCCAGCGCCGCGTACGGGATCGTGCCGGAGGACGGCAAGGACGCCCTGGCGGGGCTGGGGCTGCTGATGCTGGGCCTGCGGGCGTTCGCCTCCGGCTGCACCGCGCTGACCGGGGTGGAGGCGATCTCCAACGGGGTGCCGGCCTTCCGGGTGCCGAAGTCGAGGAACGCCGCCGCCACCATGGCCGTGATGGGCACCACGGCCGTGGTCATGTTCATCGGCATCACCACCCTGGCACTGGTCTCCGACGTCCACATCGCCGACGACGCCTGCCACCTGACCGGCTTCCCGGGGGACTGCGCGAGCGCGCCGCAGCAGACCGTGATCGCCCAGCTGGCGGCGGCGATCTTCGGCGGCGACCAGAGCGTCCTCTTCTACTTCATCCAGGCGGTCACCGCGCTGGTGCTGATCCTGGCGGCCAACACGGCGTTCAACGGGTTCCCGCTGCTCGCCTCGATCCTGGCCGAGCACCGCTACCTGCCCCGGCAGATGCACACCCGCGGCGACCGGCTGGCCTTCTCCAACGGCATCATCGCGCTCGCGGTGGTGGCCGGCGGGCTGCTCTGGCTGTACGACGCGGACGTCACCAGCCTGATCCACCTCTACATCCTGGGCGTCTTCACCTCCTTCACGCTGTCGCAGATCGGGATGGTGAAGCACTGGAACCGGATCCTGGCCGGCGAGACCGACCCGGCGGCCCGCGGCGCCGCCAGGCGCTCCCGGGTGATCAACTCCTTCGGCGCGGTCACCACCGCGCTGGTGCTGGTCATCGTGCTGCTGACCAAGTTCACCCAGGGCGCCTGGCTGGCGGTGGTCGCGGCGGCGGTGCTGTGGGTGATGATGCGCGGCATCCGCCGGCACTACGACAGCGTCGCCGAGGAACTGGCGGTGGACGACCCGGAGGCCGACTCGGTCCGCCCCTCCCGGGTGCACGGCATCGTGCTGGTCTCCAAGGTGCACAAGCCCACCCTGCGGGCGATCGGCTACGCGCAGGCCTTCGCGCCGGACACCCTGGAGGCGGCGACCGTCGCGGTCGAGCCGGAGGCCACCGGGGAGCTGCGGCGCCGGTGGGAGGAGCTCGGCCTGCCGGTGCCGCTGAAGGTGCTGGACTCGCCGTACCGGGAGATCACCAAGCCGGTGGTCCAGTACGTGCGCGAGCACCGGCGGACCAGCCCGCGGGACGCGGTGGCGGTCTTCATCCCGGAGTACGTGGTCGGGCACTGGTGGGAGCACCTGCTGCACAACCAGTCGGCGCTCTGGCTGAAGAGCCGGCTGCTGTTCACCGCCGGCGTGATGGTGATCAGCGTGCCGTGGCAGCTGTCCTCCTCCAGCCGGTCCGACCGGCCCTCGCGGCGCGCCCCGGGCGCCGTCCGGCGCGGTGAGCCGACCGTGCGCGCGGAGCGCGAGAAGCTGACGGCGCCCGAGCACGCGTAGGAGCGGGACGCGGGCGCGGGCGCGGCGGAGCGCGGATCGCGGAACGCGGAGCGAGGCCCCGGACGGCACCTGCCGTCCGGGGCCTCGGCGCACCCGCCCACGTCCCCGGAGCGACACCCGCCCGCGCCCCCGGTCACGGCCCGGACAACGGCCCGTATGGAGCCCGTCAACAATCGAACGGGCGCCGTATGGAGGGCGTCAAGAGCGCCGTTGACGCTCCGTGAGCGGGGTTGGCTGGCTCCTGCCGGCCCTCCGCCGGTGCCGTGCCGGCGGACGACCGCGGGCCGCGGCCACTTCCGAGCCACCGTGGTGGAGCCATGTCCGATCTCATCTACGTCGCCGTCACGGTCGCCGTGTTCGGCGTCATCGCCCTGATCGCGCGGGGGGTGGAGAAGCTGTGAGCGCCGAGAACGTCGTGGGTCTCATCGTGGCCGCCGCTCTCGTCGGGTACCTCGTCGTGGCGCTGATCTACCCGGAGAAGTTCTGACATGGGTTCCACTCTCGCGGGCTGGCTGCAGGTCCTCGCCCTGGTGGGCGCCCTGGCCCTGTGCTACCGCCCCCTGGGCGACCACATCGCCCGCACCCTCACCACCTCCAAGCACCTGAGAGCCGAGCAGGCGCTCTACAAGGTGATCGGCGTGGACGCCGACGCCGATCAGCGCTGGCCGGTCTACCTGCGGTCGGTGCTGGCCTTCTCGGCCGTGTCCGTCCTCTTCCTCTACGCCCTGATCCGGGTGCAGCAGTGGCTGCCGCTGGGGCTGGACGTCCCGCAGATGCCGGGCCACCAGGCGTGGAACACCGCGATCTCCTTCGTGGCCAACACCAACTGGCAGTCCTACAGCGGCGAGGCCGCGATGGGGCACCTGGCCCAGATGGCCGGCCTGGCGGTGCAGAACTTCGTCTCCGCGGCCGTCGGCATCGCGATCGTCGCCGCGCTGATCCGCGGGTTCACCCGCAACCGGACCGACCGGGTCGGCAACTTCTGGGTCGACCTGACCCGGATCACCGTCCGGCTGCTGCTGCCGGTCGCGATCGTCTTCGCCCTCGTCCTGGTGGCCACCGGCGTGGTGCAGAACTTCCACGGCTTCCACGAGGTCGCCACCCTGGTGGGCGACCCGCAGGCGGTGCCGGGCGGGCCGGTGGCCTCGCAGGAGGTCATCAAGCTGCTGGGCACCAACGGCGGCGGCTTCTACAACGCCAACTCGGCGCACCCCTTCGAGAACCCGACCGGCTTCTCCAACCTGGTCGAGGTCTTCCTCATCCTGCTGATCCCGTTCGCGCTGCCGCGCGCCTTCGGCCGGATGGTCGGCGACCACCGCCAGGGCTACGCGATCGTCTCGGTGATGGCGCTGTTCTGGGTCGCCTCGACGGCCCTGATCACCTTCGCCGAGTCGCACCACGCGGGCAGCGCCCTGGAGTCGGCGGGCGCGGCGATGGAGGGCAAGGAGCAGCGGTTCGGCATCGCGGCCAGTTCGATGTTCGCCGCCGCCACGACGCTGACCTCGACCGGCGCGGTGAACTCCTTCCACGACTCGTACACGCCGTTCGGCGGCGGTCTGACGATGTTCAACATGATGCTGGGCGAGATCGCGCCCGGCGGTGTGGGCTCGGGCCTGTACGGGATGCTGGTGCTGGCGATCGTCGCGGTCTTCGTGGCCGGTCTGATGGTCGGGCGCACCCCCGAGTACCTGGGCAAGAAGCTCGGCGGCCGGGAGATGAAGTTCGCCTCCCTCTACATCCTGACCACGCCCACCGTCGTGCTGGTCGGCACGGGCGTCGCGATGGCGTTGCCCGGTCAGCGCGCCGGGATGCTCAACTCGGGCGCCCACGGCTTCTCCGAGGTGCTGTACGCCTTCACCTCGGGCGCCAACAACAACGGTTCGGCGTTCGGCGGCATCACGGTGAACACCGACTGGTACGACACCGCGATCGGTCTGGCCATGGTGTTCGGCCGGTTCCTGCCGATGGTCTTCGTCCTGGCCCTGGCCGGCGCGCTCGCGCAGCAGCAGCCGGTCCCCGCCACCCCGGGCACCCTGCCCACCCACAAGCCGCTGTTCGTGGGCCTGCTGTCGGGCGTCGTCCTGATCGTCGTCGGCCTCACCTACTTCCCGGCCCTGGCTCTCGGGCCGATCGCGGAAGGTCTCTCCTGATGTCCTCCACCATGACCGAAGAATCCGAGCGGGCCGAGAAGCCGGCCCCGCGGCCGGAGACGGCGCCCGCCGGGGCGCCGCACAGAGCGGCCGGTGGCCTGCTGGACCCGAAGCTGATCGCGGCGTCCCTGCCGGACGCGGTGAAGAAGCTCGACCCCCGGGTGATGGTCAAGAACCCGGTGATGTTCGTCGTCGAGGTCGGTTCGGTCGTCACCACCGTCTCCGCGATAGCCGACCCGAGCGTGTTCGCCTGGGCGATCACGGTGTGGCTCTGGCTGACCACGGTCTTCGCCAACCTGGCCGAGGCCGTCGCCGAGGGCCGCGGCAAGGCCCAGGCGGACACCCTACGCAGGACCAAGACCGACACCATGGCCCGCCGCCTCACCGACTGGCCGCGCTCACGGGCCGAGGAGGAGGTGGCCGGCACCGCGCTGCGCCTCGGCGACCACGTGGTGGTCGAGGCCGGGCAGATCATCCCCGGCGACGGCGACGTCGTCGAGGGCGTGGCCTCGGTGGACGAGTCGGCGATCACCGGCGAGTCCGCGCCGGTGATCCGCGAGTCGGGCGGTGACCGCTCGGCGGTGACCGGTGGCACCAAGGTGCTGTCCGACCGGATCGTGGTGAAGATCGCGGCGGAGCCCGGCAAGTCCTTCATCGACCGGATGATCGCCCTGGTCGAGGGCGCCGCCCGGCAGAAGACGCCCAACGAGATCGCGCTCAACATCCTGCTGGCCTCGCTGACCATCGTCTTCCTGATCGCGGTCGTCACCCTGCAGCCGATGGCCACCTACGCCGGTGCGCCGCAGTCGATGATCGTCCTGGTCGCGCTGATCGTGGCGCTGATCCCGACCACGATCGGCGCGCTGCTCTCGGCGATCGGCATCGCGGGCATGGACCGGCTGGTCCAGCGCAATGTGCTGGCGATGTCCGGCCGTGCCGTCGAGGCCGCCGGTGACGTCACCACCCTGCTGCTCGACAAGACCGGCACCATCACCCTCGGCAACCGCCAGGCCGCCGAGTTCCTCCCGGTGACCGGCGTGTCCACCGAGGAGCTGGCCGACGCCGCGCAGCTGTCGTCGCTGGCGGACGAGACGCCGGAGGGCCGGTCGATCGTCGTCCTGGCGAAGACGGAGTACGGTCTGCGGGCCCGTGCCCAGGGCGAGCTGACCCACGCGACCTGGGTGCCGTTCACCGCGCAGACCCGGATGTCGGGGGTCGATCTCGACGAGGCCGACGGCGTCCACTCGGTGCGCAAGGGCGCGGCCGGCTCGGTGACCACCTGGGTGACGGGGAACGGCGGCACGGTCGGCAAGGACGTCGCCGAACTGGTCGACGGCATCTCCGCCGCCGGCGGTACCCCGCTGCTCGTCGCGTCCCGGACCGGGACCGCGGCCCCGCGGGCCCTCGGAGTGATCCACCTCAAGGACGTGGTGAAGGAGGGCATGCGGGAGCGGTTCGACGAGCTGCGCCGGATGGGCATCAGGACCGTCATGATCACCGGCGACAACCCGCTGACCGCCCGGGCGATCGCGGAGGAGGCGGGCGTGGACGACTTCCTCGCCGAGGCCACCCCCGAGGACAAGATGGCCCTCATCAAGAAGGAGCAGGCCGGCGGCAAGCTGGTCGCGATGACGGGCGACGGCACCAACGACGCCCCCGCCCTCGCCCAGGCCGACGTCGGTGTCGCGATGAACACCGGCACCATGGCGGCCAAGGAGGCCGGCAACATGGTCGACCTGGACTCCAACCCCACCAAGCTGATCGAGATCGTCGAGATCGGCAAGCAACTGCTCATCACCCGGGGTGCGTTGACCACCTTCTCGATCGCCAACGACGTCGCCAAGTACTTCGCGATCATCCCGGCGATGTTCGCCTCGGTCTACCCGGGCCTGGACAAGCTCAACATCATGCAGCTGCACAGCCCGCAGTCCGCGATCACGTCGGCGATCGTCTTCAACGCCCTGGTCATCGTCGGCCTGATCCCCCTGGCCCTGCGCGGGGTGAAGTACCGCCCCTCCGACGCCGGTTCGCTGCTGCGCCGCAACATCGGCCTCTACGGCTTCGGCGGCCTGGTCGTCCCGTTCGTCGGCATCAAGCTGATCGACCTGGTCGTCCAGTTCGTCCCCGGCCTCAACCAGTAAGAAGAGAGGAGAACGCATCATGTCCAAGCCCCTGCCCACCGCCGTGCGCACCCATCTCACCGCGCTGCGCGCCCTGCTGGTCCTGACGGTGCTCCTCGGCATCGCCTACCCGCTGCTGGTCACCGGCATCTCCCAACTGGCCTTCGCCGACCGGGCGAACGGCTCGATCGTGAAGGTCGACGGCAAGGAGGTCGGCTCCGGCCTGCTCGGCCAGACCTTCGACCTGCCCAAGCAGAACCCCGACGACCCGGACGAGGCCCCGCGCCCCGACCCGCAGTGGTTCCAGCCGCGTCCCGGCGCCCACGACCCCAAGGCCTCCGGCGCCTCCAACCTCGGCCCCAACAGCGAGGACCTCACCAGGACCGTCGAGGAACGCCGCCGGGCCGTCGCCGCGTTCGACGGCGTCGACCCGGCGAGCGTCCCGGTGGACGCCCTCACCGCCTCCGGCTCCGGCCTCGACCCGCACATCTCCACCGCCTACGCCCGGCAGCAGGTCGAGCGGGTCGCCACGGCCCGCAAGCTGTCGGCGGACACCGTCCGCAAGCTGGTCGAGCAGTACACCGACGGCCGCTCGCTGGGCTTCCTCGGACAGCCGGGCGTCAACGTCGTCCTCCTCAACAGGGCCCTGGCGGAACAGAAGTGACGTTCCATCGGCCGACCGACTGAGACGGGCCGGTCCGGGCCGGGGCACTCGCCCCCGGCCCGGACCGGCCCGCCGTCCACCCCCCGTCCGTCC
>JOHN01000116.1 GCA_000719695.1 Streptomyces sp. NRRL F-6131
GGGCGGCCGGCACGGCGGGAGCGGTGGCGGGGGTCGTCGTCATGCCCCCACCCTCCCGCCACGGCCCCCGGGAGTCCGGCGGTTTTCGGCCGTCGCGCTCGCCGCCCGCGGGCGGCCGGTGGTCGGCGGTCGGCGGTCGCCGGGAACCGCGCGGCCGGGAGGGTCAGACGGCGCTGCCGGCCTTCCAGGAAGCCCAGTCCATGTTCCAGCCGTTCAGGCCGTTGGACGGCACGACGGTCTTGTCGCCGGAGTTCACGACCTCGACCACGTCGCCGATGATCGAGCTCTTGAAGAACTTGTAGCCGTCCGCGTTGGCGTCCTGACCGCCCTTGACGTCGCGCAGGCCGACACAGCCGTGGCTGGTGTTCTGGCTGCCGAAGGTCGACGCCGGGGACCAGTAGTTGCCGTGGATGAAGGTGCCGGAGGTGCTGAGCCGCTGGGCGTGCGGCACGTCCGGGATGTCGTACTCGCTGCCGAGGCCGACGGTCTGCGAGTTCATCCGGGTCTGCTGGTACTGCTCGGTGATCACCATCCTGCCGCCCCAGGTGCGGAACTCCGGCGAGCCGCCGGAGATCGCGTAGACGGCGCTGACCTGGCCGTCGGTGGTGACGGTGAGCTTCTTGGTGGCGAGGTCGGCGACGCTGGTCTGGGCGCGGCCGACGGTGAAGCGGACGTCCTTGGACTGGGTGCCGTAGACGCCCTTGGCGCCCTGGACGTCCTTGAGGCGGAGCTGGAGGGTCACCTTGGTGCCCTTGGCCCAGTACTCCTGCGGGCGGAAGTCGAGGCGGGTGCTGGAGAACCAGTGTCCGACGATCTCGACGCCCGGCTCGGCGGTGACGGTGATCGCCTGCTGGACGGCCTTGCGGTCGGTGATCGGCTTGCTGAAGTTGATCGAGACCGGCATGCCGACGCCGACGACCGAGCCGTCCTCGGGGGTGAAGTAGCCCACGAAGGTGTTGGCCGGGGTCGCCGTGGTGAAGACGGCGTTGGCGTCGGCCTCCAGCTTGTCCTTGTCGACGGCGGCCGCGGCCACCGTGTACTTGGTGCCGCTGGCCGGGGAGGTGGCGGAGGTCCAGACGGTGCCGTCGTCGGACAGCTGTCCGGCCAGCGTCTTGCCGGTGGAGTCGGTGACCTTGACCGTGGTGAGGGTGCCGCCGGCGACGGCGACCCGGACCGGCTCGCTGAAGCCGGCCGCGGTGGTGCCGTCGGCCGGGGTCACGGTGATCACGGCGGCGGAGGTCTTCGGGGTGCTGGTGGCGCTCGGGGTGGGCTGTCCGGTGCCCCCACCGGTGCCGCCGGCTCCGCCGGTACCGGTCCCGCCGGTCCCGGCGCCGGTGTCGGCGCTCTTGGTGTCGTCGCAGGCCGCCACCAGCAGCACCGGGGCGCCTATCAGACCGGCCAGTACGCCGCGCCGGCTCCACATGCTCGCGGCCGTCCGGCCCCGACCTTCCCGTGCCGTCACGTCGCCCACTCCCTGCTGCTCATTCGGGCATTACGGATACAGAAACGCAATCCGTGCGTTCACGGTTCCACCATCAACGGCTTGCGATCGTATGAGAAGACGAAACCATGCGCCAAATATGGACAAAACGCCCGGCCTGCGGGCAGCAGACCAGGCGTTCACCGTCAGTGGCGGGCGAGCGCTACTCCGCGGACTCCTCCACCGCGTACTCGTCCCACTCGTCGCTCTCGGGGTCGAAGTCGGTCTTCGCCGACTCCCAGGTCGCCGAGGCGAGCTCGACCCCCGGGACGTCGCCGAGCAGCGCCACCGGGTCGATGAAGTGGGCGAGCGAGCCCGACGGGTCCACCTCGATGGCCTCGACGGACTGCGCGCGCTCGTCGTCGTCGAGGTACTCGTCCCCGGCCACCTGCTCCAGGGCCGCCGCCTTGAGGGCGCCCTCGTCGGTGATCTCGGCGATGAGCTCGATGACGAGCCGGACGTAGTGCGGGCTGTCCTGGCCGGTCGTGTCAGTGCTGGTCATGCGCCGAGCCTACGGGATCCCGCCCGCCGCGGGCGGTCGGAGAAAGGCAGCGGGGCCGGTCCCCCCTGAGGAGGGACCGGCCCCACCGCCTCCGCCCGGCTCCCCCACCCGGGAGCCGTGCGGATGCGCCAGTCGGCGCGGTCGCCCGGGGAGCCGCCTCACCCTGGCAGCCGGCCGGAGCCGGGCAGGGGCGGGACGACGGCGTCTCCACGGGCAGGGACACCACCGGCCGGGTCAGGACCGACCGTCGTGCCCGAGACGGACCGTGCCGCCGGGGAGCCGCTCCCGGTCGGTCACCGCCGTCTCGTTCGGCGTCTTGCCGTGTGCACAACCATGCCGCAGCCGTGTTAAGCCCGTGCTGCACGGAGATGACGCCGGTGTACCGGTTCGCCCGGAAACGGAACCTCCGCCGTACGGATCCCCGGCCGCCGGACGCCCGGCCACGGAGCGCCCGGCCGTCGGGCCGTCAGCCGCCGGGTCGGGGAAGGCGGCTGACCCCGGCTCAGTGACCGGCGCGGCTGCCGGTCAGGAAGCCCAGCAGGTCCTGGCGGGTGACGATGCCCTGCGGCTTGCCCTCCACCAGCACCACCGCGGCGTCGGCCTTCTCCAGCACCGACATCAGGTTGGTGACGGTCTCGCCCGAGCCGACCACCGGCAGCGGCTTGGACATCACCTTGTCCAGCGTGTCGGTCAGCTGGATGTCGCCCGCGAAGACGCCCTCCAGCAGCAGCTTCTCCACCACCGAGCCGATCACCTCGCCGGCCATGATGTCCGGGTGACCGGCGCCCGGCGAGACCACCGGCATCTGCGAGACGCCGTACTCGCGCAGCACCCGCACCGCCTCGTTGACGGTCTCGTTGGGGTGCATGTGGACGAACTGCGGGATGCCCTCGTGCTCGATGGCGTCCTTGCGGGCCAGCACCTCGCCGATGTGCGCCTCGTCGGTGGCGGACGGCAGGAAGCCGTAGTCGGCCATCCAGTCGTCGTTGAAGATCTTCGAGAGGTAGCCGCGGCCGCCGTCCGGCAGCAGCACCACGACGACGTCGTCCGGACCGAGGTCGCGCGCCACCTCCAGCGCGGCGACGACCGCCATGCCGCAGGAGCCGCCGACCAGCAGGCCCTCCTCCTTGGCCAGGCGGCGGGTCATCTGGAAGGAGTCCTTGTCGGAGACGGCGACGATGCCGTCCGCGACACCGCGGTCGTAGGCGGTCGGCCAGAAGTCCTCACCGACGCCCTCGACCAGGTACGGCCGGCCGGTGCCGCCCGAGTAGACCGAGCCCTCCGGGTCGGCGCCGATCACCTTGACCTTGCCGCCGGAGACCTCCTTCAGGTAGTTGCCGGTGCCGGAGATGGTGCCGCCGGTGCCGACGCCCGCCACGAAGTGGGTGATCCGCCCGTCGGTCTGCTCCCAGAGCTCGGGACCGGTGGAGTGGTAGTGCGAGGCCGGGTTGTCGGCGTTGGAGTACTGGTCCGGCTTCCAGGCGTTCGGGGTCTCGCGGACCAGGCGGTCCGAGACGTTGTAGTAGGAGTCCGGGTGCTCGGGGGCGACGGCGGTCGGGCAGACGACCACCTCGGCGCCGTACGCGCGCAGGGTGTTGATCTTGTCGGTGGACACCTTGTCGGGACAGACGAAGATGCACTTGTAGCCCTTCTGCTGGGCCACGATCGCCAGACCGACACCGGTGTTGCCGGAGGTCGGCTCGACGATGGTGCCGCCGGGCTTCAGGGCGCCGGAGGCCTCGGCGGCCTCGATCATGCGCATCGCGATGCGGTCCTTCACCGAGCCGCCGGGGTTGAAGTACTCGACCTTGGCGAGCACGGTGGCGCTGATCCCCTCGGTGACCTTGTTCAGCTTGACCAGCGGCGTGTTGCCGACCAGGTCGATGATCGAGTTGTGGTACCGCACGGGGGTCCTCCCGGTCTGTGGGCGTGCTTTCGGTACTGCAAAGCCTAGGCCGTACCAGCGGCCCCGGCGGGCCCGTGCGCCCCACGAACGGCCCACCCCCGTCGTAGGCCGTGCCCAACGCGGGTATTAGGGGTGTACACGCATCGGGAACGGCCCCCGCCGGGGTGGCACGAGGACGCGAAGGGGGCACCGGATGCCAGGGGCACAGGAGTCGAGGGCCCGGGTGGCCCGCCGGATCGCCACCGCGGCGGCGTACGGCGGCGGCGGGCTCGGGGTGCTGGGCGTGGGGCTGGTGGGCCTGCTGCTGACCGAGAGCAGGCTGGCCGTGCAGGCCATCGGCATCCTGGAGGGCGCCCCGCCCAAGGCCGACGGCGTCTACGGCGAGGCCTTCGCCGACACCGCGGCCGCGCCGCAGCCGCCGCTGGTGCTGGCCTTCCTGGGCGACTCCACCGCCGCCGGCCTGGGGGTGCTGCGGGCCAGGGAGACCCCGGGCGCGCTGCTCGCCGCCGGTCTCGCCTCGGTCGCCGAGCGCCCGGTCCGACTGGTCAACGTGGCGTTCTCCGGCGGCCGCTCCGGCGACCTGGCCGGTCAGCTGGAGCAGGCCCTGCCGCACCGCCCCGACATCGCCGTGATCATGGTCGGCGCCAATGACGTGACCCGGCACAGCCCGGCCCAGCTCGCGGTGCGCCAGCTCGGCGAGACGGTCGCCGCGCTGCGCGCCGCCGGCTGCGAGGTGGTGGTCGGCACCTGCCCCGACCTGGGGACCATCAAGCCGGTCCGCCCGCCGCTGCGCTGGGTGGCCCGCCGGGTCAGCCGCCAGTTGGCCGCCGCGCAGACCATCGCGGTGGTGGAGGCGGGCGGCCGGACGGTCTCGCTCGGCTCGCTGCTCGGCCCGGAGTTCGCGGCCCGGCCGGAGATGTTCGCCGCCGACCGCTACCACCCCTCGGCCCAGGGCTACGCGACGGCCGCGATGGCCGTGCTGCCCTCGGTCTGCGCCGCGCTGGACCTCTGGCCGCAGGAGGAGCCCGCGGACGGGACGGTCCCCGGCGGGGCGGTGCTGCCGGTGGCGGTGGCCGCCGCGGCGGCGGCCGGCCGGTCCGGCACCGAGGTGGCGGCGGTCGGCGGCGAGGACGGCGGGGCCGGGCGCTGGGCCCTGCTGCGCCACCGGCTGCGGATCGGCCTGCCGGGCGCCGGCCCGGCCGACGGGGCGCTCCACGGGGGGCTCGGAGGACCGCCGGCCGGGCCGGCCGAGGAGGGCGGACCGGCCCTCGGCAACACGTCGGCCAGCTCACACACCGGGGCGGGTGACGACTGAGCTACCAGACGGTAACTTTCCTCCCGGACGCCTGTCCGCCGCCACTCAGCGAGGAGCCCGCCATGCCCGAAGCCGTCATCGTCAGCGCCACCCGTTCGCCGATCGGCCGGGCCTTCAAGGGCTCCCTGAAGGACGTCCGCCCGGACGACCTGACCGCGCACGTCATCCAGGCCGCGCTGGCCAAGGTGCCGCAGCTCGACCCGCGCCAGATCGACGACCTGATGCTCGGCTGCGGCCTCCCCGGCGGCGAGCAGGGCCACAACCTGGCCCGCGTCGTGGCGGTGCAGATGGGCATGGACTACCTGCCCGGCACCACCATCACCCGCTACTGCTCCTCCTCGCTGCAGACGACCCGGATGGCGCTGCACGCGATCAAGGCCGGCGAGGGCGACGTCTTCCTGTCGGCCGGCGTGGAGACCGTCTCGCGCTCGGTCAACGGCACCTCGGACGGCATGCCGGGCACCATGAACCCGCTGTTCGACGAGGCCCAGGCGCGCACCGCCAAGCGTGCCGAGGAGGGCGGCGGCGAGTGGCACGACCCGCGCGAGGACGGGCTGCTGCCGGACGCCTACATCGCGATGGGCCAGACCGCCGAGAACCTCGCCGCGCTCAAGGGCATCACCCGCGCCGAACAGGACGAGTTCGGCGTCCGCTCGCAGAACCTCGCCGAGGCCGCCATCAAGGCCGGCTTCTGGGAGCGCGAGATCACCCCGGTCACCCTGCCCGACGGCACCGTGGTCAGCACCGACGACGGCCCGCGCGCGGGCGTCACCGTGGAGGGCGTCTCCGGCCTGAAGCCGGTGTTCCGCCCGGACGGCACGGTCACCGCCGGTAACTGCTGCCCGCTGAACGACGGCGCCGCCGCGCTGGTCATCATGTCCGACACCAAGGCCCGCGAGCTGGGCATCACCCCGCTCGCCCGGGTGGTCTCCACCGGCGTCAGCGCGCTCTCCCCCGAGATCATGGGCTACGGCCCGGTCGAGGCCTCGAAGCAGGCCCTGCGGCGGGCCGGCCTGTCCATCGGCGACATCGACCTGGTCGAGATCAACGAGGCCTTCGCCGCCCAGGTCATCCCGTCCTACCGGGACCTCGGCGTCGACCTGGACCGGCTGAACGTCAACGGCGGCGCGATCGCGGTCGGCCACCCCTTCGGCATGACCGGCGCCCGGATCACCACCACCCTGATCAACTCCCTCCAGTGGCACGACAAGCAGTTCGGCCTGGAGACCATGTGCGTCGGTGGCGGCCAGGGCATGGCGATGGTGCTGGAGCGCCTCAGCTGACCCGCCGGTGTCAACCCCGAAGGGTCCAGACCACCCATTTGGAGTGACACAGCGTAATTGAGGGCCGGATCACACCGAGAGGTCGATCCGGCCCTCTTTTCTTTCGTTTCCGGACCGGAAATCGACGGTGCGGAGCGGATCAACTCCGCAGCGTAGAGCGGTACTACCTAACAATTTGGGGACAAGAGCGAAAGTCGCCGACAAATTGGACATTCGCCACTGCGGTAACACCACCGGATGGGGCAGTGTGGAGACGTAACCCCGTTCCGCTCCTCCCTAGGAGTACGTTCCGTGAGCGCCGTCTACACCATCCTGTTGCTGATCCTGATCGCCGTGTCGACCGCCGCCCTGCTCCACCTCCGGGCACTCTCCCGCCGGTTGGACGCACGGGCCGCCGAAGCCCCGGCCGTCGACGAGGCCGCGATACGCCGGGCCGTCGCCGAAGCGCTGGCCGCCGACCGCGAGCGGGAGATCACCGAGGCCCGGGCGTTCTGGGCCGAGCAGGAGGCCCGCGCGGCCGAGGACGCGCCGCTGTTCGACTCCCCGTTCGCCGGTGCCTTCAGCACCACCGACGAGTGGCCGCTCTTCTTCCCCCGCCCCACCGGGCCGAACGAGGCCGCCGACAACGCCGGCACCATGGACCCGGAGTTCGGCGAGGCCCTGCGCTCGGCGCTGGAGGACCTCATCGACGGCGGCGGCAGCAGCACCCGCCCGGACGGGCCCGAGACCGAGGGCGGCGGCAGCCCGCTGCGCCCCGCCCACCCCGCCGGCACCCCGGCCGCCGAGCCCACCGGGGACGCCCGGGCGCGCCGCGAGGCCGACCTGCTGGCCACCGGCCTGGAGGCCGGACTGCTGGACACCGGGGCGGCCGTCGAGGACGCCCCGGCCACCGCGCCCGACCCGCGCCGTCACCCCTCGCACCCCGACTTCGTGCCCAGCCAGGCACCGTCCCGGGAGTGGACCGACACCCGGCTGACCGCGCTCGCCGAGGAGGGCACCGCCCTGATCGACGTCCGCCCCGGCCCGCTCGGCACCCTGGACGTCTACGCCTTCGCCGACGGCACCACGCTCTGCGTGGCCCCGGGCGACCGCGAGGCCGCGTACCGGCTGATCGACGCCGTCCGGGCCGGTGAGGACGTCCGGCTGCTCGGCGGCTCGCGGTTCTCCGGCTCCTACTCGCTGACCTTCTCCACCGACGAGGACGCGGTGTACGTGCTCGCCGACCGGGTGGTGGCCAGCATCTGACCCGAGTGCGCAGGGCCGAGGGCCGACCGGATCGCGGGGGTTGCCGATCCGGTCGGCCCTCGGCGTTCCCGCGTCCCTCCGGGGTCCGCCGGCCGGGCCAGCGGGTCGGGCCAGCGGGTCGGGCCCGCGGCCGCCCGGCGGTCAGAGCACCGCGGAGACCTCCGTCAGCCGCCGCACGGCCAGGCCCCGGACCGTCCCCGCCGCCACCGCGCCGTCCGGCAGGGCCACCGCGGCGTCCCCGGGCAGCGCGGCCAGGGCCGCCGCCAGGTCGTGCCCGACCACCGCGAGCTGGTCGCCGACCGCGAACGCCCCGGCCTCCGGCAGCTCGCGCGGCGGGCCGCCGGCCGCCCCGCCGTCCGCCCGGGCCGCCTCGGCCGCCTGCGCCGCGGCCGCCAGCCAGCGGGCCAGCTCCAGCCCGGCCGCGGCCCTCGAGGGGTGCCCGGGAACGGCACCGAGCAGCCGGCTCTGCGGCAACGAGCGGAACCGGTCGGCCAGGGCGTCGACGGCCTCGGTCAGGGTCTTCGGATCGGACGTCTCGGACATGCCGCGAGCATACGGCCACCGGGAACGAAAGCCGCCGGGCCCCGGAGCGGGTGCTCCGGGGCCCGGCGGCAGTGGTGCGCGCCGAGGGCGCGCGGGCGGGACGGCGGGATCAGTCGTCGCCGCGCAGGATCGCGATCAGCCGCAGCATCTCGACGTAGATCCAGACCAGCGACAGGGTGAGCCCGAAGGCGGCCCGCCAGGACTCCTTCTGCGGCGCGCCGTGCGCGATGGCCTCCTCGATGGCCGCGAAGTCCAGCGAGAGGAAGAACGCGCCGAGACCGATGCCGATCAGGCCGACCACGATGCCCAGCGGGCCGGAGCGCAGCCCCATGTCGGCGCCGAAGACCAGCGAGGCGACCATGTTGACCAGCATCAGCAGCACGAAGCCCATGGCGATCGCGATGCCGATCCGGGTGTAGCGCGGGGTGACCCGGATCCGGCCGGTCTTGTAGGCGATCAGCATCGCCGCGAAGACCGCCGCGGTGCCCAGCACCGCCTGGACGGCGATCCCCGGCCAGATGGTGTTGAACACCTTGGTGATCGCGCCGAGGGCGAAGCCCTCCAGTCCCGCGTAGAGCAGGATCAGCGGCGGGCTGACGCTCCGCTTGAAGGAGATCACCATGCCGACCACGAAGGCGATCAGCGAAGCGCCGAGGGCGAGGCCGAAGTTCCGGTCCGGCAGCGCGAACCAGGCGAGGCCGCCGGCGGCGACCAGGGTGAGCAGCGTCATCGCGGTGCGCGCGACCACGTCGTCGAGCGTCATCCGCCCCGTCGCCAGCGGACCGGCGGACGGTGCGTCGTACATCGCGCCGAGCTGCTCGTCGGTCAGCGGCGGCTGCCCCTGCGGCTGCTGGCCGTAGGGGCTGTCGGCGTACGGGTTGTTGCCGTACGGGTTGTTGCCGTAGGGGTTGCCCGCGTACGGGCTCCCGGCCTGCGGGGTCCGGGTGGTCCCGAAACCCGCGTAGCCGGACTCGCGGGTGAAGGATCCCTCCCGCGAGAAGACCGGGTTGCTGCTTCTCATTGCTCATTCCCTCCGTGGCGGCACTGCACCGCCCGAACCACAAGGGTAATGGCTTGGCAAAAAAATCGGCATCCGCCGCGAGAAGGATTCGCCACTGACGTCCGGCGGGGACGCCGGTCCGGCGTCCCCGCGAGTCGGTGCCCAGAGCCGGACTCGAACCGGCACGGCCTTGCGGCCAAGCAGTTTTAAGCTGCCCGTGTCTGCGTTCCACCATCTGGGCGTCTGCGGACCCGGCCCCGCCGACGGAACGGAGAGCAGTGCTCCGCCCCCGTGCGGGCCACCCCTGAGCCTAGTCGCCCGGCATCCCCTTTCGCATGTTCCGAGGCGGGGAAGTTGTCATGTTTCCTTGCCATCTGACGAACAGTTCGCGATCTGGCCACCGAACCCGCTCGATCCGGCCACCGGCGTTCCGCTCAGGGGTCGTGTCATACCGCAGGAGGAGGGGCGTCACCTGGGCGTACGCCCAGCGGTGGTCAGGCCAACCGTCCGGCGGAGCGACGAGAAGCCATGATCACCCGGCGGACCATGGAGGTACGGCCGGACACCCCTGCAAGGGCCCGGCCGGCCAACCACCCCGGAGCCGTACGGCCCGGCCCGCCATGCCCGCGACCCGAGGAGCACCCCGTGACCACGTCGACCGCAACCGCCGTCCGCACCGGCCGGGCGGCCGCCCGCGCCACCGGCCTGAACAAGGTCTACGGGGAGGGCGAGACCCGCGTCGTCGCCCTGGACAACG
>JOHN01000117.1 GCA_000719695.1 Streptomyces sp. NRRL F-6131
GGGGTGCCGTCGTCCGGGGTGGGGCCGGGGTCCGGGTCGGCGGCCGGGGCGAGGTGTTCGGTTGCCCCGGCTTCGGGGTCGGTGGTCCCGGGGTCGGTGGTCCCGGGGTCGGTGGTCCCGGGGTCGGTGGGGTGCGCCGTGACGGCCAGGTCCGGGTCGATGGTGGGGGTCTCGTCAAGCGGTGCCGACGGTGGGGCAGAGGGGGACGGCGAGGCGGTGGGGAGCGGTGCGCCCACCTCCGGGGCCTCGGCCGGTTCGTCGCCGCCCAGGGCCTCGGTGAGGTCGCTCGGCAGGGGGGCGACGGCGCCGGGCACCGGCAGGTCGTAGGTGCGCAGGAAGTCGCCGACGCCGACCTCCCGCCCGCCGGCCAGCCGGTAGTGCAGGTAGGCGACGGGCGAGCCGTCGGCCGTGCGGGTGTAGACGGCGCCGACCGGAACGTAGTAGCGGCCCGCGCCCGGGTGCTGGGAGGGGTGGAGGCCTGCCAGCAGTTCGGCCCGGTCGCGGTCGGTCTCGATCGCGCCGCGGCCGACGGTGAGCGCGTTGACGCCGCGGACGGCCAGGGCGGCCAGCACCGACACGAAGATCACCAGACCGATGGCGACCGTGCGGCGCAGCACCGGCCGGTCGTGCAGCTCCGGCCAGGAGTCGCTGGTCGTGCGTTCGGGCGGCGACCCGCCGTCCGGCCCTCGTTGCCTCACTGTTCCCGCCCCCGGTCCGTCGGCGCGGCGGCCCGGTACCGGGCACGGCCGCTCGTAGTGCTCGACGTGGACCCTACGCTCCGAGTTCCGAAAGGGACCAACCAGCCCGACCAGTCGGCCTCACCCCAGGTAGGCCGGGGCCACGGCGGCGTCCAGCAGCCGCTGGGCGGTGCCGGTGCCGTCGGCGGGGACGGTCCACAGGTCGGCGCCGAAGTCGCCGGGCATGGCGTAGAGCAGGGTGTGGTCGTCGGACCAGACGGCCTGGTCGTCGATGCTGCGCTGTTCGGCGGTGGCGGTCTCGGTCATGGTGGCGAGGTCCAGGACGTACAGCCGCCAGGGGGCGTCCGCGGAGGCGCCGGGCACCCGCTTCTTGTAGGCGATCCGGGTGCCGTCCGGGGAGAGCGAGGGGCACTCGACGTTCTGGTGGAGGGTGGTGAGGGTGCGGGCGCCGAGGTCGCCGCGGACCAGGTGGGTCCGGCCGTCGGTGGCGAGGGTGGCGTAGAAGGCGTTGTCGTCGACGAAGGTCACGCCCCAGATGTTGACGTCGGGCGCGCGGTACGGCCGGCCGTCCTTGATCACGTCGAACTCCTCCAGGTTGTCCCGGAGGGTCCCGTCGCGGACGTCGACGATCGAGGTGCGGGTGGAGAAGTCGGTGCCCGCGTAGGAGTCGCCGCTGACGAAGACGGTCCAGGCGGCGAGGTGGCCGGAGGGCGAGACCCGGGAGCGGGTGGGGATGCCGGCGGCCGGGAAGGAGCGCAGTTCGCGGAGGTGGTCGTCGAGGACCACGGCCCGGTAGGTGTCCTGGAGGGCGCCGCGGTCGGCCCGGAGGCAGATGCCGGTGCCGGCGGCGGCGTAGAAGCGCAGGCACTGGACTCCGGAGGAGGTGCGGGGGCCGTCGGGGTGGTCGGCGGGGACGGTGACGATCTCGTCGCGGTGCGGGCCCCAGGCCGTGTTGCGGAAGATCAGTTGCCGGGTGGCGGGGTCCTTGAGGGTGACCTCGCCGGGGGTGACGACCGGGCCGCCGGCCTGCGGGCGGTCGCGCTCGGCGGAGCGGTCGGCGGCCCGGAGGACGGCGCCGGTGCCGACCGCGCCGAGCAGCACGACGGCGACCAGCAGGATCAGCACCCGGGTGCGGTTGGCGAGGGGGGCGGTGGTCACGGGTGCGCCTCCGGGTCGTTGGTGGCGGTGGTGGTCGTGGCGATGGCGGTAGCGGGCTCGCGCAGCACGAAGGCCGCCCCGGTGACGCAGCCGGCCAGCGCCAGCGCCGACCAGGTCAGCGCGGTGGTGCCGCCGACCGCGCTCCACAGCGCGCCGAACATCAGCGAGCAGGCGAACCGGGCGAGCGCCTGCCCGGTGCCGACCAGGGCGAGACCGGCGCCGCGCTGCCCGGCGGGGACGGTGTCGGCCGCGGCGGCGGCGAGCACGCCGTCGGTGGCGGCGTAGAAGGCGCCGTGCAGCAGCAGGACGCAGCCCACCACGGCGGGCCCGTCGAGCGGGGACAGCAGCAGCCCGTAGGCGAGCAGCAGGACGCCGTGGCCGGCCAGGAACAGCCGGCGGCGGCCGATCCGGTCGGCGAGCGCGCCGAGCGGCACGGCGAGCAGCAGGAAGGCCCCGGCGGTGCCGAGCGGGAGCAGCGGGAAGTACTCGGTGGCGAGGCCTAGCCGGCGCTGGACCAGCAGGTAGAGGAAGGAGTCGCTGACGGTGGTGAGACCGAGCAGCACCGCGCACACGGTGAGCCGGCGCAGCCCGGGGATGCGCAGCAGCGCGAGCCCGTCGCGGAGGCGGGGGTGCGCGGCGGGCCCCTCGCCGGCTTCGGCACCGGCCGGCCGGTTCGGCACGAAGAGCAGCAGGACGAGGACGCCGAGCACCGCGACGCAGGCGCTGACCGCGAACACCGCGTGGTAGCCCTGCTGCTGGCCGCCGTCGGCGAGCAGCGGACCGCCGGCCGTCCGGAGCACCAGGAAGGCGGCGAGCGGCCCGAACAGCGCGCCGGCCGTGTCCATCGCCCGGTGGACGCCGAACGCCCGGCCGCGGTGGGAGGGTTCGGTGGCGAGCGAGATCATCGCGTCGCGGGGGGCGGTGCGCAGGCCCTTGCCGGTGCGGTCGACGGCGAGGACGGCACCGATCAGCGGCACGGTGTGGACGAGCAGCAGCAGCGGTTTGCTGAGCGCCGAGAGGCCGTAGCCGACGGCGGCGACGGCCTTGTGCCGGGGCGTGCCGTCGCGCCCGCGCCGGTCGGCGAGGTGGCCGCCGGCCAGCCGGACGACGGCGCTGAAGCCGTTCTGGATGCCGTCGAGCAGGCCGAAGCCGAGCGGGGAGAGGCCGAGGCCGGTGAGCAGGTAGAGCGGCAGGACGGCGCTGACCATCTCGGAGGAGACGTCGGTGACCAGGCTGACCACGCCCAGGGCCACCACGGTGCCGGGGACGGCCGCCCGGGCGGCGGTGCGGCGTCCGTCGGCGGCCTCCCGCCGCCCCGGCCGGGTCTCGGCCGGGGCGACGGGGGCCTTGGAGCTGCGGGAGTCCGCGACGTACACGGGCGTCAGTTCCAGATGCCGGTGATGGTGGCGGCGGTGGCGGCGTTGCCCGCGTGGCTGGTCAGGCCCGCGAGGTCCTCCAGGGTGCGCAGCACGTTGTAGTGGTTGTAGGTGGTGGCGGTGGTGGAGCCGGGGGTGACGTGGGCGCCGTAGAAGACGGTGGGGATGCGGTTGCCGGAGAGGCGGTTGTCCTCGTCGAAGGTGACGACGAGGATGCTGTTGTTGGCCTTGGCCCAGGTGGCGTAGGCGCCGAGCTTGTTCTTGATCCAGGTGTCGCCGGTGGAGACCGAGCAGTCGTGCATGTCGTTGCAGAGGTCCGGGACGACGAAGGAGACCTTCGGCAGGGTCGCGAAGTTCGTCGGGAACTGCGTCATGGTGTACGCGGTGTTGGTCGGCACGTTGCTGAAGCCGAACCACGGGTTGTGCTTCTGCGCGTACTTGCCGCTGGAGCAGACGGTGGAGCCCTGGCTGGGCAGGCCCTCGTTGTAGCTGCCCCAGGTCTTGCCGGCGGCGATCAGCTCGGAGGCGAGGTTCGGCTTGTTGATCGAGCCGACGGAGACGCAGCTGTCGTCGGTGCGGCCCTGGTTGGAGCCGGAGAACAGCTGGTAGTAGTTGGGCTCGCTGGGGTGGGTGAGCCCGAAGGACTGGGTGAGGGTGGCGCCGCCGGCCTTGAGGGTGTTGTTGATGTACGGCGCGCTGGAGCTGCCGATGACCTGGGTGTAGGCGTGGTTCTCCAGGACGACGACGACCACGTGGTCCGGGGCGGGCAGGGCGGCGGCCTGCGCGGTGGTGCCGGTGGCGGCCCAGAGGCCGAGCGAGCCGGCGACGAGGCCGAGGCCGGCGGCCGAGGCGGTCAGGGTGCGGCGGCGGGGGCGGCTCGGGGCGGCGCCCGCGGTGGTGGCGCTCATGTCAACGGTGTCGGGGGTCTCGGGCATGGTGTCCTCCGTGCGTCGGGAACGGCGGCCGGGCGTGGCAGGATTCCCGGCCGCGGGGACGTTCCGGGTGGGGAGAGGACCGCTGGTCAGGGAACCGGCGGTTTCGGAGCGCCGCAAACAGTAGGAGGGCCGCGGTGGCGCGGGCCCCGGCCGCCGGGTGAAGAACAGGCGAACAGGGATCGCCGGCCGGGCTTCGCCGTCGGACGTGTGCCGACGTACGTCACAACCGGCGCGATTGACCCGTCCGTCGCGAGCGTGGTGGGATTCCGGCAGTCCTCCGGCGCCCGGCACCGCCCTGACCTGGACGTTCCGGCCGACGGGCGAGCGACGGATTTCGGCCGCCCCGGAGGCCCGCCGGCCGGGGCCGCCGGACGTCGGGCCCTCGGGCAGGTGTCGGGCGGATGGCGTGGAGGAGCGGAACGTGAGCGGGGGGTGAGCGCGGCGTGAGGGATCCGGACGGGGACGGCCGCGACGCCCGGGACACCGGGGAGGCCCGGGGCGCTCGAAGCACGCGCGGCACTCGGAGCGCCCGGGGGGCGCGGGATCCGCAGCGCGCCCCGGGCGCGCACGGCGCCCGCGGCGCGTCGGGCGGTGCCGGTGACGGCGGACGGCTCGCGGTCGGGATCGGTGACGGCGGACGGCTCGCGTTCGACGGCGGACGGGGCTCGGACGTGGTCGGACGGGGCTCGGTCGGGGTCGGACGGCTCGTGGTCGGGATCGGCGTGCGCCGCACGGCGACCGACGTCGAGCTGCTCGACCTGGTCCGGCGGACGCTCGACGGGGCCGGACTGGCGCCGGAGTCCGTCGCGGCGCTCGCCACCCTGGTGGGCAAGGGCGGCCACCCCGCCGTCCGCGCGACCGCCGCCGCGCTCGGGGTCCCGGTGACCGAGTACCCGGCCGAGCTGCTGGCGACCGTGACGGTGCCCAACCCGTCCGGAGCCGTCGGCGAGGCCGTCGGGACGGTCAGCGTGGCCGAGGCGGCGGCCCTGGCGGCGGCGGACGAAGCGGCCGGGGCGGGGAGCGGCGCGGGGGGCGGCGGAGAGCTGATCGTCCCGAAACGGAAGTCCGCGGCCGCGACGGTCGCCGTCGCCCGCCTCCCGCACCCACCCCGGCCGCCGTCCCGGCAGTCCGCCCCACCCCGCCCGCAGAACGCAGGAGAGCGTCCGTGACCCGCCACACCCCCGCCGAACCCGACCTGCGCCACCACGGGGACGCCGAAGTGCGCGCCGACGGCGCCGACCTGGTCGACCTCGCCGTCAACGTCCGCACCGGCACGCCCCCGCCGTGGCTGCGCGAACGCCTCGCCGCGACGCTCGCCGACCTCGCCGCGTACCCCGACGGCACCGCCGCGCGCGCCGCCGTCGCCGAGCGGCACGGCCGCCCGGTGGACGAGGTGCTGCTCACCTCCGGCGCCGCCGAGGCGTTCGTGCTGCTCGCCCGCGTGCTGACGCCCCGTCACACCGTCGTGGTGCACCCGCAGTTCACCGAACCGGAGGCCGCACTGCGGGACGCCGGACACCCGGTGCGACGGGTCCTGCTCTCCCCCGCCGAAGGCTTCCGGCTGACCGCGGACGCGGTGCCGGAGGAGGCCGACCTGGTCGTGCTCGGCAACCCCACCAACCCGACCTCCGTCCTCCACCCGGCCGCCGCCGTCGCCGCCCTCGCCCGACCCGGCCGCACCCTGGTGATCGACGAGGCGTTCATGGACACCGTGCCCGGGGAGCGCGAAACCCTGGCCTCCGCACGGGAGTTGCCCGGCCGGGTGGTCGTGCTGCGCAGCCTCACCAAGACCTGGGGGCTGGCCGGCCTGCGGATCGGCTACGTGCTCGGCCCGGCGCCGCTGATCGCCGCCCTCTCCGCCGCCCAGCCGCTCTGGCCGGTCTCGACCCCGGCGCTGGTCGCCGCCGGGGCCTGCTCGACCCCGGCGGCCCTCGCCGAGGCCGAGCAGGCCGCCCAGGACCTCGCGCTCCGGCGCGACCACCTGCTCAAGGGCCTGGCCGCCTTCCCCGACGTCCGGGTGCACGGCGAACCGGCGGCGTCCTTCGTCCTGGTCGAGCTGCCCGGCGCGGACGCCGTCCGCGACCGGCTGCGCGCCCTCGGCTTCGCCGTCCGCCGGGGCGACACCTTCCCCGGCCTCGGCGCCGACTGGCTGCGCATCGCCGTCCGGGACGAGGCCACCACGGACGCCTTCCTGGCCGCCCTCGCGCGCGCCCTCGGGGACGCCGACGGGGCCACCCCGAGGCGGCCCTGACCTCCGGTCACTCACAGCCCGTGGGCCGGTCGACCGGCTCCAGCAGGACCGCGACCGCGCGGCGGCCGGAGGCATCGGGGGCGCCGGGGGCGTCGTCCCCGGGCCGGTCGGTGGCCGTGAAGCCCCCGCAGCCGGGCAGCGGCACGACCCCCGTTCCGGTGGTGGACGCGAGCGGGTACGGATACGGGTACGGGTACGGCTCCCCCGGCACCGTGACCGTGATCGGCGCCGAACGCCCGCCGCCCCCGCCGTCCACCGAGGTCACCAGCATCACCGCCACGGTCGCCCCGGCCGTGGCGACCACAGCCCACCGCGCCGCCCGGAGCAGTACCCCGCGCACCGCCCCGCCGAACTTCCGGTGTCCGTCGCCCATCCCGGTCGCCTCCTCGGACTCGGTTCCGGTGAGGATGTGACCTCCTGGAGCGGCGACCGGTTCCCTCCCGGCCGGGATTCGGCCCCTTCGGGCGTACCCGCCGAGGCGGAGGGGCACGGAGGGGCGCGGGGTGCACGGACGGACCCGTCGGCGGTCCGGCCGCGGTCCGGAACAGAATCGGGATATTTCCCGCACCGGCCCGTGAACGAGTACGTCGTACGGTCGTCGTGCGCCGGTGGCCCGCACCGGCAGTCAGCTTCCTGGGGGAACCACCATGCGTCCGCGCCGTCTCGCTCTCACCGCCGTCGCCGTCGCGGCCCTCGCCGTCACCGCCACCGCGTGCGGGCCGGAGAACAGTGACACCGGTTCCACCGCGTCGAGCCCGGCCGCGACCGCCGCACCGACGGCCGGCGGTACCGCCGCTCCCGCCGGTACCGCGTCCACCAAGCCCTCCGCGCCCGCCGCGCCCACCGCCCCGGCCACCACACCCGCCAGCACGTCCGCCCCCGCCAAGCCCACCGGCGAGGCGGCCGGCACCTGCGGCGCCAAGGACCTCGTGCTCACCGTCAAGGCCGAGTCCCAGGCGGGCGGCTACCTCCTGCTCACCGCCAAGGCCAAGCCCGGCGTCAGCTGCTCCCTGCCCGCCCGCCGCCCCGTGATCGCCTTCGGCTCGGGCGGCATCGAGGCCGGCAAGGCCGAGCAGGGCGTCAGCCAGCCGATCAAGCTCAGCGGGTCGACCGCCGCCTACGCGGGCATCATGACCAAGACCACCAAGGACAACCAGGCGATCGAGTTCAAGGACGTGATCGTGGGCATCACCGACCCGGACCCCGACCCGGTCAGCCTGCCGATCGGCCCGACCAACGTCGACAAGCCGATCGTCACCAACTGGCACAGCCTGCCGACGGAGGCCGTGCCCGTCCACTGACCGGGCGGCGGGCCGGAAATCCCTGGTGGGGCGGCGGGCCGCTCTGCTTGGATCCGGCCATGACCACGGAACTGCCGGACGGCTACGAGATCTCCACCGACCCCGCGCGGCTCGACCCCGCACTGATCCACCGCTGGCTGTCGCAGGACGCCTACTGGGCGCTCGGCCGCAGCCGCGAGACGCAGGACCGCGCCATCGCCGGTTCGCTCAACTTCGGTGTCCTCGACAGCGCTTCCGGCGCCCAGCTCGGCTACGCCCGGGTGGTCACCGACCACGCCACCTTCGCCTGGCTCTGCGACGTCTACATCGCCCCGGCCGCCCGCGGCCGGGGCCTGGGCACCGCCCTCGCCGCCGCCGTCCGCGACCACCTCGCCCCGTACGGCCTGCGCCGGATCATGCTCGCCACCGCCGACGCCCACCCCGTGTACGCGAAGGCGGGCTTCGAGCCGCTGGCCGTGCCGGAGAAGTGGATGGTCCTCGGCCAGCAGTGACGCCCGCTGCCGGGGGCGGCACCGGAACGCCCGCAGGGCCTCCCCCAGTGACGGGGAGGCCCTGCGGGCGTGCGTGGTGCGTGCCGTTCCGCCTCGCGGCGGGGCGGGATCAGACCTGGCCGGCCTTCTCCAGGGCGGCGCAGCAGGTGTTGATCAGCAGGCGGGTGACGACGTAGGGGTCGACGTTCGCGTTCGGGCGACGGTCCTCGATGTACCCCTTCTGCTCGACCTCGACCTGCCACGGGATGCGGACCGAGGCACCGCGGTCGGAGACGCCGTAGGAGTAGACGTTCCACGGGGCGGTCTCGTGCTTGCCGGTCAGGCGGGACTCGATGTCGGCGCCGTACTGGGTGACGTGCTCCAGGACCAGCTCCTGGGAGGCGCCGAGCGACTCGCAGGCGGTGATGATCGCGTCGTAGCCCTCGCGCATCGCCTTGGTGGAGAAGTTGGTGTGCGCGCCCGCACCGTTCCAGTCGCCGCGGGCCGGCTTCGCGTCGAGGGTGGCGTCGATGCCGAACTCCTCGGCGGTGCGGTAGAGCAGGTAGCGGGCGATCCACATGTCGTCGGAGACGGTCAGGGCGTCGACCGGGCCGATCTGGAACTCCCACTGGCCGGGCATGACCTCGGCGTTGATGCCGCAGATCGCGAGGCCGGCGTCGATGCAGCGGTCGAGGTGCAGCTCGACGATCTCGCGGCCGAAGACCTCCTCGGCGCCGACGCCGCAGTAGTAGCCGCCCTGCGGGGCCGGGAAGCCGCCCTCGGGGAAGCCGAGCGGGCGGGAGCCCTTGAAGAAGGTGTACTCCTGCTCGATGCCGAAGATCGACTCCTGCGCCGCGTACTGCTCGGCGACACCGCGCAGCAGGGCGCGGGTGTTGGACTCGTGCGGGGTGCCGTCGGTCTCGTTGACCTCGCAGAGGACGAGGATGTGGTCGCCGCCGCGGATCGGGTCCTTGACGACCCGGACCGGCTCCAGCACGCGGTCCGAGGCGTGACCCTCGGCCTGGTTGGTCGAGGAACCGTCGAAGCCCCAGGTGGGGATCTTGTCCGCGTTCGGCAGGACACGAGTCTTGGAGCGGAGCTTGGCGGTCGGCTTGGTGCCGTCGATCCAGATGTACTCGGCCTTGATTGCCACGGCGGTGTACCTCGCAAACTGGGTGGTGGGTGCCCGCGTAGCGTTGCAAGGCGCCGTTTCCCGGTTGTTCCTCTCATGTAACGCGCATGTGAACCAACCGTCCGCATTGGCACGGTCACGGTGCGGGAGTGCCGCCGGTGGCACTCCCGCACCCGTATGACGACGGGGCCGGGGCCGGGGGCCGGCGGGGTCAGCGCCGGCGGGCGTGGCCCGGGGCGGCGGACCGGCGGCGGGTGCCCCAGAGGGCTACGGCGCCGCCCGCCACCAGGGCGGCGGCGCCGGCGGCGAGCGGGGCGGTGGCGTCGTTGCCCCCGGTGGAGGCGAGGTGGTCCGGCGCGGCGGAGGCCGTACCGGCGCCGGCCCGGCGGGCGGAGGGGGTGGTGGTCGCGGCCTGCGGGACGGGGCGGGCGGGGGAGGGGGTCCGGGGCGGGGGAGGCCGTACCCGCCCCGGCCCCGGGGGCGGGGGGGGTGGTTGGTGCCGCCC
>JOHN01000118.1 GCA_000719695.1 Streptomyces sp. NRRL F-6131
CCGCCGGCATCTACCGCGAGGTCGCGCTGGCCCTGCTCCGCTCCGAGGGCCCCGATCACCCCGAGACCCAGCACGCGGCGACCAACGCCGAGGCCTGCTCGCGGGGGCACCCCGGCCGCGCCCGCTCCGGCGGAGGCCCCCACCCCCGACCCGGACCTCTCCCAGCCCCGCGACGACTACCGCGAGGTGATCGGCCGGATCGTCCGCAGCGCCGACGCCGGTGACCACGCGGCCGCCACCGACCTGGCCTTCGCCCTCGAACTGGAGGCGATCGCCGAGCACGGACCGCTCTCCGCCCCCGTCCTGCAGGTCCGTCAGGTCCGCGCCCACGTCTCCCGGCTCGCCGGCCGGACGGCGGAGGCCGCCGGCATCTACCGCGAGGTCGCGCTGGCCCTGCTCCGCTCCGAGGGCCCCGATCACCCCGAGACCCAGCACGCGGCGACCAACGCCGAGGCCTGCTCCGCCGAACGCCACCTCGCCAGCCTGGCCGCCTCCGGCACGGCCCCCGCCTGACGCCGTTCCCCCCGGGGCCGCCGCTCAGGGTTCCCCCTCATCCACGTGGGGACAGGGCCTCCTGCAGCGCCTGCGGCAGCGGGTAGGCGCGCTCCGGCGGAAGGAGCCGCTGCGCTTGGCGGCCTGCCCGGGCCGGCCCCGCCCGGCCCGGACCGGGTCCGCGGCCTTGCGGACCCGGGGGTGAGGTCGGTGAGGCCGACGGTCCAGTCGTCGGTGAACGTGCGGATCAGGTGGCGGCCCACGCCGACCTGGATGCTGTAGTGGTTCAGTGCTGCCGCCCCCGCGCGGCGAGCGTTCCGGGTCCCACCGGACATGGACGGCCGCCTGCGCCACGGCCGCCGGGTCGTCGGTCGTCAGGACGGTCCGGGCCAGGGACTCCCGCCAGCCCTCCCGAATGATCCGGACCGCGAGCACACGTTCCTGCCATGGCTTGCGGGCCCAGTTGGGTGGTGGGGGACCTGGGCGTGCCGGCCCTCGCTCCGGACGGCCGCCGTCTGGCCGTCCTCGCGGGGACGGCCACCGACTGACGGCGCAGCCGACCGGACATCGGGAGTGGGCGGTCGGACCGGCCGACTTCCCAGACTCCGACCCGGTCTCGGGCTGCCCCCGGACCTCCGGTCGGCGGGCCGTGCAGGCTGGGAAGGGCTGCGGGGCGTCTCAACTTCTGCCTGCCGCGCCGTCTCAAACCGCAGGTCAGAGTGGGTGAGACGGTCCAGTGGGCTGCGGGGAGCGGCAGCAGGCTTGTATTGCCATCAAACCCTCAGTGATCCTTACGGAAGCGAACCAAGATCTTTGGGCGGGGCGAGTGGATCAAGACTCGCCCTGTGCTCGTATCCCTGAGGGGGACCTTTCGGTGAAGTTCACGGACAACTCCGTCCTGCGCGTCGGCGCCGTCGCGGCCGCCGCCGCTCTGCTGCTCGGCGTGGCCGCGCCGGCGGCCATGGCCAACCCCAGTGCCCGCTACATCCGCTACGGGGATTCCGGTCGAGCCGTTCAGTGTGTCCAGCACGCGCTCAACGAGTGGAACCTCGACTTCAACAGGCCCTCGGACCTTGCCGAGGACGGTGTCTTCGGCAATGACACCCGGAACATGGTCAAGTACTTCCAGGGGATCCAGGGTCTCGACGCCGACGGCGTGGTAGGTCCACGAACGGGAAACTTCCTCGTCACCGAACTCGAGGACCTCGTGTGGTGGATGGACTGCGGCAGCCGCATCCCGACGCTGCGATAGCAGGCCACCCGACTGCGGACGAGGCCGGAGCCTCGAGCCGTCGGATCCCGAACTCTTTCCTGTCCCTGAATTCTCAACCCACCCAAGGAGAAATAAAATGATGACCAAGGGCGCGCGGACGATCGCAACGATAGCCCTGGCGACGGCCGCTGTCGGCATGCTCGGCGGAACTGCGGAGGCCAGGCCCGGTGCGTCCTACCTGCGAAACGGATCGCAGGGCGAAGCCGTGAAGTGCGTTCAGCTCGCGGTCAAGCTGTACGAGACGGGGACGGCCGGTCAGATGGTGACGATCGACGGCATCTTCGGACCCAACACCAAGGTGGGCGTCCAGGAGTTCCAGCACCACCACCTGCTCAACACCGACGGTGTCGTGGGTCCCGAGACGGGCACGCGGATGTGGAACGTCATCGACAGGGAGACCGAGGGCTACGAGTACTGCTACAACCTGATCCCGACGCTGTACTAGGTCGCGCATCCGGAGTGATCGGTCCGCGAGGGTGTTCCCGGTGGCGGCACCGAGTCCGGTAGCCCTCCTCGCATGACGAGCACTCATCTGTTCGACCTGGATGTCGGGTTCACAAGGGCTGTATCTGCCGATCGGCGGATACAGCCCTTGTGTGGAGTGGCTGCGTCGGCACTTCGACGGCCTGGCCTTCGCCCTCGAACTGGAGGCGCCCACGTCTCCCGGAACTCCGCGCCCACCTCCCCGGCCCCGACGGCCGCAGACTCCGCGCCGCCGAACGCCACCTCACCACCCTCGCCGCCGCCTCCGGCACCCGCTCCCGCCTGACCCGGAACGACGGAGTGGGAAGTCGGACCTGCCGACTTCCCACTCCGGTACGTGCGCCGCGCGACCGGGCGGCTCAGCGGTACCAGTTGCTCCAGTTCCCGCCGGCGTCGCGCTCCTTGTACCAGCTCTTGCCGTCGGTGCCGCGCACCTTCAGCTGGAGGTAGTTGCCGTCGTGGGCGCTGATGGTGGCGTCGGAGGTGACCGCGCCGCCCAGCGAGACCACGGGGCTCGGGGCCCCGGCGCCCGGGGGCATCCAGGTGGTCCAGATCGCGTGGTCCGGGCCGACGAAGAAGGACTGGCGGGTGCCGTCGTCGAAGTAGTACATGGGGATGTTGAAGCCGTAGCCGCCGCCGCAGAGGAACTTCGCACCGGGCCAGCCGATCCAGGCCTCGGCCGTGACCGCCGGCTTCTTGCACCCGTAGTTCACCAGGGTGTCCACCTGCGCGGCCTGCGCGGTGCCCGCCGCCCCGGCGACGGCCCCCACCAGGGTGGCGGCGACGACGGCCGACGACGCGACGGCCTTCCCGAACCTCTTCATTCCCATGCTCCGACCTCCGGACAACGGCCCCCCCCCCGCCGGTCCGGCGAGCGACACAAAGGCCCTCACCACCCATCCTGACCTGCACATTCACCCCACCCCGCCACAACCGCCCCCCACGACCCCACCGGCCCACCAGGAGTGCCCGCCCGACCCCCGACAATTGCCCGCCCGCGCTGCGCCCCTCTCCTACGCACAACGTCCGAAGACCACGATCCGAGGCCCGGTGCGGGGCCTGTACGGCCACCGCACGGGCCCGCTACACCAGAAGCCGCGGCAGATCGATGACGGAGTCGATCTGCCAGTCGGCCTTGCCCTTGAGTTCGGGGTCGGCCGCTTGGAGGTACCCCCAGGGGCCTCGACGGATGTGGGCCGTGCGGAGGCCGCCGGCCTTGGCGGCGATGATGTCGTTGTCGCGGTGATCACCGACGTAGACGATCTCATCGGGGTTGCCGGGTGCCCAGTCGATGACGCGAGCGAAGAACGCCGGGTCGGGCTTGGCGACGCCCCACTGGCCGGAGGTTGCGATGGCGTCGACGGGGAGGTCGAGGTCGGTGAGGAGTTCGGCGGTTCGTGCGGTCTGGTTGCCGGCGATGCCGACCCAGAGTCCTGCGGCCTGGAGGGCCGCGAGGCCGGGGCGGGCGTCGGGGTACAGGTCGGTTTCGCCGATGGACTCGCCCTTGCCGGCGTCCTCGCGGGCCTGACGCTCGGCAATGAGGTCGAAGCCGGGGCGGATGAGGCGTAGGGCCTCGACGTTGTCGTGGCCGAGGGCGGTGACGGCGCCGACGAGGGCGGCGAGGGTGTGGCGGGGGACGCCGAGCCAGTCGGCCCAGGAGCCCCAGAATGTCGTGTCGTCCATGAGGGTCTCTCCGACGTCGAACACCACCGAGCGGATCGCCATGCCGTCGCTCCCTGCTGGCCGTGGATTGCATCAACTGGGCACCGCTGACGCGCTTCTGCGGTGAGAATACGTGGCACGCGACGTATCGGTCGGCCGGGAGCGCCATGGGAAAGCATCCACCGAGCACCTTGGGCAGCGGTTACGGGAGCTGCGCAGCCTGCATGAGCTGACTCAGCAGGAGCTGGCGGATCTCGCGGGTGCGTCGAAGTCGCTGGTGAGCAAGGTCGAAGCGGGTCAGCGGCCGGCAGCTGGTCTCTCGCTGTGGCAGTCGCCCGTGCCCTGCGCATCGAGGTTTCCGCCCTCCTCGGCGAGGAGGAGGGCGCCGGGGCGGTCGCGAGTCGGGGCGAGGCGTGCCTTCCGGAGTTGCGGCGGGTGGTGACCGCGTACGACTGCCCGCCTGACCCGGGGCGTCCGGTCCGCCCATTGCCAGAACTCGCTCGTGACGTCGCTCGGGCCGGGCACCTGCGGCTGCAGTGCCAGTACGGCGCATTGGGCGAGATGGTCGTGCCGCTGCTGGAGGAACTGAGCGTCGCGGCGGATGTCCTCGCGGGCCACGATCGGGAGGTGGCCTTCTGGCTACTGTCGATCGATCGCGTCCGCTGGGCGGCCGAGCGGTCGGGTGACGAGCTGATGCTGGCGACGGCAGCCTACGTGCGGGCAGAGACGTTCTTCGTCTCGGGTCCGGTCGAGTCCGGCCTGCGCATCCTCGGTGCGGCCGCGGAGGCGATCGCCAACAGGACGCTGACCGACACCGAAGCCGCGAGCGTCTACGGTGCACTGCACTCCCGGGCGGCGGTTCTGGCGGCGTTCGGCCGGAAGCCGGAGCAGGCGTGGGCGTACCTGGAAGTCGCGCGGGTGATGGCCGAGTCGGCCGGTGCCGAGGTGTCCTATTTCCACACCGGCTTCGGGCCGGCCACCTTGAAGGTGCACGAGGTGGCGATCGCCGTCGAGCTCCGGGACGCCGACGAGGCCGTGCGCCGAGCCCGTGGGTGGGTGCCGCCGCGTCTGGGGAGCTGCGGGCGTGCCTGGTCCACGAATTGGTGCTCCGGGGAGTTCCGGTGACCGAGCTCCCGGGCATCGCCCGGTGGGCGACCTCCCCGCACTGGCGGGACCACCCGTTGGCCGCGCTGCCGCTGGTACCGGCGGAGGCGGAACAGGAGCCCCATCCGCCGGCTACGACCACCCGGAGGAGCCGGAGGGCCGGGTCGAGGTGCGGACCTTCGCCTTCGCGCAGCCGTTGGACGCCGAGGCCGTGCCCGGCGCACTCGTCGCGCTGGGCCTGGACTGCCTGACGGACCTGGGCGACCTCCCGAAGCCGGGGGCGAAGACCGCGTTCGCGGTGGTCGCGGTCGAGTCGGCCGAGGTTTGGCAACGGCTGTTCGCCGCATCCTCCACGGGTGGCGCGGACGCACCGGGCAGCTACGGCGCTGACACCCCGTGGTTCCACCGCGTGGTTTGGGAGCTGGGTGTCCTCGCCCTCTCCCCGGACGGCCGCCACCTGTCTGTCCTCGCTGCTACGACGACCGACTGACTGTCCGGGTGTCGGAGTGGGAAGTCGGACCGACCGACTTCCCACTCCCTGGCGAACGGGTGCGGTTCCAGCTGCCCCGCCGCCCCGGCATCAGGACCGAGGACCACGTTGCCGATCTTGGTTCGGAACCGGAGGAGCCGGACACCGGCAAACCCGACCTCGGCGACGAAAGGCAGGCTCCCACAGAGTCTGTACTGCATTCTGCTCAGTCGTCGAACCACACGACGAGGCGGACGTTGTCGTCACCGTGTTGTGTCGCGAGTGCTTTCATGGCCGTCCAGACGGATTGCCACTCGCCGGTCTCGGTGACCGCGTCCCTGCGGCGCATGGTGACTGACCTGTAGAGCGTGTCCCCGACGAGCCACTCGGTCCCTTCGGGCCAGTCCCGGACTTCACCTTGTTCAAGACCGACGGCTTCGGCGAAGGCGGGACTCCAGGCGGACTTTCCCGTCATCCTGAGCCCGTTCGGAGTCCGGTGGTACTCATGAAGCCGCCGGTCGGGCTTCTCCGCGAGTTCGTCCCAGTCGACCGCCGCCAACTCGGCCCACGTGATCCACGTGATGCTGTGGAAGCCGTCCTCGCCGTACCAGTCGGTCAGCTGCGCGAACCGCGCTCGGACAGTGGCCGAGGAATCGGCGGGAAGCCCCCGGCATGCGGCCAGGGGACGGAAGTTCGCATAGTTGCGGACCCCGAAGAGACAACCGAACGCATCGTAGTCGCGGTTCCCGTAGAGAGATCCGAGGTCGTGTGCGGTGTGCCAGATCAACTCCTGCTCTGCCTGCGGCGCTCGGTATTCGAGGAAGCCGCTGATGTCTGTGCCCATGCCGGACAGTCTCCCGACCCTGTCAATCGACTTCGGTCACGTCGGGTCGACTGCCTGAGTGGACGTGAGCTGCTGGTCGGGCGCGCCTGTGGCGGCTCCGACCGTCGGCCGACCGGCACGGCCCGGACCGGATTGGGACGGCAGCGGTTCGACTGAAGTCGGCTGAATGCTCGGGGTCGATCATCCATCGGCCGGAGTGGGAAGTCGGACCGGCCGACTTCCCACTCCGGCAGGGTGGTGCGGTGAGGATGGTGTTCAGTGCGTAGGCGGCGGTCACCTGAACCGGTGGCGGAGCCAGGAGAGGCCGTGGGTGCTGAGCGCGTCCCAGTGGGGACCGGCTGCCTCTGCGGCCCGGTGGGTCCACAGGCCGGTGAGGACGGCGGCGAAGGCCGTGACGGACCGGGCGGGTGCGGCGTGCCACTGGGGGACGTTGCTGGCCCAGCGCTCCGCCTGCTCGGGAGTGTGTCCGCCCTCGATCAGCCGGATGATCATGTACGCGGTGTCGGCCCAGGCGGCGCCGGGTGCGGGGAAGGCCCAGTCGACGACGTGCACCGCTTCGCCGTCCACCAGGAGGTTGGGGCCGGTCAGGTCGGTGTGGACCAGGGTCTTTCCGTCGATGAGCTCGGGCGCCTCGCGTTCGGCCAGGACCAGCGTCTCCAGCCGCGCCACCGTCCAGCGGTCGAGCCGGTCCCGGTGGTGGGTGCCGAGGGTGTGCCAGAAATCCTGTCCCGACCAGCGATCGGCCAGGCTGAAGGCGCGCAGCGGGGGCGCGGGAGTCAGCGTTCCGGCGAGCCTCTCCAGCGTGCGGGCGATCAGCGGCAGGTCGGCGGACCCCGGGGACAGGTCGGCGTGCCGGCCGGGGGCGTGTTCGAACCCCAGGGCGAGCCACCCGTCGGCCTCGACCTTCCAGAGCAGGCGGGGAGCGATGTCCGGTGGGAGTACGGCGTTCACGACGGACTCCAGGCGGTGCATCCACGCGTTCGGGTTGTCCTCGCGGACGGCCTTGCAGAACACCCGCCCTGTGGACGTCTCCAACGTGGCGGCGAAGTCGGAGGCTGTTCCCGCCGTTGCGGCAAGGGCGGCGGTCACCGCGCCGGTCCGGGCCTCGATGCCGATGCGCAGGGCGTCCGGCAGTTGCTTCCAGATGTCGGCCATCGGGCGTTCCTCGGGGTCGGGCCCGTCCGGCCCTGGTGCTCCCAGGGCCGGACGGGCGAGCTGGTCGGTTCCTAGCTGCTGTGGCAACCGCGGTGGCACTGGGCGCAGTTGCCGCTGCCGCTGGTGTCGCTTCCGTCGCCGCCGCTGCCTTCGGAACAATCGGCGGACAAGGCCCACAGCTCGGAGTCCACGGCGTACCCGCTCGCTTCGAGGACGGCCAACGTGGCGGCGGTTCCGATGCCCGTGGCGGACTCGCCCGGGCCGTCGCTCGGGACGTGGTGGAGGAACCGGCCCGACAGGGAGAGCAGAACTCCGAGTAGTCGGTGATGTGGAGGATGAACGCGTGCCATTCGATGTCCACCAGGCCCGACGGCGCGAGCCCGGCGCCGGGGTTGACCGCGCAGGCTCCGAGGAAGGCGAGGGCCTGGTCCACGATGCGCTCGGCGAGCGTGAGGTCCATCCCTTCGTCCCTGGCGATCCGGGCGGCCATCCGCTCGAACAGGGCCGGGTCGACGAGGGACCGGCCCCTGATCTGCTCCGTGCTGGTCGACAGCATCTGGACTCTCCTGACTCCGAGGTACGAGCTCTCGGTCAGGACGGTAGGCGTACGGGGACCGTTGGAAGGCGGGTGATTCTCGAATATTCCAGGGCTCGCGGGTCGTATCGGTGAGGATTCCTCAGACGGCTCCGAGGGCCCTGCGGCACCGCGCGAGAACCCTGTGGGCCTCCGAGTCGAAGGCGGCCGCGTCGGCCATCGTGTCCCAGACGCGCGTGTACAGGGCCACGTTCTCCGGCTGCTCCAGCCACAGTTCCGCGTGCCAGTCCTCAACGATGACGAGTCGTTCGTCGTAGATCCAGAAGCCGTTGGCGGGTGGCAGGGCAAGTTGGGCCTCGAACGGCACGATGCCCAGCGTGACGGTGTCGAGGCCGATCACGCCGCTGAGCCGGTCGAGCTGGGCGGCCATGACGGCCGGCGGGCAGAGCCGGGCACGCAGAGCGGCCTCCCCCATGACGATGCGGTACTGCTTGTCCGGCTGATAGAGGATCTCCTGCCGTCGGACCCGGGCCCGCGCTGCCTCCTCGACGTCGCGCGGCGACCGGTGGAGGTCGACGTACGCGTTGAACACGTGCCGGGCGTAGTCGGCCGTCTGGAGCATGCCGACGATCATCGAGCCTTCCCAGGCACGCATGACGGTCGACCGCTCGTACTCGATCGTCAGCGTGTCCTGTATTGGGCGGTGTCCGGCCGCGAGCTGTCGTCGCCACGAGCGGTACTGCGACTCGAACGCCCTCAGTCCGGCCGTCAGTTCGGAGGCCGCACCGGGCCGGCCGACACCGGTTGCCCACGCCTTGAGGTCGGCCTGGGTGGCGGTCTGCCGGCCGGTCTCCAGCTTGCTGACCTTGGACTGTGTCCAGCCCAGCCGCTCGGCGAGTTGTCGTCCAGTGAGGCCGCCCTCGGTGCGCAGCTCGCGGAGCCGCAGACCGAGGGCGATTCTTGCTTGTTGGAAATCGGTGCTCACCCGTCGGACGGTACCTCGGCGGCGAACGCGTGGTGCGGTGTGGCGAAGTGCCAGGCGGCATCACGGACCTGGCATGCGCGGGCGACCTGGACCGGGTCGGTGATCAGTTCCACGTCGGTCAGGTCGTCGTCGGGGTCGAAGCGCAACAGGGCGATCACGCGGGAGTCGAACAGCCAGGTGTCCTCCGCGGGGAGGCCGAGACGGTTGGCGTCGGCGCGCCAGAGGTATCGGATGTCCTCGCCGACGGCGCTGTTCCGCTCGGCGTTGTCAAGCAGGTACCGCTGTCCGGGGGTGGGCGGGCTGTCCATGATCCTCACCCGCTCGAACCGCTTGCCGAGGGCCACCTGCTCGCGGCGCGAATGGCACCAAGGGTCCTCCAGGTCCCACCCGGCCGTCTGACCGGCGGCGAACCGGCGGTAGGTCTCGGTGCGTTCGTCGGACCGGTACCTGCGACGGGTCTCCAGTCGGAAGGCCGTGTGCTCGAAGTTCTCGAACATGTCGTCGAACTCTTCGAAGCTGATCAGCGTCGGCTCCCGGTCCGCGTCTCGCGGGGCGAAGTCCGCGAGTAGCACGCGGGGCACGACGACGAACGCTTCGCCGGGCTTGATGTTGCGGAGCTGGGCCACTTCGTCGGGATCGGTGACGGCGTCGCCCTGCACCAGCACCTCTCCGGTCTCGACGTCCTCGTAGAGCGTCGGGCATCCGTTGTTTCCCGAGTTGCTTCCGATGTACCGCAGTCGTCGGCTCACAGCCGCTCCCTTCACCGTCGTTCGGGCTGATTCAGGATGACCGGGGGACTGGGCAGGGTCGGGTACTGATTCGCGAATATTCTCCGGGCGGTCGACGGGGGTGAACCTCGATCGGACGAGCCGATGCGGAGCGCGGTGGTGCGCGCCCGGCGTGTGGTGGTGGGGTGGTGGTGCGGGCCGGGGGCGGGCCCTGGTGTGCGCCTGGGG
>JOHN01000119.1 GCA_000719695.1 Streptomyces sp. NRRL F-6131
AGCGCCGATGGTACTGCAGGGGGGACCCTGTGGGAGAGTAGGACGCCGCCGAACAATCATTCACAAAGAACCCCCATCCGGGATCCGGATGGGGGTTCTTTGCGTTCGGCGGGTGAATTCAGCTGCCGTTGTAGGAGCCGACGGTGGCGTCGTTCAGGGCGTTGATGGCGTCGTCCCCGGCGACCTGGTTGCCGTCGCCCACGATGACCGTGCCGTAGTTGCCGCCTGCGGACTGGGCGGCGCCGATGGCGGAGCCGCCCACCCCGCCGGAACCGTTGTAGGAGCCGACGGTGGCGTCGTGGCCCGCGTCGATGATGTCGTAGCCGGCGACCTGGTTGTCGTCCCCGACGATGGTGGTCCCGTGGTTGCCGCCGGAGACGACGTCGGCGCTCGCGACGGTCGGGACGGCGGCGAGGCCGGCGGCGGCGAGCAGGGCCAGCAACCGGCTGATCTGACGGTTCATGTGGATTCTCCGCTTTCTGTCCGTGGACGTTCCCGTGCGGGGCGAAGGCGACAGTAGGCGCAGCTTCCCGGAGCGACGGCCGATGGTCCACCGCCCGTGGCGTGTCGGCGGGCGCGGCACAGGGCCGATCGGGTCAACCGGGTCAGTCAGGTCGACCGGGTCAGTCGGGTCAACCGCCGGAACGGTGGCGGCCCTACGGTGTGGAGCTGCTGAGGGACCGCGTGCTGCTGACTCGGCCACCCGGCCCTGTCCTGGACCGGCCGTCCCGGACACCCGGCCAACGCCGCGCTGGCGCGGGCCGCCGGTGCGGCCGGTGCGGCCGTCGTGGGCCCGCGGCGGGTGCGGTCAGTCCTGCGCGGTGGGACGGACGACGATCTCGCCGACGTCGACGCCGTCGGGCTGCTCGATCGCGTAGGCGATGGCGGAGGCGACGGCGGCGGGCGGCATGGCGATCTCGTCGCGGCGGCGGACCATGGCGGCCGCGGCCTCCGGGCCGGCGCCCTTGCCGATGCCCTCGGTGTGGGTGAAGCCGGGGGAGACGAGGGTGACCCGGAGGTCGGGGCCCGCCTCCTGGCGCAGGCCCTCGGTGAGCACCTTGACCGCCGTCTTGGTGGCCGCGTAGACGGTTTGCGGCGGCTTGACGACGTGGGCGGCGGTGGAGCCGACGTTGACGAACTGGCCGGAGCGCTGCCGGCGGAAGACGGGCAGGGCCGCTCCGATGCCGTTGAGCAGGCCGGTGACGTGGGTGGCGACCATGGCGTCCCAGTCGTCCTGGCGCAGGTCGTCGAGGGGGGAGACGGCCATGGTGCCCGCGTTGGAGACGAGCACGTCCAGTCGGCCGAACCGGTCGACGGCCGTGTCCGTGAGGCGTCGGAGGTCTTCGCGGCGGGTGACGTCGACGACGAGGCCGGTGGCGGTGCCGCCCGCGGCGGTGATGCGGTCCACGACCGCGTTCAGCCGGTCCTCCCGGCGGGCGCCGAGGACGAGCCGGGCGCCCCGTTCGGCGAGGTGGGTGGCGGTCGCTTCGCCGATGCCGCTGCTGGCGCCCGTGATCGCGACGACCTTGCCCCGGATTCCCGACATGGCCGGCCCCTTTCCTGGTGGTGCGCCGGTGGGGTGCACGGGTGTGCACCGGTCCCGGACGCTGACGTAGAGTGAAAACGGAGGAACCCCCGTTTTCCTGGAGGCTAAGTGGGGGCGCCTCCGTTTGGCAACCCGAGGGCGGACAGGAGAGGACGGCGGACGCGGATGACCGACGGAGTGCAGCGACCGTTGCGGGCCGACGCGCGGCGCAACCGGGAGAAGATCCTCGCCGCCGCCGTGCGGGTGTTCACGGCCCAGGGGCTGGACGCGCAGCTGGAACGCGTCGCCAAGGAGGCGGGCGTGGGCAGCGCGACCCTGTACCGCAACTTCCCCACCAGGGAGGCCCTGGTCGAGGCGGTCTACCGGAACGAGGTGGCCCGGCTCTGCGAGTCGGCGCCCGCGCTGCTCGCCGAGCACCCGCCGGCCGAGGCCCTGCGGGCCTGGACCCGGCTCTTCCTCGACTACGTCACGGCCAAGTACGGCATGATCGACGCCCTGCGCGCCATCGCCGCGGCGGGGGAGAGCCCCTACGGTCACAGCCGGGAGCTGATCCGGGACGCGATCGCGACGCTGCTGGACGCCTGTGCGGCCGCCGGGGTGATCCGTACCGACATCGGCCCCGTCGACCTCGCCGCCGCCCTGGAGGGCATCGCCCTCACCTCGGGGGGCGCCGACCGCCGCCCGCAGGCCGAACGGCTGCTCGACCTCACCCTGGACGGGCTGGCGGTCCGGCGCTGAGGCCGCGGCCGGAGGATCGGCCGTGGACGCGGGCGCGGCGGATCAGCCGTAGACGCGGGCGTAGAGGTCCTCGATCTGGGCGGCGGTGGGGACGGCGGGGTTGTTGGCCGGGGAGCCGGAGGCCAGGGCCTGTTCGGCCATGACGGGGGTGAGGCGGGTCCAGTCGGCGTGGTCGATGCCGTAGCTGCGGGGGGTGGGGACGTCCAGGTCGCGACAGAGGGTGTGCAGGGCGTCGACGAGCTTGTCGGCGGCCGCGGCGTCGGCGTCGTCGGCGGTGGCCGCGCCCAGGGCGCGGGCGCAGTCGGCGTAGCGCCCGGGTGCCGCGGGGACGGAGAAGGCCGTCACCGCGGGGAACAGCATGGCGTTCGACAGGCCGTGGGCGACGTGGAAGTGGGCGCCGATCGGGCGGCTCATGCCGTGCACCAGGGCGACGCTGGAGTTGGAGAAGGCGATGCCGGCCTGGGTCGCCGCGAGCATCATCGCCTCGCGGGCCGCGGCGTCCGAGCCGTCCGCGTAGGCGCGGCGCAGATGGCGGCCGATGGTGGTGATCGCGGTGAGCGCGAGGCCGTCCGTGAAGGGGCTCGCCCTGCGGCTGACGTAGGCCTCGACGGCGTGGGTGAGGGCGTCGACGCCGGTGTCGGCGGTCAGTCGGGGCGGCATCGACAGGGTCAGCTCCATGTCGACGACGGCGGCGAGCGGCTGGAACGCCGGCCCCATGCAGAGCATCTTCTCGTCGGTGGCGCTGTCGGTGATGACCGTGACCTGGGTCGCCTCCGAGCCGCTGCCGGCGGTGGTGGGGACGGCGATCACCGGGAGCGCGGGCCCGAGGTTGACGTGCGGCGCCTTGTAGTCGCGCATCCGGCCGCCCTGGACGCCCAGCAGGGCGAGGGCCTTGGCGGTGTCCATCGGGCTTCCGCCGCCGAAGCCGACGACCGAGTCCGCCCCGTGGTCGTGCAGCGCCCTCAGACCCGGCGTCAGGGAGTCGGTCGTCGGGTCCGGCACGGTGTCGGAGAACACCGCCGGGTGCAGTCCGGCCCGGCGCAGCGTCGCCGTCAGGCGGTCGGCCGCGCCGCTGCCCACCAGGAACGCGTCGGTGACCACGAGCGGGCGGCTCAGCCCCAGCCCCGCGACGACGGAGCCCAGTTCGTCGGCGGCGCCGCGGCCGACACGCAGGATCCGGGGCAGGGACAGGTTGGCGACCACGGGCGACCTCTCGACGCTGGGAGGAACGGCGGCTGGCTGCGGCGAGCGGGCCGGTTCGACTCTGCCGTCCGCGCGGGTGTGCGTTCAACCGCCAATCGCGCAGACGGGGTGTGCGCGAATGCAGATAGGCTGCGCCGATGAGCTCCCGTTCCCGGCCGGACGGCCCGGCCCGGCCGGACCGGGCCCTTGCGGCACCGGTGAGCACCGGTCGGCTCGATCCGCGCGGGCTCCGGGCGGACGACCTGCGCCACCTGCTCGCCGTCGCCCGCACGGGGCGGCTGGTGAGCGCGGCCGACGCGCTGGGCGTGGACCACACCACCGTGTCCCGCCGGATCACCGCGCTGGAACGGAGCCTCGGTGTGCGGCTGATGGAACGCGGCACGGAGGGCTGGGCCCTGACGGAGGCCGGGAAGGCGGTCGCCGAGAGCGCCCGCACGATCGAGGACGCGCTCGTCCGGGCCGTCGACGCGGTGTCCGGCCAGGACGCGCCGTCCCTGCACGGCACCGTCCGGGTGAGCGCGCCGGACGGCTTCGGTACCGTCTTCGCCACCCCGGCGCTGGCCCGGGTGCGCCGGCGCCACCCCCGGCTGCAGGCGGAACTCATCACCGTGACGCGGGAGTTGCCGCTGCGCCCGGCGGGCTTCGACCTCGCGCTGACGATCGGCAGACCGCCGCGGAGCCGGCTGGTGACCGAGCACCTCACCGACTACACCCTGGGGCTGTACGCGGCCGACGAGTACCTCGCGCGGTGCGGGCCGCCGGCCACGGTCGCCGAGCTGCGGGAGCACCCGCTGGTCTTCTACATCGAGTCGATGCTCCAGGTCGGCGACCTCGACATCGAACGCCATCTGCCGGGCACCACGCCCGCGTTCTCCTCCACCAACGTCTTCGCCCAGGTCGAGGCCACCCGGCTGGGGGCGGGCGTCGGGGTGCTGCCGGCCTTCCTCGCCGACCGGGCCGGGCTGCGGCGGCTGCTGGCCGAGGAGGTCGACATCCGGCTGCCGATCACCCTCGCCGTGCGCCGCGAGGCGGTGGCCCAGCCCGCGGTGCGGGCCGTCCGCGACGCCCTGCACCACGAGGTCGCCGAACGCGCCGCCGAACTGCTCCCGGCGCGCCCGGGACTACCCGACTCCGCGGCGGGGTGACCCGGGCGGGGGCCGCGGGGCGAACGCCGACGGCGGCCGCGGCACTCGGGATCCCGAGTGCCGCGGCCGCCGTTCGCGTCAGGCCGCGTCCGTCACCGGCTGGCGGTGCGGAAGAGCCAGTGGAGGCGGGCGGTGCCGGTGCCGGGGCGGGTGATGGTGACCGTGTCGACCGTGGTGCTGCGGGTCAGGTCGAGGTGCTCGTAGGGGCTGGAGAAGTTGGCCAGGAGCGTTCCGTTCGGACCGTCGTCGGTGCGGCACCACAGGTAGCCGTCGTCGTTGGGGCGGAAGGCGCCCATGGTGACGGAGTCGCCGTTCTGCGGGAGACCCGGGTGGGCGGTCGTCGAGTTGACGTACTGGTTGCCCAGGACCAGGTAGGCGCAGTTGGAGGAACTCCCGCTGGGCCCGGCCGAGATGGTGCTGAACTGCTGGTTGGACCCGTGCGCGTCGGGGGCCAGGAAGACCGGGTAGGGCGCCGTCTCCAGGTCGTCCACGGTGAGGGCCGGGGCGGAGCCGCCGGCGTCGGTGGCGACGATCTCGGTGAGGTTGGTGCCCTCCAGGACGTCCTGGAGGAACCAGCGCTGGTTGGCCGAGCCGTCCCAGTCCCGGGCCACGATGCCCAGGCCCGGGCCGAGGTCCGTCAGGAACTGGCGGGTGACGCGGTTGACCAGGGTGTAGGTGCCGTCGCCCTGGTAGGCCGGTGCCCAGAGCTGGTCCAGTGCCGCGCTCGCCCACAGCACCGTCCGCGCGTCGCGGGCGCCGCCCTCCTGGCCCAGGTAGCGGCCGGCGAACGGCCCGTGCGGGTGGAACAGTCGGAAGTAGCCGGGGTGTTCGGGGTCCTCGGAGAGGCTGAACACCTGCGACGAGGGGTCGCGGCGGTTGATCGGCTGGTCGACGACGGCGTGGTCGGTCCGGCCGGCCGGTCCGGCCACGTTGGTGGTGGCGGCGTTGCGCAGGAACACCTGGTTCGGCCTGGGCGGTTCCGCCAGCGGTCCGGAGGTCGGCGCGTTGGGCAGGTTGCCGAGGTCGAACAGGACCGGATAGTGGTCCGATGCGTCCAGGCCGGGCCGCTGGACGCCGGTGACGGAGACCCTCGCCTGGGCGGTGGGCAGGACGGCGTAGTCCAGGACCCTCCGGGTGCCGTTGGCGATCCGGTCCACCGGGTGGGTGGGCTGGATCGGGGCCTGGACGGTGAACGTGTTGCCGACCGCGGCCTGCAGGTTGTCCGGAGCGCGGTTCCAGTCGCCCAGGGCGATCCAGGGCAGGCCGGTGGTGCGCTGCTGCTCCTGGATGTTGAGCAGGAGCTGCGGGTCGTCGCTCCCGGAGCTCCCGGAGCTGCCGTGCACCGAGTAGTAGACGACACCGTCGACGTTGATGCCGAGCGCGGGCCGGGAGTCCCAGGTGTTGCCGATGAGGCCCTCGCGGGTGGTGAACACGCCGTCCCGGGCGACCTGGGTCCGGCTGAAGACGGCCACGTTGACCCGGCCGTAGTCCTGGAGGCGGTTGGTGTCCGTGTGGATCCAGTAGAGGAAGCCGGTCGGCCGGCTCGCGCTCCCGATCCGGTACTCCCGGACCGGGACGACGAAGCCCCGGTTGTCGACCCACTGGGTGTTGGCGGTGTTGATCTCCTGGAGGAAGGTCGCGCCGCGCGGCGGGGCACCCGCCTCCTGCATGGCGATGATGTCGGCCCGGCCGTCCAGCAGGCCGCGCCCGTACAGCCGGGGCAGGTCGTTGCTGTACCGGCTGCCGTTGTTCTCCGGGGTCTCGCCGCCCTGCATGTTCCAGGTGGCGATCCTCCGGGTGTGGTTGTCGCGCGGGTCGAGTCCGCCGGTGTCCCGCAGGAACAGCGACGGGCGCTTGCCGACGTCGACGGGCACGACGCCCTGGCCGCGGAAGTCCAGGGTCTCCCGGCCGGTCCAGTCCGGGATCGCCAGGCCGCCCTGGCTCAGTGCCCGGAACCGGCTCGGGGCGTCGTTGGCGGAGCCGAACGCGAAGGCCGTGCCGCTCTGCGTGCCGTACGGTCCGTAGGGTTCGAACGGCCCGCCCGGCGTCGCCTGCTTGAGCATGATGTTGTCGTGGAAGACGTTCTGCGGGCCCGAGGAGCCGGACCACTTGACCGCCTTGGGGCCGGCCGCCCACCAGATCGGGTACCACGTCCCCTCGTCGATCTCGCCGCCCTCGCCGCCGCAGTTGGTCGAGCAGTTGCCCGAGCGGTGCTCGTAGGGGACCCGCAGGGTGTTCTGCTCGAAGAGGTTCTTGTTCTCCCAGCCGCCGTGCAGGTTGAGGTCGGAGTCGAGGTCGTTGCGGAAGGCGACGTTGCCGCTGGCCGACCACTGGAAGGTGAAGTGCCGCAGGTTGCGGCTGAGGTTGTAGGCGTACAGCGAGTCCCAGACGCGGCTGCCGCGCAGGTAGCCGTTGCCGCCCTTGCCCTTGTTCCAGGCGCCGTCGAAGCTGTTGCGCTCGATCTGGAGGTTGCGGACGTCCTCGGTGACGATCGGGTGCGAGCCGGTCATCTCGGCCTTCAGCCCGCGCGCCCAGTCGTTGGCGGCCCACTTGAAGACGATGCCGTGCATGGCGTACTCGGGCGCCATGTTGCCGTAGTTGTGCACGGCCTGGGCGGGGGTCAGGTCGTAGCTGCCGCCGCCGAGCCTGGGGAGGCCGGTCATGTCCTGGGTGAAGGCGAAGTCCTCGAAGCCGACGCCCTCGACCACCTTCAGCGGGGTGACCTTGCTGGCGTACGGCTTGTCACCGAGCGCGGGGGAGCCGTCCGAGGTGGAGTCGACCGGGACGTCCCACTCCAGCGGGCGGTCCAGGGTGACGGTCTTCGCGGCGGCGTCGACCGCGTTGACCCGGAACATCTGCTGCCGCATGTGCAGGTTGTCCATCTGGCTGCGGTCGGAGACGCCCTGCTGCTCGTAGAACTTGACGCTGTTGGCCGCGCCGACCCAGACGTAGCCGCCGGGCGAGAACTTCTTCATGTCGGCCTTGGCGTCCAGCTGCACGAGGTTCTGGCCCTGCCGGGCCGCCCAGCCGGGGTCGGTGGCCGGGGCGGCCACCTTGATGCCGGAGGCCCAGTGCTGGTTGACGCTGCCCTCGAAGATGTCCTTGCGGTTCGCCGGGGCCGCTGCCCAGTCGTCCTGGTAGCGCTCGGCGATGTCCCGGGTCTGGACGCGGAACAGCCCGCGGCCGGGCCAGATCCAGCCGCCGGTGCCGACGTCGCTGCCGCTGCCGGCCTTCATGGCGTCCTGGTCCCAGCGGCCGTTGACCAGGGTGTCGTAGCGGGTGTTGACGTCGGGGCGGAACACCAGCCGGGTGCCGCCGTCGCCGGAGCCCTGTCCGCGCAGGACGAGGTAGTCGGCGTCCACGTAGATCTGGCGGGAGAGGTCGATCCGGCCCGCGGGCAGCGAGATCAGCGACAGCCGGTCGAAGCCGGCGCCCGGCGAGCAGGCGGCCTTGACGTCGTCGATCGCGCGCTGCAGCCCGGTGGTGTCGTCGGCGCCGTCGTTCGGGCGGACCGCGTACTGGGAGGCGAGCCGGTCGGGGGTGATCCGGCAGGCGGCGTCGTCGGTCAGGCTGCCGTCGCCGGGCAGCGGTGCGCCGCCGCGGTAGCCCACCCGGGACCAGTCCGGCATGCCCGGGACCGAGCCCGTCCGGTTGGCGTGGCCCAGGTCGGGGCCCTCCGCGCCGGGGCCGGCCGTCACGGTGGCGACGGGGGCCGCGGTGGCGGGGGCGGTGGCGGAGAGCGCGGGGAGGGTGAGGGGGAGCAACAGGCCGGCGAGCAGCGCGGCGGCCGGTCGTAGGCGTTTCATCGGACCTCGTTCCGAGTCGTGGTGATGTTCCCGGTCCGGGGAGACGAGACCGGGAGACCGCACCGGAACGCCCCCGGCACCGTGCGGGGTGCGGGGGCGTCGGGGCGAGCGGCGCCGGTGCGCCGGTGCCGTCACGGGCAGTAGAAGCGCAGGCCGGAGATCCGGTCGTTGAGGTAGGCGTGGTTGGTGCTCGCGTCGTAGTCGCCCTTGGTGCCCCAGCTCCAGGAGGAGGCGAAGTCGATCTGGGACGGGTGCAGCTCGCCGTACGGGTCGTCCCAGAACTCGATCTGGCACTGGGAGTTGTTGATCCAGGACGACACCTGGTCGTTGGCGAGGTCGCCGTTGAGGAAGTGCACCTTGGTGAGGCGCACGATCTCGTTGTGGCCGCCGGCCGCGGGCGGTACGACGATCGCCTTGGAACCCAAGCCGCCGCCGTTCTGGTAGAGGCAGAGCGCCCATGCCGGGCAGCCGTCGTACGGGGGGTTGGCCGCGGACGCGGGCGTCGCCGTGAGGAGCATCACCGCTCCGGCGACCGCGCCCGCGACAACGGTGGCAGCCGACTTGAACGATTTCAGGGCCACGGTGGGACTCGCTTTCCAGGACCGCCCGCGTCTTCGACCCGGGCTGGGTGACAGTGCTCATCGGCGGCGGACCCCGGTCCGGGTCCGCCGCACGATCAGCCTCCGGCAGCGGGCCCTGCGGGGGCATCAGTCATCTGACTGCACAGTCCGTTCGCTCCCGATCGATGCCTGGTGCTCCTGGTTCTCCTGGTGCGCGGTGGGGGCGGAGGGGACGGGGAGGCGTCACCGGCCGACGGCGGGGATGTCGTGGGTGGCGCAGTGGATGCCCCCGCCGCCGCCGGCGACGGTGTCGATCTGGAGCGGGACGATCTCCCGGCCGGGGAAGTGCTCCCGGAAGACGTCCTGGGCGTGGTCGTCGGCCCGCGGGTCGCCGAACAGCGGGAGGTAGACGCCCTTGTTGCCGATGTAGAAGTTCATGTAGGAGGAGGCGAAGGCGTCGCCGCGCCCGGTGATCTTCTCGGGGTCGGGCTGCTGGAGTTCGACGACCTTGAGCCGGGCGCCGGTGGCGTCGGTGGCCTCGGCGAGTACGGAGCGGGCTTGGTCGGCGGAGCGGGACCAGACGTCGGGCGGGGTGCCGGGGTGGGCCTTGTCGAGGAGGACGACGCCGGGGGCGGCGAAGCG
>JOHN01000120.1 GCA_000719695.1 Streptomyces sp. NRRL F-6131
CGGCGAGCGTGGTCGGCGGGGGCGGGGGCGGGCTGGGCGGATTCAGGACGGGCTCCGGTGGTGCGGGGACGGGGGACGGGCGGCGCGCCGCGCGGCCGGCGCTGGGCCGGGCCCGGCGGCGGGCCGGTCAGCCGGCAGCGGCCGGGGCGACCGCGACGCTCTGGACGGTGAAGTGCTCCAGCAGCGGTGCGCAGGAGCGGCACGGCGGCGCGTGGGTGCCGTGGGCCGGATCGTGCTCCTCGCGGATCCGGACGGTGGTCAGCCGGGCGCCCTTGAGCGCCTTGCGGGCCTCGTGCAGGCTCATCGGCTTCCGGGCCGCGCGCTTGGAGCGCCGGCCGTCCACCGCGGCCAGGTACTGGGAGAGCAGGACCGCCTCGGGGCAGCGGCCGGTGAAGCGCTCGCGCTGCTCCAGCGGCAGCGCGTCGAGGAACTCGCCGACCAGCGGGTGCAGGACGGGGCGGCGGTCCGACTTGTCGCCGGCCAGGGTGTGCACCTCGCCGCCCTTCAGCGACAGCGCGGCGGCGACGGCGGGCAGCAGGCTGTCACGGTGGTGGCGCAGCAGTGGCGGCCCGGCCGGTTCCCCGGTGGTCATGGCCTCGTTCTCCTCCTCGTCTTCCCGCCGGCGTTCCCGTACGTTCTCCCGCGCGTCGTGCGCGTGGGGGCACGGCCGACAGGGGCCAGCCTGTCAAACGACACTGACAACCGCACAATCGGGGTGCGGGGCACGGCCGGCCGGGCCCGGTCCGGGCGGTCTGGCGGTGGACGGTCACGCAACGTCGGCCGGATCCGCACGGCATCGTCACGACTCGTCCCCGGGTTTCCCGAATCCACCCCCGGGCGGCAGCGGCGGCCGGTAGCGTCTCAGCAGGCGGGCCGAGGGTGCGACCGGTCCGGTGGGGGTCACCGGCGGGAGTGGCAACTCCTTTGCCTGCCATGGTCGTTGGGGTCGGAGGGGCTGGGGGGCCCGGGCCGGGCCGCGCGCCCGGAGCCCGGTCCCCGAGTCGACACAGCAAGGGGGGTCTTGCGATGACTGAGACGGAAGCCGCCAACGAAGCGCCGGGCGAGCACGTGCCCACACCCGGTGCGCCGCCGCAGACCGCGCCGTCGCACCGGATCGGGATCGCGGTGGTCGGGGCCGGCTACTGGGGACCGAACCTGGTCCGCAACGCGCAGCAGACGCCGGCGCTGCGCCTGCACTGGCTCTGCGACCTGGACGCGGCCAAGTCCCGCCGGGTGCTCGGCGAGTACAGCACCGTCCGGGCCACCACCTCGTTCGAGGAGGTGCTGGCCGACGAGCGGGTCGCCGCCGTCGCGGTGGCCACCCCGGCCGCCGCGCACTACCGGCTGGTGCGGGCCGCGCTGGAGGCCGGCAAGCACGTCCTGGTGGAGAAGCCGATCACCACCTCCGCCGAGGAGGCCGCCGACCTGGTGGCGCTCGCCGAGGAGCGCGGGCTGGTGCTGATGTGCGACCACACCTTCTGCTACACCCCGGTGGTGCGCCGGATCCGTGAGCTCGTGCACGGCGGGGAGATCGGCGACGTCCAGTTCTTCGACTCGGTGCGGATCAACCTCGGACTGGTCCAGCCGGACGTCGACGTGCTCTGGGACCTCGCCCCGCACGACCTGTCGATCCTGGACTTCGTCCTGCCGCCGGGCGTCGAACCGGTCGGCGTCTCCGCCCAGGGCGCCGACCCGATCGGCGCCGGCCGGGCCTGCGTCGCCTACCTGACCGTCCGGCTGAGCAACGGCGCGCTGGCGCACTGCCACGTCAACTGGCTCTCGCCGACCAAGGTCCGCACCACCCTGATCGGCGGCTCGCGACGCACCCTGGTCTGGGACGACCTCAACCCGCAGGCCCGGCTGGTCGTCCACGACCGCGGCGTGGACCTCACCCCGCCCGACGAACTGACCGACGCGATCCGCCACCGGGCGCTGATCTCCTACCGGGTCGGCTCGATGGTCGCCCCCGCGCTGGTCGAACAGGAGGCGCTGCGCAACGTGATGGCCGAGTTCGCCGCCGCCATCACCGAGGGCCGGGCCCCGCTCACCGACGGCCGGTCCGGCCTGCGGGTCCTCCAACTGCTGGAGGCGGCCTCGCTCAGCCTCGAACTCGGCGGCGCCACCGTCCCGGTCGGCGTCGGCCTCGACTCCGCGCTGGCCGGCCCGCGCGAACCGTCCGACGGGCAGGACCTGCCCGGCACTCCTGCCATGTCCGAAGCTCAGGAAAGGGCCGCCACGCGGTGAACGCTGTACAGATCGAGGGCTCCCGCTGCCTGGTGACCGGCGGGGCCGGCACCATCGGTTCCACCGTCGTCGACCAACTGCTCGAGGCCGGCGCCCGCGAGGTGGTCGTGCTCGACAACTTCGTCCGCGGCCGGGCGGCCAACCTCGCGCACGCCCAGGAGATCGCCGGCCCCGGCCGGCTGCGGGTGGTGGACGGCGACATCCGCGACCGCGCCCTGCTGCGCGAACTCCTCGCCCCGGCCACCGACGTGCTCTTCCACCTGGCCGCGATCCGGATCACCCAGTGCGCCACCGAGCCCCGGCTCGCCCTGGAGGTCATGGTGAACGGCACCTTCGACGTGGTCGAGGCCGCCGCCGAGGTGGGCGTCGGCAAGCTGGTCGCCTCCTCCACCGCCTCCGTCTACGGCCTCGCCGAGGTCTTCCCGACGCCCGAGAGCCACCACCCGTACAACAACGACACCCTGTACGGGGCGGCCAAGGTCTTCAACGAGGGCCTGCTGCGCTCGTACCACGCCATGGCGGGCCTGGACTACGTCGCGCTGCGCTACTTCAACGTGTACGGGCCCCGGATGGACGTGCACGGCCGCTACACCGAGGTGTTCATCCGCTGGATGGAGCGGATAGCCGCCGGACAGCCGCCGCTGATCTTCGGCGACGGCAGCCAGACGATGGACTTCGTCTACACCGAGGACATCGCCCGGGCCAACCTGCTGGCCGCCACCTCCTGGGCCACCGACCGGGTCTACAACATCGCCAGCGCCAGCGAGGTCTCGCTGCGCGGCCTGGCCGACGCCCTGCTCACCGCGATGGACCGGCCCGACCTGGACGTCGAGCACGGCCCGGCCCGGGGCACCGCCGGTGGCGTGGTGCGGCGCCTCGCGGACATCGGCGCGGCCGAGCGCGACCTCGGGTGGAAGCCGGAGCTGGGCCTCGAGGAGGGCCTGCGCCGGCTGGTCGCCTGGTGGCGCGAGCAGTAGGCACCCCCGGGCGCCCCGCGCCGTCCCCGGCCCCGCGCCGTCCGGAGCCCTGGAGCGTCCGGAGCCCCGAGCCGTCCGAGGCCCTGGGCAGTCCCGTCCACCGATCACGTCCGCGCCACCTTCGGAGCACGCCTGTGTCCAGCATCCCCGTCATGATCCCCTGGCTCGGCGAGGAGGAGGCCGAGGCCGCCGCCGAGGCGGTCCGCTCGGGCTGGGTGGCCCAGGGCCCCCGGGTCGCCGCGTTCGAGCGGGCCTTCGCCGAGCACCTCGGCGTCGAGCACGCCGTCGCGGTCTCCTCCTGCACCACCGCGCTCCACCTGGCGCTGATCGGCGCGGGCGTCGGCCCCGGGGACGAGGTGATCGTCCCCTCGCTCTCCTTCGTTGCCACCGCCAACGCCGTCACCTACGTCGGCGCGGTGCCGGTCTTCGCGGACGTCGACCCGGCCACCGGCAACCTCACCGCCGCCACCGTCGGACCGCTGCTCACCGACCGGACCAGGGCGGTGGTCGCGGTCGACCAGGGCGGGGTGCCGGTCGACCTGGACGGCATCCGGGCCGCCGTCGGACCGCGCGGCGTCACCGTCGTCGAGGACGCCGCCTGCGGGGCCGGTTCCGTGTACCGGGACCGGCCGGTCGGCGCGGGCGCCGAGCTCGCCGCGTACTCCTTCCACCCGCGCAAGCTGCTCACCACCGGCGAGGGCGGCATGGTCACCTGCCGGGACGGTGAACTCGCGGCCCGGCTGCGGCGCCTGCGCGAGCACGGGATGAGCGTCTCGGCCGCCGACCGGCACGCCGGGGCCGGCGGCGCGAGCGTCCTGGAGACCTACGACGAGATCGGCTTCAACTACCGGATGACCGACATCCAGGCCGCCATCGGCCTGGTGCAGCTGCGCAAGCTGCCCGCCATGGTCGCCCGCCGGCGCGAGCTCGCCGCCCGCTACCGGGAACTGCTCGCCGGCACCGGGGCCCGGCTGGTCGACGACCCGCCGCACGGCACCACCAACTACCAGTCCTGCTGGGTGCTGCCGCCGGAGGGCGCCCCGGACCGCGCCGAGCTGCTGGTGCGGCTCGCCGAGGCCGGTGTCTCCGCCCGGCGCGGCATCATGGCCGCCCATCTGGAGGCCCCGTACAAGGGGACCGCCCGGGTCCCGCTGCCCGCCACCGAGCTGCTCACCCGGCGGTCGCTGATCCTTCCGCTCCACCACGCGCTGACCGAGGAACAGCAGGACGTGGTGGTGGCCGCCCTGCGCGCCGCGCTCGGCTGAGCGCCCGGGCCGCCGCCCCTTCGCCCGCGACTCGTCCGCTTCTTCTCTGCTCCTCCGTTGCTCCGTTCGTCCGTTCGTCCGTTCCTCCGTTCGTCCGTCCGCAGGTTCCGACCGGCCCAGGGAGACCACAGGATGACCACCGACCAGCCCGTCCCGCTCGTCGACCTCGCCGCCGCGCACGCCGAGATCGAGGCCGAGGTCCGGGCCGGATTCGACCGGGTGCTCGCGAGCGGCGGCTACGTCAAGGGGCCGGAGGTGGCCGGCTTCGAGGAGGAGTACGCGGCCTTCTCCGGCGCCCGGCACTGCGTCGGCGCCGCCAACGGCACCGACGCCCTCGAACTGGCCCTGCGCGCCCTCGACCTGCCGCCCGGCGGCGGGGTGGTGCTGCCCGCCAACACCTTCGTCGCCACCGCCGAGGCCGTCCAGCGGGCCGGTCTGCGCCCGGTGCTGGTCGACGCCGACCCCGACCACCTGCTGATCGACCCGGCCGGGGTCGCCGAGGTGCTGGCGGACGCGGTCGCGTTGCTGCCCGTCCACCTCAACGGCCAGCTCGCCCCGATGGCGGCCCTGCTCGACCTGGCCGGCGACCGCCCGGTGCTGGAGGACGCCGCGCAGTCCCAGGGCGCCCGCCAGGACGGCCGCGCCTCCCACGGCCGGATCTCCGCCACCAGCTTCTACCCCGGCAAGAACCTGGGCGCGTACGGGGACGCCGGCGCCGTCGTCACCGACGACGACGACCTGGCCGCCGCCGTCCGGCTGATCGGCGACCACGGCTCGGCCCGCAAGTACGCGCACGAGCGGTTCGGCTTCAACTCCCGGATGGACGCGCTCCAGGCCGTCGTGCTGCGGGCCAAGCTGCGTCGGCTGCCCGCCTGGAACGAGGCCCGGCGCGCCGCCGCCGCCCGCTACGACCGGCTGCTGGCCGGCCTGGACGGCGTCACCGCGCCGCGCACCGCGCCCGGCAACGAGCACGTCTGGCACCTGTACGCGGTCCGGGTGGCCGCGGGCCGCGGGCGGCGGGACGCGCTGCTCGCCGCGCTGAACGCGGCCGGGATCGGCGCGGGCGTGCACTACCCGGTGCCGGTCCACCGCCAGCCGGCCTTCCGGCACCTCGGGTACGACGAGGGGGCGTTCCCGGTCGCCGAGCGGGCGGCGGGCGAGCTGCTGACCCTGCCGCTGTACCCGCAGATCACCGCGGCGCAGCAGGAGCGGGTGGTCGAGGTGCTGGCCAAGGCACTGGCGGCCTGAGCCGACGGGCCCGGGACGGCGACGCGGCCGCTCCGTGCCTGCTGCGTATCCGGTCCGTGCCCGCTTCGTGCCCGCTCCGTGCCCGCTCCGCGTCGGCTGCACGGCCGTCCCGTGCCCGCTTCGTGCCCGCTCCGTGCCCGCTCCGCGTCGGCTGCACGGCCGTCCCGTGGCCGGTCCGTGGCCGCTCCGTGCCCGCTCCGCGTCGGCTGCACGGCCGTCCCGTGGCCGGTCCGTGGCCGGTCCGGGTCCGGTCCCACCGGGCGGGGGGCCGGGCCGCGGGCGTACCCCCTACGCTGGTTCCCAACAAGCGCACCGAGAATTTGCAGCAGCCAGTGGGGGCTCCCAGATGACGACAGGTCGGCCCGGCGTCGTCGCCGCACCGAACGCGGCGTACGCAGGTCAGGTGGTGCAGTTCCCGGATCCGGTCCGCGCCGAGCGACACCCCGCGGGGGTCCGGGTGGACGAGCACGGCTACCCGGACTTCGGCCCGTTCGCCGCCGCGGCGGCCGAGGTCGCCGACCCGCCGGCCGGCTTCGGCGTCGACGAGCTGCGGCTGACCGACTACGTCTCGGCCAACGCCGCGCTGTTCACCCAGGGCCATCCGCTCTGGGCCGACCTGGAGACCGCGGTCGCCACCCCGCCCGGCTGGACCTGGCACCACGTGGCCGGCCGGGCCGCGCCCGGCTGGCGGCGGATGGAACTCGTCCCGGTCGAGGTCAAGGCACTGCTGCGGCACCACGGCGGGCTGGCCACCTCCTCCGCCGACCACGGTCGGCGCGGCACCCGCCCGTTGCAGGAGAAGCGGCCGGTGCACTTCTCGCTGGCCAGGGACGGCAGCGACCCGATCGGCGTCCCCGAGGACCTCGTGCAGCGCGCCGAGGAGCGGCTGGGCTACCGGCTGCCCGGCGCCTACCGCACCTTCCTCAAGCTCGGCGGCGGCCGCGCCCCCGAGGGGGTGGCGCTCGACCCGGAGCTCGGGCTGCTGGTCGACCAGCCGTTCCTGACGCTCACCGAGGAGTACGGCACCGAGGACGTCGTCTACGCCAACAAGTGCCTGCGGGACCACTTCACCAAGGACTACCTGGGCATCGCCTACGCCCAGGGCGGCATCCTGGCACTGAAGGTGCGCGGCGACCGGATCGGGTCGGTCTGGCTCTGCCTCTACGACGACGCCCGCGACACCGGCGCCCCGGAGTCCCCCGAGGACCGCGTCGCGCGGCTGCTGCTGCCCTGCGGGGACGACTTCGACGCCTTCCTGCTGCGGCTGGCCGGGAGCCCGCCGGAGCTGGAGACGGTCGCCGAGCTGATGGTGAACGGCGGGTTCGCCCGGGCCGTTCCGGTGGGCTGACGTGGCCTTCGCGGTGGTCCGGCCGGCGGAACGCGGCACGGACCGGTTGGTGGAGCGGGCGGCGGACCGGCCGGTCGTCGACGGTGTGGAACGAGCGGGGACGATGGGGACAGGGGTGAACCGGGCGTGGTGACGTACGCGCAGGCGCAGGAGCTCGCCGAGGAGTGGATCAACGGCGGGGTGCCGCGCGAGTGGCAGCGCGAGGTGCGGGTCCGGGAGTTCGACCTGGGCTTCGTCTGCTGGGCGGTGCAGCCCACCGACGGCGCGGCCGCGGCCGAGGGCGAGGCCCGGCTGGTGATCGCCCGGGACTCCGGGGGGACCACCCTCTGGCCCGCGCTGCCGGTCAACGAGGTGGTCCGGCAGTACGAGGAGGCCTACGGGCGGCCGGTCGCGGCCAACCCGGCCGGTGCGGCCCGGCCGACGCCGGGACCGGTCGAGGCGACGTCCTTCCTGCTGAGCCCGCCGCAGTGGCTGCAGGAGGCCGGTGAGGCGGCGCTCGCCGCGGAGGCGGAGCGGCTGGGCGCACCGGCGTCGGCCGGGACGCCGGCGGGCGGTGTGCCGTCCGCGCCGGTCGCGCCGTCCGCGCCACCCGTCCCGCAGGCTCCGCCGGCCGCCCCGCCCGTCGAGCCGCCGGCTCCGCCGGTCCGGTTCGGGCGCGCGGACACGCCCGCGCCCGCGCCCGCCGTGCTGAGCACGCCGCCGGTCTCCGAGCGGCCCGCCGGGGACGCGCCGACCATGCTCGCCCCGCCGCCCGGCCACGACGAGCCGGCCGGTCCGCCCGCGCCCGGCGCGAGCGCCGAGGCGGCGACCATGCTGCTGCCCGACGGGCTGCGCACCAACGGCGCCGGGCTGCCCGCCGAGCCGCGGGCCGGTTCCGAGGCGGCCACCGTGCTGCTGCCCGAGGGCGGTCTGCCGGGTCTCGCGGGTCTGCCGGGTGCGCCCGGTGGTCCGGGGACGCCGGTGCCGGGGACTCCGGTGCCGCCGTCGGGGCCCGCGGTGGAGCCCGCGCCGACGCTGCTGGCGCCCCCGGACGGTCTGCCCGGCCTGGCCGGTCTGCCGGGTGCGCCCGGTGGTCCGGGGACGCCGGTGCCGGGGACTCCGGTGCCGCCGTCGGGGCCTGCGGTGGAGCCCGCGCCGACGCTGCTGGCGCCCCCGGACGGTCTGCCGGGTCTCGCCGGTCTGCCGGGTGCGCCCGGGGCCCCGGTCCCGCCGCCCGTCGGTCCGCCGGCCGGCGCGGGTGTCGAGCACGCCGCGACCATGCTGGCCTCCCCGGACGGTCTGCCCGGTCTGGCGGGTCTGCCGGGTGCGCCCGGGGCCCCGGTCCCGCCGCCCGCCGGTCCGCCCGCCGCTCCGGCGGGGGAGCCCGCCGCCCCGGGCGGGCTCGGTCGCCAGCAGGCCTCGGCCCCGCCGCCGCCCCCGCCCGCCGGGCTGCGCGGCGGACCGGCCGGCCCCCCTCCGGCGGCCCCCGGAGGGTCCGGTGGCCGCAACGCCTCCAGCAC
>JOHN01000121.1 GCA_000719695.1 Streptomyces sp. NRRL F-6131
CCCCCCGCCGCTGGAGCCCGACCCGCCCCCGCCGCCCGCCCCGCGACCGGACCCGCAGCCCCGGCCCGGCCCCCTCCCCGGCCCGGGCCCGGCCCCCGAACCGATCACCTGAGCCCGCCGGCCCGGGCCCGCTGTCCGAAGCCCGTCGACCCGACGGTGCCGGCGCCCCGCCGCCCGGCCCGCGACCGGATCCGCCCACTGCCCACCGCCCCGTTCGGCGCAGCGCGACACCGCCACCCCGCGCCGTGCCGACCCGGGCGGCCTACCGTGGTCGGATGACCGATCGTCGGACCGGGCGGCCCGCCGCGGGTCGCCCGCCAGGTCGCCCCGCACGTCACCCGTCAGCCCGTCCATCAGCTCGCCGCTCGGCCCACCCCGGCTACCTCGGGGCCGCCGCGGCCTTCGCCGTCTGCATGGCGGGCACCACCCTGCCCACCCCGCTGTACGGGCTGTACCAGGAGGAACTCGGTTTCTCCGAGCTGATGGTGACGGTCGTGTTCGCCGTCTACGCCTTCGGGGTGATCGGCGTCCTGCTGCTCGTCGGCAACGTCTCCGACACCGTCGGCCGCCGGCCCGTCCTGCTCTGCGGGCTGGCGCTCGGCGCGGGCAGCGCCGCCGCCTTCCTCGCCGAGGGCGGACTGCCGCTGCTCTGCCTGGGCCGGCTGCTCTCCGGTCTGTCCGCCGGCCTGTTCACCGGCACCGCCACCGCCTACGTGCTGGAACTCGCCCCACCCGGCCGCCGGGCCCGGGCCGGCTTCGTCGCGACCGCCGCCAACATGGGCGGCCTCGGCTGCGGCCCCCTGCTGTCGGGACTGCTCGCCGAGTACGCGCCCGAGCCGCTCGTCCTGCCCTTCGTCGTGCACCTGGCGCTGCTCGCCGCGTCGTTCGCGGTCACCTGGTTCCTGCCGGAGACCGTCGACGGCGCCCGCCCGCTGCGCACCGCCCGGCCCCGTCGGCCGTCCCTGCCGCCGGAGGTCCGCGGGGTGTTCGTCCCGGCGGGGGTGGCGGCCTTCGCCGGCTTCGCGCTGCTGGGCGTCTTCACCTCGGTCAGCCCGGCCTTCCTCGGCGAGAGCCTGGGCGTCCACAACCACGCCGTGGTCGGCCTGATCGTCTTCGCGGCCTTCCTCGCCTCCACCTTCGGCCAGCTGCTGGTGCCCCGGCTGGGCACCGCCAGAGCGATCCCGCTGGGCTGCCTGGTGCTCATCGCGGGCCTCGCCCTGCTGGCCGTCTCGCTCGCCCTGACCACCCTCGCCCCGCTGGTGCTCAGCGCCCTGGTCGGCGGCGCCGGCCAGGGCATGGGGCTGCGCGGGGCGGTGGGGGAGATCGCCGACGCCGCGCCCGCCGAGCACCGCGGCGGCGCCCTCTCGGCGCTCTTCGTGGTCGCCTACTTCGGCATCTCGATCCCCGTCATCGGCGTCGGCCTGCTCGCCGAACCGCTCGGACTGGCGGACGCGGGCCTGGTCTTCGCCGCCTGCATGGCCCTCCTCGCCGCCGTCTCCGGCACCTATCTGCTGCGCCGCGCCCGAACGGCCTGACGCGGCGCCCGGCACAGCGGCGTCCGGCACAGCGGTGCCCGGCACAGCGGTGCCCGGCACAGTGTCCGGCACGGCGATGTCCGGCCCCCGTCGGACCGGGTTCGTGCCGCCCGACGGCCGGTGCATAGGGTGGGGTCGGCCGATGCCCGCGCACACCCCGTGGAGTTCCGATGAGTTCGACCCCCGACCCCGACGTCCTGCTGCCGGTCGGGGTGATCGGCCTCGGCGACATCGCCCAGAAGGCCTACCTGCCCGTCCTGACGGCCCTGCCCGGGCTGGACCTGCGCCTGATGACCCGGGACGGCGCCAAGCTGGACCGGATCGGCGACACCCACCGGATCGCGCCGGAGAAGCGGTTCACCGACCTCGGGCAGCTGATCGCGAGCGGGATCCGGGCGGCCTTCGTGCATGCGGCGACCGACCAGCACGTCCCGATCGTCGAGCAGCTGCTGACGGCCGGCGTCGACGTCTACGTGGACAAGCCGCTCGACTACACCCTCGACGGCTCCCGCCGGCTGGTCGACCTGGCCGACCGCACCGGCCGCTCGCTGATGGTGGGGTTCAACCGCCGCTTCGCCCCGAGCTACGTGCAGGCCAAGGAACGCCCCCGTGACCTGATCGTGGTGCAGAAGAACCGCGAGGGCCTGCCCGAGGCACCGCGGACCATGGTCTTCGACGACTTCATCCACGTCGTCGACGTGCTCCGCTTCCTCGTCCCCGGCGACGTCGAACACGTCGACGTCCGCGCCCGGGTCCGCGAGGGCCTGGTCGAGCACGTCGTCCTCACCCTCGCCGGCGAGGGCTTCACGGCGCTCGGCATCATGAACCGCCTCTCCGGCTCCACCGAGGAGATCCTCGAGGTCTCCGGCGGCGACTCCAAGCGCGAGGTCCACAACCTCGCCGACGTCATCGACCACCGCGGTCAGCCCACCGTCCGCCGCCGCGGCGACTGGGTCCCGGTCGCCCGCCAGCGCGGCATCGAACAGGCCGTCCTCACCTTCCTCGACGCCGTCCGCACCACCAAGCCCCTCGACGCCCACGACGCCCTGCGCACCCACGAACTCTGCGAACTGATCGTCGACCGCATCGAGTCCCTCTGACGCTCCCCGACCCCGCCGGCCGGACCGGCGGGGTCGGGAGCGGGGGCTCAGGCGGGCGAGCGGTCGCGCCACCAGGCGAGGGTGGTGCGGAGTTGGGTGTCGAGGGGCGTGGGGCGGGTGGTGAAGGTGGCTTCCCAGGCGGTGGCGTCCACGGTGAAGGGGGCGTCGAACTGGTAGCGGGTCTCGCGGAGTTCGCGCAGGAGGGGGGTGACGAGCGCGGCGAGGCCGAAGAGGGCGGGGTGGAGGCGGCGGACGGGGACGGGGGCGACGCCGGCCTCGGTGGCGAGGAGGTCGACCATGCGGCGGATCGGGAGGGCGGGGGCGGTCGGGACGTGCCAGGCGCGGCCCCAGGCGCGTTCGTCGCCGGCGGCCTCGGCCAGGGCCCGGGCGACGTCGGGGAGGTAGGTCCAGCTGTGCGGCGCGTCGGGGTCGCCGAGGACGCTGACGGGCTTGCCGGCCAGCAGTCGGGGGACGACGCGGCCGGCCAGGTGGCCGCCGTCGGTCACGCCCGGCCCGAAGAAGTCGGAGGCGCGGACCTCGACGGCCCGGATGCGGCCGGCCTCGTGGAGGGTGCGGGCCTGCTCCCAGAGGGAGGCCCGCAGACGGCCCTTGGGGCCGGTCGCGGCGAGCGGGAGGTCCTCGGTGAGGGGGCCGTCGACCGGGCCGTAGCCGTAGAGGTTGCCGAGCATGACGAGGACCGCGCCGGTCGATTCGGCGGTCGCGAGCAGCGAGGCGTGCAGGGGCGGCCAGTCGGTCGTCCAGCGGGGCAGCGGCGGCGCGGCGCAGCTGTGGACGGCGGCGGCGCCCTTCGCGACCTCGCTCAGTCGCGCGCCGTCGGTGGCGTCCAGCGCCACGTGTTCGATCCCGGGTTCGGCCGGGCGGCCCGACCGGGTGACCACCCGTACCGTGTGGCCCTGCTCGGCCAGCAGTCGTGCCGTGGCCGCCCCGGCCGGTCCATATCCGACGATCACATGAAGACTCACCGTCCCACCATAGAGGGTGCCGGATCAGCGGGGACGCGGCCGGGGCGCGGGCGCGCGCCCGGTCGGGACCCAGGGGTCGGGTCCGGCCGGGCGCGCGGGTGCGAACGGGTGGTGAGGGAGCGTCAGTTGGCGATGCCGCAGTACTGCTGCTGCTTGCCGATGGCGCGGTAGACGCAGTCGGCCGTCTCCACCAGGCGCAGCACGGCCTCCCGGTTGCGGCTGGTCTCGCGCCCGATCACCTCGTCGGGCGGGTAGAAGCCGCTGCTGCCGTTCGGGCCGGGGTACATCTCGAAGGTGTAGGCGAAGACCCGCTGGGCGCCCCACAGCCAGTCGTCGATGGACCCGTCGGTGATGTAGAGGTCGCTGGACTGCTCCGGCGTGTAGCCGTTGGTGGAGGCCATCGACCGGCCGAGGGTGGCGAAGGTGTTGTACTCGTCGGTGGTCATGCCGGTGGTGGTGTTGGCGGTGGTCCAGCCGAACGGCCAGAGCACCAGCTCACTGTAGGTGTGGAAGTCGATCGCGGCGGTGATCTGCTGCTTGCCGCCGACCACCCGGGTGCGGACGAAGTCGGCGACCACCTTGGTCTCCTTGGCGGACTCCGGTGCGGTGCCCCGGTAGGTCTCGCTGGAGGTGGAGCCGGAGGAGCCGCCGCAGCAGCCCCACTTGTAGTTCCAGTTGCGGTTGAGGTCGGTGCCGACGCTGCTGCTGCCCGTGTTGGGCTGGCGGTCCTTGCGCCAGCTGCGGTAGCGGCCGGTGGCGATGTCGTACTCGCCGCCGTCCGGGTTGAGGTCCGGGATCACCCAGATCTCGCGGCTGTTGACGGCGTTGGCGATCCGGCTGTCGGTGGCGTACTTGTCGCCGAACTCGTGCAGCAGGTAGAGGGACATCTCGACGGTGAGGTGCTCGCGGGCGTGCTGGTGGGCGGTGAAGAGCACCTCGGGCTCGTTCTCGTCGGTGCCGACGTTGTCGCTGATCTTTACGGCGACGATCGGCCGGCCCTCGTACGAGGTGCCGATGACCCGCTTGCTCATGATGTCGGGGTGCGCGGCCACCACGGCGTCGACGTCGGCGGCGGCCTCCGCGTAGTTGTGGTAGCCGGAGTCCGCGGACGGGAAGTCGTAGAGGGCCGCGCCCACGCCCTCCTGGCCGGGCCCGTCGCCGTACCGGGGGCCGGGCAGCGGGACGGGGGTCCAGCCGAGCGCCCGCAGCCGGGCGGCCTCGGCGGGGGTGGCGGTGACGGTCAGCGAGTCGGGCCGGACGGCGTCGACGGAGGCGCCGGTGGCGGCGACGGCGGTGCGTTCGGCGACGCTGCGGGGGCCGTCCAGGCGGTACTGCCGGGCGGCGTCGGGGTCGGTCACCGGGGCGGCGGTGCCCGACTGGGCGGCGGCCGGGGTGACGGCCTGGATGGTGAGCGGTGTGGCGAGGGCGAGGGCCAGCAGGACGGCGGTGGCCGCGGCAGGCTTCCCTCGTCGGGGCAGTCGCATGACTGTCCTCCTGTGGGGGGTCCGTAGGGACGGAACGGTGGAGGAGGTGCGGCGCCGCGAGCTTGATGGTCCGTCAATGTCATGCTTTCGTCAAGGAGGGGGGAGGAAGTGGACGGAACGGATCGGCGCGGGCCGGCGGACCGGGTGCCGTCACGCGGCACGGCCCGCCCCCGCTCCGATCGTCACCACCCGGGCCCAGTCGGGCGGTGACGGCGGCCGGTAGTCGCCGCTGTTCTCGTTCACCCGGACCGGGCGGCCGAACAGGCCCACCACCGTGCGGCACGACGGCCGGGAGACCGGCCAGGGCGTCTGGCCGTCCGTCAGCACCACCACGACGTCCGGCCGCGGCCAGGTCCGCAGGGCGGTGGCGAACCCCTCCCGCAGGTCCGTCCCACCACCGCCCACCAGGGGGATGTCCTCCTCCCCGCAGAGCCGCTGCGCGGACTGGGCGGCCGCGTCGCAGGACACCACGGTGACCAGGTCGCGGCGGCCGCCCACGGCCCGGGAGATCGCCGTGACCTCCAGCAACGCGCTGCCCAGCTCGGCGTCGCTGACCGACCCGGAGGTGTCCACGACCACGGTCACCCGGGGCGGCCGCCGCCGCAGGGCGGGCAGCACCGCGCCGGGCAGCGCCGCCGAACGGCGGGCGGGCCGGCCGTACGAGTAGTCGCCGCCCGAGCCCGAACCGGACACCGCCGAGCGCACCGCCGCCCCCAGCAACTCCCGCCACTGCTGCGGCGGATGGAACGCCTCCTCGGCCCACCGCCGCCACCCCGCCGGGGCGTCGCCGGGCCGGCCGGTGATCGCCTGCGCCACCCGGAACCGCACGGCGTCGCGCTCCTGCGCGCTGAGTCCGTGCGCACCGTCCGGCCCGAGGTCCCAGCCGCGGGTCAGGCCGTCGGCGCCGCTGCCGCAGTCCAGCCAGGCGAACTCCTCGGTCAGCGGCCCGAGTCGGAACTGCCGCAGGTAGTCCTCCATCAGCTCGCCGTCCGACAGTTCCAGTGTCCCGGGCGTGACGGCTCCGGTCGGCCGGACGAGCCCCTCGCCGTAGATGTCGTCGTTGATCTCGCAGTCCGCGGCGATGTTCATCCGCAGCCGGTCCGCGACGCCGTGGAGCGCGCGCTCCCGGGCGACCCGGTCGCTGCGGCCGTGGTGGTCGCGCAGCAGGTGCGACACCTCGTGCACCCAGACGCCGGCCAGCTCCTCCACCGGCAGGCGGGCGACGAAGGCGGGGGAGACGTAGCAGCGCCAGTGCCGGTCCACGGCCATCGTCGGGACGTCGCGCGACTCGACGACGTGCAGCGCGAACAGCGCCGTGGCCAGGTACGGGCGGACGCGGACGGCGTGCAGCCGGGCCGCGTACAGCTTGTCGACGTCCAGGCGCCCGGTGGGCGCGGGCGGACGCTCGAAGCTCCGGGAGGGCGAGGGCGAGGGCGAGGGCGAGGGCGTGAGGGAGGGCGTGGGAACGGGCGGCGCGGACTCCGTGGACGGCGCGGTCACCGGCGGCCCCCGTCGGCCGCCGCGGCCCGCGCCACCGCGCGGTCCGCCCGCCGGGAGAGCGCGACCGCCCCGGCGAGGCGGTCGATCGCCGCCGGCACCTCCCAGTCGGCCCGCCGCAGCGCGGCGAGCGCGGTGGCCGGGACGACCGCGACGTCCGGGGCCCCGCTCTCCACCGCCCGCGCCAGCAAGGCCCACGCCGCGTCCCAGCGCGCCCGGTCCGGGCGGCGCCGGACGGCGTCGACCACGCCCTCCAGCGCGGCCTGCCGGAGGTCCCCGCGCCCGGGCAGGACGGCGGCGGCCGGATCGGCGAGCAGCGCTTCCGGGTCGGGCAGGTCCAACCGGTCCATCGCCGCCATCAGCTCCAGGCCGGGCCCGTCGCCGACCGTGCCCCGCACCAGCAGTGCCAGCACCTCGCGGGAGGCCCCGGCGGCGGTCGCGAAGGCGATCAGCCGGACGGTCATCTCCCAGCTCCGGGGCGACGGCCAGGCCCCGCCCCGGCGGACCTCGTTGCCCGGCAACCGGTGGACCAACGGCGGCCGCACGGTGAGCAGTTCGCAGACCGCGCGGCGGGCGAGGGCCACCGCCTCCGGCAGTCGCGCCGGGTCGAGCTCCGGCAGGACGGCGCGCGGCCACGTGCCGCCGAGGCCGCGGACCACCACCTCGTGGTCGTGCTCCCACGGGAGGTGCACGAAGCGGTTGGCCAGCGGGGGGCTGAGCTCCCAGCCGTCGGCCGCCGAGGAACGCGGATTGGCGGCCGCCACGATCCTCACCCCGGGCGGGAGCCGCAGCGTGCCGATGCGGCGTTCCAGCACCAGGCGCAGCAGGGCGGCCTGGACGGCGGGCGGCGCGGTGGACAGCTCGTCCAGGAACAGCAGGCCCCGGCCGGCCCGGACCAGCCGGACCGCCCAGTCCGGCGGGGCCATCGGGACGCCCTGGGTCGCCGGGTCGTCGCCGAGCACGGGCAGTCCCGCGAAGTCGGACGGCTCGTGCACGCTCGCGATGACGGTGGTGAGCGGGAGGCCGAGGGTGTCGGCGAGTTGGGTGAGCGCGGCGGTCTTGCCGATCCCGGGCTCGCCCCAGAGGAGGACGGGCAGGTCGGCGGCGACGGCGAGGGTCAGGGCGGCGAGTCGGTCGTCGGGGCGGGGTTCGGTGGTGGTGGCGGAGAGCAGCTTCAGGAGGCGGTCGGCGACGTCGAGTTGGGGCAACGCGGCAGCAAGGGGCATGCGGTGTCGTCCTTTCGGGAGACGAGGGAGAGGCGGGAGAAGGGGGCGGGCGGGAGACGCGGGAGAAGGGGGCGGGCGGGGGGCGGGG
>JOHN01000122.1 GCA_000719695.1 Streptomyces sp. NRRL F-6131
CCTGTCTCGTGGGCTCGGAGATGTGTATAAGAGACAGCACCCACCCCGCCCCGCCGCCGTTCCCCCGGTGAACTCGCCGCCCTCGCCGAGCGCATCACCGGCCTGTACCGGCACGCCTCCCCCACCGAGGCCGCCGACATCCTGGGCCAGGCCGCCGAGCACCTCACCCCCGAGGACACCGCCCGGCTGGCCGCCCGGCTGGCCCGCCGCGGGCCGACCGGCGCTTCCCTCCACCTCGCCCGCAGCGCCGTCCACGGCAGCCCCCGACACGCCGCCGCCACCCTCGCCGAACTGCGCCAGGCCGGCCTGGCCGAGGAGGCCGGGGACCTCTTCCACGCCCTGCGCTCCTGCCCCGCCGCCGACCTGCCGGCCCTGTTGGACGGACTGGAACGGGCCGGGCAGCACGCCGACGGCGCCACCCTGCTGTGGGAGTGGGGTTCCGCCCCGACCACCGAGCTGGCCGCCCTCGCCACCGCCCTCCACCTGGCGGACCGCGCCGACGACGCCCGGACCCTGCTGCGCCAGGCCGCCGGCCGGCCCACGGCCGACCTCACCGCCCTCGCCACCGCGCTGGCCCCGCCGCTGCCCGGTCTGCTGCTGGGCGAGCTGGCGGTGCTCCGCCCACCGACCGAACTGGTCCGGCTGGCAGGCGCGCTGGCCGGCCGGCCGGATCTCTACGACGCGCTGCTGGCACCGCTGCTGGCGGACGCGGGGCACCACCGCACCACGCTCGCCGCCCTCCGCACGGCCGGACTGCCCACCTCCCCGGCCGCTCGCCCGCGCTCCCGCTGGGGCCGCCGCCAGCAGACCCCGCCGCCGCCCCGGTCCGGCGAGTAGCCCGGGAACGGCGGGTGGCCCGGGAACGGCGGCCCGGGAACGGCGGGTGGCCCGGGAACGGCACGAGCCCCCGCCCGCCCCGGACGAACCGGGGTGAACGGGGGCTCCGCACACAGGACCGCGGGCCTCGGCGGCCCGCAGGCGTCAGCAGCCGATGAGCCGCGCCGCCAGGTAGGACTTCACCTGGTCGAGCGAGACGCGCTCCTGCGCCATGGTGTCGCGCTCGCGCACGGTCACCGCGTTGTCCTCGAGGGTGTCGAAGTCGACCGTCACGCAGAACGGCGTGCCGATCTCGTCCTGACGGCGGTAGCGCTTGCCGATGGCGCCGGCGTCGTCGAACTCGACGTTCCACGCGGTGCGCAGGTCGGCGGCCAGGCCGCGGGCCTTCGGCGACAGGTCGGCGTTGCGCGACAGCGGCAGCACCGCGACCTTGACCGGGGCCAGGCGCGGGTCCAGGCGCATGCCGACGCGCTTCTCCATGACGCCCTTGGCGTTCGGCGCCTCGTCCTCGAAGTAGGCGTCGAGCAGGAAGGCCAGCAGGGCGCGGTTGAGGCCGGCCGCCGGCTCGATGACGTACGGGAAGTACCGCTCGCCGGACTCCTGGTCGAAGTACTTGAGGTCCTGGCCGGAGGCCTCGCTGTGCACCGTCAGGTCGTAGTCGGTGCGGTTGGCGATGCCCTCCAGCTCCGAGAACTCGCTGCCACCGAAGTTGAAGCGGTACTCGATGTCCACCGTGCGCTTGGCGTAGTGGGAGAGCTTCTCCTTCGGGTGCTCGAACAGGCGCATGTTCTCGGTGCGCAGGCCGAGGCCGACGTACCAGTCCCAGCGCTGCTGGAGCCAGTACTCGTGCCACTGCTCGTCGTCGCCCGGCTTGACGAAGAACTCCATCTCCATCTGCTCGAACTCGCGGGTCCGGAAGATGAAGTTGCCGGGGGTGATCTCGTTGCGGAAGCTCTTGCCGACCTGGGCGATGCCGAACGGCGGCTTCTTGCGCGAGGTGGTCTGGACGGCCTTGAAGTTGGTGAAGATGCCCTGGGCGGTCTCCGGGCGCAGGTAGGCCAGGCCGCTCGCCTCCTCGGTGACGCCGAGGTGGGTCTTCAGCATGCCCGAGAAGTCCTTGGGCTCGGTGAACTGGCCCTTGGTGCCGCAGTCGGGACAGTTGATGTCCTGGAGGCCGTTCGGCGGCGGGAAGCCGTGCTTGGCCTCGTACCGCTCCTCCAGGTGGTCGGCCCGGTGACGCTTGTGGCAGGAGAGGCACTCGGTCAGCGGGTCGTTGAAGGTCTTGACGTGGCCGGAGGCCTCCCAGACCTCACGGGCCAGGATCACCGACGAGTCGAGTCCGACGACGTCCTCGCGGGCCTGGACCATCGCACGCCACCACTGGCGCTTGATGTTCTCCTTGAGTTCGACGCCCAGCGGACCGTAGTCCCAGGCGGCACGCGTGCCGCCGTAGATCTCGCTGCAGGGGTAGACGAAGCCACGGCGCTTGCTCAGGCTGACGATCGTCTCGATCTTGTCGGCTGCCACAGTGCTCTCTTCAGTACGGACGGCACGGTCAGGGCACGGCTGGTTGCGCGTACCCGAATACCTCAGGTTACCGGCCATATGGGTACGGGGTTCAAATCGGTATCGCCGGTACCGGCCCACTCACCGTCATCGCCCGTTCACCCGTCCGAGTGATTTGACAATCATTTCCATCTAATCTGAGAATGGTTGTCATGATGATCCGACGACGTACTCGCGGCGCCATAGCCCTGACCGCCACCGCCCTCACCGCCGGCCTCACCCTGACGGCCTGCGGCGGCAGCAGCAGCGCCCAGGGCACGGACGGCAAGCTGAACGTCGTCGCGTCCTTCTATCCGATGGAGTTCCTCGCCACCCGGATCGGCGGCGAGCACGTGAAGGTCACCGACCTCACCGCCGCCGGCGTCGAGCCGCACGACCTCGAGCTCACCGCCAAGCAGGTCGGGGCGGTCAAGAAGGCCGACGCGATCGTCTACCTGAAGGGCCTGCAGCCGACCGTCGACAAGGCGGTCGCCGGCTCCGACGCCAAGCACAAGGTCGACGCCACCGCGGCCAGCCCGCTGGAGGACCACCACCTCGCGGAGGGCCACTCCGAGGGCGACGGCCACGACCACGGCGACGAGGGCCACGGCGGCGACGGCCACCAGCACGACGAGGCCGCCGGCGACCCGCACATCTGGCTCGACCCGACCCGCTACGCGGCGGTCGCCAAGAGCGTCGGCGCCGAACTGGCCAAGGCCGACCCGGCGCACGCCGCCGACTACCAGAAGAACACCGACGAGCTGGTCGGCGAGCTCACCGCCCTGGACCAGGAGTTCCAGGACGGCCTGAAGGACGCCAGGACCCGCACCTTCGTCACCAGCCACGCCGCCTTCGGCTACCTCGCCGAGCACTACGGCCTCACCCAGGTCGCCATCAACGGCGTCGACCCCGAGTCCGAGCCCACCCCGGCCCGCCTCGCCGACGTCCAGAAGGCCGCCAAGGAGAACGGCGTCACCACGATCTTCTTCGAGACCCTGGTCAGCCCCAAGCTCGCCGACACCGTCGCCAAGGACCTCGGTCTCAAGACCGCCGTCCTGGACCCGCTGGAGGGCGTCAAGGACCCGGCCAATGACAGCTACCTCACGGTCATGAAGCAGAACCTCACCAACCTCCGGGCCGCCCTCGGCGCGACCACCGGCACCACCGGCTGACGGGACGACACCACGCCATGACCTCCCCGACACCCCCGGCCGTCCGCCTGCACGACGCCGTCGCCTCGCGCGGCGGCCGGCCGGTGCTGCGCGGCGTCGACCTCACCGTCCGCCCCGGCGAAGTGGTCGCCCTGCTCGGCGCCAACGGCTCCGGCAAGTCCACCACCGTCAAGGCCGTCACCGGGGCCGTCCCGCTGGAGCGCGGCACCCTGGAGCTGTTCGGCACCCCGCTCGCCCGGTTCCGCGCCTGGCACCGGATCGGCTACGTGCCGCAGCGCACCACCGCCGCCTCCGGCGTCCCCGCCACCGTCCGGGAGGTCGTCTCCACCGGCCGGCTGCCGCTGCACCGGCTGCTGCCGTTCCGCCGCGCCGACCGCGCCGCCGTGGACCGCGCGCTGGCCGCCGTCGGGATGCTCGACCGGGCCCGCGACGGGGTCGCCGACCTCTCCGGCGGCCAGCAGCAGCGGGTGCTGATCGCCCGCGCCCTGGCCGGCACCCCCGACCTGCTGATCATGGACGAGCCGATGGCCGGGGTGGACGCCGCCAGCCAGCAGGTGCTCGCCGACACCCTGCGCGCCGAGGTCGGGCGCGGCGCCGCCGTCCTGCTCGTGCTGCACGAACTCGGACCGCTGGAACCGCTGATCGACCGCGCCGTGGTGCTCCGCGACGGCTGCGTCGCGCACGACGGCCCGCCCGTCCCCAACACCGGTCTGCACGCCCTGCCGGGCCACGACCACGTCCACCCGCACGCCGACCACGGCCACGACCACGACCGATCCCGGGGACTGCTGTCATGACCGAGATGCTCAGCTACGACTTCATGCAGCGGGCGCTGATCGCCGCCGTCCTGGTGGGCGTCACCGCCCCCGCCGTCGGCATCTACCTGGTGCAGCGGCGCCAGGCGCTGATGGGCGACGGCATGGGCCACGTCGCGATGACCGGCGTCGGCCTCGGCTTCATCTTCCAGACCAGCCCGGTCTGGATGGCCGTGCTGGTCTGCGTGCTCGGCGCCCTCACCATGGAGCTGGTCCGCGCGCGCGGCAACCAGCGCGGCGACATCGCCCTCGCGATGCTCTTCTACGGCGGCATGGCCTGCGGCAAGCTGCTGGTCTCCAAGTCCGCCCAGGCCGGTGCCGGTTCGCTGGAGAGCTACCTCTGGGGCTCCATCCTCACCGTCTCCCCCGCCGACCTGGCCACCATCGCCGCCCTCGGCGCCGTCGTCGTCGCCGTCACCCTGGGCCTGCGCCGCCAGCTCTTCGCGGTCTGCCAGGACGAGGACTTCGCCAAGGTCACCGGCATCCCGGTGCACCTGCTCAACCTGCTGCTCGCGGTGATGGCCGCGGTCACCGTCACCGTCGCCATGCGGGTGGTCGGCCTGCTGCTGGTCAGCGCTCTGATGGTGGTTCCGGTCGCGGCCGCCCAGCAGCTCACCCGCTCCTTCGCCGCCACCCAGGCCGGCTCGATCGCGGTCGGCGTGTTCGTCGCCCTGGCCGGCGTCACCGGCTCCTACCAGCTGGACGTGCCGTCCGGCCCGGCCATCGTGCTGCTCGCCATCGCCGTGTTCGCGGTGTTCAGCGCGATCGCGGCACCGCTCGCCCGCCGCCGGCACCGCGACACCCACGAGGCCGGACCGCAGGTCTGCGACGTCCGGCTGCCCGGTCCGGAGCGGACCGACGCGACCACTCCGGCGCCCAGTGCGGGGCTGGCACAATGAGGTGCCAGACGCCCACACCACCAGGAGGACCCACGGTGACCACCGCAGGCCCGTCGCCGCGAGCCCGATCGACCCGGCAGCGCGCCGCCGTCTCGGCGGTCCTGGACGAGATCGAGGACTTCCGCAGTGCCCAGGAGCTCCACGACATGCTGAAGCACCGGGGGGACTCGGTCGGCCTGACCACCGTCTACCGGACGCTGCAGTCGCTCGCCGACGCCGGCGAGGTGGACGTCCTGCGCACCGCCGACGGCGAGGCCGTCTACCGCCGGTGCAGCAGCGGACACCACCACCACCTGGTCTGCCGCCAGTGCGGCGCCACCGTCGAGGTCGAGGGCCCGGCCGTCGAGCGCTGGGCCAACTCGGTCGCCGCCGAGCACGGGTTCAGCGACATCGCGCACACCCTGGAGATCTTCGGCACCTGCGCCGAGTGCGCCAGGAAGGCCTGACCGCACCGGCGGGGCCGACCACCGGACACGGCACACGGGGAAGGGCCCCGCGGGAGTGACTCCCGCGGGGCCCTTCCCCGTGTGCCGTACGAGCTCAGCGCTGCGCCGGCACCTCGGCGGCCAGCTCGGCCGGCACCTCGTTCGGGATCGCCCCGCCGAACCGGCGGTCGCGCATCGCGTACTGCTCGCAGGCCCGCCACAGGTCGCGGCGGTCGAAGTCCGGCCAGAGCACGTCCTGGAACACGAACTCGGCGTAGGCCGACTGCCAGAGCAGGAAGTTGGACGTCCGCTGCTCGCCGCTGGGGCGCAGGAAGAGGTCCACGTCCGGCATGTCCGGGTGGTACATGTACTTGGCGAGGGTCTTCTCGTTGACCTTCTTCGGGTCCAGCCGGCCCGCCGCGACATCGGCCGCGACCGCCGCCGCGGCGTCCGCGATCTCGGCCCGGCCGCCGTAGTTGACGCACATGTAGAGCGTCACGGCGTCGTTGTCCTTGGTCTGCTCCTCGGCGACCTGGAGCTCCTGGACGACGCTCTTCCACAGCTTGGGCATCCGGCCGGCCCAGCGGACCCGCACGCCCATCGCGTCCATCTCGTCGCGGCGGCGGTGGATCACGTCGCGGTTGAAGTTCATCAGGAACTTCACCTCGTCGGGTGAGCGCTTCCAGTTCTCGGTGGAGAACGCGTACAGCGAGATGTTCTTCACGCCGAGCTCGATCGCGCCCTTGAGCACGTCCAGCACGACGGCCTCGCCGACCTTGTGGCCCTCGGTGCGCGGCAGGCCGCGCTCCTTGGCCCAGCGGCCGTTGCCGTCCATCACGATCGCGACGTGGTCGGGGACCAGCTCGCCGGGGATCTTCGGGGGCCGGGCGCCGCTGGGGTGCGGGGTCGGGGGGAGGTACTCCCGCTGCTTGCCGCCGCCGAAGAGCCGTCGCGCTGCCATGTGCTCACTTCTCCACGTATCTCATCGAGCGGATGCCCCGCTCCAGGTGCCACTGCAGATAGGCAGCGACCAGGCCGCTGCCCTCCCGCCAGTACCTCGGCTCGCAGGCGTCGGCCGTCTGCCAGTCCCCTGACAGCAACGCGCCGAGCAGTACCAGTGTCTCAGGGGAGGGTACGGCACATCCGGGCACTCGGCAGTCCGGGCAGAGCACCCCGCCCGCCTGGAGCGAGAAGAACCGGTTGGGCCCCTCCATGCCGCACTTGGCGCAGTCGTCGAAGGTCGCGCCGTACCCGTTGACCGCGAGCGAGCGCAGCAGGAAGGCGTCCAGGACCAGGTGCGACTCGTGCAGACCGGCGGCGAGCGTGCGCAGGCCGCCGACCAGCAGCAGGTACTGCTGGACGGCCGGCTGGCCCTCGTTCTCGGCGAACCGTTCCGCCGTCTCCAGCATGGCCGTCCCGGCGGTGTACCGGCCGTAGTCGGTGACGATCGGGCCCCCGTACGGGGCGATCGTCTCCACCTGGGTGCAGAGCGGCAGGCCGCGTCCGATCAGCTCGCTCCCCCGGCTGAAGAACTGCACGTCCACGTGCGAGAACGGCTCCAGGCGCGCGCCGAACTTCGACTTGGTCTTGCGCACCCCGCGCGCCACCGCGCGCACCTTGCCGTGGTGGCGGGTGAGCAGGGTGATGATCCGGTCGGCCTCGCCGAGCTTCTGCGCCCGGAGCACCACGCCGTCGTCCCGGAACAGACTCATGCGCCCGCCTCAGCGCCGCAGCGGCCCTCGAACAGTGTGGACATCCCACCATTGTCCCCCAGCGACGGACAGCCGCCGCCCCCGAGCCGCCCCTCGGGCCTGCGCCGCGGCCGGCGCCGGACAGTTGTGTGACCCGCACCGGGGCCGTGGGGGATCGCCGAGCGGTGCGGGTCACGGCGGGCTCCGGACGTGGGGGCGGCTCCGGCCGGGGGCCGGGGGCCGGGGGGGCCCGGGGTGGGGC
>JOHN01000123.1 GCA_000719695.1 Streptomyces sp. NRRL F-6131
ACTCCGCGCGCTGGGCCTGCGGCCGGTCCTGCTCACCGGCGACAACCGGGCCGTCGCCGAGGCGGTCGCCGCCGAGGTCGGCATCCCCGCCGAGGACGTCCACGCCGAGGTCCTGCCCGAGGACAAGGTCGCCGCCGTGGAGACCCTCCAGGCCGAGGGCCGGATCGTCGCGATGGTCGGCGACGGCGTCAACGACGCCGCCGCCCTCGCCCAGGCCGACCTCGGCCTCGCCATGGGCACCGGAACCGACGCCGCCATCGAGGCGAGCGACCTCACCCTCGTCCGGGGCGACCTGCGCTCCGCCGCCGACGCCATCCGGCTCTCCCGTCGGACCCTCGCCACCGAACGGCCGAGGGGCCCGTACCGCGAACGCGGTGCGGGCCCCTCCCCGTGGCCCAGCGGCGCCCGGCTGCTCCCGGTGGAGCTCACGGCTCTCAGCGGCTCTCAGCGGCTCTCAGCGGCTCTCAGCGGCCGAGCAGCTCGCCGCCGTTGCAGTGCAGGATCTCGCCGGTGATGAACCCGGCCTCCGGCGAGGCCAGGAAGGTGACCGCCGCCGCGACCTCCCCGGTCTCCCCGATCCGCCCGAGCAGCGTGCGGGCCGCCCGCCGGGAGACCTCCGCCTCGTCCAGTCGGGGCCCGAAGAACTCGGTGCCCGCCACGGTGCCCGGGGCGACGATGTTGGCCGTGATGCCCGAGGTGCCGAGCTGGGCGGCCAGGAAGTGGTTCCAGGCGTGCAGCGAGGCCTTCGCCGCCCCGTACGAGCCCGCCCCGCGGAGCGCGGCGATCGAGCTGATGGTGACCACCCGGCCGGAGCCCGGGGTGATCCGGTCCCGGATCGACTCGGTGAGCAGCACCACGGTCAGCACGTTGCGCTCGAAGTCGCCCCGCCAGCGGGCCAGCAGGGCGTGCGGCCCGGCCCCGATCACGGTCTCCCGGCTGCCGGCGTTGTTCACCAGCACGTCGACCCGCTCGGGCAGTTCGGCCAGCGCGGCCTCCACCGCGTCCGGGTCGGCGAGGTCGCAGACCAGTGGGGTCACGTTCTTCCCGAGGGTGGCGGCGGCCTCCTCGAGCACCGCGCGCCGCCGGCCGACGATCACGACCCGTTCGCCCGCCTCGGCGAACCGCCGCGCCACCTCGTACCCGATCCCCGTGCCACCGCCGGTGACAACCACGTTCCTGGTCATCTGCGCACTCCCTCCCCAGCTCCGCCGCCACGCTGCGAGGTGCGGGGCGGTCCGTACCGGAATGCCACGATTCCTATCACGCTCGGTTGCCGTGACTGCGGGGAGGGTGACGTCGCCGCCGCCGGAAGGTGTGGTATGGGGCCGGCACGGCACGCACACGGAGCGTGGCGAGAGGCAGCTCACACCCCCCGGGCGTAACTTCTCGCACGCTGATACGTCTTAGGTTGGTAGTGCGGCAGTTTTTTCCGGTGGGCCGAGACGTGGCGAACGGCACGACGTCGACGCGAGACCACCGCTGTCGCCGACGGGGCTCCGGCGGGCCCCGGGTCGGTCGCCGAGGTTGGCGGCCTTCGCGCACGGCGCCGGGGTGTGGCCGGGCCAGGGACGCTTTGAGCGGCCGTCCCGGGCCCACAGCCGCCCCCGGAGTCGTGCGCCGGACATGTGGAGAAGGAAAAGACCGAGGGCCCGGCCGCAGGAGTGCGGCCGGGCCCTCGTGGCACGGTGTCAGGGCGTGCTCATGGCGTCAGCGGGCGTCGATCTCGACGTAGTCGCGGATCTCGGTGCCGGTGTAGATCTGCCGCGGACGGCCGATCCGGCTGGTCGGGTCGTTGATCATCTCGTGCCAGTGGGCGATCCAGCCCGGCAGCCGGCCGAGGGCGAACAGCACGGTGAACATGCTGGTCGGGAAGCCCATGGCGCGGTAGATCAGACCGGTGTAGAAGTCGACGTTCGGGTAGAGCTTGCGCGAGACGAAGAAGTCGTCCTTGAGCGCGTGCTCCTCCAGCTTGAGCGCGATCTCCAGCAGCTCGTCCGACTTGCCGAGCTGGCCGAGCACCTCGTGGGCGAGCAGCTTGACCTGCGCGGCGCGCGGGTCGAAGGCCTTGTACACGCGGTGGCCGAAGCCCATCAGCTTGACGCCGGCCTCGCGGTTCTTGACCTTGGTGATGAAGGCGTCGACGTCGCCGCCGTCCTTCTGGATGCTCTCCAGCATCTCCAGCACGGCCTGGTTGGCACCACCGTGCAGCGGGCCCCACAGCGCCGAGATGCCGGCCGAGATGGACGCGAACTGGTTGGCGTGGCTGGAGCCCACCAGGCGGACCGTGGAGGTCGAGCAGTTCTGCTCGTGGTCCGCGTGCAGGATCAGCAGCTTGTCCAGCGCGTTGACGATGACCGGGTTGAGCACGTAGTCCTCGGCGGGGACGGCGAAGGTCATCCGCAGGAAGTTCTCGACGTAGCTCAGGTCGTTGCGCGGGTAGACGAACGGCTGGCCGACCGACTTCTTGTACGCGTAGGCCGCGATGGTCGGCAGCTTCGCCAGCAGGCGGACCGTCGACAGGTGGCGCTGGGCCGCGTCGAACGGGTTGTGGCTGTCCTGGTAGAAGGTGGACAGCGCGCCGACCACCGAGGACAGCATCGCCATCGGGTGGGCGTCCCGCGGGAAGCCCTGGAAGAAGCGCTTGACGTCCTCGTGCAGCAGGGTGTGCTGGGTGATCTCGCGGTTGAACTCCGCCAGCTGGTCGGCGTCCGGCAGCTCGCCGTTGATCAGCAGGTAGGCGGTCTCGATGAAGTCGCCCTTGGCGGCGAGCTGCTCGATCGGGTAACCGCGGTACCGCAGGATGCCGTTGTCGCCGTCCACGAAGGTGATCGCGGACTTGTAGGCGGCGGTGTTGCCGAAACCGTTGTCCAGGGTGACCAGGCCGGTCTGCGGGAGCAGCTTCGAGATGTCGAAGCCGGCGTTGCCCGCAGTGCTCTCGACGACGGGGTACTCGTACTCGCCGTCCTGGTACCGCAGTACTACCGAGTTGTCGCTCACGTCTTCCTCACCGACGAAATGAATCCTCTTCCAAGGTGCCCTGACTGTCTCTACCATCCCCCATCCGGCGGACAGCCGCGCACCCGGGGTGACCCGAAAGGGCCCGCCCCTACAAAACCTGCCGCCGCAGCCGGTACGAACCGGACAAGATCGGCACCCCACCAGGCTCTGCCGTAAATCTCTTCACGTCAAGAGAACAATAGAGGCAACCATCCCTTGGAGAATCATCCAGTCGCCAGCCGGTGGTCGAGCGCGGCATGCCTGCGACCTGCGCTGACACTGCGAACCGCCTGCGCGATCGCTTTCCGTGACCCCACCAGCACGACGAGTTTTCGGGCCCTGGTCACCGCGGTGTAGAGCAGATTTCGCTGGAGCATCGTCCACGCGGACGTGGTGACCGGAATCACCACCACCGGGTACTCGCTCCCCTGCGACCGGTGGATCGTCACCGCGTAGGCGTGCGCCAGCTCGTCCAACTCGTCGAAGTCGTACGGCACCTCCTCGTCCTCGTCGGTGAGAACCGTCAGGCGCTGGTCGTCCGTGCTGAGGGACGTCACCACTCCCACTGTGCCGTTGAAGACGCCGTTCCGCCCCTTGTCGTAGTTGTTGCGGATCTGGGTGACCTTGTCGCCCACCCGGAACGTCCGCCCGCCGAACCGCCGCTCCGCCAGGCCCTCCCGGGCCGGCGTCACCGCCGCCTGCAGCAGCGTGTTGAGGTTCCCCGCCCCCGCCGGGCCCCGGTGCATCGGCGCCAGCACCTGCACGTCCCGCCGCGCGTCGTACCCGAACTTCTGCGGGATCCGCCGCGCCACCACGTCCACCGTCAGCCCCGCCGCCAGCTCCGCGTCGTCCTCCGCGAACAGGAAGAAGTCCGGCAGCCCCTCGGTCTGCGGCGGCAGCCCCTCGTTGATCCGGTGCGCGTTGGTCACCACCCCCGACTGCTGCGCCTGCCGGAAGATCCTGGTCAGCCGCACCGACGGGATCGGCCCGCCCTCCGCCAGCAGGTCCCGCAACACCTCCCCGGCCCCCACCGAGGGCAGCTGGTCCACGTCCCCCACGAACAGCAGGTGGGCCCCCGGCGCCACCGCCTTGACCAGCTTGTTCGCCAGGATCAGATCCAGCATCGAGGCCTCGTCGACCACCACCAGATCGGCGTCCAGCGGCCGGTCCCGGTCGTACGCGGCGTCCCCGCCCGGCCGCAGCTCCAGCAGCCGGTGCACCGTCGAGGCCTCCACCCCGGTCAGCTCCGCCAGCCGCTTCGCCGCCCGCCCGGTCGGCGCCGCCAGCACCACCTTCGCCCGCTTCGCCAGCGCCAGCGCCACGATCGACTTCACCGTGAACGACTTGCCGCAGCCCGGCCCGCCGGTCAGCACCGCGACCCGCTCGGTCAGCGCCAGCCGCACCGACTGCTCCTGCTCCGGCGCCAGCTCCGCCCCCGTCCGCCGCGCCAGCCAGCCCAGTGCCGCCGGCCAGTCCACGTCCGCGAACCACGGCATCCGGTCGGTGTCCGCCCGCAGCAGCCGCAGCAACTGATTGGCCAGCGAGATCTCCGCCCGGTGGAACGGCACCAGGTACACCGCCGTGACCGGCTCGCCGCCCTCCCCCGGCACCTGCTCCCGCACCACCCCCTCGGCGGCCACCAGCTCCGCCAGACTGTCGATCACCAGCCCCACGTCCACCTGGAGCAGCTTCACGCCGTCCGCGATCAGCCGCTCCTCCGGCAGGTAGCAGTGCCCCTGGTCGCTGCTCTGCGACAGCGCGTACTGCAGCCCCGCCTTCACCCGCTCCGGGCTGTCGTGCGGGATGCCCACGGCCTGCGCGATCCGGTCCGCCGTCAGGAAGCCGATGCCCCAGACGTCCGAGGCCAGGCGGTACGGCTCGTTCTTCACCACGCCGATCGAGCCGTCGCCGTACTGTTTGTAGATCCGTACAGCCAGCGAGGTCGAGACCCCGACGCCCTGGAGGAAGACCATCACTTCCTTGATGGCCTTCTGCTCCTCCCACGCGGCCGCGATCTTCTTCGTCCGCTTCGGCCCGAGCCCCGGCACCTCGATCAGCCGGCCCGGCTCGTTCTCGATCACCTCCAGGGTGTCCACCCCGAACCGCTCCACGATCCGCTCGGCGAACCGCGGCCCGATCCCCTTGATCAGCCCCGATCCGAGGTAGCGCTGGATGCCCTGCACCGTCGCCGGCAGCACCGTCGTGTAGTTCTCCACCACGAACTGCCGCCCGTACTGCGGGTGCGAGCCCCACCGCCCGTGCAACCGCAGCGACTCCCCCGGCTGCGCCCCGAGCAGCGCGCCCACCACCGTCAGCAGGTCGTTGCCGCCCCGCCCGGTGTCGACCCGAGCCACCGTGTAGCCGGTCTCCTCGTTGGCGTACGTGATCCGCTCCAGGACGCCCTCGACCTGGGCCAGTTGGCGCGGCGGCGCCTGGCCGTTCCCGCCGGCGCCGGGTCCGGTGCCCGTGGCGGTGCCGGTGGTGGCCCCGGGGTGGGTGCGCGCCGCTGTCTGCCTGGCCAACGGGCCCCCTATCACCGTGCGGGACGACTTCCGCTACGCACCGTACCGCCCGGGTGCGACATCCCGGGCGGGAGTGCCAGGCTGGGAGGCACCGGGGAGGGGGCCGGCCCGCCGTCGAAGGAGCAGGAGACCATGCTCACCACCGCCTTCCGGCCCGGCGCACCCACCTGGCTGGACCTCGCCACCCCGGACACCCCGGTGTCGGCCGCCTTCTACACCGAGGTCCTCGGCTGGACGTTCCGCCCGGGCGGCGCCACCGCCACCGACTACGGCTTCTTCCGGCAGGACGGCCGGACGGTCGCCGCGGTCGGCCCCCGCACCGCGGACCGGGAGCGCGCGGCCTGGACCGTCTCCTTCCGCACCGACGACGCCGACCGCACGGCGGCCCTGGTCCGGGAGGCCGGCGGCCGGGTCCGCTCCGGCCCCTACGACGTCCTCGGCAGCGGCCGGACGGCCGGCTGCACCGACCCGACCGGCGCCGACTTCGCGCTCTGGCAGCCGCACGCCCTCCGTGGCCTGGAGATCGTCAACGAGCCCGGCAGCCTCTGCTGGACGGAGTGCTTCAGCATCGACGCCGAGGCGGCCAAGGTCTTCTACCGCACGGTCTTCGGCTGGCAGCAGCAGGACGTCCCCGTCGGCGAGGAGCTGTACACCGTGCTCACCCCCGCCGGTGGCGGGCCCGAGGACGCGCACGGCGGTATCTGCCCGATCCCGCCGGCGGCGGCGGCCACCGGCATCTCCTCGCACTGGCTCCCCTCCTTCGAGGTCACCGACGTCGACGCCCGGCTCGCCACCGCCGAACGGCTCGGCGCCACCGTCCGGCTCCCCGCCGAGGACGTCCACGGCGTCGGCCGCCTCGCCCGGCTCGTCGACCCGCACGGAGCGGCCTTCGCCGTCATCACCAGCACCCGGCCGGGCACGTGACGCCCGATCACCCCCGAGCAGGGCCGCCACGGCCGTTCTGAGGTGTTCGCCGCACCCGTCCGGTACAACAGGGTGCCCGACCCGGCTCCGGGCGGGTCTGAGGGCCTCTTCTAGGGTGTGACCATGAACGAACTGACGATTCGCCGGGCGACCGGCGACGACCTGCCGGCCATCGTCGCCATGCTCGCCGACGACCCGCTGGGGGCGACCCGGGAGAGCCCGGACGACCTCACCCCCTACCGCACCGCGTTCGACCGCATCGACGCCGACCCGCACCAGCACCTGGTCGTCGCCGAGCGCGCCGGCCGGACGGTCGGCACCCTGCAACTGACCGTCGTCCCGGGCCTCTCCCGGAAGGGCGCCACCCGCACCGTCATCGAGGGCGTCCGCGTCCACACCGACGAACGGGGCAGCGGCCTCGGCACCGAACTGATCCAGTGGGCGGTCGAACGCTCCCGGGAACTCGACGCCCAGCTCGTCCAGCTCACCTCCGACATCACCCGCACCGACGCGCACCGCTTCTACGAACGCCTCGGCTTCGTCCCCTCCCACCTCGGCTTCAAGCTCGCGCTCTGACGCAGAGCGCCGTCGTGCCAACGAAAAGCACGTGAACGCAAAGAACCCCCATCCGGATCCCGGACGGGGGTTCTTCGTGAATGATTGTTCGGCGGCGTCCTACTCTCCCACAGGGTCCCCCCTGCAGTAC
>JOHN01000124.1 GCA_000719695.1 Streptomyces sp. NRRL F-6131
ACGAACTCACCCACCCCACCGCCGACACCGTCCTGGACCGCATGCGCCGCTTCGACGCCAAGGGCCGCACCAGCTGACCCACCGCGCCCCGCCGCCCGTTCCTCCGCAGACCCAGGACCCCAGGACACCCCATGTATCGCACCGCACTGCGCAACGTGCTGGCCCACAAGGGCCGACTGCTGATGACGGCGCTCGCCGTCATGCTGGGCACCGCTTTCGTGGCCGGCACCATGGTCTTCTCCGACACCTTCGGCAAGGCCATGCGGGAGAGCAACTCCAAGAGCTACTCCGACGTGTCGGTCCAGGTCGTCGACTACTCCGCCGGCGCCTCCGCGTCCGTCCGGGAGAAGAGCGACAAGAGCCCGGTCACCCTGACCGACGCCACCGTCCAGCAGCTCGCCGCACTGCCCGGCACCGCGAACGCCCGCGGCGTGGTCAGCGGCTTCACCGGCGTCGCCGACAAGAAGGGCGAGCTGATCGGCCAGTCCTGGACGGCCAAGGGCGCCAACTTCGCGCCCGGCCCGGACGGCAAGGACGCCCGCTACCCGCTGGTCGAGGGCCAGGGTCCGAAGAACGGCAAGGAGATCGCCCTCGACCGGAAGACCGCCGAGAAGGGCGGCTACAAGGTCGGCGACACCGTCCGGATCGCCTCCAACGGCCCCGTCGTCGAGGCGAAGCTCACCGGTGTCTTCACCACCGACGACCCGGTGGTCAACAGCGGCGGCTCGCTCACCCTGTTCGACCGGGCGACCGCCCAGCAGCTGCTGCTGGAGCCCGGCCGCTACAGCAGCATCGTGCTCACCGCCAAGCCCGGCACCGCCCAGGACGCCCTGCTCGCCGACGTGAACCAGAAGCTCCGACCGGGGCAGCAGATCGAGACCCGCACCGGCGCCGAGCTGAAGGCGGAGGAGGAGCGGATGATCACGCGCGGCACCGAGAGCATGCGCACCATGCTGCTCGCCTTCGCCGCGATCTCGCTCTTCGTCGGCATCTTCATCATCGCCAACACCTTCACCATGCTGGTCGCCCAGCGCACCAAGGAGCTGGCGCTGCTCCGGGCGATCGGCGCCAGCCGCAAGCAGGTGACCCGCTCGGTGCTGATCGAGGCGTTCGTCATCGGCACCCTCTCGGCCGCGGCCGGTCTGGTCGCCGGCCTCGGGATCGGCGCCGGACTCCAGTCCCTGATCGCCTCGCTGAACGACAGCCTGCCGACCGGCGCCCTGGTGATCAAGCCGCTGACCGTCGTGGTCACCCTGGTGGTCGGCGTCCTGGTGACGGTGCTCTCCGCCCTGCTGCCCGCCGTCCGCGCCGCCCGGATCGCCCCGGTCGCCGCGATGAGCAGCGGTGACCAGCCCGCCACCCAGAAGTCCCTGGTGGTCCGGAACGTGCTCGGCTCGCTGGTGGCCGCCGCCGGCATCGCCCTGGTCGCCTTCGGCGCCTCCAAGGGCAACGCGGACGGCCGGATGCCGGTGGCGATCGGCGCGCTGCTCGCCATCCTGGGCGTCTTCGTCCTACTGCCGCTGCTCTCCCGCCCGGTGATCGCCCTGGTCGGACCGGTGCTCGGCAAGCTGTTCGGCACCCCCGGCAAGCTCGCCCGGCAGAACGCGGTGCGCAACCCGCGCCGCACCGCCGCCACCGCCGCCGCGCTCACCATCGGCCTGACCCTGGTCAGCGGTCTGACCGTGATCGGCGCCTCGGTCTCGGACACCGTGGACCGGGCCATCACCAGCTCGATGAAGGCCGACTACGTGGTCGCCGCCGCCAACGGCATGAGCCTGTCGGAGAAGGTCCCCGCCGAGGTCGCCAAGGCCGCCGGGGTGGCCGCCTCCTCGCCGATGACCCAGGTCTCCTGGGAGCTCAACGGCCGGTCGCGGGACATCTCCGGCCTGAACGCGGACAGCCTCGACAAGCTGGTCTCGGTGACCATGAGGAGCGGCTCGCTGGCCGCGGCCGGCCAGGGTCAGCTGCTGGTCGACGAGGAGCTCGCGAAGAAGCTCGGCGTCACCGCCGGTTCGACCGTCGAGGTCGGCTACCCCGGCGACGCCAAGGGGACGCTGACCGTCGGCGGCGTCTACGCCGGCGGCGGCATGCTCGGCGGGGCCGTGATCTCCAACGGCGAGATCCTCAAGCACGACCCCCAGCCGTACCTGGAGAGCGTCCTGGTGAAGGGCACCGCCGGGGAGACCGGGGCGCTGAAGCAGGCGCTGAAGGACGCCACCGGCTCCAACCCGGTGATCGAGGTCAAGTCGCGCCAGGACGTCCGGAACGACTTCAGCCAGACCATCACCTTCGCGCTGAACATGATGTACGGCCTGCTGGCGATGTCGGTGGTGGTCGCGATCCTCGGGGTGATCAACACCCTGGCGATGTCGGTCTTCGAGCGCAAGCGCGAGATCGGCATGCTGCGGGCGATCGGCCTGGACCGCTCCGGCATCAAGCGGATGGTCCGCCTGGAGTCCGTGGTGATCTCGGTCTTCGGCGCCGGCATCGGTGTCCTGCTCGGCAGCTTCATGGCCTGGGCGATCAACGGCACCCTCAAGTCGGGTCTGCAGGGCATGACCACGGTGCTCCCGTACGGCCAGCTGCTGCTCTTCCTGGCCCTGGCCGGCGTGGTCGGTGTGGTGGCCGCCTTCTGGCCGGCCCGCCGGGCCGCCAAGCTGGACATCCTGGACAGCATCAAGACCGACTGATCACCCGGACACACGGAAGGCCCCTGCCGGAGGGTTTCGGCAGGGGCCTTCTCGTGCTTCTGGCACTTCTCGTACTGCTCGTACTCCGCCCGACGCGCACAGCCGGCTGAGCACCACGGAGGTCGTGGTCCGGCAACACTGCCGGGCGGAGGGCCTCCGACTCATGCCCGGTGCTCCCACACCGGGACCGTAGTCGCTTACTTGCTGGTGGCGAGCTCCTTGTCGGCGGCCGGCTTCGCGGCCTCGACGGCGGGCCGCTTGGTGGGCGCCGTGACTTCCTGGATCGGCTGGTACGGGTTCTCCATCTGGGAGAGGCCGACCATCTCGCGCTTCAGGAAGACCGCGAGGGTCCAGTCGGTGAAGACGCGGACCTTGCGGTTGAAGGTCGGGACCATGGCGCCGTGGTACAGGCGGTGGAACCACCAGGCGGGGCGGCCCTTCAGCTTGTACTTGCCGAAGAGGATCGCGACGCCCTTGTGCAGGCCGAGGCCGGCGACCGCACCCAGGTTCTTGTGCTTGTACTCCTGCTGCGGGAAGCCGCGCATGCCGGAGATCACGTTGTCACCGAGGACGGCGGCCTGACGGACGGCGTGCTGGGCGTTCGGCGGGCACCAGGCACCCTCGCCGGCGGCGAGGTCCGGCACCTGGGCGTTGTCGCCGGCGGACCAGACGTAGTCGAAGCCCTGGACCTGGAGGGTCGGCGCGGTGTCGACGTGGCCGCGCGGGCCCAGCGGCAGGCCGAACTGGGCCAGCACCGGGTTCGGCTTCACGCCGGCCGTCCACACGATGGTGGAGGCGTCCATCTCCATGCCGTTCTTCAGCACGACGTGGCCGTCGAGGCAGGAGTCCATGGAGGTCTCGATGTAGACCTCGATGTTGCGCTCTTCGAGCTTCTCCTTGGTCCACAGACCGAGGTCCGGGCCCATCTCCGGGAGGATCCGGTTGGCGGCCTCGACGACGACGAAGCGCATGTCGTCGCGGCTGACCGTCTTGTAGATCTTGGCGGCGTCGCGCGCCATGTCCTCGATCTCGGCGATGGTCTCGACGCCGGCGAAGCCGCCGCCGATGATGACGAAGGTCAGCGCCTTGCGGCGGATCGCCTCGTCCGTGGTGGACTCGGCCTTGTCCAGCTGCGCCATGACGTGGTTGCGGAGGGCGATGGCCTCCTCCACGGTCTTCATGCCGATGCCGTGCTCGGCGAGACCCGGGATCGGGAAGGTCCGGGAGACCGAACCGGTCGCGACGACCAGGTAGTCGAAGGGCAGCTCGTACGAGTCGCCCGCCGAGGGCTGGATGGTCGCGATCTTGCGCTCGTGGTCCACACCGGTGACCGCACCGGTGAGCACCTCCGCGTTCTTCAGCGCGGTGCGCAGGGGCGCGACGAGGTTGCGGGGCGCGACGTTGCCGCCGGCCGCCTCGGGGAGGAAGGGCAGGTACGTCATGTACGACCGCGGGTCCACGACCGTGACGGTCGCTTCGCCGTAGCGCATCTTCTTGAGGATGCGCATCGCGGCATACAGGCCGACGTAACCACCGCCGACAATGAGGATGCGAGGACGCTCCGTGGTGCTCATATCCGAAAGTATCCAGCACCGTTCGGAGCAGCCTTCGTGAGCCCGCTCACAAGCGTATGGACCCCCTCTGCTACACTTCGCGCCCCCGTTTCGGCCCCCCGTCCGACACCTCGCGGCCATCACGGCCCCCCGGTGAGCACTCCCGTGCGGACGGCCCCGCTGAGCAGCAACGATCCATGACGGGCCCCGGTTCCCGCGCGGGATTTCGATTTTCAAACCCCTGACGGGCCGAAACCTGCGATCCAGCGGTTATCACGCCCAGCGAGCCTTCGGTCCCACATATCGGACGGACCGGACCGCCCGACGGGGCGAAAGGGCGGATCCCCATGTGAAGAAATTCACGAACTTTTCCGCACCGCCCCGGGCGCGCCCCGGCCCCGGGACCCGAGACGGGTCTCCGGGGCCGGGGCGGTAAGCCTCGTGCCTGGTCAGCGGGCGATACTCCAGGCGATGCCGTCCAGGATGTCGTGCTCGCTGACGACCACCTCGGCGGCGCCGGTCCGCTCCATGATCTCCAGCAGCTCCAGCGCGCCGGCCGCGATCACGTCCACCCGGCCCGGGTGCATCGACGGGATCGCCGCCCGCTCCGCGTGGGTGGCGCGCAGCAGCCGGTCGGCGATCTCGGCGACCCGCTCGCGGGAGATCCGGGAGTGGTGGATCGCCTCCGAGTCGTACCGCGGCAGGTCCTGGGCGATCGCCGAGATGGTGGTGACCGTCCCGGCCAGGCCGACCAGGGTCGCCGCGCCGGTCAGCGGGACGACCTCCTCGGCCCGGTCCAGCTCCGCCCGCACGTGCGCCCGGGCCTCGGCGATCTGCTCCTCCGAGGGCAGCTCGGCGCCGCCGAAGTGCCGCTCGGTCAGCCGGACGCAGCCGATGTCCACCGAGCGGGCGGCCCGGACGTCCTCGGCCCCGAGCACGAACTCGGTCGAGCCGCCGCCCAGGTCGAAGACCAGGTACGGGGCGGCGAACTGCCCCCCGGTGAGCTCCTTGGTGGCGCCCACGAAGGAGAGGTGCGCCTCCTCCTCACCGCTGACCACCTGCGGCTCGACCCCGAGGGCGGCCCGGACGCCGTCGACGTACTCGGCGCTGTTCTCGGCGTCCCGGGAGGCGCTGGTGGCGACGAAGCGGATCCGCTCCGGCCCCACCCCGAACCCGGAGATCACCTCGGCGTACTCCCGGCAGGCCGCGAAGGTGCGCTCCAGCGCGTCCGGGTGCAGCCGGCCGGTCCGGTCCACGCCCTGACCCAGCCGGTTGATCACCATCCGCCGGTCCAGGTCGGTGATCGCCCCCGTCTCCTGGTCGAGGTCGGCGACCAGCAGCCGGATCGAGTTGGTCCCGCAGTCGATCGCGGCCACCCGGGTGGAACTCATGCCTCGGCCTCCCCTGCCTCGTCCGCCCCCAGCGCGGCCCGCTTGGCCGCGCGGTCGGCGGTCTTCTGCTCCTTGGCCGCGATCACGGCCTCGTGGTCCTGGTCCTTGGCCCGGTTGCGGAGCACCCGCTCACCGGCGGCCTCGACCTCGGCGGCGGACACGCACGGACCCTTGGCCCACCAGTCCTCCAGCATGCCGATCGCCTCGTCGCCGAGCGGGTTGACGCCCTCGCCGGCCGCCAGCGAGTGGCCGACCAGCACGTGCAGGCACTTGACCCGGTCCGGCATGCCGCCGGCGCTCGGGAAGCCCTCCAGCACCTCGATGGCGTCGCGGCGCGCGATGTAGTCCTCGTGCGCCCCCCGGTACGCCGCGGCCAGCTCCGGGTCCTCGGCGAGCCGGGCGGTCTGCTCCTTCATCACGCCGTCCGCCTCCAGGGTGCCGATCAGCGAGGCGGCCTTGGGGCAGGTCAGGTAGTAGAGGGTCGGGAACGGCGTGCCGTCCGGCAGCCGGGGGGCCGTCTCCACGACGTCCGGGTTGCCGCACGGGCAGCGGTGGGCCACGCCGCGCAGGCCGCGGGGGACCCGGCCGAGCTGCGCGGCGATGGCCGCGACGTCCTCGTCGGAGACGGTGGGGTGGTTCTCAGTGGTCATGGGAGGAGCTGTCTCCAGCGGGGGCGGGGGCGGGTGG
>JOHN01000125.1 GCA_000719695.1 Streptomyces sp. NRRL F-6131
GAACGGGGGCTTCGGGGTCGGGCATCGGGGCTGTCGGGCGGCGCCCGGGGGGTCGAACGCGGGGGGCCCGGGGGTCGGGTCTGTTCGAGCCGGGGGGCGACGGCTGTCCGGCCGCCCTTACCAACGGGCCCTTGTGGCAGGGGTCACGGGTGGGGGGTCGGGGTGACGGGAATTGCCCCGGATCCGATCGCGGAGGGTGTCCCGGGCGTCGCAATCTGTCGATGTCGAGGGCGGGACTGCCGGAATGGAACGGTGAGGTGAGTCACGGCCCGCCGATGTTTGATCTAGGAAATGACGACCAAAACGGACATATTGGACATGTTTGCATGGTCATTACCGGCGGTAACCCCTTGCTGAGCTGGGGAGACCTTTAACTGTTTGGCTCCCGGCGGCCCGCCTCGTAGCTTCATTGGCGGTGCAACGAGCACCACCCGGGTTCACCCCCGACGTACAGCCCGCCGGCTCACCCCGGTGCCGGCAGTGCCCGCCGACGCGACCGCTCGAACAGGTCGCCGGTGTGTGGCGGGTGGCCGGGGCGGCGCGGAACGTCCGACACGTTTCCGGCCGCCCGACGGACGCGGTGAGCGATTCCAGTCCCCTTCCAGGGCTTGGTTCCGCATGCCCGCCCGGGGCTGTCGAGAGGAACCCCATGACTTTCCGTAACGAGATCGCCGCTGCCACCACCACCACCGCCACCAAGCGCAACCGCGTTCGGATGGCTGTCGTGGCGGGCGCCGCTGTCGCGGCCCTGCCGGTGGCCGGCCTCGTCACGGCCACCTCGGCCTCCGCCGCCTCGGTCTCCACCTGGGACGCCGTCGCCCAGTGCGAGAGCGGCGGCAACTGGGCCATCAACACCGGCAACGGCTTCTACGGCGGTCTGCAGTTCACCTCCAGCACCTGGGCCGCCTTCGGTGGCACTGCCTACGCCTCGCAGGCCAACCTGGCCACCAAGGCGCAGCAGATCGCCGTCGCCGAGAAGGTCCTCGCCTCGCAGGGCCCGGGCGCCTGGCCCGTCTGCTCCGTCAAGGCCGGCCTGACCAAGGGCGGCGCCCCGGCCGCGGTCGACACCGCCGCCCCGGCGACCGCCGCCCCCGCCGCGAAGCCCGCCGCCCCGGCCGCCAAGCCGGCCGCCACCGCGGCCCCGAAGGCCGCCGAGGCCCCCAAGGCCGCCGCGCCGAAGGCCGCCCCCAAGGCCGCCGAGGCCCCCAAGGCTGTCGAGGCCCCCAAGGCCGCGCCGAAGGCCGACGCCGCGCCGAAGGCCGCGAAGTCCGGCAAGTCCTGGACCTCGAACGACGCCAAGCAGGTCAACGGCACCTACACCGTCAAGGCCGGCGACACCCTGAGCAGCATCGCCGCCGCCAAGGGCCTCGACTGGCACGCCCTGTACGACAACAACGCCAAGGTCATCGGTGGCAACCCGGACCTGATCCTCCCGGGCCAGACCCTGACCGTCTGATCCGAGCGCTGATCCGGTCACCGATCCGGTCACCGATCCGGGCCCGTCGGCCCGGTGCGACCGGTCGGTCGGTCGACCCTTGCGGCCGCCTTCCCGTTCCACGGGGAGGCGGCCGTCGGCGTGTCCGGCCGTCGGCGTGTCCGGCGGGCGGCCCGTTCGGCCGTCGGCGGGGTCCGTTGTCGGAGAGGTCCGTTGTCGGAGGGGTGCGCGAGGATGGAGACGTGAGCCAGGGCGAGTTGTTCGGCGGACTCTTCGACGCCTCCCCCGAGCGCGGGCGGTCCGAGCCGGCGCCGGGCGCGGTGCTGCTCCCCGGCTGGCTCGACGCGGCGGCGCAGCTGCGGCTGGTCGCCGCCTGCCGGGACTGGGCCCGCCCGCCCGCCGGGATGCACACCGTCCGGATGCCCACCGGCGGGACGATGTCCGTCCGGATGGTCGGCCTCGGTCTGCACTGGTACCCCTACGGCTACTCCCGCACCACCGAGGACGGCACGCCCGTCAAGCCCTTCCCGCCCGAGCTCGGCGCACTCGCGCGGCGGGCGGTGGCGGAGGCGTACGGCCCCGCCGTCGAGGACATCGCCGGCGCCGTCCGCTACGCGCCGGACATCGCGATCGTCAACCACTACCCGCACGGCGCCCGGATGGGCCTGCACCAGGACCGCGACGAGCGGACGGACGCCCCGGTGGTCTCGCTCTCGCTCGGGGACTCCTGCGTCTTCCGGCTCGGCAACACCGAGACCAGGACCAGGCCGTGGACGGACCTGGAGCTGCGCAGCGGCGACCTGCTGGTGTTCGGCGGCCCGGCCAGGTTCGCGTACCACGGCGTGGTGCGGACGCTGCCCGGGACGGCGGACCCGGCGCTGGGGCTGACCGGTCGGCTGAACATCACCGTCCGGCAGTCGGGGCTGTGACCGGCCGGGGCTGTGACCGGTCGGGGCTCTGCCCGGTCGGGGCTCTGCCCGGTCGGGTTCGGGCGGGGGGCTACTGTTCGACCTCGTTCGAGTGAATCGGCGGCCGTGGCCCCCGATCCGGGGAATGTCCCGGCTCGCTGAGGAATTCGATTGAGCTGGAGAATTCGAGAGAACGGGTTGCCGACGGCCGGGCGGAAGACCTCCGGCCCGGGCGGCGGCCCGGAGAGGACGTGTCCCATGGCTACCCCGGTCGACGATCTCGTCGCACTGCTGGACCTCGAGCAGATCGAGCTGAACATCTTCCGCGGGCGCAGCCCCGAGGAGGCGCTCCAGCGCACGTTCGGCGGGCAGGTGGCCGGGCAGGCGCTGGTCGCGGCGGGGCGCACCGTGGACGGCGACCGGCCGGTCCACTCGCTGCACTCGTACTTCCTGCGCCCCGGGGTCCCGGGCGTGCCGATCGTCTACCAGGTGGACCGGATCCGGGACGGCCGCTCGTTCACCACCCGCCGGGTGCTGGCGATCCAGGGCGGGCGGTCGATCTTCGCGCTGACCGCCGACTTCCACACCCCGGAGCCCGACAGCATCGAGCACCAGTTCCCGATGCCCGAGGTGCCGGGGCCGGAGAAGCTGCCGAGCGCGCTGGACGAGGTCGGCTCCCGGCTCGGCGAGCTGCCGCCGTTCATCAGCCGGCGCCAGCCCTTCGACATCCGCTACGTCGACCGGCTGCGCTGGACCACCGAGGAGCTCGCCGGCGTCGAGGCGCGCAGCGGGGTCTGGCTGCGCACCAACGGGCAGCTCCCCGACGACCCGCTGATCCACGTCTGCGCGCTCACCTACGCGAGCGACATGACCCTGCTGGACGCGGTCCGCGCGCCCGTCGAGCCGCTCTGGGGCACCCGCCACTTCGACATGGCCTCGCTCGACCACGCGATGTGGTTCCACCGGCCGTTCCGGACCGACGACTGGCTGCTCTACCAGCAGGAGTCCCCGATCGCCCACGGGGCCCGCGGTCTCGCCCGGGGCCAGATCTTCGACCGCAGCGGGCAGCTGGTGGTCACGGTGGTGCAGGAGGGCCTGTTCCGCCGGATCAAGGAGCAGTGAGCGCGGGCCGGGCGCGACGTCCGCTGTGACGGGCGTGTTGAGCGCCGCGACGGCGTGCGACGCCGTGCAACCGCGCGCAACGCCGTACTGCCCCGTGCGAAGGCGGCGCGAAGGCCGCGTCAAGGCTGTGCGACGGGAACCGGTGCGGGGAATGCCTCGCCGGGGTACCGGACGTTCGGAGAAGTGACGGAGAACGGACGGCCCGCCCCGCGGGCCCCGGACGGGAGTGGGAGGGCGAGCCGATGACGGCGACGGCCGCGGAGGAATGGAAGCACTGGAGCGACGGGCGGGCGGCGACCGTCAGCGCCCCGCACGGGCAGCTGGCGCTCACCGGCACGCACTGGCTGGCGCCGGAGCCGACGGAGATCCCGGGCCTGCCCGGCGTCTGGTGGGCGGACGCGGAGGGCGTCCGGCTGCGGGCGGCGGCGGCCGACGGCATCACCGTCGCGGGTGCGGACGCCCCCGTCGACGGGGAGGTGCTGCTGCGCCCGGACACCGACCCCGCGGCGGACACCGCCGTGCTGGGCGAGCTGCTGCTGGTGCCCATCGAGCGCGAGGGCGAGCCGGCCCTGCGGGTCTTCGACCCTCAGTCGCCCCGCCGGGCGTCGTTCGCCGGGATCTCGGCCTACCCCTACGCGCCGGAGTGGGCCGTTCCGGCGGTCTTCACGCCGTTCGAGGACGCCACCGAGCAGGCCGTGCTCGTCCCGAACGCCGACGGCCGGGAACGCCCGCTGGAGGTGACCGGGACGATCGCGTTCACGGTCGCCGGCGAACACCGCACCCTGACGGTCAGCCGTTCCGGCAACGGCCGCCTGAGCGGTGTGATCGCCGACGCGACCAGCGGCCGGGACACCTACCGGTTCCGCTTCGTCACCCTTCCCGCGCCGGACCCGGACGGCCGCACGGTGCTGGACCTGAACCGCGCCTACCTGCCGCCGTGCGCCTTCGCGGACCACTTCATCTGCCCGTTCCCGCCGCCCGGCAACCGCCTGGACTTCGCCGTGGAGGCGGGCGAGAAGCTGGTCCTCACCCGCTAGCGCCCGGCCCGCGGCCGGGGTCCGGACCCCGGCCGCGGGCGGTCCGGTCACTCGGCGTAGAAGGTGTCCCGCTCCTCGTACCCGCTCACCAACCAGGCCGGTGACGCAGCGGCGGAAGAAGGCCGGGACTAGGAGCGCGACGGTCGGCGCGAGCATCGGGTCGCTCCGGCCCTGCCGTCCCGGCCCGCGTCCGTCCCGGCCCGCTCAGGGGCAGAGCCATCCCACCGGGTGGCGGTGAAGCCGGGGTCAAGCCGCCGCAAATGCCCCCCGGTGTCCGCGGGCGGGGCGGACGGGTCGACGATGGGGGACTGTGTCGACCAATCATCCTGCCAATTCGCCGGCCGACGGGGACTCGCCGCCGGCCCCCTCCGACGCCCCCGCCGCCCCTGCCTCCGGCCCCGCTGCTGCCGCCACCTCGGCCCGGTACCGGCGGTTCGCCCGCGGCGCCTTCGCGGACCTGAGCCCGCTGCGCGACCACGCCGACTACCGGCGGGTCTGGTTCGGCCAGTCCGTCTCCTCCATCGGCCAGCAGATGACGGCCGTCGCCGTCGCCGTCGAGGTCTACGACCTCACCGGCTCCACCTTCGCCGCCGGCCTGGTCGGCCTCTTCTCCCTCGTGCCGCTCGTCGCCCTCGGCCTCTACGGCGGCGCCATCGCCGACACCGTCGACCGCCGCCGACTCGGCCTCATCGGCTCGGCCGGCCTCGCCTGCGTCTCCGCCGTCCTGGCCGCCCAGGCGATCGCCGGGCTCGGCCTGGTCGCGGTCCTCTACGCCGCCGTCGCCCTCCAGGCCGGCTTCTTCGCCCTCGCCTCACCCGCCCGCTCGGCGATGGTCCCGCGCCTCGTCCCGGCCCACCAACTGCCCGCCGCCAACGCCCTGAACACCGTCAGCATGAACCTCGGCCTCACCGTCGGCCCCATGCTCGGCGGCCTCCTCATCGGCGCCTACGGCGTCCAGGCCGCCTACCTCGTCGACACCGTCGCCTTCGCCGCCACCCTCTACGCGATGTGGCGCCTGCCCGCCATGCTCCCGCTCGGCGAGCGCAAGGGCCGCGCCTCCGTCCTGGACGGCCTCCGCTTCCTGCGCGAGCAGCCCAACCTCCGCACCAGCTTCCTCGCCGACCTCGCCGCCATGATCTTCGGCATGCCCCGCGCCCTCTTCCCCGCCATCGCGGTCACCTTCTACGGCGGCGACGCCCGCACCGTCGGCCTGCTCGCCGCCGCCCCCGCCGTCGGCGCCCTGGCCGGCGCCCTCTTCTCCGGCTGGGTCACCCGCGTCCACCGCCAGGGCGCCGCCGTCCTGGCCGCCGTCGCCGCCTGGGGCCTCGCCATCGCGGGCTTCGGCCTCGTCCGCGACCTCTGGCTCGGCCTCCTCCTGCTCGCCGCCGCCGGCTGCGCCGACACCATCAGCATGATCTTCCGCAACACGATGATGCAGGTCGCCGCCCCCGACGAGATGCGCGGCCGCCTCCAGGGCGTCTTCATCGTGGTCGTCGCCGGCGGCCCCCGCCTCGGCGACTTCGAGTCCGGCGCCGTCGCCTCCCTCACCAGCCCGGCCGTCTCCGTCGTCACCGGCGGCCTCGCCTGCGTCGCCGCCATCCTCCTCCTCGCCGCCCGCCGCCCCGCCTTCCTCCGCTACGACGCCCGCCACCCCACCCCCTGACCCCCACCCCCTCCCCACCCCGCCAACCC
>JOHN01000126.1 GCA_000719695.1 Streptomyces sp. NRRL F-6131
GGGCGGGGGAGCGGGCCGGGACGGGCCCGCGGGGGCGGCGTTCTTGACCGTGGTCAGGAAACCGCAGGTCAGAGTGTGGCACCGGCGCGCGGCCACGGTGTTGCGGCCGTGTTGCGCCCCGTTTCGTTTGGATCAGGTGTCCACCGTGCCCCCTGGTACTCGTTCTGATCCGCTGTTACGTTCGGTCCCCGGCACCGACTTGGCTGCCCACGCTCAAGCCTCGCCACACCTCGCGACGCTGAACTCTCACCACTCGCCGGACCTCACGGGGGGACCCTCATGGACGCTTCCGCCACGCCAGCGCGCCGACTCGGCCGCGCCGCCGCACTCGCTCTCGCCGTCGCCCTCGCGGCCACCGCGTGCAGCTCCGGCGGTGGGGGCTCGGCGGACACCGCGGTCAAGAGCGAGGCTCCGGGGCAGGGGTCCATCGACATCAACCCCAAGTCGTCGGAGCAGATCCGCGACGGCGGCGAGGTCCGGTTCCCGCTCTACCAGTGGATCACCCAGTGGAACCCGTTCCAGGTGGACGGCCGGTACGGCGACGCGGTCGAGATCATGCGCGCCGTGGAGCCGAACCTCTTCACCACCGACGAGACCGGCACCTTCAAGCCGGTCGCCGACTACCTGGTGGACGCCAAGGTCACCTCGACCTCGCCGCAGGTGATCACCTACAAGCTGAACCCGAAGGCCAAGTGGTCGGACGGCAAGCCGCTCAGCTACCTCGACTTCAAGGCCGACTGGGAGGCGACCAACGGCAAGAAGGACGGCTACAACATCGCCGACTCGGCCGGCTACGAGCTGATCTCCGCCGTCGAGCAGGGCGCCGACCCGGCCGAGGTCAAGGTGACCTTCTCCGAGCCGTACGCCGACTGGCAGAACCTGTTCCGTCCGCTGATCCCGGCCGCCGGGATCGCCACCGCCGACGACTTCAACAAGTCCTGGGTGGAGAAGATCCCGATCACCGCGGGTCCGTTGAAGATCGGCACGGCCGACAAGACCGCGCAGACCCTCACGCTGGTCCCGGACCCGAACTGGTGGGGCGCCAAGCCCAAGGCGGAGCGCATCGTCTTCCGGGTGATGTCGCAGTCGGCGACCACCCAGGCCTTCCTCAACAACGAGATCGACTACGCCACGGCGGGCACCGCCACCGCGTACGGGCAGCTCAAGGACGCCAAGGACGCGGTGATCCGGTCGGCCAGCCCGTGGGACGAGGTGCACATCTCCTTCGGCGGCGGCGGCGCGCTGGCGGACGTGAAGGTGCGACAGGCGCTCGGCAAGGCCCTGGACCGCAACGCGCTGATCAAGATCGCGAACAACGGCGTACCGGTGGAGTTCAAGCCGCTCGGCAACCACATCCTCATGCCCAACCAGACCGGCTACCAGGACAACTCCGGCGAGTGGGCCAAGTTCGACGCGGCCGCGGCGAAGAAGCTGCTGGACGAGGCGGGCTGGAAGGAGGCCGGCAGCGGTCAGCCGCGCACCAAGGACGGCCAGTCGCTGACCCTGCACTGGGTGCTCAACGAGTCCACCCCGCAGGCCCAGGTCGACCTCGCCACCGCCGCCCAGGCGATGTGGCTGGCGGTCGGGGTCAAGGTGGAGGTCGACAAGGTCGCGGCCAACGACTTCTTCACCAAGTACGTCAACGTCGGCAAGTGGGACGTCGCCAGCTGGCGCAACACCGACTCGTTCCCGCTCTCCAGCAGCCTGACCAACTTCCGTCTGCCGCAGGGCGACAACGTCTTCGGCAACTACTCCAAGCTGGGCAGCGAGGAGATCGACGGGCTGCTGAAGAAGGCGGCCGGCACGATCGATCCGGTGGAGGCGGCGAAGCTCTACAACCAGGCGGACGCCAAGATCTGGGCGCTCGGCCACACCTTCGAGCTGTACCAGCGGCCGACCGTGGTGGCGTCCCGCAAGGGGCTCGCCAACTACGGCGCCTTCGGTCTGGCGAGCGTGGACTACACCAGGGTCGGCTGGGAGAAGTAGCGGCCGGCGGAGCCGGGGCGGCGACCACCGTCGGCGGGGCGGGCGCACGACAGGCGCTGGCGAGCAGCGCGGTGATCACGAGGCCGGTGGTGTGGACACGGGGGTGCCGGCGATGCCGCCCCCGCTGTCCTGCCACCCGCCTTGACCTTCCGCGTTGCCCGCAGGCCGCCCATGTCGTGGGGTCCGTCCCCGGACCCCGTTCGCTCCGAACCGGGGACGAATCTAGCGGGGCCGTCCGGGCCGTCGCGCCCTACCGCGCGGGGCACGCCCGGAAACCCGCCGTGCTGTCACCCGGTTCGCGCACCCCGGCGTCAACTGTCGCTGACGCCAGGGCACATCGGGCCGCACCGGGACGACCGGAGCACCCCGCCGACCGCGCCGGACGGGGCGACGGTGCGTGCGCGACGCCCGGTGCGCTGCCAGGATGCGGCGGGTACAGCCCCCCGTCCGGAGCCCGGAGACCCGTCGATGAGCAGCGAATCCGCCGCAGCCCCCCACCCGCACCACGCGGGTCCGCACCACGTCGATCCGCGCCCGGTGCGCCGGATGGTCCCGCGCAGCCGGGACGAGCCGCACCGGGTCGCCACCCCGCTGGAACTCTTCTTCGACCTCTGCTTCGTGGTCGCCGTCGGCCAGGCCGGCCGGGAGCTGGCCCACGACCTCGCGGAAGGCCACTGGGGGGACGGCCTGACCGGCTACCTCTTCGCCTTCTTCGCCATCTGGTGGGCCTGGATGAACTTCACCTGGTTCGCCTCCGCCTACGACTGCGACGACGTCCCGTACCGGGTCACCACCCTGGTCCAGATCGCCGGTGTGCTCATCCTCGCGGCCGGGGTGCCGCGGCTCTTCGCCGACCAGGACATCGTGCTGTCGGTGGTGGGCTACGTGGTGATGCGGCTGGCCATGGTCACCCAGTGGCTGCGCGCGGCGGCCTCCGAGGAGGGGCAGGCGCGCGGGGTGGCGCTGCGGTACGCGGCCGGGATCACGCTCTGCCAGATCGGCTGGGGCGTGGTGCTGGTGCTCCCGCACGACGTCCGGACGGCGGTCATCCCGATCGGCATCCTGGCCGAGCTGTCCGTGCCGGTGGTCGCCGAGCTGCGGATGCAGACCACCTGGCACCCGCACCACATCGCCGAACGGTACGGCCTGTTCACGCTGATCGTGCTCGGCGAGACGGTGGCGGCGGCGACCGTGGCGGTGCAGTCCGCCGTGGACGAGCACGAGGGGCTGGCCCGGCTGCTGCCGGTCGCGGCCGGCGGCCTGCTGATCTGCTTCTCGGCCTGGTGGATCTACTTCGCCCGGCCGGTCCACGACCACCTGCGCTCCAACCGGCAGGCCTTCCTCTGGGGGTACGGCCACTACCTGGTGTTCGGCTCGGCGGCGGCGATCGGCTCCGGGCTGGAGGTGGCGGTCGAATCGGCCGTGCACAAGGCGCACGTGTCCGAGACGGCCGCCACCGCGACGGTGACCGTGCCGACCGCGCTCTACCTGCTCACCGTCTGGGCGCTGCACGCCCGGCACGTGAAGACCGGCGCCGCTCAGGTGCTGCTGCCGGCGGCCTCGGTGGCGGTGCTCGCCTGCACCGCGGCGGGCGACTCCGGGGTCCTGGCCGCGGGCCTGGTGACGGCGGCCACGGTCGCGGTCGGGGTGGTGCTGCACGCCAGGGAGCGCTGAGCGAGCCCGGCCGGACGGCGCTGCGGCGGGGCCGGCGAGGGGGACGGCTCCCGCGGCTGCCCGTCGCGGGGGTGCTCCTCGGCCGGGCCGGCCGGGCCCGGCGTTCCGTGCGGTCCGTGCGCGCCGTTCGGTCGGTGCGGGCCGTGCCCGCCGTTCGGGCCGTGCGGTCCGTGTGCGCCGTTCGGTCCGAACGGGCCGTTCGCGCGGACCGGGTCGGGCGACGGCGACGGGGGGCCCAGCAGGCCGCGGAGGATCTCGTCGTGCCCGGCCAGCCAGGCCCGGTACGCCGGGCTGGCCTGGGCGAGGTCCAGGTAGGCCGCCCGCAGTTCCTCGTACAGTGCCTCGCGGGCCGGCGGGCCGAGCGCGCGCGGCCGCCAGACCAGCAGGAGCCGTACGGTCAGCGGGTCGCCGTGCAGCCGCCGCACGACGGTGCCCGGTCCGGGCAGGGAGGTCGGCTGGCAGGGGCGGACCGCCTCGCCGGAGGCGACCAGTTCGGCGGCGGTGGCGTTGTCCCGGACCTGGACCACCCGCGGGTTGAGCCCGGCGGCCCGGAACACCAGGCGCATCGCGGCGTACTCGTGGTCGGCGGTCGGGTCCACCATCCAGGTGTCCTCGGCGAGTTCGGCCAGCCGGACCACCGGTCGGGCGGCCGCCGGGTGGCCGGTCGCGAGCGCGACGAACTGCGGCTCGCGGGCGAGCAGCACCCGGTGCTCGGCGTCCGGCGGCAGGCGCAGGGGGAAGCCCTCGCTCTCGTGCACGAAGGCGACGTCCAGCTGGTCGGAGGCGATCATCCGGAGCAGGGCGTTGGCCGAGATGTCGATCTGGATCGTGGTGTCGGTCTCCGGCAGCCGCTCGTGCACCCGGCGCAGCCACGCGGCCACCGCCCGGCTGCCGACGCTGCCGATGCGCAGCCGGCGGGCCCGCTCGCCGCCGGCGGCCTCCCGGGCCTCCTGGCGCGCGGCGGCGACCAGCGCGGCCATCTCGGCGATCACCGGCCTGGCCCTGGACAGCACCGAGTGGCCGAGCGCGGTGGGCCGGCTACCGGTCTGCTCCCGGGCGAACAGCGTCCCGCCGACGGCCCGTTCGATGCGGTGCAGCTGGGTGGTGAGCGACGGCTGGGTCATCCCGAGCTGCAGCGCGGCCTTGCGGAGGCTTCCGGTGTCGGCGATCGCGCACAGCACCCTCAGGTGTCTCACGTCGAGCTCCACACGGGGGAGCGTAACGGCCAAAACGGAATGACGCCAGGGACATGACAGGCTGTCGGGTCGGCAGGGGCGCCCGGCGTCGGCCTCCCGCCGGCTCTCCGCCGGCTCTCCGGGCGGATCTTCGAGACCCTCGCGGAGATCGTCGAGGAGATCCCCGGGCGGTCCTCCGGACGCCGCGGGTGATTGGTTCGGGCTATCGCCGGTTGACATCATCCGCCGGGCCGCCGGCCTGGCCGAAGCTCTGGGGGCAGCAAGCATTCATCCGATGCCCGCGGTCCGGCCCCCACCGTCCGCGGCGCACACCCGAATCGGAGCCCCCACATGAACCGCATGCCGCGAACGTTCTCCGTCGCGCTCGGACTGGCCCTGGCCCTGGGCACGGCCGCCCTGCCGACCGCCGCCACCGCCGCCCCGGTGACCACTCCCGGCCCGGCCGCCGCCCAGGGGTACACCCCGGGCATCGCCGCGAAGAGCGCGGGCAAGGCGGACGACCGGGCGTTCTTCGAGGCCGTCATGAAGTCCGCGCGGGCCAAGCAGGCCGCCACCCCGTACCTGCGGGCCGTCGTGGTGACCTACGACGCGAGCAACGCGCCCTCCTTCGCCTCGGAGATATCCCGCAGCGCGCAGATCTGGAACGGCTCGGTCGCCAACGTCCGCCTGCAGGAGGGCTCCGACGCCGACTTCGCCTACTACGAGGGCGACGATCCGGACAACGGCTCGTACGCGAGCACCGACGGCCACGGCCGCGGCTACATCTTCCTGGACTACACCCAGAACCAGGAGTACTCCTCGGTGCGCGTGACCGCGCACGAGACCGGTCACGTGCTGGGCCTGCCGGACCACTACTCGGGCCCGTGCAGCGAGCTGATGTCCGGCGGCGGCCCCGGCCCGTCCTGCACCAACGCGTACCCGAACAGCGCCGAGCGCAGCCGGGTCAACTCCCTCTGGCGGTACGGCCTGGCCGGTTGATCCGGACCGCCCACCCGTAGACCCGCCCACCCGTAGACCCGCCCACCCC
>JOHN01000127.1 GCA_000719695.1 Streptomyces sp. NRRL F-6131
GGGGGGTGGGGCGCGGGGTGGGGTGCACGGCCGTGCGCGGGGCACGGCGCCGCCCGGGGCGGGCGGACTCCGTTGCCGCGGCGCGGACGTCCCCACCGCACCCTATCCGCCGGGCCGGGCCGTGCCCGAGTCGCTCCGCCGCACCGTCGCGCCGCCCCTGAACTGCACGGATGCCTCCACTGCCGGGCAGCACCCCGGCCGGAGCGGCCCCGAGGGGTGGCCTATGCTCCTGTGCCGTAGGAGTGATCACCGCGGGGGGAGACGGCCTTGACGTACCGGATCGAGCGGATCGGCCTGACGGACTGGGAGCGCCTGCGGGAGGTGCGCCTCGCCCAGCTGCTGGACACGCCGATGGCCTTCCTGGAGACCTACGAGACCGCGCTCGCGCACGGTGACGAGGAGTGGCACTCCCGGGTCCGCCGGGTGAACGAGCCGGGCAGCATCGGCCTGGTCGCCGTCGCCGGAGCGAACGCCGAGAACGGGGCGGGTGCCGGGGCCGGGGCCGGGGTCGACACCGGGGCCGAGGCCGACGCGGGTGCGTGGGTCGGGACGATGATCGGCTTCACGCCCGAGCCCGGTACGGCCGTGCTGGTCGGCGTCTGGGTGCACCCCGAGCACCGCGGCCGCGACCGCGGGGTGACGGACACCCTGCTGGACGCGATCATCACCTGGGCCCGGGAGACGGGCGCGGGGCGCCTGCTGCTCTCGGTGCACGAGGAGAACACCCGCGCCGCCGCCTTCTACCGCCGCCGCGGCTTCGACTTCACCGGTGGCACCAAGCCCTACTCGCTCGACCCGACCGCCCGTGAACTGGAGATGTCCCTCCCGCTGGTCTGACCCCGCCGCACGACGCCCGCCGGAGCCCCGTCAGGCCACCGCCCAGCGGTCGAGCGTGCGACGCGCGTCGTCGTAGGTCAGCCACGTCCCGTCCCCGAGCGGGCGTGCGTAACCGTCGACCGGCCCGCCGGGGTAGCGGACCGGCCCGCGTATCCGCAGGGTGTGGGCGTCGAGCAGCCAGTGGCGCGGCTGCTCCGGGTCGTCGTCGGGCGCGCAGTCCACCGTCGAGGCGATGACCGTGCCGGCGTCCACGAAGCCGCAGGCGTGGTCCCAGCAGAACTCGTCCTCGCCGTCGGCCGGTTCGGGCTCCCCCCTGGCGAGGACGGTGCCGTCCGGACCGTGCAGCTCCAGGTCCGCGCCGTAGTGCTCGACCGTCAGGAAGCCGGGGTGCCCGGCATGGACGTCGGCCAGGATGCGGTCCTGGCCGGCGTCGACGCCCAGGTCGACCAGCCGCTCGCCGTCCCGGCGCGCCCAGCGCAGCAGCACGCCGTCCTGGCCCATGCCGATGCAGAGGCCGACGTGCCGGCCGTCCGGGTGGGCGAGGTGGTGCGAACCGGCGGCCGCGCTGTCCGCCAGCGGCAGTCGCGCCAGCTCGCGCCCGTCCCCGGCGTCCAGGACGATCCACCACTCCGGCGGCCCGCCCCCGGCGGCGTCGGCCGGGACGTGCGCCCAGACGAGCCGGCCGTCGTCCGACACCCGGCAGGATCCGTGCTCGAAGCCGTCGCCCCACGGCTCGTGCGGGTACTCCCAGCGCGTCGTCCCGTCCGCGCCCACGGCCCGCACCGCGCGCCGACCGGGGAACGCGGCGAACGCGCCGTCGGGGCTGACCGAGGGGACGCCGCCCTCCCCGGCGGGCCACGGGAGCGGGAAGACGGCGACCGGCGCGCGCCCGCCCGCGAACAGCCCGGCCAGCTCGTGGACCTCCAGTGACGCCCCGCCCGGCACCAGGGCGCGGCGGGAGCCGGCCCCGCGGCGCTCCAGCGCGAAGCCGTTGACCAGGACCCCGCCACCCGGCAGCACCACCGAGTCGCGCAGCTGTGCGGTGATCGACATGGCCCGACCGTAGCGGACGGCACTGACAACGCGGTCCGCGCCGACGACGAGGCCCGCACCGACGAAGCGGCCCGCAGCGTTCACCGTCACCGCCGCGCGCCTACGCGCGCACTGCCGTCCCGTCAGCCGTCCCGTCAGCCGTCCCGGCAGCCACCGCCGGGCCGGCCTCGGCGGCGGTGTACGCGGACGCGAAGGTGAAGGCGCGCGGCGAGGGCCCGTTCGCCCGCAGGTCCGCCAGCCGCTCCAGTGCCTCCCCGACGCTCGGGCGGTGGCCGGCGGGGACCCACCAGAGCACCAGGTGCGCCTCGACGTGCCGCTCGAACCACTCGCGCCGCCGCCGCATCACGTCCAGGTGCCCGCTGCGGTAGGCGAAGTCCCACAGGGCCTCCTGGCTCTCCCAGACCGACAGGTTGACGATGACGTGATCGCCCGCCGGGCGCAGGCCGGTGGCGTCGGCCGCGCCGTCCTCCATGAGTCGCCAGACGAAGCCGGGCGCGTGGTCGGCGGCGGCGTTGACGGGGTCGAGCAGTTCGACGAACGGCGCGATCCGCGGGTCGTCGAGCGGGTGCCGGAGCGTGGCGACGTTGAGCTGGGCGAGATGGGCTGAGGTCATGCCTCATCCCAGCACGGCCCGAATCTCTATGTCAATGATCATTGTTTTTAGAAGTCGGGGCCACCGTTCTCGACCACCGCCACGCAGCACTCGTCCGGCCGGGCGTCCATCCGGGCGCGGACCGGGCCGTCCGTGCCGAGCAGGCCCTCCAGCAGCGCGAGGTTCATGCCGCAGACGAGCGGCGGGTACTGCTCGGCGACGGCGTGGAACGGGCAGTTGCGCATCCGGACGACCGCCCCGGACCCTGTTTCCCCGTCGTCCGAGGCCTCCTCCAGATGCGGCTCGTAGCCGCGCGCCGCCAGCACCTCCATCGCCTGCGCGAGGTCGCCGCAGGGTGCGCCCGAACCGCGCAGCGCCTCGCCCCGGCGGCGCGCGCCCGCGCACAGCTCGGCGTCCAGTCCGGCCGCTTCGGCGGCCCCGGCGAGCAGTTCGGCGGCGGTGCGGTAGTCGCGGGCGGGCAGCGACACCGACCGCTCGCCCCGCGCCCGCGTGTAGACCTTGGCGGGCCGGCCCGCCCCCGGCCCCGACCGGCCGGTCAGCCGGCGGCTGCCGCTCTCCAGCAGCCCGGCCTCGGCGAGCTTGTCCAGGTGGTGCGCGGCGAGCGTGCGCGCCACCCCGGCCGCCTCGGCGGCCTCGTTGCGGCCGACCTCCCGGCCCTGCCCCACCACGTACTCGTACAGCCGGCGCCGCAGCGGATCCTGCAGCACCGCGATCGCGTCGATGTCCTCCATCCGGCCATTCTAAGAACAACGCAGATCGGATATAGAGAGCCGGCCCACCGGGACGCTCGCGACCGGGACGCTCGCGACCGGACCGCGCGCGCCCCGATCAGGTGTAGTGGCCGCCGGTGACCTCCGGCAGCGGGTCCGCCACCGCCTCCAGCAGCTGGGGCCCGTCGTTGCGGACGCTGTTCACCGTGGTGGCGACCGGCCGCACCAGCAGCTCACCCGCCGGGGCGTGCAGCAGGTCCCGGACCTCGCCGGGGTCGGTGACGGAGGGGTCGAGCCAGGCGTCCAGGGTGTCGGCGGCCAGGGTGACGGGCATCCGGTCGTGGATCCGGCCCGCCGCGTCGGTCGCCTCGGTGGTCAGTACGGCGCAGGTGACCAGCCAGGCGTCCTCGTCCTCGGGTGCCGAGCGGTCGCGCCAGAACTCGTACAGCCCGGCCATCAGCAGCAGCCCGCCGTCCGGCCGGTGGAGGTAGTAGGGCTGCTTGTACCCCTTGCGCCCCTCGGCGGCGGGCACCGGCCGCCACTCGTAGTAGCCGTCCGCGGGGACCACGCACCGGCGCTCCTTGAACGCCTTGCGGAAGGCCGGCTTCTCGGCCGCCGTCTCCACCCTCGCGTTGATCATCCGCGCGCCGGAGCCCGGGTCCTTCGACCAGGACGGCACCAAGCCCCAGCGCAGCGAACGCACTTGACGCGTCAGCTCCCCGGTCTCCCGGTCCACCCGCTCCAGCACGCTCGCCACCTCGTCGGTGGGCGCGACGTTCCACGACGGCGCGAGCGCCTCCGAGGCCGGCCCCAGCGAGGCGCGCAGCAGCTCGGCCAGATCGGGCGGGGTGGTGGTGGAGACGAATCGACCGCACATGCACCCCATCCTGCCCCGCCCGGCCCCACCCGTCACGCACCCCGTCGCGCCGGGCGCCCGGCCCCGCCGCGCATCCCGTCGTGAGGGGCCCCGGCCGCCCCGCCGGGCACCCCGGCGCGCCGAACTTCCCGACCCCGTCCGGCTCAAGGCCCGCATGCGGAGGGGCCGGTTCCGGAGTGAAGATCATCCAGCAGTATGATCGCTCCGCAACACGACGCGAAGGGGTGCCAGTGGCGCGGGTTGCGATCATCGGTGGCGGTATCGGCGGTCTGGGGGCCGCGCTGATGCTCGGACGGCGGGGCCACGCGGTCACGTTGTTCGAGCAGGACGCGCGGGAGGCCGGGGACGATCTGCACCAGGACTTCTTCCGCTGGAACCGGCCCCGGGTCCCGCAGGCCGTCCAGCCCCACTCCCTCCTCGCGCCGGTGCGCACCGTGCTGCACGCCGAGGCGCCGGACGTCTACGCGGACCTGCTGGCGCGCGGGGCGCTGGAGTACCACGAGTTCGACTGGTTCGGCGAGCATCCGCCGCACCGGCCCGGCGACGAGGCGCTGGTGACCCTGCGCACCCGCCGGATCGTGCTGGAGGCCGCCCTCACCGCGGCCGTGCGGCGGGAGGCCACCGTCGACGTGCGGCGCGGCCGACGGGTGGACGGCCTCGTCGTCGAGGACGGCCGGCCCGCCCGGGTCACCGGCGTCCGGGTGGGTGGGCGGACGCACCCCGCGGACCTCGTGGTGGACGCGGCCGGCCGCCGCTCCCCGGTCCCGGCCTGGCTCGTCGCGGCCGGCTGCCGCCCGCCCGTGGTCGACAGCCACCGGGCCGGGATCGCCTACCTGTGCCGCTGGTACCGGCTGCGGGCGGACGGCCCGCGCAACCCCGGCCGGGTGCAGAACGGCTCGTCCGCGCCGTTCGCCCTCGCCGGCGTCTTCCCCTCCGACAACGACACCTTCGCGGTCAATTTGGTGCTCTCCACCGGGGATCCGACCCGAGGGGCACTCACCGACCCGGCCGTCTTCGAGGCGGCGGCCCGCCGGTTCCCCGCCGCCGCGGCCTGGCTCGACCTCGGCGCCGAACCGCAGTCGGACGTCCTGGCGATGGCCGGCCTGGACAACCGCTGGACCTCGCTCGTCGACGACGCGGGCCCGGTCGTCACCGGCCTGGTCAACACCGGGGACAGCCTCGTCCACACCAACCCCACCCTGGGCCACGGCGCCGCCCTCGGCCTGCGCGCCGCCCAGCACCTCGCCGACCGGCTTGACGCGACGGTGGCGGACCCGATGGCCTACCACGACTGGACGGTCCGGGAGCTGCGCCCGTGGTTCGACGCGCAGGTCGCGGCCGACCGGGCCAACGAGCAGCGCCTCACCGCCAGTTCACCGCTCCCGGACCGCCGCGCCGCCGCCGTCGCCGCCTGCGCCCTCGACGACCCCGTGGTCATGCGGGCCCGCGCCCGGGTGCGCCACCTCCTGAGCCCCGCCGACGAGGCCTACCGCACCGCCGAGGTGGACCGCCACCTCACCGCCTGGCTCTCCGCCAACCCGGACTTCACCCCCACCCACGACGGCCCCACCCGCGCCCAGTGGGACGCCCTCCTCCCGGCCTGAGGGGTGGGGCGGAGGGCGGTCAGTGGGGGGTGGGCGCTGTCTCTTATACAC
>JOHN01000128.1 GCA_000719695.1 Streptomyces sp. NRRL F-6131
GCCGCGAACACCGGCTGGGACCCGTACAACTCCCGCCCCATACCGACCCGCTGACTCCCCTGCCCGGAGAACAGGAACGCCAGACCACCCGAACCCGCCGCGCCCCGCACCACACCCGCACCGTCGAGATCACCCAACGCCGACGGATCCCCCAGCACCACCGCGCGCTCCTCCAGCGCGGCACGCGACACCGCCAGGGACCGCGCGAGATCCACCGCGTCCACCGAGGCCGCCAACTCCGCCACCCGGGAACCCTGTTCCCGCAGCGCCTCCACCGAACGCGCCGACACCACGAACGGCAGCAACGAACGGTCCACCCTCGGTGAGCAGTTCCACGGCGCCCGCCGACCAGTTGACGAAGGGCGTGGGCTCCTCGATGTGCAGGGTGCGCGGCAGCACTCCGTGCCGGATCGCCTGCACCGACTTGATGACGCCGGCGACTCCCGCCGCCGCCTGGGTGTGCCCGATGTTGGACTTCAACGAGCCCAGCCAGAGCGGCTGTTCGGCGGGCCGCTGCCGTCCGTAGGTGGCCAGGATGGCCTGGGCCTCGATCGGGTCGCCGAGCCGGGTGCCGGTGCCGTGGGCCTCGACGGCCTGGACGTCGGCGGCGGACAGGCGGGCGTCGGCCAGGGCGGCGCGGATGACCCGCTGCTGGGCCGGGCCGTTGGGGGCGGTGAGGCCGTTGGACGCACCGTCCTGGTTGACCGCCGAGCCCCGGAGCACGGCCAGCACCTCGTGACCCAGCCGCCGGGCGTCCGACAGCCGTTCGACCAGCAACAGGCCCACGCCCTCCGCCCAGCCCGTCCCGTCGGCGCCCGCCGCGAACGCCTTGCAGCGCCCGTCGACGGAGAGGCCGCGCTGTCGGGAGAACTCGACGAAGCCCTGCGCCGTCGCCATCACGCTGACCCCGCCGGCCAGGGCGAGGTCGGACTCCCCGGACCGCAGGGACTGGGCGGCCAGGTGCAGCGCCACCAGCGAGGACGAGCAGGCCGTGTTGACCGTGACGGCCGGGCCCTCGAAGCCGAAGGTGTAGGAGATCCGGCCGGAGGCCACGCTGTCGAGTCCGCCGATGCCGAGGTACCCCTCCAGGTCTCCGGGGGCGTCGTGGAGCCGGGGCGTGTAGTCGGTGCCGGCGAGGCCCGCGAAGACCGCCGTCCGGCTGCCGCGCAGCGCCGTCGGGTCGATGCCCGCCCGCTCGAACGCCTCCCAGGCGGTTTCGAGCAACAGCCGGTGCTGCGGGTCGGTGGCGAGCGCCTCCCGCGGTGAGATCCCGAAGAACTCGGCGTCGAACTCGGCGGTGGTGTCCAGGAATCCGCCGTGCCGGGTGTAGGAGGTGCCGGGGTGGTCGGGGTCGGGGTCGTAGAGGGCTTCGAGGTCCCAGCCACGGTCGGCGGGGAACGCCGTGATGGCGTCGGCGCCGTCCGCCACCAGCTGCCAGAGGTCCTCCGGCGAGGCGACCCCGCCGGGCAGGCGGCAGGCCATGCCGACGATCGCGATCGGTTCGCGCTTGGCCCGCTCCACCTCCTCCAGCCGCCGGTTGGCCTGGCGCGCGTCGGCCAGGGCGCGCTTCAGGTAGTCGCGGAGCTTCTGGTCGTTGGACATCGGTGCCTCTCGCAGGACGGGTCGTACGGGTGGTGGCGGGGTGGGTGCGGCAGGGAGGTGCGGCAGGGGGGTACGGCCGGGGCGCGGCGGTGTCAGCGCCCCTCGGCGGAGGACGACGGGGTGGTGTCGCCGTCCATCAGGGCGAACAGCTCCTCGTCGGTGGCGTTCTCCAGGTCGAGGTCGTCGAGCGCCCCGTACTCGCCGCCGTCACCGTCGCCGGTGCCGTCGAACGGGCCGGTGTCCCAGCGGTCGACCAACGCCTTCAGCCGGGCGAGCACCGAGGCGCGCTCCCCGTCCGGGCCGGCCGGTTCGGCGAGGGAGCGTTCCAGGGCGGCCAGCGCGGCCCCCGGGTCCAGCTCCCCGTCCGCCGACGCCCGCCCGGTGTCCGGGAGTTCGGTGAGCAGGTGGGCCGCGACGGCGGCCGGGGTCGGGTGGTCGAAGACCAGGGTCGCGGGCAGCTCCAGCCCGGTACCGGTGCCGATCCGGTTGCGCAGTTCGACGGCGGTGAGGGAGGTGAGGCCCAGCTCGCGGAAGGCCCGGTCGGCGGCGACGCCGGCGATCCCCCCGTGGCCGAGCACGGCCGCGGCCTCCCGGCGGACCAGGTCGAGCAGCACCGCCTCCCGCGCCTCCGGCCCGTCCACGCCCGCCAGCCTGGCCACCCAGGGCGCCGGCCCGGCGGCCGCACCGTCCTGGGCGGTCGCGGCGGCGAGCGCCGTTCCCGCCACCGTCGTGTTGGTGACGGTCGCGTCCAGCCAGTAGCGCTGCCGCTGGAACGGGTAGGTGGGCAGCGCCACCGGTCGCGGACGGGACCCGGCGAGGGCGGCCGTCCAGTCGAACGGCACGCCGCGCACCCAGAGTTCGGCGGCGGAGAGCAGGAACCGCTCCGCTCCCCCGTGGTCGCGGCGCAGTGTGCCGGCCACCACCGAGCGCCGCCCGGCGCCCACGGACCCGAGGGTCTCCTCGATCGGCACGGTCAGCACCCCGTGCGGCGACACCTCGACGAACACGGTGTGCCCGTCCTCGGCGAGCCGCCGGGTGGCGTCCTCGAAGCGGACCGTCTCGCGCAGGTTGGTCACCCAGTACTCCGCGTCCAGCCCGGACGTGTCGAACCAGTCGCCGGTGACGGTGGAGATCAGCGGCACCGTTCCGGTGCGCGGCCGGACCGGGGCCAGCAGCTCCAGCAACTCCTCCCGCAGGCCGTCGACCTGGGCGGAGTGCGAGGCGTAGTCGACCGGAATGCTGCGGGCCCGGACGCCTTCCGCCCGGTAGGCGTCGACCAGTTCGGCCAGTGCCGCCGGCTCGCCGGAGACCACGGTCGCCGACGGGCCGTTCACCACGGCGACGGAGAGCCGGTCACCGAGGGCGGCGATCCGCTCCGCGACCTCGGCGGCGGGCAGCGCGATCGAGGCCATGCCGCCGGCGCCGGCGAGCGCCAGGATGGCGCGGCTGCGCAGCGCCACCACCCGGGCGCCGTCGGCGAGCGAGAGCCCGCCGGCGACCACGGCGGCCGCGATCTCGCCCTGGCTGTGGCCGACCACGGCGTCCGGGCGGACACCGTGCGCCCGCCAGAGGTCGGCGAGCGAGACCATCACCGCCCAGAGCACCGGCTGGACGACGTCCACCCGGTCCAGGCCGGGGGCGCCGGGCACGGCCCGCAGCACGTCCGTCAGCGACCAGTCGGTGTGCGGGGCGAGGGCCGCCGCGCACTCCTCGATCCTGGCGGCGAACACCGGTGCGGTGTCGAGGAGTTCGACGGCCATCCCAGCCCACTGGGAGCCCTGGCCGGGGAAGACGAACACCGTGCGGCCGGTGACGTCGGCGGTGCCGGTGACCAGCGCGGCGGCCGGGTCCCCGGCGGCGAGCGCCCGCAGCGCCTCGGGGTCGCCGACGGCCACGGCCCGCTCCTCCAGGGCACCGCGGGCGGTGACCAGGGCGTGCGCGACGTCGACGTTCCGCCCGTCGGGCGCCGGGAGCAGCTCCGCCACCTGGGCGGCCTGGGCGCGCAGCGCCTCGGGGGTGCGGGCGGAGACCGGGTACGGCAGGACGAGGGGGCCGCCGGGCGGCGCGGGCTCGGTGGAGGCCGCCGTCGGCACGGCGTCCGGGGCCTGCTCGATGATCACATGGGCGTTGGTGCCCGAGACCCCGAAGGAGGAGACGGCCGCCCGGCGCGGTCGCCCGTGCTCCGGCCAGGACCGCTCCTCGGTGAGCAGTTCGACGGCGCCCGCCGACCAGTCCACGTACGGGGACGGCTCGTCCACGTGCAGGGTCCGCGGCAGCACCCCGTGCCGGATCGCCTGGACCATCTTGATGACGCCCGCCGCGCCGGCGGCCGCCTGGGTGTGCCCGATGTTGGACTTCAACGAGCCCAGCCACAGCGGCTCTTCGGCCGGGCGACGCTGACCGTAGGTGGCGATCACGGCCTGTGCCTCGATCGGGTCGCCGAGGGTGGTGCCGGTGCCGTGCCCCTCGACCGCGTCCACGTCGGCCGCGTCGAGACCGGCGTGCGCCAGGGCCTGGCGGATCACCCGCTGCTGGGCCGGGCCGCTGGGGGCGGTCAGGCCGTTGGACGCGCCGTCCTGGTTGACGGCGCTGCCGCGGACCACGGCCAGTACCGGGTGGCCGTTGCGGCGCGCGTCGGAGAGCCGCTCGACCAGCAGCAGCCCGACGCCCTCGCCCCAGCCGGTGCCGTCCGCGGCGTTGGCGTAGGCCTTGCAGCGGCCGTCGGCGGAGAGCGCGCGCTGGCGGGAGAACTCGACGAAGGTGGTCGGGGTGGACATCACGGCCACGCCGCCCGCCACGGCCAGGTCGCACTCGCCGGCCCGCAGCGACTGGGCGGCCAGGTGCAGCGCGACCAGCGAGGAGGAGCAGGCGGTGTCCACCGTGACGGCCGGGCCCTCGAAGCCGAAGGAGTAGGAGATCCGGCCGGAGGCCACGCTGCCGGCCGTGCCGTTGCCCAGCCAGCCCTCCAGCTCGGCCGGCACCTCGCGGACGCGCGGCGCGTAGTCGTGGTACATCACGCCGGCGAAGACGCCGGTCCGGCTGCCGCGCAGCGCGGTCGGGTCGATCCCGGCGCTCTCCAGGGCCTCCCAGGTGGTCTCCAGCAGCAGCCGCTGCTGCGGGTCGGTGGCGAGCGCCTCGCGGGGCGAGATGCCGAAGAACGCGGCGTCGAAGTCGGCCGGGCGGTCGAGGAACCCGCCGTGCCGGGTGTAGGAGGTGCCGGGCTTGTCGGGGTCGGGGTCGTAGAGGGCGTCGAGGTCCCAGCCGCGGTCGGCCGGGAACTCGCCCACCGCGTCCCGGCCCTCGCTCACCAGGCGCCACAGGTCGTCCGGCGTGGCGACCCCGCCGGGCAGGCGGCAGGCCATGCCGACGATCGCGATCGGCTCGTCGGCGGGCCGGGGCGCGGGGGCGGCGGCGGGGGCCGCCGGGCTCGCGGGGGCCGCGCCGGGCGTCCGGTCGGTCAGTTCGGCGCGGAGGTGGTCGGCCAGGGCGGTCGGGTTGGGGTGGTCGAAGACCAGCGTGGCCGAGAGCCGCAGACCGGTGGCGGCGGCGACCCGGTTGCGCAGCTCGACGGCGGTCAGCGAGTCCACGCCGAGGCTGGTGAACGACCGCTGGGCGCCGACGGCTTCGGCCTCGCCGCCGAGCACGGCGGACAGCTCGGTGCGGACCAGCCGGAGCAGCTCCGCCTGCCGTTCGGCGTCGTCGGACAGGGCGGCGAGCCGCCGGGCGAGGGCGCCCCGCTCGTCCGTGCCGGGGGCGGTGCCCGTCGCCGGGTCGTGCTGTCCGGCCCCGGCCGTGCGCCGGGCCGGCCGGACCAGGCCGCGCAGCAGCGTCGGCACGTCCTGCCGGGCCCGGACGGCGGCGAGGTCGAGCGGCGCCGGGACGAGGGCCGCCAGGTCGGTGAGCCGCTGGGCGGCGTCGAAGAGCCGCATGCCTTCGGCGGAGCCGATCGGGCGGATGCCGAACCGGGCCAGCCGGGCGTGGTCGGTGGCACTGAGGTGTTCGGTGATGCCGCTGGCCTCGGCCCACTGGCCCCAGGCCAGGGACTGGGCGGGCAGGCCGATCGACCGGCGGTGGGCGGCCAGGGCGTCCA
>JOHN01000129.1 GCA_000719695.1 Streptomyces sp. NRRL F-6131
GTGCATCAGTTCGGTGCCCATGCCGGTCCACTGGGAGCCCTGGCCGGGGAAGACGAAGACGGTCCTGCCGGGCTGGGCCGCAGCCGTGCCGGTGACGACTCGAGGGGAGGGTTCGCCGGTGGCGAGTGCGGTCAGGGCGGCCCGGAAGTCGGCGGTTTCTTGGCCGATGAGGACGGCCCTGTGGTCGAAGACCGTGCGCGTCACGGCGAGGGCGTGGCCGACTTCGGCGGGGGTGGCCTGCGGGTGGTGGTCGAGGTGGTCGAGGAGCCGGCGGGCCTGGTCGGCCAGCGCCGCCGGGGACTTCGCGGACAGCGCCCACGGCACCGTCCCATCCGTGACGACGGTCGGGTCCGATGCGGCCTGGCCGGTTTCGTCCTTCGGTGCCTGTTCGACGATGAGGTGGGCGTTGGTGCCGCTGATGCCGAAGGAGGAGACCGCCGCGCGGCGCGGGCGTCCCGTCTCCGGCCAGGGCCGCTCCTCGGTGAGCAGCTCCACCGCGCCCGCCGTCCAGTCCACGTGCGGGGTCGGCTCGTCCACGTTCAGCGTGCGGGGCAGCGTCCCGTGCTGCATGGCCATCACCATCTTGATCACACCGGAGACGCCGGCCGCCGCCATGCTGTGACCGATGTTCGACTTCAGCGAGCCCAGCCACAGCGGCCGGTCCTCCGACCGGTCCTGACCGTAGGTGGCGATCAGCGCCTGCGCCTCGATCGGGTCACCGAGCCTGGTGCCGGTGCCGTGCCCCTCGACCACGTCGACCTGGTCGGGCGTCAGCCGGGCGTTGGCCAGGGCCTGCCGGATCACGCGCTCCTGGGCAGGACCGTTGGGGGCGGTCAGGCCGTTGCTGGCGCCGTCCTGGTTGATCGCCGAGCCTCGGACCACGGCCAGCACCCGGTGACCGTTCTTCCGCGCCTCGGAGAGCCGCTCCAGCAGCACGATGCCGACGCCCTCACTCCAGCCCGTTCCGTCGGCGGAGGCCGCGTAGGACTTGATCCGTCCGTCGGGCGCCAGCCCGCGCTGCCGGCTGAACTCGGTGAGCACACCGGGCGTCGCCATCACGGCCACACCGCCGGCCACCGCGAGCGTGCACTCGCCCTGGCGCAGCGCGTGCGCGGCCTGGTGCAACGCCACCAGGGAGGACGAGCACGCCGTGTCGACCGTGATCGCCGGGCCTTCGAGGCCGAGGAAGTAGGCGAGCCGGCCCGAGAGCACGCTCATCGTGTTGCCGGTCAGCAGCAGGCCGTCCAGTCCCTCCGTCGCCTCGTGCAGCAGCGGGCTGTACTCCTGGGGCATGGCGCCGATGAAGACGCCCGTCCGGCTGCCGTGCACCGAGTCCGGGCGGATGCCCGCGCGCTCGAACGCCTCCCAGGTGGTCTGCAGGAGCAGCCGCTGCTGCGGGTCCATGGCCAGCGCCTCCCGCGGCGCGATGCCGAAGAAACCGGCGTCGAACTCGCCGGCGTCGTAGAGGAATCCGCCCTCTCGGACGTAGCTCTTGCCGCGCCGGTCGGGGTCCGGGTCGTACAGCCCGTCGACGTCCCAGCCGCGGTCCGTCGGCAGGCCGGCTATTCCGTGATTGCCGGACGCGACCAGCTCCCACAGCTCCTCGGGGGAGGTGACGCCGCCGGGCAGTCGGCACGCCATGCCGACGATGGCCACGGGCTCGTCCAGCGCGGCGGCCGTGACGACAGCGCCGGCGGCGGGTGCCGCCCCGCCGAGCAGTTCGCCGCGCAGGTGCTTGGCCATCGCGGCCGGCGTCGGGTGGTCGAAGACCGTGGTCGCGGAGAGACGCAGGCCGAAGGTCGCACTCAGGCGGTTGCGCAGCTCGACCGACGAGAGCGAATCGAAGCCGATGTCCTTGAACCGGCTGTCCGGCCGGACCGCTTCCGGGGTCGCGTGCCCCAGTACGGTCGCGGTGTGGGCGCGGACCGCATCCATGAGCTCGCGCTCGACGTCGGCCGCGGCCATCCCGGCGAACCGTTGTCCCTCCGTCGCGCCGCGCGCCGAGCCGGCCGCGGCGGTGCGCCGGGCGGCACCGGGCCGCACCAGGGCGCCGAGGACGGCGGGCAGGGCGCTGCTGCCCTCCTTGGCGAGCCGCGCGGTGTCGAGGCGGGTGGGAACGAGCGCCGGTTCACCCAGGGCGAGAGCCGTGTCGAACAGGGCGAGGCCCTCGTCGGACCGCAGCGGCACCAGGCCGGTGCGGGCCATCCGGGCCAGGTCGGCCCGGTCGAGAGCGCCCGTCAGCTCGCTGCGCTCGTCCCAGAAGCCCCAGGCCAGCGAGGTGGCCGGCAGGCCCTGGGCCCGGCGGTGCGCGGCCAGCGCGTCGAGGTAGACGTTCGCCGCCGCGTAGTTGCCCTGGCCCGCGCCGCCGAGAGCGCCCATCACCGAGGAGAACAGCACGAACGCCGCCAGGTCCCGGTCCCGGGTGAGCCGGTGCAGGTGCCAGGCCGCGTCCGCCTTGGGCCGCAGCACCGCGTCCAGCTGTTCGGGAGTCAGCGCGGAGACCAGGCCGTCGCCGATGACGCCCGCCGTGTGCACGACCGCGATCAGCGGGTGCTCGGCCGGGATCCCCGCCAGCAGCTCGGACAGCGCCTCGGGGTCGGAGACGTCGCAGGCCACCGCGGTGGCCGTCGCCCCGAGTTCGGTCAGCCGCTCGACCAGCTCGCCGGCGCCCTCGGCCGCGGGGCCGCGGCGGCTGACCAGCAGCACCCGTCGCACCCCGTACGTGGTGACCAGGTGCCGGGCGAAGAGTCCGCCCAGCGTGCCGGTGCCGCCGGTGATCAGCACCGTGCCCTCCGGGTCCCAGGCGGGCGACCCGGTCGGCTCCACGGCCTGGGCCCGGACGAGCCGGGGCACCAGGACCTCTCCGGCGCGCAGCGCGAACTGCGGCTCGCCGGCGGCGAGCGCGGCGGGCAGGGCGCGGAGGGAACGCTGGTCCTCGTCGACGTCGACGAGGACGAAACGGCCCGGGTTCTCGGTCTGCGCGGTGCGCAGCAGGCCCCACACCGGTGCGGCGGCGAGGTCCAGCCGCTCGGCGCCGTCGGCTGCCACAGCGCGACGGGTGACCACCGCGAGCCGGGTACCGGCGAACCGCTCGTCGGCGAGCCACGACTGCACGAGGGCGAGCGCCTTGAGCAGCGCGGCGCGGGCGGCGTCGGCGTCGCCGGACGGATCGGATGGATCAGACAGGTCGGACAGGTCGGACAGGTGGCAGGACAGGACGAGGTCGGGCCGGGTGGCGGGTTCCTCGAACGCTTCGCCCAGGGCGGGCAGGTCGGCGTAGCGCCGCAGCCGAGCGGAGTCCAGCGCGGCACCGAGCCCCAGTTCGTCGGCGCCCAGCAGCGCCCACGGGCCTACGGGAGCCCCGTCGGCCGGCGCCGCGTGGCTCAGCCAGTCCAGGCGGAACAGCGCGTTCTCGTGCCGGCCACCCCGCGCGGGGTCGGCGGCACGCATGGCCAGGGAACCGACCGACGCGACCGGCGCGCCCTCGGTGTCGGCGACGCCCAGCACGAGGGTGTCGTGGCCCGCCGGGGCCAGCCGCACCCGGACGTTCGTCGCGCCGGTCGCGTGCAGCCGCACGTCGGACCAGACGAACGGCAGCTTCGGCGGCTCCGGTTCCCGCCCGGCTCCCGGGGCCGGGGCGATCCAGGCGTGCAGGGCCGCGTCCAGCAGTGCGGGGTGGATGCCGAAGGCGGCCACCTCGGCGTGCCGCTCCTCCGGCAGCACCACCTCGGCGAACAGCTCGTCACCGCGCTTCCACATCCGGCGCACTCCGTGGAACGCGGGGCCGTACTGGTAGCCGACGGCGGCCAGCGACGGGTACAGCTCCTCGGTGTCCACCGGCACGGCGTCGGCCGGCGGCCACACCCGGGCGTCCCAGGAGGACGGTGCCGGACCGGCGGCGGCGAGCACGCCCGTGGCGTGGCGGGTCCAGGGCACACCTGTCCCCTCGCCGTCGGGTCGGGAGTGGACATTGACGAAGCGCCGGCCGTCGGCGCCGGGCTCGTCGACCTCCACCCTCAGCTGGACGCCGGCGGTCGCCGACAGGACGAGCGGTGCCTGGAGGGTGAGTTCCTCCAGGTACTCGCAGCCCACCTCGTCACCGGCGCGCAGCGCCATCTCGACGAAGGCCGTGCCGGGCAGCAGAACGGTGTCGGAGATCGTGTGGTCGGTCAGCCAGCCGTGCGTCTGCGGCGACAGCCGGCCGGTCAGCACGGTGGCGTCCGTCCCCGCCAGTTCCACCGCCGCGCCGAGCAGCGGGTGTTCGACCGCCGCCTGCCCGGCCGCGGCCACGTTCCCCGCGCCGCCGGCCCGCTCCAGCCAGTAGCGCTGCCGCTGGAAGGGGTAGGTGGGCAGGTCGAGATGGGTGGGCGTGCCGGCGGGGAAGAAGGCGGACCAGGTGGCGGGGGTGGTGGCGGCGAGGGAGGTGAGGACGCGCTGCCAGGTGTCGTCCTCGCGGCGGAGGGTGCCGGTGACGAGGGTCTGTTCGCCCGCCGGGTGGTTGTCGAGGGTCTCCTGGAGGGGGTGGGTGAGGACGGGGTGGGGGCTGACCTCGACGAAGAGGGTGTGCCCGTCGCCCAGCAGCGAGTCGGCGGCGGTCTGGAAGTGGACGGCGGTGGCCAGGTTGTCGTACCAGTACTGGGCGCCCATCACCGTGGTGTCGGTCACCGGCCCGCCCAGGTGACCGGCGACCGTGGAGTAGAACGCGACGGTGCCCGGACGCGCCTCGACGGAGGCGAGGGTGTCCAGCAGATGGTCCCGCAGCGCGTGCACGTGCGAGGTGTGGGAGGCGTAGTCGATCGGGACGCGCCGGGCCCGGATGCCCGCACGCTCGCAGTGGGCCAGCAGTTCTTCGACGGCGGCGATGTCACCCGCGACGACGGTGGCCGACGGCCCGTTGACGGCGGCGACGGGCAGCCGCTCGTCCCAGCGCGCGGCCAGCGCGGAGGCGTCGGCCAGGCTCAGCGGCAGCGAGACCATGCCACTGAGACCCGCGATCTCGGCGAGAGCCCGGGAGCGCAGGGCGACGATGCGGGCGGCGTCTTCGAGGGAGAGGATGCCGGCGATGTGGGCGGCGGCGATTTCGCCCTGGGAGTGGCCGACGACGGCGTCGGGGGTGGTGCCCAGGTGTTCCCACAGGCGGGCGAGGGAGATCATCATCGCCCAGAGGGCGGGCTGAACGACCGCGTCGCCCTTGAGGTCGGGTGCGCCGGGGGTCTGGTGGAGGACGTCGAGGAGGTTCCAGCCGGTGTGGGGCTGGAGCGCGGTGGCGCAGGCGGTGAGGTGTTCGGCGAAGACC
>JOHN01000130.1 GCA_000719695.1 Streptomyces sp. NRRL F-6131
CGTGGCCGTCGTACTGCTGGTGGAGGACGGTGGAGCCGTCGGGGGAGGACCAGCTCTGGCCGCGGCCGAGGCCGGCGGTGGCCTGGATGACGGTCTGGTTGGCGTCCGAGACGGCTGCGGGTGCCGCGGTGGCCGGGGCCGTGGCGGCGGGTGCGGAGGCGGGTGGGGCGCTGTCGGTGGCGTGGGCGGGGCCGGCGAACAGGCCGGCCGCCATCAGTGCGGCGCCGACGGCGATGCCGGTGCGGGGGGCGAGGGAACGCGCGACGCCCGGGTTCAGTGCGGGCCCAGCCGGTGAACACCACGGTCCGGCAGCGGTCGCCGGCGCGGGTCGTCGGCAGGTTGTAGACGCGCTGTTGACGGGCCCCCTCCAAGCTGACGGGACAGCACCCTCCCCCCCAGCGAAAGGGAAGACATCATGCGCATGCGCGGTCTCCTCGCGGCAGCCGCGGTATCGGTGGCGGCTCTCGGCCTGGTCGCCCCGACCACGTCCGCCGCACCGGTCACGAACAGTCGGCCGGTCGAGAAGGTCAGCGGCAGGAGTCACGTCCTGATCAACCCGGCGACCGCCGACCGCACCACCTGGACGCCCGAGAAGGAGAGCACCCTCGACGGCCGACCGCTGACGCTCCACGCGACCGAACCGACCGTCGACCAGAAGGCCGGCGGCGCGAAGCCGGTCGCCACGTCGAGTGCGACGTCGAGCGCGAAATCGGACGCGACGGCCGCCGCCAAGGCCAGCGTCTGGGTCACCACGGGGCGGCTGCTCACCGGCGGCGGCATCTGCACCGCCAACGTCGTCTCCAGTGCCAACCGCGATGTCATCGCCACCGCCCGGCACTGCGTGGAGGGCGGGCACGACTTCTCGTTCGCCCCCGGCTACGACGCGGGGAACGCCCCCTACGGCTGGTGGGGCTGGCGGGCCGCCGGCTGGGTCGACGCCCCCGCCCCGCAGGGCGACACCGCCTTCATCGTGCTGAACACCCAGAACGGCCGGCACATCGCGGACGTCGTCGGGGCCACCGGCATCGGGTTCAACCGCGACATCAACAACTACGCGCACATCATCGGCATCCCCGGCAAGACGCCCGCCAAGGAGGAGCACATGCTCTGGTGCGGCGGCCGGCCGGTGGCCGGCCCCGAGCAGCCGTCCACCGCGCGGATCGACAACTGCATCGGACTCGGCGGCGGCGCCAGCGGTGGACCGTTCATCGTGAACTACGACCAGAACGACGGTTCGGCCGTCCAGACCGGCGACTTCGTCACGGGCCACAGCTGGCAGGGCAAGTGGTGGGCGGTGAGCGCCTACTTCCGCGACGAGGCCTACAGCGTCTTCAACGGGGCGCAGAACGCCTGATCACATGCACCGCGGCCCGCCCCGCCCGCGCAACCGACCCCGGTCGCGCGGGCGGGGCGGGGCGGATGCGAGGGTGGGGCGCGTGAACGAGACGATCATGGCAGCCGCCCGCGACCGGGCCGCCGAGCACCGGCGCCGGTTCGACCTCCGCTTCGAGGCGTACTTCGCCACCCTGCCGCAGCGCCTCGACACCCCGCCGCTCAGCCGCTTCACCCCGCGCTGCCTGGAGCTGCTGCGGGACCTCTCGCTGCGCGGCGGCAAGCGGCTGAGGGTCGCCCTGCTGTACGAGGCCGCCCGGCTGGTGACCACCGACCCGGTGCCCGGCCTGGCGGAGGCCGCCCTGAGCATCGAACTGCTCCAGACGCACGGGCTCGTCCACGACGACATCATCGACGACGCGCCCCTGCGCCGCGGCGGCCCCTCCACCTACTACGCCTACCGCCGGGAGTTCCCGGAGGCCGACCGCACCGCACTCGGCCTGGCCGTCCTCGCCGGGGACCTCGCCGCCTTCCTCTCGATGCGGGTCCTGCTGGAGGCGGACGTCCCCGCCGAGCTGCGCCAGGCCATGCTGGAGGTGCAGCTGAACGCCGCCGCCGAGACGGTCACCGGCCAGATCGTCGACCTCGAACGCGACTTCCGGCCGCTCCCGGGCGAGGAGTTCCTGCACGGCGTCTGCGAGTACAAGTCCACCCGGTACTCCGTGCTCGCGCCGCTGCGGCTCGGGCTGCTCGCCGCCGGCGAGGACGTGGCCGCCCACGACGCATGGCTGCGCCGCTACGCGACCCTGGTCGGCATCGGCGGCCAGCTGCGCGACGACCACCTCGACCTGTTCGGCGACGAGGACGCCACCGGCAAGTCCACCGGCGCCGACCTCCGCGCGGGCCGCCGCAGCTACGCCGTCAGCGCCCTGCTCGCCGCCGCCGACGGGACGCAGCGGGCCGAGGTGGAGTCCGCGCTCGGCGACCCGGACCTCCCCGCCGACCGGGTCCGGCACATCCGCGAGCTGGCCCGGCGGTTGGGCGTGGACGCCAAGCTCCGCTCCGACATGCGGCGCTGCGCCGAGGCGGCCCGCGTCGAGGCCGAGGGCTGGCGCCCGCACTGGCGCGAGGAGGCGGTCGCCTTCTTCGCGGGCCTGCCGTTGACGAACCTGCTGCCGGACGGCTGAGCGGCCCGGCAGGGCGGCTCGGCGGGGCCGCCGAATCCGCTCGGCCGTGTCCATTCGACCGCGTCCGCTCAGCCGAATCCGCTCAGCCGAATCCGCTCAGCCCGCGAGGAGCCGGTGCAGCCAGCGGACGCGGGTCTCCCGGGCGTCCCGGCTGACGGCGGCGCCCGGTGCGAAGGTGTCGAAGCCGTGGAAGGCGCCCGGCCAGACGTGCAGCTCGGCCGAGCCCCCGGCCCGCCAGATCGCGTCCGCGTACGCCACCGCCTCGTCCCGGAAGGTCTCCGCCGAACCCACCTCCACATAGGCCGGCGCCAGCCCCGACAGGTCGGTCGCCCGCGCGGGCGCCGCGTAGGGCGGCAGGTCGGCGGCGCCGTACCGCTCGCCCAGCAGGGCCCGCCAGGCGGTGGCGTTCGACGTCCGGTCCCAGGTGTCGTGGCCGGCCAGCTGGTGGGTGGAGAAGGTGCGGTCGCGGTCGTCCAGCATCGGGCTGAGCAGCAACTGGCCGGCCGGGACCGGCCCGCCCCGGTCCCGGGTCAGCAGGGCCAGCGCCGCGGCGAGGCCGCCGCCCGCGCTCTTGCCGCCGAGGACGATCCGCCCCGCGTCCACACCGAGCTCCGCCGCCCGCTCCGCCACCCGGAGGAGCCCGGCGTAGCCGTCCTCGACGGCCGCCGGGTACGGCGCCCCCGGGGCCAGCCGGTACTCCACCGAGACCACGGCCAGTCCCAGCGGCTCGGCCAGTTCGCGCAGCAGCCGCGGCAGCACGGACCACGCGTTGCCGGTGACCATGCCGCCGCCGTGCAGGTAGTAGAGGAGCGGCAGCGGCCCGCCGGCCCCGGCCGGCCGCGCGCTCACCAGCCGGACCTCCGGCGCGCCCGCCGGTCCCGGCGCCCGCAGCTCGGCCACCTCGAAGCGGCCGCCGTCCCGCAGCTGCGCCGGGCCGGGCCTGGGCCGCGTCGCGGCGTCCCGCGCCTGCCAGGCGGCCAGGCCCTCCGGCGTGACCGGCTCGCGCGCCGTCACCCCCGCGGCCGCCAGCGCGGCCCGCAGCTCCGCGTCCACCGGCGGCGGAACCGACCCCGCACCGCTGTCACCGTTCACCACGCACCCCCTCGGCCGGCGGGCACCCCGCGGCACCCGCCGGCCGTCCGCCCCGTCCGCCCCGTTCGCCCGTTCACCGGGTCTCCGGTCCCGAGGCTACTCGCGCCGCTCGGGCTACTTGCCGGGCGGGATGTCGTAGATGTGATCGGGCGTCACGATGCTGGTGATCGCCCGGCCGACCAGGGTGCTCGGCTCGGAGCCCTGGGTGACGATGTCGGAGTTGAGCAGCAGCACCAGGGTCGCGCACTCCTCCGGCAGGTAGACGGTCAGGCTCTCGTAGCCGGGCAGCGAGCCGTTGTGGCCGATCCAGCCGCCGATGTTGAAGATCCCCAGCCCGTAGTCGGCGCCGGGGATCCCGGTGGGCAGCATCGTGAGGCGCTGCTCCTGGGTCGCGGGCGACAGCAGGGTGCCGGTGGCGAGGTCCTTGGCCCAGTGCTTCAGGTCGTGCAGGTCGGAGACGAGCGCGCCCGCCGACCAGGCCCAGGACGGGTCCCAGTGGGTGGAGTCGGCGATCTCGCCGGAGAGCGTCTGGTTGGTGTAGCCGTGGGCGTACGGCGACGGGAGCTCGGTGCCCTGCGGGAAGAGGGTGTGCCGCAGGCCGCTCGGTGCGGTGATCCGGTCGTGGACGAAGCTCTCGATGCTCCGCCCGCTCAGCTTCTCGAGCAGCAGGCCGAGCAGGATGTAGTTGCTGTTCGAGTACTGGTACCGGGTGCCCGGCGGGAACTCGTTGTCGTGCCGGTAGCCGTACGCCAGCAGCTCCTGGGGCGTGAACACGCGGTCCGGGTCGCTGAGGAAGGCGTTGACGAAGCCGTCGTCCGCGCTGTACGGGAACAGGCCGCTGCGCATCTCCAGGAGGTTGCGCACGGTGATCGCCTCCCCGCACGGGACGCCGTCCAGGTACCTCGCGATCGGCTCGTCGAGACCGACCAGGCCCTCGTCCACCAGCTGGAGCACGGCGGTGGCGGTGAAGGTCTTGGTCTCGCTGCCGATCCGCATGTTCAGCCGGTCGGTCATCGGCGCGCCGGTCTCCTTGTCGGCCACCCCGAAGGCCCGCACGTAGTGCCCCCGCCCGGGCAGCCAGAGGCCGACCTGCACACCGGGGATGCCCGCCTCCGCCATCACCCGCTGGACGGCCTCGTCCAGCCGGGCCTGCAGCTCCGGGCTCAGCTGCCGGGCCTCCGCCTCGTCGTCGCCGGTGTACGCGGGGGAGACGACGGTCGGCACGGCGCCGACGGCGGGCGAGGCACCGGCCGTCAGCGGCAGCAGTCCGGTGACGGCGAGCGCCGCCGCGAGCAGCGTGCGGGCCGGCGTCGAGCGGTGGAACGGCGAACGTCTTCTCATGGTCCAGGGCCTCTCTGCGGTTCGGGCTGGATCGCTCCGCCGATCGTCGGCGACGAGCCTCCGCGAACTACCCCGTCCACCGGCACGAACCGCCGCGAACCGCCCCGATCCATCCGATCGGCCCTGCCCTCACCCGCCCCCGGGACCCTGACCGGCCGCCCACCGCGCCAGCACGGCGAAGTCCGCCCCCGTCAGCCCCACCCGCGGATCCACCCGGTGCAGCAGCGCCGCCCCGCCGTGGTGCGCGCCCACCCACGCCCGCCCCACCTCCGCCACTCGTCCCCGCACCGTACCCGCC
>JOHN01000131.1 GCA_000719695.1 Streptomyces sp. NRRL F-6131
CCGTCCGCGGAGACCACCACCGTGTGCGACACCCCGGGGGTGTTGTCCACGAAATTGGTGATCAGCCAGTTCAGGTTCTGTGCGGCCTGGCTCATCTGACTCAACTCAACGCTCCTGGTGGTTCGAGCCGCCGAAGAGATCGGTGCTGCGATTCTGCTGTCCGTTGCCGGACGGGTCTACCTGATCGGGGTCGATCCGGAAGCTTCCGGTACCGCCGGCGCTGCGGCCCTGCTCGACGCCGCGGCGCAGGTTGGTGAGGCGGCCGCGGACCTCCTCGGGCGTGCGGGACACCTGCGGGCCGTCCTGCGGGGTGGGCTTGGCATTGCCCGCCACCAGGTTCTGCTTGGGCACGCGCCGGGGCAGGCCGGCCTGGGTGGTGCCGCTGGAGGAGGGCTCGCGGAGCTTCTCCGCCCGCTGCCAGTCGCCGTCGTTCGGCGACTGCCAGGTCTGGTTGCCGGCCGCGGTCGGGCCGGTGGGCCCGTAGCCGCCGAGGGCCGACACGTCGTGGCCGCCGCGGGGCTCGGCCGGGGCGGCCGAGGTGTCCTTGGCGCCGGCGAACCAGTTGGGGGTCTCGCCGCCGTCGGCCTGCGGGCCGGCCGGGAAGCCGCCGCCGGCCAGCTGCTGGCCCGGGCGGCGCTGCGGCAGCCCGGACGGCAGGGTGGCCTGGCCGCCGTCGGCGGCCGGGAGGGCGGGCTGCTCGGGGGCGTACGGGTGGCCCGCGGGGGCCTCCTCGGCCCGGCGGCCGTACGACTCGTCGGCGTAGCCGGAGCCCTCGTAGCCGGCGGCGTCCTGGCCGTACTCGTCCTGCTGGTAGCCGTACTGGTCGTAACCCTGCTGCGGGTACTGGCCGTACTCGTCCTGCTGGTAACCGTCCTGCTGGTAGCCGGAGCGGTCGTAGCCGGCGTCCTGGCCGTACTCGTCCTGCTGGTAGCCGTACTGGTCGTCGGCGTACCCGGACTGCTCGTAGCCCTGCTGCGGGTACTGCTCGTCCTGGCCGTACTGCTCGTCGTTGCGGCGGCCGTACGCCGGGTAGTCGTCCTCGACCTCGGCGTCCAGCACCGGCTGCTGACCGTCCTGCGGTCCGGACTCCAGTGCGGCGCGGCGGACCTGGTCCAGGCGCTGCGAGCGCTGGACGGCCTCCAGGGCCGGGCTGAAGCCGCTGGAACCGGCGCCGCCCTGTCCGGTGAGGTGGTCGTCGAAGCCGAGTTCGGCGGCGCTGCGGGCCGGACCGTTCTCGGCCGCCCAGGCGGCGGACGGCTCCTGGTCGGAGAAGATCCGGGAGACGGTGAACTGCTCCTCGGGCTCCGGGGCCGCGGCCATGTGGGTCAGGAACGGCGGGAGCATGACCAGCGAGGTGGTGCCCGCGGACTCGCCGGAGGGGCGGAGCTGGACGCGGACGTCGTGCCGCTGGGAGAGCCGGCCGACCACGAAGAGGCCCATGCGGCGGGAGATGGTGGCGTCGACCGTGGGCGGCTCGGCCAGCTTCTCGTTGATCTCCGCGAAGTCCTCGGCGGTGAGGCCGATGCCCTTGTCGTGGATCTCGACGAGCACCCGGCCGTCGGGCAGGCGGGTCGCGTTGACCAGCACCCGGGTCTGCGGGCTGGAGAACGTGGTGGCGTTCTCCAGGAGCTCGGCGAGCAGGTGGACGAGGTCGGTCACGGCGGCGCCGACGACCTCGGCCTCGGGGATGCCGGCGAGTTCGACGCGCTCGTACTGCTCCACCTCGGAGGCGGCGGCGCGCAGGACGTCGACCAGCGGGACCGGGGTGTTCCAGCGGCGGCCGGCCTCCTCGCCCGCGAGGACGAGCAGGTTCTCACCGTTGCGGCGCATGCGGGTCGCAAGGTGGTCCAGCTTGAAGAGGTTCTCCAGCTGGTCCGGGTCGGCCTCGTTGTTCTCGAGGTCGGTGATCAGCGCCAGCTGGCGCTGGATGAGGCTCTGGCTGCGGCGCGACAGGTTGGTGAAGATCGCGTTGACGTTTCCTCGCAGCAGGGCCTGCTCGGCCGCGAGCGCGACCGCCTGCCGGTGGACCTGGTCGAAGGCCCGGGCGACCTCGCCGATCTCGTCCTTGCCGTGCAGCGGGATCGGGGCGACGTTGGTGTCCACCCGGTCCGGGTCGGTCTTGGAGAGCTTCTCGACCAGCTCGGGCAGGCGGTGGTCGGCGATCGCGAGCGCGGCGTTGCGCAGGGTGCGCATGCCGAGAATCATCGAGCGGGCCACGTAGCCGGTGAGCACACCGGCGAGGACCAGCGCGACGACGACGATCAGCGAGTTGAGGATGGCGTCGAAGCGCGCGTTGTCGCGGAGCTCGGCGGCGTCCACGAGCACGTCGTCCAGCAGCACGATCTCGGTGGCGCGGAGGCTGGAGATGTGGGTGCTGGCGGCCTGGTTCCAGTTCTCCGGGGTCAGGCCGGAGTCCTTGGCCTCCTTGTACGCGCGGTCGGCGGCCTCGCGGCCCTGGGACTGCCCGTTGGCGGCGGCCTGGGTGTACGCGGCGCCGATGTTCAGCAGGCCGCCCATGGTCGGGGCGCTGCCGTTCGGCATCCGGTAGGCGGTGCGCTGGTCGGCGTTGGCCTGGGCGACCTGGGCGTCGGCGTACTTCTTGGCGTCCTCGGGGGCGCTGCCGGTGTTGAACTCGGAGAGCGCGGTCTGCTCGAGGCGCTGGGCGACCAGCAGCTGCTGGATGAGGTCGACGTTCTCGTAGCGCGTGGTCTTCTGGGCGGCGATGCCGACCAGAAGCTGCAGCATGAGGGCGCGCTGGGTCGAGGCGGAGGCCTTGGCCAGCGACATCGCGTAGATCGAGCGGCCCTTGCTGGTGAGGCTGCTGGAGCCGAGGCCGACGGAGTTGTCGTAGGCCAGCAGCGGGGCGAACATCACCGAGTAGGCGCTGACGGTCGCGGAGGCGAAGAGGTTGTCGCCGTAGGCGGCGGTGCGCAGGTGCGGGAGGTCCCTGACCACGGCCTGGAAGGCGTCGTGGCGCCGGGGGAGCTCACCGGACTTGTCGCTGGCCTCGTAGGCGGCGTTGTACGCCTTGAGGGCGGCGTCGGTGGTCGCGCGCGCCTTGGTGACGTCGTTGTTCGGGTCCTGCTTGGTGATCAGGGGTATGAGCGTCTTGTCGCGCTCGCCCTCCAGGGCCTCGGCGAGCTCGGTGGCGGCCTTGGCGAGGGTGGCGGTGCGCTGGGCGCGGTCGGCCTTGACGAAGCCGTCGATCGAGGTGTTGACGCGCAGACCACCGAAGACCAGGCCGATGACGACCGGGATCAGCAGGATCGCGATCAGACGGGCCGGCACGCGCCAGTTGCGCGGGCGGACGAAGTCGTACCGGCTGCTCTTCGGCCCCGCGGCGTCCTGGCCCGGACCGCTGCCCGGGCCGTTGCCGGACCCGGTCCCGGGAGCGGCGCCGAGGGCGCCGATCTTCCCGCTCGGCGGCTGCGGTGCCTGGGCACCCTGCGGCCGCTCCTCGGTCGGGGTGAACGCCGAGAACCCGCCCGGTTCCGGCGACGTGCCGTTCGGCTCGCTCTGGCGGGGCTCGGAGCGCCGCTGCGGGGCGACCTGCTGCTTACGCCTCACTCGACAACTACCTCTCGGCCGACAGGCGGCCATGGATCAATCCAGCTCCCCCGGTGGCCGCGCGCTCCGGGGAGGGGAGCGACAGCCGTACGGGATCCAGGGGTAGCTGGAATTTCAGCACGTGCAGGGATGGGGGACAAACAGCTGCTGGTAGGCGCTCCGTGCGGTGCAATTCCGGACATTCGCCGACATCCTGGAGCAAAACTGTGGTCTTCTGGCGCTGAGTGGCGCTGATTCGCTACAAACAGTCATTGTTGATCACGAAATGCCTACCGAACTGTTATCCGCTGCTTATGCGAGGGTCTTGCGCGAGGCGCCCGGACGACACCTCCCCGCAAGCGAACGCGCCCCGGCACCCCGTCACGCCGACGGGGTGCCGGGGCCGCCGACCTCGGGTTCCGCTCAGCGGAGCCGGGCGAGGAGGGCGTGCTCGACGAGGGTGATGAGGGCGCTCTTGGCGCTGTCGCGACGCCGGGCGTCCAGCGTCACGACGGGGGTCTCGGTGCTGAGCTGGAGGGCTTCGCGGACCTCGTCGGCGGTGTGCGGCTGGTGTCCGTCGAAGCCGTTGAGGGCGACGACGAAGGGGAGGCCGCTGTTCTCGAAGTAGTCGAGGGCGGGGAAGCAGTCGGCGAGGCGGCGGGTG
>JOHN01000132.1 GCA_000719695.1 Streptomyces sp. NRRL F-6131
CGTCCACGCCCTCCCGGTCGGTGGTGTGGTCGTCCGCGAAACGACGGTCACCCGTCGCGTCCGGCACGTACTTCACACAGACAACGATCCTCAAGCTCACGGCCTGTCTCCTGTACTGGTCTCGTCCGGCGGCTGCGGCTGTGCAAGCGGGCGCGAACTCGGTACGCACCCGCTCCCGGCAGCGTGCTCCCGTGCCGGTCCGGAACTCCCTGGCAGCATACTCGCCAGTAGCCCGACGGTCACTACTCGCCAGTAGCTTACGCCGCGCGGTCCCGGCCGGGCGTCCCTCGGCCCCGCTCGGCAGCCCCGAGCGGGACGTCGGCCCGGTACGGACCGCGGGACGGCCGCACTGCCGTCAGGGCCATCCTGCCCCAGCCCGGCCCCCGCTCCACCCCGCGGGGGCGCTCCTTCCCCCTCGGGGCCCACCGCGACCGCGGCACGCGCCGTTCCGCGCCGGGGCGCGGGACCGCTCAGACCGCCTCACCCAGCGCCGCGATCACGTCCGCCCGCCTCGGCTGCCCGGACGCCCGGCGGACCACCCGACCCCCCGCGTCCAGCACCAGCACCGTCGGCGTCCGCAGAATGTCCAGCCGCCGGACCAGCTCCAGCCGCTCCTCCGCGTCCAGCTCCACGTGCGCCACCCCGTCGACCATCCCGGCCACCTCCGCGAGCACCCGGCGGGTGGCCCGGCAGGGCTGGCAGAAGGCCGTCGAGAACTGCACCAGGGTCGCCCGCTCGCCGAGCGGCACCCCCAGCTCGGCCGCCGACAGCCCCACCGCCCCGTCCTTCGCCCGCACCCTCAGCCTCCCGTCGCGCTTGGCCCGTAGCAGCCCGAACGCACTCGCCAGCGCGAGCACGACAACGCACACCACCAACCCGCTCATCCCCCCAGTCTGCGCCAGGCCCCCCGCGCCCCGGGAGCGGCCCCGGCAAAACGGTCGACCACCGGCCCGCGGCCCGCGTACCATCACCGGGTGGACTCCGACCGCCCCGCACAGCCGCTGCTGACCGCCCGCCGGGTGGTCGACCTGTGCCGCGCCACGGCCTCGCGCTGTCGCTGACGCTCCCCAGCCGTCAGCCCGCCGCCGTCCCCTCCCGGAGTCCCCGTGCAGATCGACCCCCGCGGCCCGCGCTTCGCCGCCGCGCTCACCACCGTCGTCCTGGCAGCCGTCCTGCTCACCGGTAGCGGAGTCCTGCTGGCCGCCCAGGCCCTCGTCTTCGCCCTCGGAGCCCTCGGCGGGCTGCGCCGCTCCCCCTACGGGTGGCTCTACCGCACGCTGGTCCGCCCCCGGCTGGCACCGCCGTCCGAGACGGAGGACGAACGCCCGCCCCGGTTCGCCCAGGGTGTCGGCCTGGTCTTCGCCCTCCTCGGCGTGCTCGGCTTCCTCACCGGGGCCGCCTGGCTCGGCCTGCTCGCCACCGGGTTCGCACTGGCCGCCGCCTTTCTGAACGCCGCCTTCGGCTACTGCCTGGGATGCGAGATGTACCTGCTGGTCCGCCGCGCACAGGGCCGGGCGGGCGCCACCGCCTGACCCCGCCGCGCCACCGCCTGACCCCGCCGCGCCACCACCTGACACAGGGCCCGACCGGAGCGGAAAAGTTCCCGGCCGGGCCCATCACGTACGTCACACCTCCACATCCCGCCAGGCAGCACCCCTCAGGTGACAGCAGGCACTCCTTCGGGGGATCATCTCCGTGTATCGCCCGTGGCCGCCGCGGTGTGCCGTGCTCCCGGTCGGCCTCTCGTACGGCCCTCGGGGCCCCGCCGTACCGGGCCGCCAGGCCCGTCGAAGTCAGGACTGACCGTGGCAGAGTTCGTCTACCCGCCGGTGATCGGCGCCGCACTCACCGTCTTCCGCGCGCTGGACGTGCGCATCAAGATCGTCGGCGCCGAGAACATCCCCGCCGAGGGCGGGGCGGTACTCGTGAGCAACCACATCAGCTACCTCGACTTCCTTTTCGCGGGCCTGGGCGCCTACCGCGGCGGCAAGCGCAAGACCCGCTTCATGGCCAAGGACGACGTGTTCAAGCACGGTGTCTCCGGCCCCCTGATGCGCGGCATGAAGCACATCCCGGTCGACCGCACCGACGGCCAGCCCGCCTACGAGGCCGCCGTCCGCGCCCTCCGGGCCGGCGAGGTCGTCGGCGTCTTCCCCGAGGCCACCATCAGCCGCTCCTTCATGCTGAAGAAGTTCAAGACCGGCGCCGCCCGGATGGCCGCCGACTCCGGCGCCCCGCTGCTCCCGGTGGTCCTCTGGGGCACCCAGCAGCTGTGGACCAAGGGCCGTCCGAAGACCCTCACCAAGCGGCACGTCCCGGTCACCATCATGATCGGCGAACCGCTCGTGCTGGCGCCCGGGGACAAGCCCGTCATGGTCACCCGGCGCCTGCGGGCCGCGATGTCCGAGATGCTCGACCGGGCCCAGCGCGAGTACCCCGGCAAGCCCTCCGGCCCCGACGACACCTGGTGGCTGCCCGCCCAGCTCGGCGGCACCGCGCCGACCCTGGAGATCGCCGAGGCCGAGGACGAGGCGGAGGCCGTCGCCAAGGCCGAAGGCCGGGCCGCCCGCGGCTGACCCACGCCGACCACCGGTCCCCGGGCCGCCGGTCTCCCCGTCCGCCGGTCCACGGCCGAACGGCGCACGAACGGATGACTCCCCGTCCCCGAGCGGACGCGGACCGTCGCGTGTCGCCCCGCTCCACCCGCTCCGATCTGACAAAGTGACAGCTCCTTCGGGGGGCTCACGCCCGGACCACCGGGCGGATCGAAGACGGAGATGAGACGCGGATGACCCGCACACGGCTCTCAGGGACCACCCCCGCCACGGCCCGCACCCGCCCCCGCGCAGGTGCGGGCCTGCTGCTCGCCGGGGCCCTGCTCACCGGCTGCGGCGCCCAGCCGGGCGAGATCCCGCTCAGCGAGATCCGCACCGAATCGCCCACGCCCACGCCGACGCCCGCCGTCGAAGCCGTCGTCGCCAACGGCCCCGCAGCGGCGGCCACCCCCACCGCACCACCGGCCCGGAACGGCCTCATCGCCACCCGGGCCTTCCTCGACCCGGACCGCCTCACCAGCGCGATCTTCGCCGTCACCGCCGACGGCAAGACCCGTCAACAACTCACCCAGCCGGCCGACCGGACCCGCGACGACCGCCCCTCCTGGTCCCCCGACGGCACCGCCCTCGCCTTCGACCGCACCGGCACCGACGGGTCCGGCCGGATCTGGACGACGGGCGCCGACGGCCGGAACGCCCACCAGGTGGGCCCGCTCTGCGAAGCCGGCGCCCCCGACTGCCTCAACGAGGCCGAGACCGCCCCCGCCTGGTCCCCCGACGGCAAACTGATCGCCTTCACCCGCACCTGGGGCCAGGCCGACCCGACCTCGGAGCAGACCCAGTACAGCGACCTCTACGTCATCGCCCCGGACGGCACCAGCGCCCAGCGCCTCACCTTCCTCACCAACGACGCCCCGTACTCCGGCGCCGTCACCGACCCGGCCTGGTCCCCCGACGGCAAGCAGCTCGTCTTTTCCTACCGGACCAGCGCCACCGGCCAGCCGGCCAACGGCCGCTCCCTCTACATCGTCAACGTTGACGGCACCGGTCTGCGCCGCCTCACCCCGTGGGAGCTCCGGGCCGGCGAGCGCGCGAACTGGTCCCCCGACGGCAGCCGGATCGTCTTCACCACCTACCCCACGGGTCCCGACAACGCCCCGGGCGGCGGCATCTACACCGTCCACCCCGACGGCACCGCCGTCGAGGCGCTCACCCCCGGCCCGTCCGACGTCACCTACGGGATCGCCTCCTGGTCCCCCGACGGCACCGCGATCGCCTTCGACCAGGCCCCCGCGGGCGGGGCCCCCGAACTCTGGACCATGCGCGCCGACGGCTCGACGGTCGTCCGGCTCACCGACAGCCCCGGCCCCTCGGACAGCCGCCCCAACTGGGGCACCGCCCAGCTGCAGAGCTGACCTCCACGGACATGCCGTGGGAGAAACAGCGGTGAACGCAAAGAACCCCCGCCGGGAATCCGGCGGGGGTTCTTCGTGAATGATTGTTCGGCGGCGTCCTACTCTCCCACAGGGTCCCCCCTGCAGTACCATCGGCGCTGTGAGGCTTAGCTTCCGGGT
>JOHN01000133.1 GCA_000719695.1 Streptomyces sp. NRRL F-6131
GCCGACCGTCGGCACCGGGTCAAAGCGCCCCGGAGGCGAGCCGAGCCCCCAAAAGAGGTGCGAGCGAGCCGAAGGGGCGCGCCGGTGCCGAAAGGGAGAAGCGAGGACGACGCGACGAAGGAGCGGCGTTGGAGCGCCGACCGTCGGCACCGGGTCAAAGCGCCCCGGAGGCGAGCCGAGCCTAGATATAGGGCCTAGCCGGCCAGGGGGAGTCGGCCGGACGGAGCGCGTCCAGCCCGCCCGGGCCGTGCAGCGCCGCGTGGACCGCCAGGGTGCCGGTGATCAGGGTGGGGTTGTGCAGTTCCCCGGCGTGGATCAGCCGGATCAGCTCCTCGACCGGCACCCGGGCGGACTCCAGTTCCAGTTCCTCGCCGTGCGCCTCGTACCGCTCCCCCTCCGCCTCGGAGAGGTCGGTGGCGAGGAAGAGCCGCAGCGCCTCGTCGGTGCCGCCGGGCGAGGTGTAGAAGTCGACCAGCACCCGCCAGCTGCCCGCCTTGCAGTGGGCCTCCTCGTACAGCTCGCGCTGGGCGGCGTGCAGCGGGTTCTCGCCGGGGACGTCGAGCAGTCCGGCCGGGAGCTCCCAGAGGCGCTGGCGGACGGGGTGGCGGTACTGGCGCAGGATCAGCACCCGCTGCCGGTCGTCCAGGGCGAGGACGGAGACGGATCCGGGGTGGGTCTGGTAGTCGCGGCGGGCCCAGCTGCCGTCGGGCATCCGGACCTCCTCGGTGCGCACGCCGGTGACCCGGCCCTGGAAGGGGGTGGTGCTCCCCCGGACCTCCCACTCCTCCGCCACGTCGGCGACATCGACGGTGCTGCGGTCGTCCATCACGCTCTCCCCTTTTCGTCAGTACGACACAATCTAATGCCGAACGGCGGCCCCGCAGGAATCGCGGGGCCGCCGTTCGGGAAACGGGCCGGGGTTACTGGGCGTCCGCCGGGGCCGTCTTGATCTCGATCGCGGCCTTCACCAGACCCGCGAAGAGCGGGTGCGGGCGGGTCGGCCGGGACTTCAGCTCCGGGTGGGCCTGGGTGGCCACCAGGTAGGGGTGCACCTCGCGCGGGTACTCGACGTACTCGACCAGGTCGCCCTTCGGGGAGAGGCCGGAGAACTGCAGGCCGGTCTTCTCCAGGTCCGCGCGGTAGGCGTTGTTGACCTCGTAGCGGTGGCGGTGGCGCTCCTCGACGTACTGCTCGCCGCCGTAGACCTCGCGGACGATCGAGCCCTCGGCGAGCTTGGCCGGGTAGAGGCCCAGGCGCATGGTGCCGCCCAGGTCGCCCTTGCCGTCGACGATGGCCAGCTGCTCGGCCATGGTGGAGACGACCGGGTGCTTGGCGGCGGCGTCGAACTCGGTCGAGTTGGCCTCGGGCAGGCCGGCCAGGTTGCGGGCGGCCTCGATGACCACGCACTGCAGGCCCAGGCACAGGCCCAGCAGCGGGATCCGGTTCTCGCGGGCGTAGGTGATCGCGCCGACCTTGCCGTTGACGCCGCGGTCGCCGAAGCCGCCGGGGATGCAGATCGCGTCGACGTCACCGAGCTGCTCCTGCGCGCCCTCGGGGGTCTCGCAGTCGTCGGAGGTGACCCACTTGATCTCGACCCGGGCGTTGTTGGCGAAGCCGCCGGCGCGCAGCGCCTCGGTCACCGACAGGTAGGCGTCCGGCAGGTCGATGTACTTGCCGACCAGGGCGACCTTGACGATGTGCTGCGGCTCGTGGACGCGGCGCAGCAGGTCGTCCCAGGTGGTCCAGTCCACGTCGCGGAACGGCAGGTCCAGGCGGCGGACGACGTAGGCGTCCAGGCCCTCGCCGTGCAGCACCTTGGGGATGTCGTAGATCGACTTGGCGTCGATGGCCGCGACCACGGCCTCCTCGTCGACGTCGCACATCAGCGAGATCTTGCGCTTGATCGCCTGCGGGACCTCGCGGTCGGCGCGCAGCACGATGGCGTCGGGCTGGATGCCGATGTTGCGCAGCGCGGCGACCGAGTGCTGGGTCGGCTTGGTCTTCAGCTCGCCGGAGGGGCCGATGTAGGGGAGCAGGGAAACGTGGACGAAGAAGACGTTGTCCCGGCCGACCTCGTGGCGCACCTGGCGGACGGCCTCCAGGAAGGGCAGCGACTCGATGTCGCCGACGGTGCCGCCGACCTCGGTGATCACCACGTCGACGTCCTCGGTCGCCATCCGGCGGATCCGGGACTTGATCTCGTTGGTGATGTGCGGGATGACCTGGACGGTGTCGCCGAGGTACTCGCCGCGGCGCTCCTTGGCGATGACGGTCGAGTACACCTGGCCGGTGGTGACGTTGGCCGAGCCGTGCAGGTTGGTGTCCAGGAACCGCTCGTAGTGGCCGATGTCGAGGTCGGTCTCGGCGCCGTCGTCGGTGACGAAGACCTCACCGTGCTGGAACGGGTTCATGGTGCCCGGGTCCACGTTGAGGTACGGGTCGAGCTTCTGCATCGTGACGCGCAGGCCGCGGGCCTTGAGCAGGGCGCCGAGGCTGGAGGCGGTGAGGCCCTTGCCGAGCGACGAGGCGACACCCCCGGTGACGAAGAGGTGCTTGGTCGTCACGGCGCGGCCGTTCGATGCCTTGCCGGAATGGGGCTGTGCCAAGAGGGGGCTCCCGTGGGTCGCGAGTCGAAGGTGACGTGGTGGGAGGCTCGCGGCTGCCGTTGCGACGACGAGGGCGGTGCTGCGCACGGCGCCCTGAGGGTCGTCGGTCCGGTCGGTCCGGGGCGTTTGATCCCACCGGTCCACGGGATACCAGGGTATCAGTGACCCGGCCCGGACGCGCTCCGGCCCGCCGTCGGCGGGCCGCGGACGGCCCGGTCGCGGTCGGGGACCGACGGGGGCGCTCCCCGGGGCGTACGCCAGGCGCACCACCGGCGCACCATCCGGCGCACCCGTCCCGCCCGTCGCACCACCGGCCCGACCGGGTCACCTCCCGGCGTCCGGAGCGGCTCGGCCGGGCCATCACCCGACCCCCACTTCGTGCCATCCGGAGCTGATCCTTCCGAGCCATCCTGGCGGCCTCCCCCGCGATGCGCGGTATTTCCGCCGAAATGCGGCGCCGCATCGCGCTGCGCCCGCGTGCTTCGCCCCTTTCGTCCGTCGTAAGCTGCTCGGACGCATCGCCGACAACACGAGCACGCGGAGGGCGTGGGAGGCTCAGGAACCTCTCGGTCCCCGATGCGCGACCGGACCTCCCCGCAACCCCGCTCCTCCCACCCACCCAGAGGCTCGACCGAGCCCTCGCGGACACTCCGGCAAGGCCCCCACCACCCTGCGGAGGCCGGACGTCCCGGGGTGGCCCCCGGTCCCGCGGTCCCGCTGGCTCCCCCTCGGATCGCCGATGCGTCGTGACCACATTGCGAACTGGAGATCACGTGGCCGGCCGTATCGAGGACTACGCACTCATCGGGGACATGCAGACCGCCGCCCTCGTCAGCAGGGACGGAGCGGTGGACTGGCTCTGCCTGCCCCGGTTCGACTCGCCGGCGGTCTTCGCCGGCCTGCTCGGCACCGACGAACACGGCTTCTGGCGGATCGGCCCCGCCGAGGCGGTGGCCACCGCGCTGCCCCACCCGGCCACCGCGCCCGCCCCCGCCGAACCGGCCGCCGCCGACAGCTCGGCGGAGGCCGTGGCCGCACGGCTGCGGCTCGCCGACACCGGCGACCTGCGGGTCCCCCCGCCGACCGCGGCCGCCCCCGCCGTGCCCGCCGACCGCCGCCGCTACCGGGGCGACTCGCTGATCCTGGAACAGGAGTGGGACTCCCAGGGCGGCACCGTCCGGGTGATCGACTTCATGCCGCCCCGGCCCCTGGCCGGGAAGGACGCCGTCCCGCAG
>JOHN01000134.1 GCA_000719695.1 Streptomyces sp. NRRL F-6131
CCACCTCCCTCGCCTGGGGCCTGTGGGCGGACAGCAGCTCCATGACCGGCCACCTCGACAGCACCGACCTGGGCCGCCTCACCCGCACCGGCCTCGCACCCCTCACCGCCACCCAAGGCCTCGCCCTCCTCGACCAGGCCCTCACCACCACCCACCCCACCCTCGTCCCCGCCCGACTCGACCTCCCCACCCTCCGCACCCAAGCCACCAACAACACCCTCCCCACCCTCTACCGCAACCTCGTCCGCACCCCCAACCGACCCACCGCCACCACCACAACCACCACCCAGGCAGCCACCTGGACCACCGACATGGCCGCCCTCACCCCCGAAGAACGCCACACCACCCTCATCACCCTCCTCCACCACCACATCAACACCGTCCTCGGCCACACCACCACCGACACCCCCGACCCCGACCGACCCTTCCGCGACATGGGCTTCGACTCCCTCACCGGACTCGAACTCCGCACCCGCCTCCAGAACACCACCGGCCTGCGCCTCCCCTCCACCCTCGTCTTCGACTACCCCACCCTCACCACCCTCGCCCACCACCTCGACCACCACATCCAAGGCACCACCACCCACACCCCCACCACCACCCACACCACCACCACCGACGACGACCCCATCGTCATCGTCGGCATGGCCTGCCGTTACCCCGGCGACATCACCACCCCCCAGGACCTCTGGCAGGCCGCCCTGGACGGCGCGGACGTCATCTCGGACTTCCCCACCGACCGCGGCTGGGACCTCGCCAACCTCTACGACCCCGACCCGGACGCCGTCGGCCGGACGTACACGCGCAAGGGCGGTTTCCTCCAGGACGCCGCCGTGTTCGAGCCGGAGTTCTTCGGCATCAGCCCGCGCGAGGCCACCGCGATGGACCCGCAGCAGCGCCTGCTGCTGGAGACCGCCTGGGAGGCCGTCGAGCGCGCCGGCATCGACCCCACCACCCTGCGCGGCACCCGCACCGGCGTCTTCGCCGGGCTGATGGCGATGGAGTACGGGCCGCCGCTGCACGAACCGATCGAGGGCATGGACGGCTTCCGGATGCTCGGCAACTCGTCGAGCGTGGCGTCCGGGCGGATCTCCTACCTGCTGGGCCTGGAGGGCCCGGCGATGACGGTCGACACCGCCTGCTCCTCCTCCCTGGTCGCCCTGCACCTGGCCGCCCAGGCGCTGCGCAACGGCGAGTGCACGCTGGCCGTGGCGGGCGGGGTGACGGTGATGTCCACGCCGACCACCTTCGTGGAGTTCGCCCGGCAGCGCGCCATGTCACCCGACGGCCGCTGCAAGGCCTTCTCCGACGACGCCGACGGCGCCGGCTGGTCCGAGGGCGTCGGCATGCTCGTCGTCGGAGGCACACGGCACTGGCACCGCGCTCGGCGACCCGATCGAGGCCCAGGCCCTGCTGGCCACCTACGGCCGGGGCCGCGACGCCGAACACCCGCTCTGGCTCGGCTCGTTGAAGTCCAACCTCGGCCACACCCAGGCCGCCGCCGGCGTGGCGGGCATCATCAAGATGGTGCAGGCGATGCGCCACGGCGTCCTGCCGCGCACCCTGCACGCCGACACCCCCTCCCACCACGTCGACTGGGAGTCCGGCGCCGTCAGCCTGCTCACCGAGCAGCAGGACTGGCCCGCACTCGACCGCCCGCGCCGCTCCGCCGTCTCCTCCTTCGGCATCAGCGGCACCAACGCCCACGTCATCCTGGAGGCCGCCCCCGAGGAGCCGGTCGCCGCGCCCGACGAGGCCCCGGCGGTCACCGCCTGGCCGCTGTCGGCGAAGACCCCGGAGGGGCTGCGCCGCCAGGCCGCCCGTCTGCTGGAGCGACTCACCGACGGGACCGACGGCGCCGACCTCGACCCGCGGGACGTCGGGCACACCCTGGCCGTCGGCCGGGCGGTGCTGGACCACCGGGCCGTGCTCGTCGGCGCCGGGCGCGAGGAGCTGACCGGTGCGCTGGCCGCCCTCGCCCGCGGCGAGGAGAGCCCCGCCGTGGTCGCCGGCCGCACGGGCGCCGCCGGCGCCGGCGGGCTGGCCCTGGTGTTCTCCGGCCAGGGCTCGCAGCGGGCCGGGATGGGCCGGGAGCTGTACGAGCGGTACCCGGTGTTCGCCGAGGCCTTCGACGCGGTCTGCCGGGCCGTGGACGAGCAGCTCGACGGCCACGCCGAACACCCCCTGCGCGACGTGGTGTTCGCCGAGGCCGGCACCCCGGCGGCGGCGCTGCTGAACCAGAGCATGTACACCCAGACCGGCCTGTTCGCCCTGGAGGTGGCGCTGCTCGCGCTGCTGGAGGAGCGCGGGGTGACGCCCGACTACGTGATGGGCCACTCGCTGGGCGAGATCACCGCGGCGTACGCGGCGGGAGTGCTCTCCCTGCCCGACGCCTGCGCCCTGGTGGCCGCCCGCGGCCGGCTGATGCAGGCCCTGCCGGAGGGCGGGGCGATGGTCGCGATCGAGGCGGCCGAGCAGGAGGCCGCGGCGTACATCGCCGGGGCCGGTCTGGCCGGCGCGGTCGGGATCGCCGCCGTCAACGGGCCCCGGGCCGTGGTGGTCTCGGGCGACGAGGAGGCGGCGGTGGCGGTCGCCGAGCACTTCCGGGCCACCGGGCACCGGGTGCGCCGGCTGTCGGTGTCGCACGCCTTCCACTCGCACCGGATGGACGCGATGCTCGACGAGTTCGCCGAGGTGCTGGCGGGGCTGACGTTCCGGGCGCCGCTGATCCCGGTGGTGTCGAACGTCACCGGCGCGCCGATCGACGCCGAGCGGCTCGGCACGCCGCAGTACTGGGTGGAGCACGTCCGCGGCGCGGTGCGGTTCGCCGACGGGGTGCGCTGCCTGGCCGACCGCGGCATCACCGCCTTCCTGGAGGTCGGCCCCGAGGCCGTGGTGACGCCGATGGTGCACGCCACCCTCGACGAGGGGCTCGGCCGGGACGGCTTCGTCGCGGTGGCCACGCTCACCGCCGGCCGGCCGGACCCGCTCGCGCTCACCCTGGCGCTGGCCCGGCAGTTCGTGGCGGGCGTGCCGGTGCCGTGGGAGCGGGCCGTGCCCGGCGGCCGCCTGGTCGACCTGCCCGGCCACGTCTTCGCGGGGCAGCGCTACTGGCAGGACGCGGCCGGCTCGACGGCCGGTCTCCAGGCCGCCGGTCTGCAGGCCACCCGGCACCCGCTGCTCGGCGCCGCCGTCTTCCTGCCGGACGGCCAGGCCGTGCTCACCGGCCGGGTGCTGCCCGGCTCGCACCCCTGGCTCGCCGACCACGCGGTGGACGGCACGGTGCTGCTGCCCGGCACGGCGTTCCTGGACCTCGCGCTGCACGCCGCCGACGCGGTGGGCTGCCGGCTGGTGGAGGAGCTGACCCTGGAGGCGCCGCTGGTGCTGCCCGCCGAGGCCGCCGTCTACCTGCAGGTCGCCGTCGGCGCCGAGGACGGGGCGGGCCGCCGGTCCGTCACCGTGCACTCCTCGGCCACGCCGGCCGCGGGCACCGAGCCCTCGGTCCGGCACGCGAGCGGTGTGCTGTCCGCGGCGCCCGCGCAGCCGGCCGGGGCGTGGGCCTGGCCGCCGGCCGACGCCCGGCCGGTCCCCGTCGACGGGCTGTACCAGGAGCTCGCGGGGCGCGGCTACGGCTACGGCCCGGTGTTCCAGGGCCTGCGGGCCGCCTGGTCGGCGCCCGACGCCCTCTACGCGGAGGTCGAACTCCCGGCCCGGCCGGACGGGTTCGGGATCCACCCGGCCCTGCTCGACGCGGCGCTGCACGCCGTGACGCTCGGCGTCCCGTCGCTCGGCGGGCCGGAGAGCTCCGCGGGCGCCGCCGGCGCCGGGCGGCCGCTGCTGCCGTTCTCCTGGGCCGGGGTGTCGCTGGAGGCCTCCGGGGCGACGGCGGTCCGGGTGCGGCTCGCCGCCGCCGGGGACGACACCGTGGCGCTCACCGCCGTCGACACCACCGGCCGGCCGGTGATCACCGTGGACGCCCTGACGCTGCGCCGGATGTCCGCGGCCGCCCCGGAGCGGGACGGCGGGCTGCACCTGCGCTGGCGGGCCGTCCCGGCCGCGCGGCCGGGCGGGGCGCCGGCGGACGTCACCGTCGCCCTGGTCGCCCCCGGTGGGGACCTGCGGGCCAGGCTGACCGAAGTCCTGGTGCAGACGCAGAAGTTCCTGACCGTGTCGGGGTCGGTCGACGGCCGCCTCGCTGTGGTCACCCAGGGCACGATGGTGGAGCGGCCCGACCCGGTCACCGCCGCCGTCTGGGGCCTGCTGCGCTCGGCCCAGGCCGAGCACCCCGACCGGATCCTACTGATCGACGTGGACGAGTGGTCGGAGGAGGCCTTCGCGCTGGCCGTCGGCTCGGGCGAGCCCCAGGTGGCCGTCCGCGCCGGGCAGGTGCTGGTTCCCCGGCTGTCCCGGTCCGCCCCGCCGCTGCCGGACGCGTCCGGCTCGACGGACCTCTCGGTGACGCCGCGCGCGCTGGACCCCGAGGGCACCGTCCTCGTCACCGGCGCCGGGGGCACCCTGGGGCAGTTGGTCGCCCGTCACCTGGTCACCGAGCACGGCGTCCGCCACCTGCTGCTGCTCAGCCGCAGCGGCGGCACCCCGCCCCAGGACCTCCTCGACGCCGGCGCCCGGGTGCGGTTCCTGGCCTGCGACGCCGCCGACCGCGACCGCCTCGCCGAAATCCTGGCCACCGTCCCCGCCGACCACCCGCTCACCGCGGTGGTCCACACCGCCGGCGTCCTCGACGACGGCGTCCTCGAAGCCCTGACCCCCGAACGACTCGACACCGTCCTGCGCCCCAAGGCCGACGCCGCCCACGCCCTCCACGACCCGGATCGCCCGGACGGGCCTGCGGCCGACCTCCACCGAGGAGGGCCTGGCGGCCTTCGACCGGGCGCTGCTCGGCGCGCGGCCGGTCGTCGTCCCGGTCGCCGTCGACCCGGCGGCGCTGGACGCGGACAGCGCTCCGCCGCTGCTGCGGGACCTGGTGCCGGCGGCCCGCCGCCGGACGGCCGCGGCGGGTGTCACCGCCGTCGCCGAGGTGTCGCTCACCGACCGGCTGCGCGACCTCTCCCCGGAGCAGCGCCGTGAGCTGGTGCTCGGCCTGGTCCTCGCGGACGTCGCGCTGGTCCTCGGCTACGGGGACGCCCACGGCGTCTCCCCCGAGGGGGCGTTCCGGGACCTCGGCTTCGACTCGCTGACCGCCGTCGAGCTGCGCAACCGGATCAACGACCGGACCGGCCTGAAGCTGGGCGTGACGGCCGTGTTCGACCACCCCAGCCCGCGCGAGCTGGCCGACCACCTGCTCGACCGGCTCGCCCCGGCGCCCGCCGAAGCCGCGGACGCCGCGGACGCCGCGGAGCCGGACTACGAACGGGTGCTGGCCGACCTGGCCAGGATCCGCACCCACCTCGCCGCGCTGGAACTCACCGACGACCAGCGCACCACCCTGGCCGAGACCCTGCGCGACCTGTCGGAGCCGTGGAGCGGCGGCCCGGCCGGGACGGCGGCCGAGGCTCCGGCCGGCCTCGCCTCGGCGAGCGCCGCCGAAGTCCTCGACTTCGTCACCAACAGCCTCGGCATCTCCGTGTCCGGCGACGACGCCCCCACCGACCTGATCTGAGAGTGAATCCATGCCCACCGAAGAAGAACTGCTGAAGTACCTCAAGGCGGTCTCCGAGGAGCTGCACGCCACTCGGGGCCGGTTGCAGGCGGCCGAGAACCGGCGGCACGAACCGGTGGCGATCGTCGGCATGAGCTGCCGGCTGCCCGGCGGCGTGTCCTCCCCCGACCACCTGTGGGAGATCGTGGTCAAGGGCGAGGACGTGATCGGCGAGTTCCCCACCGACCGCGGCTGGGACGTCGACGCCCTGTACGACCCGGAGCCGGGCCGCAGCGGGCGGACGTACACCCGCTCCGGCGGGTTCCTGCACGACGCGGCCGACTTCGACCCGGCGTTCTTCGGGATCACCCCGCGCGAGGCGCACGGCATCGACCCGCAGCAGCGGCTGATGCTGGAGGCGTCCTGGCAGGCGCTGGAGAGCGCCGGGATCAACCCGCAGACCCTCAAGGGCAGCCGGACCGGTGTCTTCGCCGGGTCGTTCCACCACGACTACGACCCGGGCGGCGGCAGCGTCGGCAGCCTGGTCTCCGGGCGGGTCTCCTACCATCTGGGGCTCCAGGGGCCGGCCGTCACCGTGGACACGGCGTGCTCCTCCTCGCTGGTCGCCCTGCACCAGGCGGTGCAGTCGCTGCGCGAGGGCGAGTGCTCGCTGGCACTGGCCGGCGGGGTGACGGTGCTGTCGACCGCGGGCGTCTTCGTCGAGTTCTCCCGGCAGCGCGGGCTGGCCGCCGACGGCCGCTGCAAGTCCTACGCGACGGCCGCGGACGGCACCGGCTGGGGCGAGGGCGTCGGCGTGCTGGTGCTGGAGCGGCTGGCCGACGCCGAGCGGCTGGGGCACCGGGTGCTGGCGGTGGTGCGCGGTTCGGCGGTCAACCAGGACGGCGCCTCCAACGGCCAGACCGCGCCCAACGGCCCCGCCCAGCAGCGGGTGATCCAGGACGCGCTGGCCGGTGCGCGGCTGACCCCGGCCGACGTCGACCTCGTCGAGGGCCACGGCACCGGCACCACACTGGGCGACCCGATCGAGGCGCAGGCCCTGCTGGCCACCTACGGCCAGGGGCGGGCGGCCGAACGCCCGCTCTGGCTGGGCTCGTTGAAGTCCAACCTCGGCCACACCCAGGCCGCCGCCGGGGTCGCGGGCGTCATCAAGATGGTGCAGGCGATGCGCCACGGCGTGATGCCGCGCACCCTGCACGTGGACGAGCCCACCCGCTTCGTCGACTGGACCGCCGGGGAGGTCAGGCTCCTGGAGGAGAACCGGCCGTGGCCCGAGGTGGACCGGCCGCGCCGCTCCGCCGTCTCCTCCTTCGGTTACAGCGGCACCAACGCGCACGTCATCCTGGAGGCCGCGCCCGAGCGGCCGGAGTCCGCCGACGCGGAGGGCGGGGCCCCCGAGGGTGACGGCGTGCTGCCGTGGGTGCTGTCCGCCCGGACGGCCCCGGCGCTGGCCGAGCAGGCCGCGCACCTGCTGGAGCGGATCGCCGAAGGGTCCGAACTCGCCGCCCGGGACGTCGCGTTCACCCTGACCGCGGGCCGCGCCCGGTTCGACCACCGGGCCGTGGTGCTCGGCCGCAGCGATGCCGAACTCGTCGAGCGGCTCCAGGAGTTCGTCGCCACCGGCGAGTCCGCCGGGGTCGTCACCGGCCGGACCGGATCCACCGGAACGGTGTTCGTCTTCCCGGGCCAGGGTTCGCAGTGGATCGGCATGGCGCGTGAACTCCTGGACTTCTCTCCGGTGTTCGCGGAGAAGATGCACGAGACCGCACTGGCACTGGAGCCGTTCACCGACGGCTGGTCCCTGCTCGACGTCGTCCGCGACGGCGACGAGAACGCGCTCGACCGGGT
>JOHN01000135.1 GCA_000719695.1 Streptomyces sp. NRRL F-6131
ACCGCACCAGACCCCACACCGGCGCACTCGCCAGATCCGGCGTCTCGGAACCGTCCACGGCCACCGCCTGCCGGGTCACCACCACCAGCGGCTCACCCGCCCCCGTGTCCCGGGCCAGCCGCTCCTGAACGGCCGCCAGCGTCACCGCCAACTCACCCTCCACCCGCAGCACCTCACCCAGCCGCGCACCCGCCCCCGCGACCGCCACCTCCGGCCAGTCGAGCCGGAAGAGCGCGTCGCGGTCGGCACCACCGGCCGGGGCGAGCTGCTCGGCGGAGACCAGCCGGGCCCGCAGCGCCTCCACCGAGGCCACCGGCGCCCCGGTGCCGTCCGCGACGTCGACGGCCAGGACCTCGGGCTCGACGTACCGGAGCCTGACGCGCAGCTCGCTCGCACCGGCCGCGTGCAGCCGCACGCCGCTGTAGGCGAACGGCAACCGGCTCACTCCGGGTGGGCTGTCGACCAGCCGCTGGTGGACGGTGATGTGCACGGCGGCGTCCAGCAGTGCCGGGTGCAGACCGTACCGACCGGCCTCCCCGGCGGGCCCCTCCGGCAGCGCGACCTCGGCGTAGAAGGTGTCCCCGTCCCGCCAGGCGGCGCGCAAGCCCTGGAACGCGGGCCCGTACACGAGCCCGCCGGCGGCGAGGTCCTCGTAGAGGTGGTCGACGTCCAGCGCCGTCGCGCCCGGCGGCGGCCACTCCGCCAGGCCCACGGCGGGGGCGGTCCGCACGGCGGGCACCGCGCCGGCGGCCGGGCCGCCGAGCAGGGTGCCGCTCGCGTGGCGGGTCCAGGTGCCGTCGACGGGTTCGGTGGACGGGTCCGCCGCGGCCTGCGGCCCGGGACGGGAGTGGACGGTGACCGGGCGCGCGCCACGCGCATCGGGCGCGCCGACGGCCACCTGGAGGTGCAGCGCACCGCGCTCCGGCAGGACGAACGGGGCCTCGATCACCAGCTCGTCCAGGGCGTTCGCGTCCACCTCGTCGCCCGCCCGGATCACCGACTCCAGCAGGGCGGTGCCGGGGACGATCACCGTCCCCTGCACCGCGTGGTCGGCGAGCCAGGGGTGGGTGGCGAGTGAGAGACTGCCGGTGAGCAGCACCCCCTCCCCGTCCGGCAGGGTGACGACCGCGCCGAGCAGCGGGTGGCCGGTGGCGGCCAGGCCGAGGCCGCCGGGGTCGCCGGTCCGGGCGGCGGGCTCCAGCCAGTAGCGGCGGCGCTGGAACGGGTAGGTGGGCAGCACGAGGTCGGTCGGACGGGCGTCGCCCAGGAGGGCGGTCCAGTCGACGGGGTGGCCCTGGACGTGGATCCGGGCGAGCGCCGTCAGCGCGGTCCGCTGCTCGGGACGATCCCGGCGCAGCACGGCCGTCGCGGTCGTTCCCTCGTGCGCGGCGGTGTCGAGGACGGCGTCGACGAGGCCGGTGAGGGTGCCGTCCGGGCCCAGCTCGACGAAGGTCGTCGCGCCCTCGGCGGCCAGGGTGTGCACGACATCGGCGAAGCGGACGGCCTCCCGAACCTGGCGCACCCAGTACGCCGGGTCCGTCAGCTCCTCCGGCTCCGCCACCCGGCCGGTGACGTTCGACACCACGGGAATCCGGGGCTGCTGGAAGGTCAAACCCTCGGCGACAGTGAGGAATTCGTCCAACATTCCGTCCATGTGGGCCGAGTGGAAGGCATGACTCACCCGAAGCCGGCGCGTCCGACGGTCCGCGAACCGCGCCCGCACCGCCTCCACGGCCGCCTCGTCACCCGACACCACCACCGAGAGCGGACCGTTGACGGCCGCGACGTCGACACCGTCGACGAGAGCGGCGCGCACCTCCTCCTCGGTGGCCTCCAGCGCGACCATCGCCCCACCAGCGGGCAGTTGCTGCATCAACCGTGCCCGCGCACCCACCAGCGCCGCCGCGTCCTCCAGCGACAGCACCCCCGCCACATGCGCCGCCGCCAACTCACCGATGGAATGCCCCGCCACGAAGTCCGGCCGCACACCCCACGACTCGAACAACCGGAACAGCGCCACCTCCACCGCGAACAACGCCGGCTGCGTCCACCCCGTCTCGTCCAACCCCTCACCCGAAACGATCACCTCCGACAACGGCAGACCCAACGCCCCCGCCACCGCGTCGAACGCCGCCGCGAACACCGGCTGGGACCCGTACAACTCCCGCCCCATACCGACCCGCTGACTCCCCTGCCCGGAGAACAGGAACGCCAGACCACCCGAACCCGCC
>JOHN01000136.1 GCA_000719695.1 Streptomyces sp. NRRL F-6131
CGTGGCCGTCGTACTGCTGGTGGAGGACGGTGGAGCCGTCGGGGGAGGACCAGCTCTGGCCGCGGCCGAGGCCGGCGGTGGCCTGGATGACGGTCTGGTCGGCGTCCGAGACGGCTGCGGCTGCGGGTGCCGTGGCGGCCGGGGCCGTGGCGGCGGGTGCGGAGGCGGGCGGGGCGCTGTCGGTGGCGTGGGCGGGGCCGGCGAACAGGCCGGCCGCCATCAGTGCGGCGCCGACGGCGATGCCGGTGCGGGGGGCGAGGGAACGCGCGGCCCTTCGACGCCCCTCGAATCCGGGCACACCCACCCGACCGGTCAGGTCCCGGACGCGCGAGGGGAGGCGAGTTGGGCGGCGAGCAGTTCGTCGAGGTCGACGAGGCGGTAGCCGCGCTCGCGCAGGCCGGCGATCACCGCGGGCAGGGCGGCGACGGTCTGCGAACGGTCACCGCCGCCGTCGTGCATCAGCACCACCGAGCCCGGCCGCACCTGGCTCAGCACCCGCTCGGCGATGACCGCGGGGCCGGGGCGCGACCAGTCCTTGGCGTCGACGTCCCAGAGCACCGTGGTGAGGCCCAGGTCGGCCACGGCGTCCAGGAGTTCGGGGCTGCGCCCGCCGTACGGCGGCCGCAGCCAGCGCCACGGGCGGGGCCCGCGCGAGGCGGCGGCGTGGGCGAGGGCGTCGGCGGTGAAACCGAGCTGGTCGCCGAGGCCGATCGGCCCGAGGTCGGGCAGATACGCGTGGGACCAGGTGTGGTTGCCCAGGGTGTGGCCCTCGGCGGCGATCCGGCGGACCACGGCGGGGTGTGCCAGCGCGTGCAGGCCGATGCAGAAGAACGCGGCGGGAGCGTCGAAGCGGGCGAGCACGTCCAGGACCTGCGGGGTGTACCGCGGGTGCGGACCGTCGTCGAAGGTCAGCGCCACCAGCGGCGCGTCACCGACGCCGCCGTTCAACAGAAGCCCCCGTCGGGCGAGTCGACGTTCGACGGGACCACTGGCGGCCTCCGCCGCCGCGATCTCGCCGTCCCGCCCGCTCATCGTCCAGCCGTCGGACGGCAGCGCGGTCAGGCTGTCGCGGCGGGCGCGGCCCAGTTCGGCGAGCACCTCCGCCGTCACCTGACCGTCCGTCAGATGCTGCGGATCGGCCCGGAGTACGGGTATGCCGAGGGCCGCGAGCGGGGCGTCCATGATGCCGTTGGCGCTGTCGAGGACGACCGCGAAGCCGTCCGGCGCCCGCCTCGCCAGCTCGGCCAGTCCGGCCACCGGCCTTTCCAGGGCGCAATGTTCGTACGTCTCGACCGTGCCCGGCGACCTGCCGTCCTCGCTCGGCACGGCGATCCGGTAGCCCTCTCGCGTCAGACCCACACCTGCGAACCGCACTGTGCCGCGCCTCCCTCGGACCGATCGTCGAACCCGGCGCTGGAGCGATCACCGAACCGATCACCGGACCGGGCAGCCCAGATCATACGGACGACGGGCCTCCGCGACGACAGGTACGGCGGACTCCCGGGGTCCGGTCCCGAAGTCCGCAGGTGAAAGGGAGGACGTAGGGTCGGTCCCATGCCTCCTGCCATTGAGCCTTCGCCCACGTGCGCCCTGCGCCCCGCCACCCGTGCGGACCTTCCCGCCGTCCTCGCCCTCCTCGCGGACGAGGAGCGGGTGGTGGACCCGGCGACGATCGTGGTGACGGAGGCGTACGAGCGCGCCTTCGCGGCGATCGACACGGACCCGCGCAACGAGGTGCTGGTCCTGGTGGAGCAGGACGGCACGGTGGTGGGGTGCCTGCAGGCGACGTACATCCCCGGGCTCGGCAAGGGCGGCGCCGAGCGCGCCCTGATCGAAGCCGTGCGGATCAGGGCCGACCGGCGCGGGGCGGGCCTCGGCCGGACCCTGATGGGGCTCGCGATCGCCAGGGCACGCTCGCGCGGCTGCACCCTGGTGCAGCTGACCAGCAACAAGCAGCGCGGGGCCGCCCACCGCTTCTACGCCTCGCTGGGCTTCGCCCGCAGCCACGACGGGTTCAAGCTCGCCCTCTAGGCCCGGGGCAGTAGTCACCGGCGGGCCAAGACCGGGCCGGCCAAGACCGGGCCGGAGCGGCCGGTTCCGGCCAGGGCGGGGGTGGGGCGGCACGGGTGCCGTGGGGCGGCTGGTGCCGGTGCGGGCGCGGGCGGGACGGGGG
>JOHN01000137.1 GCA_000719695.1 Streptomyces sp. NRRL F-6131
ACCGCACCAGACCCCACACCGGCGCACTCGCCAGATCCGGCGTCTCGGAACCGTCCACGGCCACCGCCTGCCGGGTCACCACCACCAGCGGCTCACCCGTCCCCGTGTCCCGGGCCAGCCACTCCTGAACGGCCGCCAGCGTCACCGCCAACTCACCGTCCACCCGCAGCACCTCACCCAGCCGCGCATCCGTCCCCGCGACCGCCACCTCCGGCCAGTCGACGGCGAACAGGGTGTCCCGGCCGACGGTCGGCACGGCGTCCACCCGGTCGGCGCGGACGGGCCGGGTGACCAGCGAGTCGACGGTGATCACCGGGCGGCCGTCCGGGTCGGTGGCCGCCAGGGTGTAGCTGTCCGCCCCGGTCGCGGTGACCCTGACCAGCAGCTCGGTCGCGGCGGCGGCGTGCAGGGTGACGCCCCGGTAGGCGAACGGGAGCCGGCGCGTGCGCCCGGCGTCGTCGGAACCGTGCTCCACCCCGTCGAGGGCGGGCAGTTGGGCAGCCGCGTCCAGCAGCGCGGGGTGCAGGCCGAACCGGGCGGCGTCCCCGGTCAGCGACTCCGGCAGGACGGCCCGTGCGTGCAGCGTGGCACCGTCCCGCCACACCTCGCGCAGCCCCCGGAAGGCCGGCCCGTAGTCCAGCCCGACGGCGGCCAGCAGCTCGTACGCCTCCTCGGGGGAGAGCTGCTCGGCGTCGGCGGCGGGCGCCCAGGCGGTGGGCGCGGGCGGGTGCGGAGTGTCGGACAGCAGGCCGCTCGCGTGCCGGGTCCAGCCGCCGTCCCCGACGGCCGGCGAGGCCTGCTCGGGCGCGGGGCGGGAGTGGACGGTGACCGGGCGGGCGCCCGTGCCGTCCGGCGCGCCGACGGCCACGTGCAGGTGCAGCGCGCCGTGCGCGGGCAGCACGAGCGGGGCCTCGACGACCAGCTCGTCCAGGGTGCTCGCGCCGACCTCGTCGCCCGCGCGGATCACGAGTTCGACCAGGGCCGCGCCGGGCGCCAGGACGGTGCCCAGCGCCACGTGGTCGGCGAGCCAGGGGTGGGTGGCGAGGGACAGGCTGCCGGTGAGCAGGACGCCCTCGGAGTCGGCCGGTGTCACCGCCGCGCCGAGCACGGCGTGGTCGACGGCCGCCAGGCCCAGGCCACGCGCGTCGCCGGCGGTTCGGGCGACGGGCTCCAGCCAGTAGCGACGGCGCTGGAACGGGTAGGTGGGCAGGGCGAGCCGCGGGCGGCGGTCGCCGCCGAGGAGGCTGCTCCAGTCGACGGGGTGGCCCTGGACGTGGATCCGGGCGAGCGCCGTCAGCGCGGTCCGCTCCTCGGGGCGGTCCCGGCGCAGCACCGGGACGGCGGTGGCGGCATCGTCCAGGGCGGCGGCGACGAGTCCCGTGAGGGTGGCGTCGGGGCCGAGTTCGACGAAGGTCGTCACCCCCTCGCCGGCCAGGGTGGCGACCACGTCGGCGAACCGCACGGCCTCCCGGACCTCACGCACCCAGTACGCCGGGTCCGTCAGCTCCTCCGCGGTGGCGAGCCTCCCGGTGACGTCGGAGACCACCGGGAACAGGGGCTGATGGAACGTCAAATACGCTGCGACGGCGAGGAACTCGTCCAGCATGTCGTCCATGTGGGCCGAGTGGAAGGCGTGGCTCACCCGAAGACGCCTGGTGCGACGGTCCGCGAACCGCTCCCGCACCGCCTCCACGGCCGCCTCGTCACCCGACACGACAACGGCACGAGGCCCGTTCACCGCGGCGACGTCCGCACCCGCCACCAGGGCGGCGCGCACCTCCTCCTCGGTGGCCTCCAGCGCGACCATCGCCCCACCAGCGGGCAGTTGCTGCATCAACCGTGCCCGCGCACCCACCAGGGCCGCCGCGTCCTCCAGCGACAGCACCCCCGCCACATGCGCCGCCGCCAGCCCGCCGATGGAATGCCCCGCCACGAAGTCCGGCCGCACACCCCACGACTCGAACAACCGGAACAGCGCCACCTCCACCGCGA
>JOHN01000138.1 GCA_000719695.1 Streptomyces sp. NRRL F-6131
CGCCGTCGACTACGCCTCCCACTCCCCCCAGGTCGAGGACCTGCGCGAAGAACTCCTCGACCTCCTCGCCCCCGTCCAACCCCGCACCGGCCACACCCCCCTCATCTCCACCGTCACCGGCGAAGCCATCGACACGGCCACCATGGACGCCGCCTACTGGTTCACCAACCTCCGCGAGACGGTGCGCTTCGACGCCGCCCTCACCACGCTGATAGGCACCGGCCACCGGATCTTCATCGAGACCAGCCCCCACCCCGTCCTCACCGGCCCCGTCACCCAGGCCGCCGAGAACACCGGCACCGAAGGCGTCCGCGCCATCGGCACCCTGCGCCGCGGCGAAGGCGGACAGCTCCGCCTCCTCCACAGCCTCGCCGAAGCCCACACCGCCGGCCTCGACATCGACTGGACACCCTGGACCAGCACCGGCCACCTCACCGACCTGCCCACCTACGCCTTCCAACACCGCCGCCACTGGGTCGAGTCACCCGTGGCTCGCGGACCACGCCGTGTTCGGGACGGTCATCCTGCCCGGCACCGCGTTCGTCGAACTCGCCCTGCACGCCGCCGACCAGGTCGGCCACCACGTCCTCGACGAACTCACCCTCGAACACCCCCTCGTCCTCACCGACACCGCCCACAGCGTCATCCAGGTCACCGTCACCACCCCCGACACCGACGGCCGACGCACCGTCACCATCCACTCCCGCCCCCACACCACCGACACCGACACCGCCCTCGCCGACGACTGGACCCGCCACGCCGTCGGCACCCTCACCGACACCCCCGTCTCCCCCGCGCCCTACACCGGCACCTGGCCCCCCACCGGCGCACAGCGCCTCGACACCACCAACACCTACGAGCGGCTCGGCGCACTGGGCTACGGCTACGGCCCCACCTTCCAAGGCCTCACCGCCCTCTGGGAGAACGGCCCGGACCTCTTCGCCGAGGTCACCCTGCCGACCGACACCGACGGCTTCGCCCTCCACCCCGCCCTCCTCGACGCCGCCCTCCACCCGCTCCCCAGCGGCGACCTCTGGGTCCCGTTCTCCTGGAACGGCGTCCAACTCCACGCCACCGACGCCACCACCCTGCGCGTCCACCTCACCCGCGACAGCGACAACGCCGCTCACCTCACCGCCTACGACACCACCGGCCACCCCGTCATCACCGTCGACGACCTCCGCCTCCAGCGGATGTCCCCCGACCAACTCGCCACCCCCACCAACGAACCGCTCTACCGGATCGGCTGGTCGCAACTGCCCGCCCCGCAGAACGCGCCCGCGCCCGACGGCGTCACGATCGCCCGCGTCGCTCCGGGCGGAGAGCTGCGCGACCGGCTCACCGAAGTCCTGGAGCTCACCCAGCGGTTCCTCAGCGACGCCGCGAACGAGGACACCCGGCTCGCCGTCGTCACCCAGGGCTCGATCGCCGACCGGCCCGACCCGGTCACCGCGGCCGTCTGGGGCCTGCTCCGCTCCGCGCAGACCGAACACCCCGACCGCATCCTGCTGATCGACGTCGACACCTGGTCCGAGTCGGCACTCGCCACCGCCGTCGCCACCGGTGAACCGCAGGTCGCGGTGCGCGGCTCCGAGGTCATGGCGCCGCGGCTGACCGTCGTCGCCCCGAACGCGGACGACACCACCGCACCGCCGGTCTGGGACCCGAACGGCACGGTGCTGATCACGGGTGCGAGCGGCACCCTGGGCCGGCTGGTCGCCCGCCACCTGGTCACCGAGCACGGCGTCCGCCACCTGCTGCTGCTCAGCCGCAGCGGCGCCCCCGCCCCCCAGGACCTCCTGGACACCGGGGCGCACGTCACCGTACGGGCCTGCGACGTCGCCGACCGCGACCAGCTGGCGGCGGTACTGCGGGAGATCCCGGAGGAGGTCCCGCTGACCGCCGTGGTCCACACGGCCGGCGTCCTCGACGACGGCGTCCTCGAAGCCCTGACCCCCGAACGACTCGACACCGTCCTGCGCCCCAAGGCCGACGCCGCCCACGCCCTCCACGACGCCGGCCCACCACCTCCCTCGCCTGGGGCCTGTGGGCGGACAGCAGCTCCATGACCGGCCACCTCGACAGCACCGACCTGGGCCGCCTCACCCGCACCGGCCTCGCAC
>JOHN01000139.1 GCA_000719695.1 Streptomyces sp. NRRL F-6131
CCTAGAAGACTGATGAAGATCTTGGTGTGATCCGGGCTGCCGCCTTCAGGCGGCAGCCCGGATCTGCCAGGTGGTGCCGTTGTGGGTGAGTCCGAGGTTGATCAGGGTTCGGAGGTTGAGGGCGGCGGCGCGGGTGTGGAGCCAGGCGTTGTTCTTCAGGGTGCCGATGTGTCGTAGGCGTCGGTTGCCGTGGGTGACGAGCCAGGCGACGGCGCGTTCGACGGGTGGGCGCCAGCGGCGGTAGGCGGCCTGCCATTCGGGGTCGTTCGCGGTGTTTCGGGCTTGGGCCATGAGGTCGTGGTCGGGGCGGATGGTGACGATCCGCCCGGCCTTGGCCCGGCTGCATCGCTCGCGCAGGGGGCAGCCGGTGCACTGGCCGGTGAAGACCGCCTTGCGGTGCAGGTGTCGGCCGGACGGCTCGGACAGCGCGACGGTGTGACCGGCCGGGCAGGTCACCGTGCCACCCGCGGTGTCGATGGCGAAGTCGTCGAGACTGAAACCGCCCGGGACGGCGGTTGTCGGCGGGGCGGGCTTGAGGAACAGCCGGTGGCGGGCCTGCCGCAGGGCCCGCCGGGTGGGTCCGGTGGAGTAGGCCGTGTCGCCGAAGGCATCCACCGGCTCGGGCTCTTCGGCGAGCAGGTCCAGGGCGATCCGGGCCTCGTGGTGCTCGCTTCCGCTGCCGGGGGTGAGGGCGACAGCGGTGAACAGGCCGGTTTCGGGCTCGACGGCGAGGTGGGCCTTGTAGCCGTCCTGGTGCCGGGTGCGGTTCTTGTGGACGTGCCGGGCCTCGGGGTCGACCACGGAGACGATCCGGTCCGGGGCGGTGCCCCGGGTGATGCGCCAGCGCCCGTCACGGCCGTCGGAGTCGTCGGCGGGCTCGACGTCCTGCCCGGCGACCAGGGCCAGGATCCCGACCGCGTTCGCGGCTTTCTCGCCCAGCGGCTGCTCGGGCAGGTGCCCGAGCAGCCGCAGCGCGTCGCCGACCAGGGCGTCGACCAGGTCGGCCCGGGCCTGCTCGTCGTTCCAGGCGATGCGGGGTTTGCCCGGATCGGTGTAGTCGTGCGCGGTGCAGTGCGCGGCCGCGACCGCACCGGCGCCGGGGACCTCGCGGATCACCACGCGGACGGCGGCGATCAGCTGGGTGACGGTGTCCTGGGTGGCGACCGCGTCGTCCAGGACGGTCGAGTCCAGCGCCCGCTTCTGGCGGCCTTTCAGCACGCCGGTCGCGTTCACGACCTCCCGGACGGCGTCGAACACCCGGTCCGGCCGGGCCGATCGGGCCAGCCGGCGACGGAAGTAGGACAGCAGGGATGAGTCGAACGCCGTGTCGTGCAGGCCCAGGCCGCAGGCGGCCTTCCACCGCAGGTCGCACCGCAGTTCCTGGACGGTCTCGAAGTCGGACAGGCCGTGCAGGGACTGCAGGGTGATCGCCGCGGCCAGGACCTGCGGCGGCATGCTCGGCCGGCCGTTCGCCGACGGGTACATGTCCGCGAACATCGCTGCCGGAAACAGCCGGCCCCGGTGCTCGGCCAGGAACGCGAACACACTCCCCACCGGGATCAGCTCCCGGCAGGTCTCCCACACGTCCGGCCCGACCGTCTCCCCGGCCCATTCCCCCATCGCCACAGAAACGAGTCTGGCCCCACCGCTCCCGCGGCGGGGCCAGAACCCAACATCTTCATCAGCGTTCTAGG
>JOHN01000140.1 GCA_000719695.1 Streptomyces sp. NRRL F-6131
AGCTAACCGGTCCCCTTAACGTTCCAGCACCGGGCAGGCGTCAGTCCGTATACATCGCCTTACGGCTTCGCACGGACCTGTGTTTTTAGTAAACAGTCGCTTCTCGCTGGTCTCTGCGGCCACCCCCAGCTCGGAGTGCAAGACTCGTCACCAGGAATGGCCCCCCTTCTCCCGAAGTTACGGGGGCATTTTGCCGAGTTCCTTAACCATAGTTCACCCGAACGCCTCGGTATTCTCTACCTGACCACCTGAGTCGGTTTGGGGTACGGGCCGCCATGAAACTCGCTAGAGGCTTTTCTCGACAGCATAGGATCATCCACTTCACCACAATCGGCTCGGCATCAGGTCTCAGGCTACGTGTTGTGCGGATTTGCCTACACAACGCCCTACACCCTTACCCCGGGACAACCACCGCCCGGGCTGGACTACCTTCCTGCGTCACCCCATCGCTCACCTAATACCCCGTTGGGCCACCGGCTCCACCACTCCCCATCGTCCGAAGACTCCGGGACGGCTTCACGGGCTTAGCATCAGAGGGTTCAGCGTTGGCGCTTCAAAGCGGGTACGGGAATATCAACCCGTTGTCCATCGACTACGCCTGTCGGCCTCGCCTTAGGTCCCGACTTACCCTGGGCAGATCAGCTTGACCCAGGAACCCTTGGTCAATCGGCGCAAGAGTTTCTCACTCTTGTATCGCTACTCATGCCTGCATTCTCACTCGTGTACCGTCCACGACTGGTTTCCACCGCCGCTTCACCCGGCACACGACGCTCCCCTACCCATCACAGCAGGCGTTGGCCCTATTGCTGCAATGACACGACTTCGGTGATGTGCTTGAGCCCCGCTACATTGTCGGCGCGGAATCACTTGACCAGTGAGCTATTACGCACTCTTTCAAGGGTGGCTGCTTCTAAGCCAACCTCCTGGTTGTCTCTGCGACTCCACATCCTTTCCCACTTAGCACACGCTTAGGGACCTTAGTCGGTGTTCTGGGCTGTTTCCCTCTCGACCATGGAGCTTATCCCCCACAGTCTCACTGCCACGCTCTCACTTACCGGCATTCGGAGTTTGGCTAAGGTCAGTAACCCGGTGAGGCCCATCGCCTATCCAGTGCTCTACCTCCGGCAAGAAACACGTGACGCTGCACCTAAATGCATTTCGGGGAGAACCAGCTATCACGGAGTTTGATTGGCCTTTCACCCCTAACCACAGGTCATCCCCCAGGTTTTCAACCCTGGTGGGTTCGGTCCTCCACGAAGTCTTACCTCCGCTTCAACCTGCCCATGGCTAGATCACTCCGCTTCGGGTCTTGGGCATGCAACTGGAACGCCCTATTCGGACTCGCTTTCGCTACGGCTACCCCACACGGGTTAACCTCGCTACACACCGCAAACTCGCAGGCTCATTCTTCAAAAGGCACGCAGTCACGGCCAGCCAGTAAACTGACTGACGACGCTCCCACGGCTTGTAGGCACACGGTTTCAGGTACTATTTCACTCCGCTCCCGCGGTACTTTTCACCATTCCCTCACGGTACTATCCGCTATCGGTCACCAGGGAATATTTAGGCTTAGCGGGTGGTCCCGCCAGATTCACACGGGATTTCTCGGGCCCCGTGCTACTTGGGAG
>JOHN01000142.1 GCA_000719695.1 Streptomyces sp. NRRL F-6131
GCCCGCCGCCCCGCCCCCACCCCCCCCCGCCCCCACACCACCGACACCGACCCCGCCCCCGCCGACGACTGGCCCCGCCACGCCGTCGGCACCCTCACCGACACCCCCGCCTCCCCCGCGCCCTACACCGGCACCTGGCCCCCCACCGGCGCACAGCGCATCGACACCACCAACACCTACGAGCACCTCCGCGCACTGGGCTACGGCTACGGCCCCACCTTCCAAGGCCTCACCGCCCTCTGGGAGAACGGCCCGGACCTCTACGCCGACGTCACCCTCCCCACCGACACCGACGGCTTCGCCCTCCACCCCGCCGCCCTGGACGCCGCCCTCCACCCGCTGCTCGCCGGTGAGCTTCGGGTCCCGTTCTCCTGGAACGGCGTCCAGCTCCACGCCACCGACGCCACCACCCTGCGCGTCCACCTCACCCGCGACAGCGACAACGCCGCCCACCTCACCGCCTACGACACCGCCGGCCACCCCGTCATCACCGTCGACGACCTCCGCCTCCAGCGGATGTCCCCCGACCAACTCGCCACCACCACCAACGAACCGCTGTACGAGCTGCGTTGGCACGAGATCCCGCGCCCGCAGAGCCCCGTCGTGCCGGACGACATCGCACTCGCCCGGGTCGAGGCCGGCGGCGACCTGCGCGACCGACTCGGCGAAGTCCTGGAGCTCACCCAGCAGTTCCTCACCGATCCCGCCAACGAGGACACCCGGCTGGTCGTCCTCACCCAGGGCTCCCTCACCGACCACCCCGACCCCGTCACCGCCGCCGTCTGGGGCCTGCTGCGCTCCGCCCAGACCGAACAGCCGGGCCGCATCCTGCTGATCGACATCGACATCTGGTCGGACGAGGCGTTCGCCACCGCCGTGGCCACCGGTGAACCGCAAGTGGCACTCCGAGCCGGCCAGTTGTTCGTTCCCCGACTGGCTCTCGCGCGCTCCGACCACGGTCCGGCACCGACGTGGGACCCGAACGGGACGGTGCTGATCACGGGTGCGAGCGGCACCCTGGGCCGGCTGGTCGCCCGCCACCTGGTCACCGAGCACGGCGTCCGCCACCTGCTGCTCCTCAGCCGCAGCGGCGCCCGGGGCTCCGAGGAGTTCGCCGCCGAGCTCGTCGAACTCGGCGCCGCTCCCGCCTTCGTCGCCTGTGACGTGGCCGACCGCGACCAGTTGGCCGAGGCCCTGGCCGGAGTCCCGGCCGAGCACCCGCTGACCGCCGTGATCCACGCCGCCGGTCTCCTCGACGACGCGGCCGTCACCAACCTCTCCGTCGAGCAGCTCGCCACCGTCCTGCGCCCCAAGACGGACGCCGCCGACCTCCTGCACGAGCTCACCGCCGGAGCCGACCTCGCCGCCTTCGTCCTCTTCTCGTCGGTCGCGGGCGTCATCGGTACGGCCGGGCAGGCCAACTACGCGGCCGCCAACGCCTACCTCGACGCGCTGGCCCAGGACCGCCACAACGCCGGCCTGCCCGCCACCTCCCTCGCCTGGGGCCTGTGGGCGGACAGCAGCTCCATGACCGGCCACCTCGACAGCACCGACCTGGGCCGCCTCACCCGCACCGGCCTCGCAC
>JOHN01000143.1 GCA_000719695.1 Streptomyces sp. NRRL F-6131
CTACCTCGCCGGCCTCCACCTCCGCGCCGCGATGATCTGGATCGACGACATCCTGCGGGCGACCGAATGATCACAACCTCACACAGGCCCTAGTAGTGCTTTGTTAGGTGGTGTCGTAGGGCTGCCATGGGGTGGGTTGTCGGCAGGTGGGGCAGGTGCCGGTCCAGGTGGCGATGAGGTGTTGGAGGAGGTCCAGGGCCTGGCCGAAGGTCAGGCCCTGGACAGGGCTTTTGGGAGGGCGCGCTGTTCGGTGAGGAACAGATGGGCGGCGCTGACCAGGGTGACGTGGCGGTGCCAGCCGATGAAGGATCGGCCCTCGAAGTGGTCCAGGCCCAGGCGCGACTTCAGCTCGCGGTAGTCGTGTTCGATCCGCCAGCGTGACTTCGCCAGTCGGACCAGGTCCTTGGCGGGGATGTCGGCGGGCAGGTTCGAGATCCAGTACTTGACCGGCTCCGCCTCGTTCTCGGGCCACTGGGCGATCAGCCAGGTGAGGGGGATCGTGCCGTCGACGGCCGGTTTGGGACGGCGCCCGGCGAGACGGACCCGCAGCAGGACGAAGTGCGCGCTCATCGCCGCCCTGGAGCCCTTGCGCCAGGTCACGTTCCGCCCCGCGCCGCGTCCGGCGGCGAGCACGTGCTCGCGCAGGGAGACCGGGCGGGTGCGGTAACGCGCAAGCGGCCGCGGCCCAAGACCCCCGTAGGCGGGCCTGTGCGGTTGTGCGTTCCCGGAGTGGGCGGTCATCTCGCCCTTCGCCTGCAGCACGTAGGCCAGGTGGCGGTCCTCCAGGCCGTGGCGGAAGTCGGCGTTCGCCCCGTAGGCGGCGTCCGCGACCAGAACGGCGGGCCGCAGCCCGGTGGCGGCGAGTTCGTCGAGCATGTCCAGGGCCAAAGCCCATTTCGGCCGGTGGTGCTCGTCCTCGGGAATCCGGCAGGCCGCCCGCCGCCCGGCGGCCCCGGGCCCGTCCCAGGACTCGGGCAGGAACAGCCGCCACGACAGCGGGCAGGAAGCGGTGTCGGACAGCGCATGGACGCTGACACCGATCTGGCAGTTGCCGACCTTGCCCAGGGTGCCCGAATACTGCCGGGCGACCCCGGGCGAGGCTCTGCCGTCCTTGGGGAAACCGGTGTCGTCCACGGCCCACACCTCCGGCCGCACCGCCCGCACCGCGCGCCGTGCCAGGCGGGCCCGGACGTCCTCGACCGGCCAGGTCGAGGACGTCATCAACTGCTGCAGCCCCTGGTGGTCGACCCCGAGGCGTTCGGCCATCGGCTGCATCGACTTGCGCCGGCCCTCCAGCAGCAGTCCCCGCAGATACAGCCCGCCCTTGGCCCGCTGGTCACGCCGGGCCAAGGGCGCGAACACCTCCGCCGCGAACTCCTCCAACCGACCCCGCCACAACACCAACTCCCCAACCCTCATACCAACAGAGAACTACCAACTCCGCTACCTGGCAAGGCACCTAACAAGGCACTACTAGGGCCTGTGTGAGGTTGTGATCATTCGGTCGCCCGCAGGATGTCGTCGATCCAGATCATCGCGGCGCGGAGGTGGAGGCCGGCGAGGTAG
>JOHN01000144.1 GCA_000719695.1 Streptomyces sp. NRRL F-6131
CTTCGACACCGTGAGACGGGCCTGCGGCGACGGCGACGAGGTCGGCGAAGCCACCGCCGTATGCGTCGAAACCACCGGATCCGGACCCCCGGTCACCGTGACGGTATTGGTCGGTGTCGCAACGGCGTTCGCGTCCAAGGTGCCCGACAACGTCCAGGTCGCGGTCGACCCCACCGCGATCTCCACCGCCGGACAGGTCGCCGTGCCGTTATTGATCGGACAGCCAATACCATCGGCCGCCACCATCGAAGCGTTCCCGACCCCCGCCGGAACCGTGTCGGTGACGACGACGTTCCGCGCCTGCGACGGACCGTCATTCGTGACGCTCACCCGCCACTGGATCTGTTGGCCGGGGACGACCGGGTTGGTGAGCAGCACCTTCGACACCGTGAGGTTCGCCTGAGCCGACGGCGAGTCGGTGGGCGAGGCCACCGCCGTGTGCGTCGGCGTCGAAGGATCCGGACCCCCGGTCACCGTCACGGTATTGGTCGGCGTCACAACAGCGTTCGCGTCCAACGTGCCGGACAGCGTCCAGGTAGCGGACGACCCGGCCGGGAGCTCCACTGCAGGACACGTCGCGGTGCCGTTGCTGATCAGGCAACCGGTCCCGTCCGACGACGCCATGCTCGCGCCGTTCACCCCGGCCGGCACGGCGTCCGTGACGACAACGTTCCGCGCCTGCGACGGGCCGTTGTTGGTCACGGTGACCCGCCACTGGATCTGCTGACCGGGGACGACCGGGTTGGTGAGCAGCACCTTCGACACCGTGAGGTTCGCCTGCGGCGACGGCGAGTCGGTGGGCGAAGCCACCGCCGTGTGCGCGGTCGCCGTCGGATCGGGGCCACCCGTCACCACCGCCGTGTTGGTCGGCGTGACCGTGGCATCCGGCGCCAGTGTGCCCGTCAGCGTCCAGGTGAGTGTCCGCCCGACCGGGATCTCCACCGCCGGGCACGTCGCGACGCCGCCGCTGATCGGGCAGCCGGTTCCATCGGCGTCCGCCGCCATCGCAGCACCGGTGACACCCGCCGGAACGGTGTCGCTGACGACGACGCTGCGCGCCCGCGACGGGCCGTTGTTCGTCACCGACACCCGCCACTGGATCTGCCGACCCGGCACGACCGGGTTCGTGAGCAGAGACTTGGCGACAGTCAGGTTGGCCTGCGGGGACGGCGACGAGGTCGGCGAGGCCACCGCCGTGTGTGTCGAAACCACCGGATCCGGACCACCGGTCACCGCGACGGTATTGGCCGGAGTCCCAATAGCGTTCGCGTCCAAGGTGCCCGACAACGTCCACGTCAACGTCTGACCAACCGCGATCTCCACCGCCGGGCAGGTCGCCGTGCCATTGTTGATCGGACAGCCAATACCGTCGGCCGCCACCATCGAGGCGTTGCCGACCCCTGCCGGAACCTGGTCCGTCACCACCACATTCCGCGCCCGCGACGGACCGTCGTTCCTGACGCTCACCTGCCACTGGATCTGCTGCCCCGGCACCACCGGG
>JOHN01000145.1 GCA_000719695.1 Streptomyces sp. NRRL F-6131
CTGATCCTGGAACAGGAGTGGGACTCCCAGGGCGGCACCGTCCGGGTGATCGACTTCATGCCGCCCCGGCCCCTGGCCGGGAAGGACGCCGTCCCGCAGGTCATCCGGATCGTCGAGGGCGTGGCCGGCGCCGTGCGGATGCGCTCCGCCGTACGGATGCGGTTCAGCTACGGCCGGGTCGTCCCCTGGGTGCACCGGGTGGAGCAGCCCGACGGCGGCCACCGCACCGTCGCCGTGGCCGGGCCCGACTCGGTCTGGCTGGACGGCGAGGCCGACACCTACGGCCGCAACCTCACCACCTACGCCGACTTCACCGTGCGGGCCGGCGAACGGATCGCCTTCGCGCTCACCTGGCAGGCCTCCCACCTGGAGCCGCCGACCGCCCCGGACGCCGAGACGCTGCTCGACGCCACCGCCGACTTCTGGCACGAGTGGGTCGGCCAGTGCACCTACCAGGGGCCCTACCGGGAGGCCGTGGTCCGTTCGCTGATCACCCTCAAGGGCCTCACCTACGCCCCCACCGGCGGCATCGTCGCCGCCCCCACCACCTCGCTGCCCGAGGACATCGGCGGCGAGCGCAACTGGGACTACCGCTACACCTGGCTGCGGGACGCCGCGATCACCCTCTCCTCGCTGCTGCGCACCGGCTACCGCGACGAGGCCCGGGCCTGGCGCGAGTGGCTGCTGCGGGCGGTGGCCGGCGACCCGGAGAACCTGCAGATCATGTACGGCATCGCCGGCGAGCGCGAGCTCACCGAGTCCTCGCTGGACTGGCTGCCCGGCTACGAGGGCTCGCTGCCGGTGCGGGTCGGCAACGGCGCGGCCGGCCAGCTCCAGCTGGACGTCTACGGCGAGGTCGTCGAGGCCCTGCACCTGGCCCACATGACCGGACTGGTCCGCAACGACCACGCCCACCACCTCCAGCTGCGGCTCATCGAGTACCTGGAGGACCACTGGCAGGAGAAGGACGAGGGCATCTGGGAGGTCCGCGGTCCGCGCCGGCACTTCGTCCACTCCAAGGTGATGGCCTGGGTGGCGGTCGACCGCACCATCAAGCTGCTGGAGCAGACCCCCGAGGACGCCCCGTCCGGCGGCCACCTGGAGCGCTGGCGCGAGCTGCGCGACACCATCCACCGGGACGTCTGCGAGAAGGGCTACGACCC
>JOHN01000146.1 GCA_000719695.1 Streptomyces sp. NRRL F-6131
CGGTGGGTTTGACGCCCAGGGAGCGCCAGAGTTCGGCGAGGGAGATCATGACGGCGAACAGCACCGGTTGGACGACGTCGACCCGGTCGAGCGCGTTCTTGTCGCCGTCGCGGACGACGTCGAGCAGGGACCAGCCGTCGGTGAACGGCTCCAGTGCCAGTGCGGTCTCGTGCATCTTCGCCGCGAACACCGGAGAAAAGTCCAGGAGTTCACGCGCCATGCCGATCCACTGCGAACCCTGACCGGGGAACACGAACACCGTTCCGGTGGATCCGGCCCGGCCGGTGACGACCCCGGCGGACTCGCCGGTGGCGACGAACTCCCGCAGTCGCCCGACGAGTTCGTCACGACCCTCGCCGACCACAACCGCCCGGTGGTCGAGCCGCGTACGACCGGCGGCCAGGGTGAACGCGACGTCGTGCACGTCGAGTTCGGTTCCGTCGGTGATCCGCTCCAGCAGGCGCGCGGCCTGCTCGGCCAGCGCGGCCCCGGTCCGGGCGGACAGCACCCACGGCACCGCTCCGCCACCCGCGACCTCGGCCTCGGCCGACTGCGGGACGGGCTCCTCCGACGCGGCCTCCAGGACCACGTGCGCGTTGGTCCCACCGATGCCGAAGGAGGAGACGGCGGAGCGGCGCGGGCGATCCAGCTCCGGCCAGTCCTGCTGCTCGGTGAGCAGGCTGACCGAGCCCGCCGCCCAGTCGACGTGGTGCGACGGGGTGTCGGCGTGCAGGGTGCGCGGCATCACGCCGTGGCGCATCGCCTCGACCATCTTGATCACGCCCGCGACACCCGCCGCCGCCTGGGTGTGCCCGATGTTGGACTTCACCGACCCGAGCCAGAGCGGCCGTTCGGCGTCGTGCTCCTGGCCGTAGGTGGCCAGCAGGGCCTGGGCCTCGATCGGGTCGCCGAGCGCGGTGCCGGTGCCGTGCGCCTCGACGAGGTCGACATCGGCCGGGGTGAGCCGGGCGTTGGCGAGGGCATCGCGGATGACCCGCTGCTGGGAGGGGCCGTTGGGAGCGGTGAGGCCGTTGCTCGCGCCGTCCTGGTTGACGGCGGAGCCGCGGACCACGGCGAGGACCTGGTGGCCGTTGCGGCGGGCGTCGGAGAGGCGTTCGACGACGAGCATGCCGACGCCCTCGGACCAGCCGGCGCCGGAGGAGGAGCAGGCGGTGTCGACCGTCATCGCCGGGCCCTCCAGGCCCAGCAGGTAGGAGATCCGCCCGGACGCGACACCACCGCTGCTGCCGGTGATCAGCAGGCCTTCGACGTCCTCGGTCGCCTCCGACAGCCAGGAGCCGTAGTCGTGGTACATCAGTCCGGCGAAGACACCGGTGCGGCTGCCGCGCAGGGTGGTGGGGTCGATGCCGGCGCGCTCCACGGCCTCCCAGGAGGTTTCCAGCAGCAGGCGCTGCTGCGGGTCCATCGCGGTGGCCTCGCGCGGGCTGATGCCGAAGAAGTCGGCGTCGAACTCGCTCGCCCCGGTGAGGAATCCGCCTCGGACGGAGTAGGTCTTGCCGGTGCTGGCGGGGTCGGGGTCGTAGAGGCCTGCGAGGTCCCAGTCACGGTCGGTGGGGAACTCGGAGATGGCGTCGGTGCCGTCGAGCACCGCCTGCCACAGCTGCTGCGGCGAGTCGATCCCCCCGGGCAGGTGGCAGGCCATGCCGACGATGACGATGGGGTCGTCGTCGGTGGTGGTGGTGTGGGTGGTGGTGGGGGTGTGGGTG
>JOHN01000147.1 GCA_000719695.1 Streptomyces sp. NRRL F-6131
GGACTTCGATCTCTTCCGGATCTCCGAGGAGCACGAGATGCTCCGTGAGGCGGTGCGTTCGCTGGCCGAGGCGAAGATCGCTCCGTTCGCGGCGGAGGTGGACGAGCTGGGGCGGTTCCCGCAGGAGGCGTTGGACGCGTTGCAGGGCAGTGATCTGCATGCGGTGCACGTGCCGGAGGAGTTCGGTGGTGCGGGGGCGGACGCGTTGGCGACGGTGATCGTGATCGAGGAGGTGGCGCGGGTGTGCGCCTCGTCGTCGTTGATCCCGGCGGTGAACAAGTTGGGGTCGTTGCCGGTGCAGTTGTCGGGTTCGCCGGAGTTGAAGGCGAAGTACCTGGGGGCGTTGGCGCGGGGTGAGGGGATGTTCTCGTACTGCCTGTCGGAGCCGGACGCGGGTTCGGACGCGGCGGGGATGAGGACGCGTGCGGTGCGGGACGGTGATTTCTGGGTGCTGAACGGGGTGAAGCGCTGGATCACGAATGCGGGGGTGTCGGAGTTCTACACGGTGATGGCGGTGACGGATCCGGAGCTGCGGTCGAAGGGGATCTCGGCGTTCGTGGTGGAGAAGGGCGATGCGGGGGTGTCGTTCGGTGCTCCGGAGAAGAAGTTGGGGATCAAGGGGTCGCCGACGCGTGAGGTGTACTTCGACGATGTGCGGATTCCGGTGGACCGGATGATCGGTGCGGAGGGGACGGGGTTCGCGACGGCGATGAAGACGTTGGACCACACGCGGGTGACGATCGCGGCGCAGGCGTTGGGGATCGCGCAGGGGGCGTTGGACTACGCGAAGGGGTATGTGCGCGAGCGCAAGCAGTTCGGGAAGCCGATCGGTGATTTCCAGGGTGTGCAGTTCATGTTGGCGGACATGGCGATGAAGTTGGAGGCGGCGCGGCAGTTGACGTATGCGGCGGCGGCTCGGTCGCAGCGTACGGACGGGGATCTGACGTTCTTCGGGGCGGCGGCGAAGTGTTTCGCGTCGGACGCGGCGATGGAGATCACGACGGACGCGGTGCAGTTGCTGGGTGGGTACGGGTACACGCGGGACTATCCGTTGGAGCGGATGATGCGGGACGCGAAGATCACGCAGATCTACGAGGGCACCAACCAGATCCAGCGCATCGTCATGGCCCGCAACCTGCCGT
>JOHN01000148.1 GCA_000719695.1 Streptomyces sp. NRRL F-6131
ACCTCCGCCGCGAACGGAGCGATCTTCGCCTCGGCCAGCGAACGCACCGCCTCACGGAGCATCTCGTGCTCCTCGGAGATCCGGAAGAGATCGAAGTCCTGGCTCATGATCGGCCACTCCTGTTTCACGAGGTTCTCGACGGCACTCAGTACCCTTCATTATGCACGCACGCGACGAAAAGGGAACTCAGTGCCTTCCCAGAGCGGTACTGAGTTCCCTATCCTCTCTTTCGGCGGTAGCCGTAGCACCGGGCCCGTACGACGCAGGGAGATGACACCGTGGTCCACTCAGCCATCGACGCCGACATCGAGAGCGCACCGCTGTACTTCCAGCGCTGCGCCTGGTGCCACAATCCGACCTTTCAGCGGCTGCTCTGCCCCACCTGCGGCTCCACCGAGCTGCGGCTGGAGCGCAGCGAGGGCACCGGGGTGGTGCGGCGGTGCGCCGTCGAGCAGGCCCGTACGCCGCTGGCCCGGCAGAAGTCGCTGATCCGGATGGCCGAGGGGTTCGACGTCTGGTGCATCGTCACCGGTCTGCGCTCCACGGTGCCGGTCGGCACCCGGGTCCGGCTCAGCGCGCCGGCCGGCGCGGAGCAGCCGGAGCTGACGGTGCTGTCGCCCGAGGAGCCGGAGCACGTGCCGGCCGTCGAGCCGCGGCCGCTGCCGCCGAACCAGGGCGGATTCACCCAGCACCTGGCGGCCTTCGCGGAGTGACCGGCGCCCGCCGCGGGGGCGCGCCGGGCCGCGGCCGCGGTGGGGGGAACGGCATCGCACCGGGAATTGCGGAAAGGGCGTGGCACCGAGTACCGGGGGTACTCGGTGCCACGCCCTTTCGGCGTGCGCCGCTCCTCGCGCGGATCAGGCCTTGCGGGCCTTCACCTCGGCGGTGAGCTGCGGCAGGACCTCGAACAGGTCGCCGACCACGCCGTAGTCGGCGAGCTCGAAGATCGGGGCCTCGGGGTCCTTGTTGACGGCCACGATGGTCTTCGAGGTCTGCATGCCGGCCCGGTGCTGGATCGCGCCGGAGATGCCGTTGGCGATGTAGAGCTGCGGGGAGACCTGCTTGCCGGTCTGGCCGACCTGGTTGCTGTGCGGGTACCAGCCGGCGTCGACGGCGGCGCGCGAGGCACCGACGGCGGCCGGGGCGGCCTCCGGGGCGACCGCGTTCGGCTTGACCGTGATGACCGCGGCGCCGTTGCTGACGCGGGAGTCGACGGTGTACGAGGCCGCGAAGACCGACTGGGTGGCGATCGGGCCCTCGTCGCCGGCGCGCAGGTCGACGGCGTCGGTGATGATGCCGGAGCCCAGGCGGAGGGCGACGCGGGCGGCGACCTCCTTGCCCTCACCGGAGGAGGTGACCAGCACCGCGGCCGGCCCGGCGGCCTTGGCGATCTGGGCCAGGGCGTCCACCTTCGGGACGACCAGCTGGTCGGTGAACTCGGCGCCGTCGGCGACGTACACCTTGGCGGCGCCGTACTCGGCGGCCTTCGCGGCCAGCTCGGCCGCCTTCTCACCGGCGCCGAGGACGACGGCGGAGGGCTCGCCGATACGGCGGGCCAGGGTCAGCAGCTCCAGGGCCGGCT
>JOHN01000149.1 GCA_000719695.1 Streptomyces sp. NRRL F-6131
GGTTCGGATCTTGGCTTGGTCTGATGGCGGGCTGGTGTGTCTGGTAGAACTCGGAGTTGTGGCGCGTTTTGACGTGACGGATGCCGAGTGGGCCTTGATCGAACCGCATGTGCCGGTGGCTGCCACCGGGCCATTGCCGCGGCGGGTTCGGGACCATTTCAACGGGGTGCTGTGGCGGTTTCGCACCGGCAGCGGCTGGCGGGACGTCCCCGAGCGCTACGGGTGCTGGACGACGGTGTACTCCCGGTTCCGCGGCTGGGTGGCCTCCGGTTTCTTCGAGGGCCTGATGGAGGCGTTGATCGCGGAGGCCGCCTCGCGGGGGAAGGTCGGGCTGGAGCTGGTCAGCGTCGACTCGACGATTGTGCGGGCGCACCAGGAGTCGTCCGGGCTGGCGGTCGCCGGGGAGACCCTCGATGCGCTCGAGCAGGCCCTGACCGAGGAAAAGGGGGTTCCGCTGCCGCGGCAGAAGGCTGTGCTGAGGGTGATGCCGAGGCGCGTCCGGACGGCGAGCCGGACCCCGCGGAGGTTGGTGCCCGGGCCCGGCGTCGACGCCGGGCCCGGGCCGCGGAAGCCGGACTCGGCCGGTCCCGGGGCGGCCTGAGCAGCAAGATCCATGTCGCTGTCGACGCCGCGGGCCTGCCGCTGGCGTTTGTCCTGACCCCGGGCCAGGCCGCCGACTGCCGTCAGTTCCAGCCCGTGCTGGACAAGGTCCGGGTGCGCGGCCCGGTCGGCCGGCCGCGCACCCGCCCTGGCGCGGTGGCCGCGGACAAGGCCTACTCCTCGAAGGCCAACCGTGCCTACCTGCGAAGACGCGGGATCATCGCAGTGATCCCGGAGAAGGCGGACCAGGCTGCGAACCGAAAGCGGAAGGGCTCCGCCGGCGGCCGGCCGGTCACCTTCGACCCCGACCGCTACAAGCGGCGCAACCACGTCGAACGGTGCTTCCAGAAGCTCAAGACCTGGCGCGGCCTGGCCACCCGGTACGACAAGAGCCCGGAAAGCTACACGGCCGGCCTGCACCTCCGCGGATCGATCATGTGGCTGAAGTCCCTAACGGCAGCCACATGATCC
>JOHN01000150.1 GCA_000719695.1 Streptomyces sp. NRRL F-6131
GGCCTGGTCGGCTACGAAATGGCCCTGCTCGTCGACCGCGCCGGCGCCGTCCTCACCCCCGCACTCCGCGCAGAACTCCAGGGCAGTCTCCTGCACTGACGGTTCGTCGGATACCGTCCAGGTATTCGAAGCACCTCCGCGCCCGTCCCGGGCCCGCTTCGGCGGGCTCGGGTTCGGACGTTGTACGGCCAACGCACCACCGGCTCAGGACCCGCGCCCGAGCTCGCACCGCACCGCCGCACCTTGTGAGGAGAGGAACCGTGACACCGCCCGACGACCGCAGCGGCCAGTACGGCGTTCCGTACCCTGGCACGGGCCACGACGCCTTCGGAGCACCCGGCGTCGTCGGCCACGGTCAGCAGTACGGACAGCCGCTCCACGGCCAGCAGCACGGCCAGTACGGCCGGCACTCCCAGCACGGCCAGCAGTACGGACAACCGTCGTACGGCCAGCCGTACGGGCCGGGACAGTACGACGAGTACGGCCGGCCCCGGCCCTCGTACGACGCTCCCCCGGCCGGCCACCCGGACGGGACGGCCGGTCGGCAGCACGGTCACCTCCCCGGCCGCGGTCAGGCCGTCGGGCAGCCGGCCGGACACTCGTCCGGCGGCCCGTCCCGGTCCGGGGGCGACGACTACGAGGACGAGCCGGACTCCGGCCCGCTGATCCGCCCGTTCGCGATGACCGGCGGACGGACCCGGCCCCGGTACGAGCTCGCCCTGGAGGCGCTCGTCTCCGCCGACGTGGATCCGCAACGACTGGCCACCCTGCTCCCCGAGCACCAGCGGATCTGCACCCTGTGCACCGAGGTGAAGTCCGTGGCCGAGGTGTCGGCGCTGCTCTCCCTTCCCCTGGGAGTGGCCCGCATCCTCGTGGCCGACCTGGCCGAGGCCGGCCTGGTCGCCATCCACCAGCCCGCTTCCGGCGGCGAATCCGGAAACCAGCCCGACGTCACGCTGCTCGAAAGGGTCCTCAGTGGACTTCGCAAGCTCTAACGCGGCCGCCCCCACCCGCGCCACCACCTCCGCGAAGATCGTCGTCG
>JOHN01000151.1 GCA_000719695.1 Streptomyces sp. NRRL F-6131
CTGAGGACAAGCCCTCGGCCTATTAGTACCGGTCAACTCCACCCCTCACAGGGCTTCCATATCCGGCCTATCAACCCAGTCGTCTACTGGGAGCCTTACCCTCTCAAGGAGGTGGGAGTGCTCATCTCGAAGCAGGCTTCCCGCTTAGATGCTTTCAGCGGTTATCCCTCCCGAACGTAGCCAACCAGCCATGCCCTTGGCAGGACAACTGGCACACCAGAGGTTCGTCCGTCCCGGTCCTCTCGTACTAGGGACAGCCCTTCTCAACACTCCTACGCGCACAGCGGATAGGGACCGAACTGTCTCACGACGTTCTAAACCCAGCTCGCGTACCGCTTTAATGGGCGAACAGCCCAACCCTTGGGACCTACTCCAGCCCCAGGATGCGACGAGCCGACATCGAGGTGCCAAACCATCCCGTCGATATGGACTCTTGGGGAAGATCAGCCTGTTATCCCCGGGGTACCTTTTATCCGTTGAGCGACGGCGCTTCCACAAGCCACCGCCGGATCACTAGTCCCTACTTTCGTACCTGCTCGACCCGTCAGTCTCACAGTCAAGCTCCCTTGTGCACTTACACTCAACACCTGATTGCCAACCAGGCTGAGGGAACCTTTGGGCGCCTCCGTTACCCTTTAGGAGGCAACCGCCCCAGTTAAACTACCCACCAGACACTGTCCCTGATCCGGATCACGGACCCAGGTTAGACATCCAGCACGACCAGAGTGGTATTTCAACGACGACTCCACAACAACTGGCGTTGCTGCTTCAAAGTCTCCCACCTATCCTACACAAGCCGAACCGAACACCAATATCAAGCTATAGTAAAGGTCCCGGGGTCTTTCCGTCCTGCTGCGCGAAACGAGCATCTTTACTCGTAATGCAATTTCACCGGGCCTATGGTTGAGACAGTCGAGAAGTCGTTACGCCATTCGTGCAGGTCGGAACTTACCCGACAAGGAATTTCGCTACCTTAGGATGGTTATAGTTACCACCGCCGTTTACTGGCGCTTAAGTTCTCAGCTTCGCC
>JOHN01000152.1 GCA_000719695.1 Streptomyces sp. NRRL F-6131
GCACTACTAGGGCCTGTGTGAGGTTGTGATCATTCGGTCGCCCGCAGGATGTCGTCGATCCAGATCATCGCGGCGCGGAGGTGGAGGCCGGCGAGGTAGCTGTCGGGCTTCTTGTCGCAGCGGGTGGCGATGCCGCGCCATGCTTTCAGTCTGTTGATCAGGCGCTCGACGGTGTTGCGCTCTTTATAGAGGTCGGCGTCGTGACCGACCGGCCTGCCACCCCTGCTGCCCTTCCGCTTCCGGCTCGCGGCCTGGTCCCTCTTCTCCGGGATGACGGCCTTGATCCGGCGTTTGCGCAGGTAGGCTCGGTTGCCGCGAGACGAGTAGGCCCTGTCCGCGGCAACCGCGCCGGGCCGGGTGCGGGGACGGCCCACCGGCAGGCGGACCCGCACCTTCTCCAGCACGGGGACGAACTGCGGACTGTCCGCGGCCTGCCCCTCGGTCAGGACGAACGACAGCGGCCGGCACCTGCGGTCGGCGGCAAGGTGGACCTTGCTGGTCAGACCGCCCCGGGACCGGCCGAGCAGGGCCTCCTTCAGGCGGAGCCCACGCCGAAGCCGGGCGCGTCGCCGCTCGTCCTGTCCGTTCTGTTCCTGCGGCTCGCCCCCTTTTGACGGGCCTCCTCCTGCTCGCGCGCCGCCTCCTCCAGGGCCTCCATGACCTCCTCGCCGACGAGCATCCCGGCAGCGTCGTGATGAGCACGGACGGATGTGGAATCCACACTGACCAGCGACACGTCCGCCTTCCCGACGCGGGCAGCCTCGGCGATCAGGCCCTCCAACAGGGCGCTGAAGACGCCGGCGTCCCGCCAGACCCGGAACCGACCGTAGACCGTCGGCCACGGGCCGAACTCGGAAGGCATCTCCCGCCACTGGGCACTGGAGCGGAACCGCCAGATCACCCCCTCGAACTGCTCCCGCAGCCGCTCGGGGTACGGCCCGAACCTGCCGACCGGCAGATACGGCTCGATCAA
>JOHN01000153.1 GCA_000719695.1 Streptomyces sp. NRRL F-6131
GCCCCCCGGCTCCCCGCCCCCGGCTCCCCGCCCGCCCGGTCGCCGCCTCCCGCCCGCCTCCCGCCCGGCGGCACGGTCACGGAGCGTCAGACGGCGACCGGGCGGGCGGAGCGCTCCGCCAGGAAGCCCAGCAGCAGCTGCCGCAGCTCGGGCAGCTTCTCGACCATCGGCAGGTGGCCGGCCGTCAGCTCGACCAGCCGGGCCCCGGGGATGCCCTCGGCCAGGGCGCGGTGCTGCTCGGGCGACACCAGGCCGTCCTCGGTGGTGGAGATCACCAGGGTCGGCACCTCGACACCGGCCAGTTCCGCGCGGACGTCGGCGCGGGCGGCGAGGTCGAACTGTCCGCGGAAGCCCGCCGGGACCGGGGATCCGGCCAGGGCGGCGCGGAGCTCGGCGAGCTGCTCGGCGGGCAGGGCGTCCACCCAGCTCCGGCCGAACACCACGGTCAGCAGCTGGTTGGCCATCAGCTCGGGGTGGTCGGCGAGGGCGAACGCCTGGTCGGCGAGCAGCCGGAACCGCTGCGAGCCGCCGGCCACCCCGGAGAGCAGCAGCAGCGAGCGGACCCGTCCCGGGTGGCGGGTGACGATCCGGACGGCGACGGCGGCGCCGAGCGAGTAGCCGGCCAGGTCGAACTCGGCGAGGCCGGCCGCGTCGGCACTGGCCACCAGGCGGTCGGCCAGGTCGTCGAGCGAGAGCTCGCCCGGTTCGGCGGGGCTGTCGCCGGAGCCGGGGTAGTCGGGGGCGACGACGGTGCGGTGGGCGGCGAGGTCGTCGATCAGCGGCCCCCAGTTGTCCCGTGCACTGCCGCCCGCGCCGTGGGCGAGCAGCAGCCCGGGGCCGCTGCCGCGGACGATCCCGGCGAGCGGCGCGGGGGTGGCGGGGGTAGCGGGGGTGGCGGGGGTGACGGGGGAGGTGGCGGCGGTCATGGCGGTGCT
>JOHN01000154.1 GCA_000719695.1 Streptomyces sp. NRRL F-6131
ACCGACTCGCACTGTCCGGCGCCCGGCTGGTCCTGCCCGGCGGCGTCGTCGAGGGCGACCGCCTCGCCGTCGAGGGCGACCGGATCACCGGCCTCGGCGGCTCCCCCACCCCCGGCGACCTCGACCTCACCGGACACACCGTCGTCCCCGGCTTCGTCGACCTCCACGTCCACGGCGGCGGCGGCGCCTCCTACGCCTCCGGCAACCCCGAAGAAGCCCTCCAGGCCGCCCGCACCCACCTCGCCCACGGCACCACCACCACCGTCGCCTCCACCGTCACCGGCGAGATCGACGACCTCGTCCGCCAGGCCGCCGTCCTCTCCGAACTCGTCGAGGACGGCATCCTCGCCGGCATCCACTTCGAGGGCCCCTTCATCTCCCACAACCGCTGCGGCGCCCACCGCCCCGACCTCCTGCGCGACCCCGACCCCGCCCTCGTCCGCAAACTCGTCGACGCCGCCCGCGGCCACGCCAAGATGGTCACCCTCGCCCCCGAACTCCCCGGCGGCCTCGACTCCGTCCGGATGCTCGCCGACCTCGGCGTCATCGCCGCCGTCGGCCACACCGACTCCGACTACGCCAAGACCCTCGAAGCCATCGACGCCGGCGCCACCGTCGCCACCCACCTCTTCAACGCCATGCCCGGCATCGCCCACCGCGCCCCCGGCCCGATCGTCGCCCTGCTCGAGGACGAGCGGGTCACCGTCGAACTCATCAACGACGGCGTCCACCTCCACCCCTCCGTCCTCGACCTCGCCTACGGCACCGCCGGCGCCTCCCGGGTCGCCCTCATCACCGACGCCATGGGCGCCGCCGGCATGGGCGACGGCCTCTACCCCCTCGGCCCCCTCCAGGTCGAGGTCAAG
>JOHN01000155.1 GCA_000719695.1 Streptomyces sp. NRRL F-6131
CCGCAACCGCCGTCCGCACCGGCCGGGCGGCCGCCCGCGCCACCGGCCTGAACAAGGTCTACGGGGAGGGCGAGACCCGCGTCGTCGCCCTGGACAACGTCAGCGTCACCTTCCCCCAGGGCGAGTTCACCGCCATCATGGGCCCCTCCGGCAGCGGCAAGTCCACCCTCATGCACTGCATGGCCGGCCTCGACACCGTCACCTCCGGCTCCTCCACCATCGGCGACACCGAACTCGTCGGCCTCAAGGACAAGCAGCTCACCCAGCTGCGCCGCGACCACATCGGCTTCATCTTCCAGGCCTTCAACCTCCTCCCCACCCTCACCGCCCTCGAGAACATCACCCTCCCCATGGACATCGCCGGCCGCAAGGCCGACAAGCCCTGGCTCGACCGCGTCGTCGAAACCGTCGGCCTCTCCGGCCGCCTCACCCACCGCCCCAGCCAGCTCTCCGGCGGCCAGCAGCAACGCGTCGCCTGCGCCCGCGCCCTCGCCGGCAAGCCCGACATCATCTTCGCCGACGAACCCACCGGCAACCTCGACTCCCGCTCCGGCGCCGAAATCCTCTCCTTCCTGCGCAACTCCGTCCGCGAACTCGGCCAGACCGTCGTCATGGTCACCCACGACCCCGTCGCCGCCGCCTACGCCGACCGCGTCGTCTTCCTCGCCGACGGCCGCATCGTCGACGAACTCACCCACCCCACCGCCGACACCGTCCTGGACCGCATGCGCCGCTTCGACGCCAAGGGCCGCACCAGCTGACCCACCGCGCCCCGCCGCCCGT
>JOHN01000156.1 GCA_000719695.1 Streptomyces sp. NRRL F-6131
TGAGCTTGAGGATCGTTGTCTGTGTGAAGTACGTGCCGGACGCGACGGGTGACCGTCGTTTCGCGGACGACCACACCACCGACCGGGAGGGCGTGGACGGCCTCCTGTCGGAGCTGGACGAGTACGGTGTGGAGCAGGCGCTGCGGATCGCGGAGGCGAACGAGGGTGCCGAGGTGACCGTGCTGACGGTGGGTCCGGACGATGCGAAGGACGCGCTGCGCAAGGCGTTGTCGATGGGTGCGGACAAGGCCGTGCACGTGAACGACGACGACATCCACGGTTCGGACGTGATCGGGACGTCGGCGGTGCTGGCGAAGGCGCTGGAGAAGACCGGGTTCGACCTGGTGATCGGTGGGATGGCGTCGACGGACGGCACGATGGGTGTGCTGCCGGCGCTGCTGGCGGAGCGGCTGGGTGTGCCGCAGGTGACGCTGCTGTCGGAGGTCTCGGTCGAGGGCGGTGTGGTGAAGGGCCGTCGGGACGGGGACGCGGCGTCCGAGCTGGTGGAGGCCGCGCTGCCGGCGGTGGTGTCGGTGACGGACCAGTCGGGTGAGGCCCGGTACCCGTCGTTCAAGGGGATCATGGCGGCGAAGAAGAAGCCGGTGCAGTCCCTGGACCTGGACGATCTGGGCATCGAGGCCGGCGAGGTCGGTCTGGCGGGTTCGTGGACGGCGGTGGAGTCGGTGGCGGCGCGTCCGGCGCGGACCGCGGGCACGGTCGTCAAGGACGAGGGCGAGGGCGGCAAGGCGCTCGCCGG
>JOHN01000157.1 GCA_000719695.1 Streptomyces sp. NRRL F-6131
GGCCTGGTCGGCTACGAAATGGCCCTGCTCGTCGACCGCGCCGGCGCCGTCCTCACCCCCGCACTCCGCGCAGAACTCCAGGGCAGTCTCCTGCACTGAGTGCCCCTGAGCGGTACTTCCACCGTCCCACCTCCCCGCCGGGTCCGACCCGACCGGACCCGGCGTTCCACCCTCAGCTACCCTCAGGCAGCTGATTTCGCCTCAGCTGGCATCGCCCCAGCTGGAACCGGCTGCCCCAGGCTGCAGCACAAGGAGGACCCATGACCCCGCCTTCGACACCCGCCGGCTCGTACGGCAACGGGTACGGCAGCGGCTACGGCGGGCAGCAGTCCGACGGCTACGAGCAGCAGCCGCTGGTCCGCCCGTACGCGATGACCGGTGGCCGCACCCGGCCGCGGTACCAGCTCGCCATCGAGGCGCTGATCTCGACCACCGGCTCCGCCGAGCGGACCGGTGGGCTGCTGCCCGAGCACTCCCGGATCGTCAACCTCTGCCGGGAGGTCAAGTCCATCGCGGAGATCTCCGCCCTGGCCGGTGTCCCGCTCGGTGTCGCCCGCATCCTCGTGGCCGACCTGGCCGAGGCCGGTCTCGTCGCCATCCACCAGCCCGCCGCCGCGGGCGAGTCGGGCGGTACGCCCGACGTCACGCTGCTCGAAAGGGTCCTCAGTGGACTTCGCAAGCTCTAACGCGGCCGCCCCCACCCGCGCCACCACCTCCGCGAAGATCGTCGTCG
>JOHN01000158.1 GCA_000719695.1 Streptomyces sp. NRRL F-6131
CCCCCGCACCCACCCTCCCGGGAGCCCCGCTCCGGCACACCCCCCGCACCCACCCTCCCGGGAGCCCCGCTCCGGCACACCCCCCCGCTCCGCGACATGCCCCCCGTTCACCGACAATGGACCCGTACCACCACGGGGGAACCGCTACCGAAAGGCCGGCATGTCGGCAGCACCAGGGCAGATCACCGTCCCCGACCGGCTCCGGCGGAGCATCACCGCCGCCCGCCCCGACGGAGCCGAAAGCTGGCTGGCCGGACTCCCGGCCGTCGTCGCCACCCACCTCACCCGGTTCGGCCTCACCGCGGACCGCGTCCTGGACCCCGGCGGCTCGCTCAGCCTGGTCGTCTACGTCCACCGCGACGACGACCTCACCCCGGCCGTCCTCAAGGTCTCCCTCCGCACCCCCGGGACCGCCCACGAGCCCGAGGCCCTCACCGCCTGGGCCGGCCGCGGCGCCGTGCTGCTCCTCGACACGGTCACCCCCGCCCCCGGGACGACCGTGCTGCTCCTGGAGCGCCTGCACGGTGAGATCCCGCTGCGGTCGCTCGCCGAGCCCAAGGCCATGCTGGAGGCCACCAGCCTGCTCCACCGCCTCTGGGTCCCCGTCCCCCCGGACCACCCCTTCCCGCTGCTCACCACCACCGTTCTCAGCACAACCCTTCTCAGCAGCACCGTTCTCAGCGCAACCGTTCTCACCCCCACCC
>JOHN01000159.1 GCA_000719695.1 Streptomyces sp. NRRL F-6131
ACCGCCACCCTCACCGTCGTCGCCGCCCCGCCCCCGGCCGCCGCACCCCCGACCGCCGGCCTCGACCCCACCACCTGGACCGCCGTCCTCGTCCTCACCGTGCTCGTCCCGGCCGCGCTCGCCGCCGCCCTCGGCCACCACCACACGAGCTCCCGGAGCCGCCGATGAACCCCGTCCCCCTGCTGAGCGCCGTCGCCTGCGTGACCCTCGCCGTCGGCGCCCTGGCCGTCGCCCACCGGCTGCGCCCGCCCGTCCCCGAAGGCGAACTCCCGCCCGAGCCGCACCCCGTCCTCTCCAGCATCGGCTCAGGACTGCTCTCCGGCTTCATCCTGCTCACCGGCTTCCTCGTCGCCACCGGCTGGGCCGCCCGCACCACCGGCGTCCTCCCACCCCGCGGCCTCTATGTCGCCGACATCGCCGCCGGCACCGCCGTCCTCCTCTACCCCGCCCTCGCCGGCCTCCCCTTCACCCCCCGCTACACCACCGCCGTCACCTTCTTCGCCGCCCTGGTCGGCTACACCGTCTCCCTCGCCGTCCAACTGCGCCCCTGACCGAACACGCCTCGGACCCGGACGTCGGCCCGGTCGACTTCCCGGTGCGGCGGAAAGCAGGGCGGCTGCGGCCCCGAGGGGTGGGCGGGTGGCGGAAAGACGGCCTGCCGGGGGTGGGGCGGGCGGGCTAGCCTGGAGG
>JOHN01000160.1 GCA_000719695.1 Streptomyces sp. NRRL F-6131
CAGCTCCTCACTCCGGGTCCGCCGCCGGCCTGCCCTCGGGAGCGCGCCGCGCGGGCACACGGTGGCCCGGGCGCTCAGGCCCAGGTCGAGGTGGGCGGCCGCCAGGTCGTTGTGGGCGAGCACCTCGTAGGTCGCGGAGAGCACGAGCGCCGCCGCGTGCGGCAGCCGGTGCAACAGGTCCTGGATGCTCGGCCGTACCTCGCGCGAGGGGCCCGGTGGCGGAGCGGGTGGGGCGCCGGCCAGGTGATGCAGGTGGTTACTCTCGGTGTCCGACAGGCGCAGGGCACGGGCCAGCCCGGACAGGACCTCACGCGAGGGGCGCGGGCCTGTTCCAGCCGCGCGTAGTACTCGGTCGAGATGAACGCAGACGCAGGCTGACTGCCATGAATGACTCACCCACCACCGACATCCCCACGTCTGCCGCTGCGAGCCTGCTGGCCGGCAAGGTCGTCTTCGTCAGCGGTGCCGGTCGCGGCATCGGCGCCGCGGCGGCGCGACTGTTCGCCCGCGAAGGCGCAAAGGTGCTGCTCGCGGCCCGCACGGAGACCCAGCTGAAGACGGTGACCGAGGAGATCCGGGCGGCGGGCGGCACCGCGG
>JOHN01000161.1 GCA_000719695.1 Streptomyces sp. NRRL F-6131
CGGGTGAGCCGCTGGTGGTGGTGACCCGGCAGGCGGTGGCCGTGGACGGTTCCGAGACGCCGGATCTGGCGAGTGCGCCGGTGTGGGGTCTGGTGCGGTCGGCGCAGTCGGAGAATCCGGGGCGGATCGTGCTGGTCGACACGGACGGCACCCCGGCGTCGGAGGACGTGCTGGCGGTGGCCGGTGGTTCGGGTGAGCCGCAGCTCGCCCTGCGCGAGGGCCGCGTCCACGTTCCGCGGCTGGTGCGGGTCGCCGTGCCGGAGGTCGACGTGACGGCGCGGCCGTGGGACCCGGAGGGCACGGTGCTGATCACCGGTGGCACCGGGACGCTCGGGGCTCTGCTGGCCCGGCACCTGGTGGCCGAGCGCGGGGTGCGGCGGTTGCTGCTGCTCTCCCGTCGTGGCGGGGACGCCCCGGGCGCCGGCGACCTGCGGGCCGAACTGGCCGCTCTGGGGGCGCGGGTGACGATCGCGGCGGCCGACACCGCCGACCGCGAGGCGCTGGCGGCGGTGATCGACGCCGTCCCGGCCGCGCACCCGCTGACCGCCGTGATCCACACGGCCGGCGTCGTCGACGACGG
>JOHN01000162.1 GCA_000719695.1 Streptomyces sp. NRRL F-6131
TCTCCCACCCTGGCCCGCCTGCTGGCCTCGATCTCCGCCGCCGGCGTCCTGCACGCCGTCGCCCTCGGTGACACCGCCCCCGCCACCGCCCCGGCCCCGTCCCCCTCCGCCGGTGGCACGGCCACCCCCTTCCAGGACGCCCTGAGCGCCGAACACGCCGCCGTCTACGGCTACGGCGTGGTCGGCGCCCGCCTCCCCGACGACCAGCAGCGCACCGACGCCCGCACCGCCCTGGCCGCCCACCAGGCCCGCCGCGACGCCTGGCAGCGCCTCCTCACCAGCACCGGCGCCACCCCCACCGCCGCGGCCGCCGGCTACCAGCTCCCCTTCCCGGTCACCGACGCGGCCTCCGCCGGCCGCCTCGCCGCCCACCTGGAAACCCGCCTGACCACCGTCTACGCCGACCTGGTCGCCGCCGTTCCCCCCGCCCAGCGCCCCCTCGCCGCCGACGCCCTCCGCGAAGCCACCCTCCGCGCCCACCGCTGGGGCGCCACCCCCACCCCCTTCCCGGGCCTCCCCGACCCCACCACCAACACCCCGACCACCACCCCCACCCCCACCCC
>JOHN01000163.1 GCA_000719695.1 Streptomyces sp. NRRL F-6131
GATCTCCCTCGCCGAACTCTGGCGCTCCCTGGGCGTCAAACCCACCGCCGTCGTCGGCCACTCCCAGGGCGAGATCGCCGCCGCCCACGTCGCCGGCGCACTCACCCTCGAGGACGCGGCACGGATCGTCGCCCTGCGCAGCCGCGCCATCATCCGCCTCTCCGGACGCGGCGGCATGCTCTCCGTCCTCGCCCCGCAGGAACGCATCACCACCCACCTCACGGCCGGTCTGCAGATCGCCGTCGTCAACGCCGCTGATCTCCACGGTGACGGGTGAAGCCATCGACACGGCGACCATGGACGCCGCCTACTGGTTCACCAACCTCCGTGAGACGGTGCGTTTCGACGCCGCCCTCACCACCCTGCTCACCACCGGCCACCGGGTCTTCATCGAAGCCAGCCCTCACCCCGTCCTCACCGGCCCCGTCACCCAGGCCGCCGAGAACACCGGCACCGAAGGCGTCCGCGCCATCGGCACCCTGCGCCGCGGCGAGGGCGGACAGCTCCGCCTCCTCCACAGCCTCGCCGAGGCCCACACCGCCGGCCTCGACATCGACTGGACACCCTGGACCAGCACCGGCCACCTCACCGACCTGCCCACCTACGCCTTCCAACACCGCCGCCACTGGGCCCGGTACCGCGTTCGTCGAACTCGCCCTGCACGCCGCCGACCAGGTCGGCCACCACGTCCTCGACGAACTCACCCTCGAACGCCCCCTCGTCCTCACCGACACCGCCCACAGCGTCATCCAGGTCACCGTCACCACCCCCGACCCCACCGGCCGACGCACCGTCACCATCCACTCCCGCCCCCACACCACCGACACCGACACCGCCCTCGCCGACGACTGG
>JOHN01000164.1 GCA_000719695.1 Streptomyces sp. NRRL F-6131
GGGTGCCGAACGTCGCCGGGACGTGGAAGGACCTCACCGACAACGTCAACTTCATGGCGCACAACCTGACCAGCCAGGTGCGCAACATCGCCCAGGTCACCACCGCGGTGGCCAACGGCGACCTCACCCGCAAGATCGACGTCGACGCGCGCGGCGAGATCCTCGAGCTCAAGACCACCATCAACACCATGGTCGACCAGCTGTCCGCCTTCGCCGACGAGGTCACCCGGGTGGCCCGCGAGGTCGGCACCGAGGGCCGGCTCGGCGGTCAGGCCAAGGTCGAGGGCGTCTCCGGCACCTGGAAGCGGCTCACCGAGAACGTCAACGAGCTCGCCGGCAACCTCACCCGGCAGGTCCGGGCGATCGCCGAAGTCACCAGCGCCGTCGCCGCCGGCGACCTCACCCGCTCCATCACCGTCGACGCCTCCGGCGAGGTCGCCGACCTCAAGGACAACGTCAACTTCATGGTGGAGTCCCTGCGCGAGACCACCCGCGCCAAC
>JOHN01000165.1 GCA_000719695.1 Streptomyces sp. NRRL F-6131
GAGTACGGAGCGGGCTTGGTCGGCGGAGCGGGACCAGACGTCGGGCGGGGTGCCGGGGTGGGCCTTGTCGAGGAGGACGACGCCGGGGGCGGCGAAGCGGACGAGGCAGTCGACGTGGGCGTCGGTGATGTCCTTGCCCTTGACGCCGGCGAGCCAGATGATCTTGGTGATGCCGAGGAGTTGCTTGAGTTCGGTGTCGATCGTGTCGCGGGTGAGGCCGGGGTTGCGGTTGTCGTTGACGATGGAGCTTTCGGTGATGAGCAGGGTGCCCTGGCCGTCGGTTTCGAAGGAGCCGCCTTCGGCGACGATTCGGGTTTCGATGCGTTCGACGCCGTACTTGGTGAGGACGGTGCGGGCGACCTTGGCGTCGTTGGGGTGGTGTTGCTTGCGGCCCCAGCCGTTGAAGTTGAAGTCGACGCCCTTGACCTTGCCGCCCTCCTCGACGAAGACCGGCACGGTGTCCCGCGCCCACAGGTCGTCGAC
>JOHN01000166.1 GCA_000719695.1 Streptomyces sp. NRRL F-6131
GGCTGGTGTCCGTCGAAGCCGTTGAGGGCGACGACGAAGGGGAGGCCGCTGTTCTCGAAGTAGTCGAGGGCGGGGAAGCAGTCGGCGAGGCGGCGGGTGTCGACGAGGACGACGGCGCCGATGGCGCCGCGGACGAGGTCGTCCCACATGAACCAGAAGCGGTCCTGTCCGGGGGTGCCGAACAGGTAGAGGATGAGGTCCTCGTCGAGGGTGATGCGGCCGAAGTCCATGGCGACGGTGGTGGTCGTCTTGCCGGAGACGTGGCTGAGGTCGTCGATGCCGGCGGAGGCCGAGGTCATGACGGCTTCGGTGCGCAGGGGGTTGATCTCGGAGACGGCGCCGACGAGCGTGGTCTTGCCGACACCGAAGCCGCCGGCGACGACGATCTTCGCGGAGGTGGTGGCGCGGGTGGGGGCGGCCGCGTTAGAGCTTGCGAAGTCCACTGAGGACCCTTTCGAGCAGCGTGACGTCGGGC
>JOHN01000167.1 GCA_000719695.1 Streptomyces sp. NRRL F-6131
GGCGAGAGCCGTGCGCCTCTCGGCATCGGGATCGACACCGACCACGATCGGGGACGCCTTCATGTCGGTGCGCATAGTCCGCACCCTCCCATTCCGAGGTTTTGGACCCGTCCCGCCCCGGACCGTCAGGTCCGCTCGAAACCGAGCCCGTCGGGATCCGCACGACGTGTCGTGTCTCAACTGGCCGTGTGCCCCCACCGAGAAGCGACGTCTTCCCACTCGTGTTCCCACGCGGCGCGACGACGCCGGTTGAGGACGACCCGCGCGCCGCAGTAGCCGGCGGCGGCCGTCGTGGCGACGGTGAAGGAGGAGGCGGCGCCCATGAACGCCGCGTCCACCCCCGCCTGGGTGGTGGTGGGCGGCGCCGCGGTCACCTGATTGCGGGAGTCCGTCCATACGGTCACCCGCGAGCCCGCCTTCGTTCCCATGTCGACGGGGATCTTGCCCGAGTGCCGTGTGCCGTCGGGCGC
>JOHN01000168.1 GCA_000719695.1 Streptomyces sp. NRRL F-6131
TGGTTCCGCACGCTCGCAGACCCCCTCCGAGAGGAACCCCTGTGACCTTCCGTAACGAGACCACCGCCACCACCGCCGTCACCGCCACCCCGAAGCGCCGCAACCGCGTCCGGACGGCCCTGATGGCCGGGGCGGTCCTCGCCCTGCCGGTGGCCGGACTCGTCACGGCCACCAACGCCTCCGCCGCCCCCGCCGGCGTCTGGGACAAGGTCGCGGCCTGCGAGGCCACCGGCAACTGGGCCATCAACTCCGGCAACGGCTTCTACGGCGGCCTCCAGCTCACCTCCTCCACCTGGGCCGCCTTCGGCGGCACCTCCTACGCCCCCCAGGCCCACCAGGCCACCAAGGCCCAGCAGATCGCCATCGGCGAGAAGGTCCTCGCCGCCCAGGGCCCCGGCGCCTGGCCCGTCTGCTCCGTCAAGGCCGGCCTCACCAAGTAAGGCCAC
>JOHN01000169.1 GCA_000719695.1 Streptomyces sp. NRRL F-6131
TCAGATGAGCCAGGCCGCACAGAACCTGAACTGGCTGATCACCAATTTCGTGGACAACACCCCCGGGGTGTCGCACACGGTGGTGGTCTCCGCGGACGGCCTCCTGCTGTGCATGTCCGAGGGTTTCCCCCGCGACCGCGCCGACCAGCTCGCCGCCGTCGCCTCCGGCCTCACCTCCCTCACCACCGGCGCCAGCCGGATCTTCGAGGGCGGCGAGGTCAACCAGACCGTCGTCGAGATGGAACGGGGCTTCCTCTTCCTCATGGCCATCAGCGACGGATCCGCACTCGCCGTCCTGGCCGCACCCGACTCCGACATCGGCCTGGTCGGCTACGAAATGGCCCTGCTCGTCGACCGCGCCGGCGCCGTCCTCACCCCCGCACTCCGCGCAGAACTCCAGGGCAGTCTCCTGCACTGA
>JOHN01000170.1 GCA_000719695.1 Streptomyces sp. NRRL F-6131
CTGGCTCTCGCCGTTCTACGCCTCCCCGCAGGCCGACGCCGGTTACGACGTGGCCGACTACCGGGCGGTGGACCCGATGTTCGGCACCCTGCTGGACGCGGACGGGCTGATCCGCGACGCGCACGCGCTGGGCCTGCGGATCATCGTGGACCTCGTCCCCAACCACTCCTCGGACCAGCACGAGTGGTTCCAGCGTGCTCTGCGCGAGGGTCCTGCGTCCCCGCTGCGGGAGCGCTACCACTTCCGCCCCGGCAAGGGCGAGAACGGCGAACTGCCGCCCAACGACTGGGAGTCCATCTTCGGCGGCCCGGCCTGGACCCGCACCGAGGACCCGGACGGCACCCCCGGCGACTGGTACCTGCACCTGTTCGCCCCGGAGCAGCCC
>JOHN01000171.1 GCA_000719695.1 Streptomyces sp. NRRL F-6131
CGCTGTCCTCCCGACGGCACGTGCCGGCCGATGGCCTCGGCCAGCTCCAGCACGCGCGCGGCCGGCACCAGCCCGAACCGCACCATCGCCACCCCGTCCGGACCGCACGGCGCCGGGTACGGCTCGACCGTGGGGAACGCGCACCCGATCCGCACCAGCACCTCGGCCAATGCGGCCGCCGCCCGCTCCGCCTCCACCACCGCGTCCCCCGCACCGTTCGCGTACATCACGCGCTCACCCCCGCCGGCACGCTGCCCACCAGGTGCAGCGCACCGTACGGGCCGCCGTCCACGAACAGCACGCCGCCACGTCCACGAGCCGGTGCACCACGATCCCCGCGACCACGCCGGCCTCCGCCTGCCGCATGGCCGCCATCCACTGCGACCTGACGACCAAGCGTCCCTGCCGAGCGCAGTCCCAGAACCCCGACCGGACCCCGACCGCCCAACCCCGCTGCTGCGCCGTGGCGGCGCACTGCGCAAGCTCGGCCGTCGGTTTCACGATCCCGGCCGAAACGGCGTAGAGCGC
>JOHN01000172.1 GCA_000719695.1 Streptomyces sp. NRRL F-6131
GCGGTCGCGGTGCTGATCATCGCCTGCCCGTGCGCCCTCGGCCTGGCCACCCCGACCGCGCTGATGGTCGGCACCGGCCGCGGCGCCCAGCTCGGCATCCTCATCAAGGGCCCCGAGGTCCTGGAGAACACCCGCCGCGTCGACACCGTCGTCCTCGACAAGACCGGCACCGTCACCACCGGCCGGATGACCCTGCTCGCCGTCCACACCGCCGACGGCGTCACCGAGGACCAGGCCCTGCGCCTGGCCGGCGCCCTGGAACACGCCTCCGAACACCCCATCGCCGCCGCCGTCGCCACCGCCGCCACCGAACGGCTCGGCCCCCTGCCCACCGTCGAGGACTTCCAGAACCTCCCCGGCCTCGGCGTCCAGGGCGT
>JOHN01000173.1 GCA_000719695.1 Streptomyces sp. NRRL F-6131
GCGTGCTTCTTTGTGGGACGGAATGACGAAGGGGGAGTTCGACGCCGATTTCTGGAGTAACGCCGTCTCGGTGGGAGCTGACGCGGCGGGTGCTCTGCCGGGGGTCGCGGCGGTGGCCAAGGGTACCTTCGCAGCTACGCGAACCGTTCGTCGCAGCGGACAAGTGCTGGATTTCTGGCAGCGAGCCGGAACCTATGGCTCCAAGGTTCTCGACGAGGCCGGGGCAATCGCGAACCTGGAGAATTCGATGGTCGCCCGTGCGGTGCGAGGATTCAGTGACCCTGGTGGAGCGGCCAACGTCGTTGCCGGCACTTCGGGCATGGTCGGTGTTGGTACTGGAGGGTTCGGTTTGTACAACAAGGTCGTGGA
>JOHN01000174.1 GCA_000719695.1 Streptomyces sp. NRRL F-6131
GAGCGCAACCCCTGCCGGGTCTCACACGCTCAAGGTTTAGCCTCATCCGGTTTCGCTCGCCACTACTCCCGGAATCACGGTTGTTTTCTCTTCCTGCGGGTACTGAGATGTTTCACTTCCCCGCGTTCCCTCCACATACCCTATGTGTTCAGGTATGGGTGACAGCCCATGACGACTGCCGGGTTTCCCCATTCGGAAACCCCCGGATCAAAGCCTGGTTGACGGCTCCCCGGGGACTATCGTGGCCTCCCACGTCCTTCATCGGTTCCTGGTGCCAAGGCATCCACCGTGCGCCCTTAAAAACTTGGCCACAGATGCTCGCGTCCACTGTGCAGTTCTCAAACAACGACCAGACACCCACACTC
>JOHN01000175.1 GCA_000719695.1 Streptomyces sp. NRRL F-6131
GCCGCGGCCCGTAGGGCGCGCAACGGCGACCGGGCGTCTGTCATGGTCCGCACATGGTGCCATCGCGACGGGGCCACTGGGCAGGTCCCGGAAGTTCCCGATTCTTCCGGCCGCGAATCCGGCTGTCCCCGCGGCCTTCCGGCGGGCAGAGTCGACCGCATGAAGCTCCTCATTCTCGGAGGTAGGGAGTTCGTTGGCAGCGCGCTCACGGAAGCGGCGCTCGGACGTGGCTGGCAGGTGACGCTCTTCCACCGCGGCCGGCACCAGCCACCGGCCGGCGCGGCCGTCCTGCTCTCCGGGGAGCCCTTCGCAACCCCCCGCAATTTCCCCCGGATCCGTCTGGCCGCCGGGCCCCCGGGC
>JOHN01000176.1 GCA_000719695.1 Streptomyces sp. NRRL F-6131
TCCTGGTGCCAAGGCATCCACCGTGCGCCCTTAAAAACTTGGCCACAGATGCTCGCGTCCACTGTGCAGTTCTCAAACAACGACCAGACACCCACACTCGACGATCCGAAGACCGCCTCACATGGGACCGGCAGCTCTGAAGCAACAGCCTTACGGCCGTTCCCTCAGGACCCAACAACGTGCCCGACACACCAGCCAGAGTTCCGTTTTCCACGCCGAAGCAGTACTAACAGGACCCACGCCCAGTGTGCCGAATAGTCAACGTTCCACCCATGAGCAACCGTGCAGAACATTCGCCTGCAAGCGGCACATTGCTCCTTAGAAAGGAGGTGATCCAGCCGCACC
>JOHN01000177.1 GCA_000719695.1 Streptomyces sp. NRRL F-6131
ACGGTACTATCCGCTATCGGTCACCAGGGAATATTTAGGCTTAGCGGGTGGTCCCGCCAGATTCACACGGGATTTCTCGGGCCCCGTGCTACTTGGGAGATGAGCAAGCAAGCCGTACAGATTTCGTCTACGGGGGTCTTACCCTCTACGCCGGACCTTTCGCATGTCCTTCGACTATCCATACGGTTTCTGACTTGCCCAGCCGCCGGCAGACGACTGAAGCTCATTCCCACGACCCCTTGAGCGCAACCCCTGCCGGGTCTCACACGCTCAAGGTTTAGCCTCATCCGGTTTCGCTCGCCACTACTCCCGGAATCACGGTTGTTTTCTCTTCCTGCGG
>JOHN01000178.1 GCA_000719695.1 Streptomyces sp. NRRL F-6131
ACGGTACTATCCGCTATCGGTCACCAGGGAATATTTAGGCTTAGCGGGTGGTCCCGCCAGATTCACACGGGATTTCTCGGGCCCCGTGCTACTTGGGAGTTCTTCAAACGAGCCGCACAGATTTCGTCTACGGGGGTCTTACCCTCTACGCCGGACCTTTCGCATGTCCTTCGACTATCCATACGGTTTCTGACTCGCCGACCGGCCGGCAGACCGATCAAGAAAAATCCCACGACCCCCCGAGCGCAACCCCTGCCGGGTCTCACACGCTCAAGGTTTAGCCTCATCCGGTTTCGCTCGCCACTACTCCCGGAATCACGGTTGTTTTCTCTTCCTGCGG
>JOHN01000179.1 GCA_000719695.1 Streptomyces sp. NRRL F-6131
TGGACGGAGGTGCCGGTGAAGCTGTAGGTGGCCGTGGAGCCGTCGGCGGTGGCGTAGCGCACGTCATTGCCGAGGTCGCCGTAGCCGCGGTCGGCGGACACGGAGAAGCCGCTGTAGGCGATCGCCGGATCGGTGTCATTGGTGCGCAGGGCGGGTGGTGCCGTGGTGGCCGTGCCGAAGCCGTCGAGGACGGCGAACTGGCCGGAGAGCTTGGTGACCGTGATGGTGTGGGCGCCGGAGCCGAGGCCGGTGACGGTGTGGACGGGAACGTTGGAGCGTCGGACCCCGTCGGCGGGGACGGTGTTGACGACCTGCTGGGTGCCGCCGTCGACACTGACG
>JOHN01000180.1 GCA_000719695.1 Streptomyces sp. NRRL F-6131
TCGCGCAGGTCCTCGACCTGGGGGGAGTGGGAGGCGTAGTCGACGGCGATCCGGCGGGCCTGGATGCCGTCGGCTTCGCAGCGGGCGGTGAGGGCGTCGAGTTCTTCGGGGGTGCCGGAGACGACGACCTGTTCGGGGCCGTTGACGACGGCGATCTGCAGACCGGCCGTGAGGTGCGTGGTGATGCGTTCCTGTGGGGCGAGGACGGAGAGCATGCCGCCGCGTCCGGAGAGGCGGATGATGGCGCGGCTGCGCAGGGCGACGATCCGCGCCGCGTCCTCGAGGGTGAGGGCGCCGGCGACGTGGGCGGCGGCGATCTCGCCCTGGGAGTGGCCGAC
>JOHN01000181.1 GCA_000719695.1 Streptomyces sp. NRRL F-6131
TCCTGGTGCCAAGGCATCCACCGTGCGCCCTTAAAAACTTGGCCACAGATGCTCGCGTCCACTGTGCAGTTCTCAAACAACGACCAGACACCCACACTCAACAGCCCGAAGACCGCCTCGCATGAGACCGGCATCACTGAGGTACGTTTCCGTTCCCTCAGGACCCAACAACGTGCCCGACACAGTCAATCCCAGAACGCGTTCCACGCCGAAGCAGTACTAACCCCTGGTCTCTTCCTGTGCCGAATAGTCAACGTTCCACCCATGAGCAACCGTGCAGAACATTCGCCTGCAAGCGGCACATTGCTCCTTAGAAAGGAGGTGATCCAGCCGCACC
>JOHN01000182.1 GCA_000719695.1 Streptomyces sp. NRRL F-6131
CACCGCCGACCGCGAGGCGCTGGCGGCGGTGATCGACGCCGTCCCGGCCGCGCACCCGCTGACCGCCGTGATCCACACGGCCGGCGTCGTCGACGACGGTGTCCTCACCGCGCTGACCCCCGAGCGTCTGGCCACCGTCTGGGCCCCCAAGGCCGACGGCGCCCGGTATCTCCACGAGCTGACCCGCGCCCACGACCTGGCCGCGTTCGTGCTCTACTCCTCCGTCGCCGCCACCCTCGGCGGTCCGGGGCAGGCGAGCTACGCGGCGGCGAACACCTACCTGGACGCCCTGGCCGCCCACCGCCGGTCGATCGGCCTGCCCGCCCAGTCCCT
>JOHN01000183.1 GCA_000719695.1 Streptomyces sp. NRRL F-6131
AGGGACTGGGCGGGCAGGCCGATCGACCGGCGGTGGGCGGCCAGGGCGTCCAGGTAGGTGTTCGCCGCCGCGTAGCTCGCCTGCCCCGGACCGCCGAGGATGGCGGCGACGGAGGAGTAGAGCACGAACGCGGCCAGGTCGTGGGCGCGGGTCAGCTCGTGGAGATGCCGGGCGCCGTCGGCCTTGGGGGCCCAGACGGTGGCCAGACGCTCAGGGGTCAGAGCGGTGAGGACGCCGTCGTCGACGACGCCGGCCGTGTGGATCACGGCGGTCAGCGGGTGCGCGGCCGGGACGGCGTCGATCACCGCCGCCAGCGCCTCGCGGTCGGCGGTG
>JOHN01000184.1 GCA_000719695.1 Streptomyces sp. NRRL F-6131
GTAAGGCTCCCAGTAGACGACTGGGTTGATAGGCCGGATATGGAAGCCCTGTGAGGGGTGGAGTTGACCGGTACTAATAGGCCGAGGGCTTGTCCTCAGACGCTCGCGTTCACTGTGTGGTTCCCGGGTAGCGAACAGCTATCGCCGGCGAAATGCCCATCATTTGGCTCCGCCAAAGGGCAGGAACCACTTATCAACTAAAAAGTGTGTTTCGCTGAATACCCGATAGGGTTTCGGTGGTCATAGCGTGAGGGAAACGCCCGGTTACATTCCGAACCCGGAAGCTAAGCCTCACAGCGCCGATGGTACTGCAGGGGGGACCCTGTGGG
>JOHN01000185.1 GCA_000719695.1 Streptomyces sp. NRRL F-6131
GCCGCGAACACCGGCTGGGACCCGTACAACTCCCGCCCCATACCGACCCGCTGACTCCCCTGCCCGGAGAACAGGAACGCCAGACCACCCGAACCCGCCACACCCCGCACCACACCCGCACCGTCGACATCACCCAACGCCGACGGATCCCCCAGCACCACCGCACGCTCCTCCAACGCGGCACGCGACACCGCCAGGGACCGCGCGAGATCCACCGCATCCACCGAGGCCGCCAACTCCGCCACCCGGGAACCCTGTTCCCGCAGCGCCTCCACCGAACGCGCCGACACCACGAACGGCAGCAACGAACGGTCCACC
>JOHN01000186.1 GCA_000719695.1 Streptomyces sp. NRRL F-6131
CCGGCGTAGACGACGAGGTTGCCGCCGTTCTGGATGGCGAGGTAGGCGCCGGGGTGGCCGGCGGTGCGGCTTTCCCAGAGGGGGCGCCAGGCGGCGTCGTAGGCGGTGAGGTTGCCGTCGGCCTGGACGTAGAAGTAGCTGCCGAGGCCGTAGGTGCCGACGGCGGTCCAGATGGCGACGCCGTTGCGGTAGAGGACGACGTGGCCGTCGTACTGCTGGTGGAGGACGGTGGAGCCGTCGGGGGAGGACCAGCTCTGGCCGCGGCCGAGGCCGGCGGTGGCCTGGATGACGGTCTGGT
>JOHN01000187.1 GCA_000719695.1 Streptomyces sp. NRRL F-6131
CATCGCCGCCGCCGTCGCCACCGCCGCCACCGAACGGCTCGGCCCCCTGCCCACCGTCGAGGACTTCCAGAACCTCCCCGGCCTCGGCGTCCAGGGCGTGGTGGACGGCCACGCGGTCGTGGCCGGCCGGGAGGCCCTGCTCGCCGAGTGGGCGCAGCACCTGCCGGTGGGTCTGGCGGAGGCCAAGCGTGCCGCGGAGGCGGCCGGGCGGACCGCCGTCGCGGTCGGCTGGGACGGCGCCGCCCGGGCCGTGCTGGAGGTCGCCGACGCCGTCCGGCCGACCAGCGCC
>JOHN01000188.1 GCA_000719695.1 Streptomyces sp. NRRL F-6131
GGCGCTGGTCGGCCGGACGGCGTCGGCGACCTCCAGCACGGCCCGGGCGGCGCCGTCCCAGCCGACCGCGACGGCGGTCCGCCCGGCCGCCTCCGCGGCGCGTCCGGCGGCGGCGAGCGGGGCGGGCAGCGGCTGCGCGTGGTCCGTGAGCAGGGTGGCGCGGCCGGCGATCACCGCGTGGCCCTCGACGACGCCCTGGACGCCGAGGCCGGGGAGGTTCTGGAAGTCCTCGACGGTGGGCAGGGGGCCGAGCCGTTCGGTGGCGGCGGTGGCGACGGCGGCGGCGATG
>JOHN01000189.1 GCA_000719695.1 Streptomyces sp. NRRL F-6131
CCGGACGACTTCAAGACGCCGCCGCTCACCCAGGCCACCCAGATCTTCGACGCCAAGGGCGGGCTGATCGCCAAGGTCTACGAGCGCGACCGCACCGTCCTCACCGCCGACCAGATGTCCCCGTACATGCGGCAGGCCCAGGTCGACATCGAGGACGCCCGCTTCTACGAGCACGGCGCCGTCGACCTCAAGGGCGTGCTCCGCGCGATCAGCAAGAACGCGGAGAGCGGCACCGCGTCCCAGGGCGCCTCGACGCTGACCCAGCAGTACGTGAAGAACGTCAACGT
>JOHN01000190.1 GCA_000719695.1 Streptomyces sp. NRRL F-6131
ATCGTCGTCCGACCCGCCATCGTGTACGGCCGCGGCGGCGGCATCCCCGCCATCCTGGTCGACCGGGCCCGCACCCAGGGAACACCCGAGTACTACGGCGACGAGGACGTGCGCTGGCCGACCGTCCACGTCGACGACCTCGCCGAGCTATTCGTCGCCGCCGCCGAGCGGGCCGAGGCCGGCACCACCTGGCACGGCGTCGGCGAACCGGCCGTCCCCGTCCGCGACCTCGCCCGCGCCGCCGGCCGCGCCGCCGGCGTGCTCGCCCCGCCGCGCGCGGTGCC
>JOHN01000191.1 GCA_000719695.1 Streptomyces sp. NRRL F-6131
GGGAGCACCGGACACGCATCGGCGCGGACGGTCCCGGGGCGGCCAATCCTCAGAAACACCACCTCTTCCCGTTACGGGCCGAGGCGTGTCGTTATTTCTTTCGACGCGTTCCGGCTCAGGGTTATTCGGTGTGCCTGTTTTCAGGGATTGCGGCCGGATTCGCTTTTCGGAGCGGGGATCGGCTAGAGTTTGGAACGTCGGACGGGGCGTCAAGCCGCAGAAGACACCAGCGAGTTGGATGAAGGAAGCGCCGGAAACGGCACGGAAAAC
>JOHN01000192.1 GCA_000719695.1 Streptomyces sp. NRRL F-6131
CTACACCAGCGGCGTCTGGGTGCTCGGCGCCACCGGCGACGCCCAGGAGGTCGACGAGCAGGCCCCGACCAACCCGATCGACCTCGTCGGCTACCGCCCGCTGATCGAACAGCGGGTCCTGGCCGAGGCCGCCGAAGGCGTGCGCGCGATCGTCGTCCGACCCGCCATCGTGTACGGCCGCGGCGGCGGCATCCCCGCCATCCTGGTCGACCGGGCCCGCACCCAGGGAACACCCGAGTACTACGGC
>JOHN01000193.1 GCA_000719695.1 Streptomyces sp. NRRL F-6131
CTACACCAGCGGCGTCTGGGTGCTCGGCGCCACCGGCGACGCCCAGGAGGTCGACGAGCAGGCCCCGACCAACCCGATCGACCTCGTCGGCTACCGCCCACTGATCGAACAGCGGGTCCTGGCCGAGGCCGCCGAAGGCGTGCGCGCCATCGTCGTCCGACCCGCCATCGTGTACGGCCGCGGCGGCGGCATCCCCGCCATCCTGGTCGACCGGGCCCGCACCCAGGGAACACCCGAGTACTACGGC
>JOHN01000194.1 GCA_000719695.1 Streptomyces sp. NRRL F-6131
TCCGCCTCTCCGGACGCGGCGGCATGCTCTCCGTCCTCGCCCCGCAGGAACGCATCACCACCCACCTCACGGCCGGTCTGCAGATCGCCGTCGTCAACGGCCCCGAACAGGTCGTCGTCTCCGGCACCCCCGAAGAACTGGACGCCCTCACCGCCCGCTGCGAAGCCGACGGCATCCAGGCCCGCCGGATCGCCGTCGACTACGCCTCCCACTCCCCCCAGGTCGAGGACCTGCGCGA
>JOHN01000195.1 GCA_000719695.1 Streptomyces sp. NRRL F-6131
CCGAGGCCGGTGACGGTGTGGACGGGAACGTTGGAGCGTCGGACCCCGTCGGCGGGGACGGTGTTGACGACCTGCTGGGTGCCGCCGTCGACACTGACGCCGAGGTTCCCCTGATCGGTGTGCTGCTCACCGTAGACCTGGACGGAGGTGCCGGTGAAGCTGTAGGTGGCCGTGGAGCCGTCGGCGGTGGCGTAGCGCACGTCATTGCCGAGGTCGCCGTAGCCGCGGTCGGCGGAC
>JOHN01000196.1 GCA_000719695.1 Streptomyces sp. NRRL F-6131
GTCGAGGGTGGCGTACTGGCCGGAGAGCTTGGTGATCACGATGGTGTGGTTGCCGGTGCCGAGCCCGCCGGCGGAGTAGACGGGGACGTTGGCGTGGCGCTTCCCGTCGGCGGGGACGGTGCTCACGACCTGCTGGGTGCCGCCGTCGATGGTGATGCCGAGGTTGCCCTGGTCCGGGTTCTGCTCGCCGAAGACCTGGATGAAGTCGCCGGAGAACGAGTAG
>JOHN01000197.1 GCA_000719695.1 Streptomyces sp. NRRL F-6131
TCGGCGCTGTGAGGCTTAGCTTCCGGGTTCGGAATGTAACCGGGCGTTTCCCTCACGCTATGACCACCGAAACACTATGAAACTGTCAACCGCACCCACCCCGGCCAACGGGATGGGGGTCGTTGTTTCAGAACAACACAGTGGACGCGAGCAACTGAGGACAAGCCCTCGGCCTATTAGTACCGGTCAACTCCACCCCTCACAGGGCTTCC
>JOHN01000198.1 GCA_000719695.1 Streptomyces sp. NRRL F-6131
TCGGCGCTGTGAGGCTTAGCTTCCGGGTTCGGAATGTAACCGGGCGTTTCCCTCACGCTATGACCACCGAAACACTATGAAACTGTCAACCGCACCCACGACAGGCCATGCCGTGGGGGTCGTTGTTTCAGAACAACACAGTGGACGCGAGCAACTGAGGACAAGCCCTCGGCCTATTAGTACCGGTCAACTCCACCCCTCACAGGGCTTCC
>JOHN01000199.1 GCA_000719695.1 Streptomyces sp. NRRL F-6131
GCCGGAACCTGGTCCGTCACCACCACATTCCGCGCCCGCGACGGACCGTCGTTCCTGACGCTCACCTGCCACTGGATCTGCTGCCCCGGCACCACCGGGTTCGTCAGCAGCACCTTCGACACCGTGAGACGGGCCTGCGGCGACGGCGACGAGGTCGGCGAAGCCACCGCCGTATGCGTCGAAACCACCGGATCCGGACCCCCGGTCACCGT
>JOHN01000200.1 GCA_000719695.1 Streptomyces sp. NRRL F-6131
ACGTCCTCGGCGGGGATGCCGACCTCGGCGGCGACCGCCTCGGCGACGGCCCGGTTGTCGCCGGTGAGCAGGACCGGCCGCAGGCCCAGCGCGCGGAGTTCGGCGACGGCCTCGGCGCTGGTCGGCCGGACGGCGTCGGCGACCTCCAGCACGGCCCGGGCGGCGCCGTCCCAGCCGACCGCGACGGCGGTCCGCCCGGCCGCCTCCGCGGC
>JOHN01000201.1 GCA_000719695.1 Streptomyces sp. NRRL F-6131
CGACTGTTTACTAAAAACACAGGTCCGTGCGAAGCCGTAAGGCGATGTATACGGACTGACGCCTGCCCGGTGCTGGAACGTTAAGGGGACCGGTTAGCTTGGTTTCGGCCAGGCGAAGCTGAGAACTTAAGCGCCAGTAAACGGCGGTGGTAACTATAACCATCCTAAGGTAGCGAAATTCCTTGTCGGGTAAGTTCCGACCTGCACGAA
>JOHN01000202.1 GCA_000719695.1 Streptomyces sp. NRRL F-6131
CGACTGTTTACTAAAAACACAGGTCCGTGCGAAGCCGTAAGGCGATGTATACGGACTGACGCCTGCCCGGTGCTGGAACGTTAAGGGGACCGGTTAGCTCTGATTCGTCGGGGCGAAGCTGAGAACTTAAGCGCCAGTAAACGGCGGTGGTAACTATAACCATCCTAAGGTAGCGAAATTCCTTGTCGGGTAAGTTCCGACCTGCACGAA
>JOHN01000203.1 GCA_000719695.1 Streptomyces sp. NRRL F-6131
GTCGTCACCGGCACGGCTGCGGCCCAGCCCGGCAGGACCGTCTTCGTCTTCCCCGGCCAGGGCTCCCAGTGGACCGGCATGGGCACCGAACTGATGCACACCTCACCGGTCTTCGCCGAACACCTCACCGCCTGCGCCACCGCGCTCCAGCCCCACACCGGCTGGAACCTCCTCGACGTCCTCCACCAGACCCCCGGCGCACCCGA
>JOHN01000204.1 GCA_000719695.1 Streptomyces sp. NRRL F-6131
ACATCGAGGCCGTGATCCACCTCGCTCCCCCGAGCGGCGACGCCGAGGTCGACACCGCCGTCATCGCGGCGCTGGCCACCCCGCTGCGCGGCACCGGCCACCCCTTCGTCTACACCAGCGGCGTCTGGGTGCTCGGCGCCACCGGCGACGCCCAGGAGGTCGACGAGCAGGCCCCGACCAACCCGATCGACCTCGTCGGCTAC
>JOHN01000205.1 GCA_000719695.1 Streptomyces sp. NRRL F-6131
GTAGCCGACGAGGTCGATCGGGTTGGTCGGGGCCTGCTCGTCGACCTCCTGGGCGTCGCCGGTGGCGCCGAGCACCCAGACGCCGCTGGTGTAGACGAACGGGCGGCCGGTGCCGCGCAGCGGGGTGGCCAGCGCCGCGATGACGGCGGTGTCGACCTCGGCGTCGCCGCTCGGGGGAGCGAGGTGGATCACGGCCTCGATGT
>JOHN01000206.1 GCA_000719695.1 Streptomyces sp. NRRL F-6131
CACCCGGCACGCCACCCGGTTCGCCAACCCGCCCGGCCTGGGCACCCAGATCCGCACCCCCGGCGACCGCGCGCTCGGTCTGCGCCGCGCCCGCGCCGCCAGCCTGCTGATGCTCGCCCTGCCCGGCTCCGCCTACGTCTACCAGGGCGAGGAGCTCGGCCTGCCGGACGTCACCGACCTGCCCGACGAGGTCCGCCAGGA
>JOHN01000207.1 GCA_000719695.1 Streptomyces sp. NRRL F-6131
CACCCGGCACGCCACCCGGTTCGCCAACCCGCCCGGCCTGGGCACCCAGATCCGCACCCCCGGCGACCGCGCGCTCGGTCTGCGCCGCGCCCGCGCCGCGACCCTGCTGATGCTCGCCCTGCCCGGCTCCGCCTACGTCTACCAGGGCGAGGAGCTCGGCCTGCCGGACGTCACCGACCTGCCCGACGAGGTCCGCCAGGA